>NZ_JANGFM010000001.1:0-967500 GCF_046566805.1 Bacillus sp. BD48 | reverse complement strand
AGTTGATGTGCGGAAGTAGTTCAGTGGTAGAACACCACCTTGCCAAGGTGGGGGTCGCGGGTTCGAATCCCGTCTTCCGCTCCAATAATGGCGGCATAGCCAAGTGGTAAGGCAGAGGTCTGCAAAACCTTTATCCCCGGTTCAAATCCGGGTGTCGCCTTTTTTGAAAAGACTGCCGGGGTGGTGGAATTGGCAGACACACAGGACTTAAAATCCTGCGGTAGGTGACTACCGTGCCGGTTCAAGTCCGGCCCTCGGCACCATGTTTTTTAATATAAGATGCGCTCTTTAATGATCATGCCGGTGTGGCGGAATTGGCAGACGCGCACGACTCAAAATCGTGTTCCTCACGGAGTGCCGGTTCGACCCCGGCCACCGGTATCTAGTTTTAGATATTCTTTATTGTCGTCAATTACAGAAGAATTAAGGAATATCAACGATTAAAACGTCTTTCTACAAATTGTAGGAGGGCGTTTTTTATTTGTTTTTTAGCTGATTTTACACACGACAAAATTACTTCAAATCGCGTTCACTACTGAAAGGGTGAATTAGCTAAATGGCAAGACGTAAAAATATTTTAGACCAAGGTGAATTGGCAATATTAGAAAAGAAAATTAAGTCTTATGTTGAATTATTTGTTAAGGACTGTGAGTTAAGAAATTTAAGACCACATACTATTCAGTATTACATGAATGAATTTAAGGCGTTTCTTAATTCTCTAACAGCAAAAGGAATAAATATTGCTGAATCAAAGCCTTACAATATGACAGAGTTATATATTAAGGAGATTAACTTTTACTTTATTGATGGTTACCTTATTATTAAACTAAAGGGGTAGGATAATGGAAGAAGGATTGGATAAATTGTACACAGGAGATGTTGTAATGATTACGGTTAAAAATGCTGAAAGTTATCTTAAAGATAGCATTGGTGAAGATACAATTGATATAAAAAAGGTTTGGGAAACATTTAAGGATTTTTCAAAGGAGACAGTTGAGGGCGAAGAAGATAAAGAAATTTTATTTCAGTGTGGTGTCTATGATTTTACAGGAGAGGAACTATTTCATTTTGACTTTGTACGTCAGTTTACAGTTTATGAAGAAGATGATTATTCTCACATGGAACAACTACACTGTGAATTTTTATTTAAACCAACAAGCGAGTTAAAAAAGTTAAAGGTAGTAGAGGAATGGTCAATGGATTATGACGATATAGATCATTTTTTTCATCATATTGAAAGTATTCATGAGTTTAAAATACCTTTGAGTTTAAAGCCGATAAAATCAGAAATATATCAAGAAGAACTTTAATTCTTATTTCATTAACGGTGCTTTATTTTAAGAGAATATACCTTGTTTTTTTGGAATAATTTATCAAGGAGTGCGGTTCGACCCCGGCCTCCAATATCTATTGAAGGTTTCATGAGTGGTTTTTACCATCAACCTAACGTTTCACCCTCGTGGTGAAACGTTTTTTTGTGGTTTAAATGAGTTATTTAGATAAAAATAGAAACCTATTAGAATAGAATGAGCATGTACTACTGTTAACAGTATAATCTTTAGTTGTTTTGCAACATTTGATAAGATACATTTAACCATGTAAGGAAACAAAATGGGGCAGCATATTCACATAAAACAATGTACTACCTTTGAGTAACTAAATGAATATTTGTGGGTACATACACATCTTTAGCTGACTTCAACATTGTGACCCAGTTTAAGGGGAGAATTTATGAAAAAACAAAATGATCATGAGGAGTTATTGGCAGGTGGAAATGTCTCAAACGTATATCGATCGGGAGATACGGTTCGTCGAGAAGTAAAGTCAGACAATATCAATATACGAAAGCTGCTAAAGCATTTAGAAAAAAAGAATTTCTCCTATGCTCCAAAGTTTTTAGGGATTGATGAAAAAGGTAGAGAGATCTTGTCTTTCATTGAAGGCGTAGCCGGTCATGATCCTTTAAAAGAATACATGTGCTCTTCTGATGTCTTAAAAGATATAGCGAAAATGCTTAGACTGTATCATGATGCTGTTCGTGATTTTCCCATTTCAGACGATTGGGAACGAATGGACAATACGCCTGGCGAAATAGAAGTTGTGTGCCATAATGATTTTGCGATGTACAACATCATTTTCAATAGTGAAAAACCAGTAGGTATCATTGATTTTGATGTAGCTGCTCCTGGTCCGAGACTTTGGGATATCGCTTATACCCTTTATACATGTGTGCCTCTCAGTAGATTTTTTCGCACTGAAATAGGGGAGGTCGTGAATTATCTTTCATTACACCATGCAGACCAGATAAAGCATAGAGTGAAGCTGTTTTTTGAATCTTATGGTGAGGAAATAGCAGAAGATTATTTGGATATGGTGCTGCTTCGTTTAGAAGGGTTATGTCAATATATGAAACGAAAAGCGAGTGAGGGTGATATCGCTTTTCAAAACATGATTCAAGAAGGACATCTTGAACATTATCAAAAAGACATTCAATTTATTCATGAACATAGAAAAGATTGGATGTAAAGAGGCGGCGTTGTGATCATGCAAACGAAGACGATATTGCAAGCTATCATTCAAGACGAGGGAGTAAATGATTATCCTCTTTTTAGACAGTACTGTGTGAGAAAAGAACAGGGCCTGCGTAAAGATGCGCTAAAAGTTCTTCAGGCCTTTATTGAAGAGATGAAAGAGAACGATTTTGAAGTACAGCGTGAATTTGCGGCTTGGCTGTTTGAGTGGATTGAACGATTTGAGGATGGTCATCATCTGCTTGTGTATCCGCTGGTAAATGGGGTGATCCAGCCTGTTTTTCAAACGTGGGAGAAAGTTGATCCATTGGATGTGAGACTGTATCGGTGGCAAGGTTTGTTTGTGCATCAGGGAGAAGGGCTGCCTCATTTATTGAAGGCACTAGAGCTTGGGGGCAGCAAGGAACAGCGTGTGATTGTTCAAATTTGTGAAATCTATTTATCGGCCTTGTGGTATTCGTTTCATCATATACATGAAGATCTTTATTTAAGCACCTATGAGAAGGATCAAGAGAGAATTCAAGGGATTGAACGTGTTATGATGCTGATTCAAGATAAAAGAACTCGTACCAATGTTCAAAAACAAGCCGTCTATTATGGCCAGCTTTTAACGGACTGGATGGCGTTTCAGCAGACGGAGACAAGAGGCTTTATGAAATGGTGTGCAGAGCGTAAAAGGCCGTATGAGTGGGTAGAGGCATTTTATTATCAGCAATAGATGAGAAAACGGCAGAGTTCATTCTGCCGTTTTTTTAATGCCATATTCGTTCTGTTTCTATATGACCTGGACTAAAATATTTCAGAATATAGACATCTGGATTACTTAGTTTCTCCCACTCTTCGAATCCAATCGTTGGATCGGCGTGTTTAAGAAGAAGGCTCATGATATTGCCATGTGTGACGAATAGGGTATGATCTTTTTCTAATTTTATTTGTTCGTGGAGTGCTTCTACAATACGATTCATGGCTTCTTGGCTCGATTCTCCGCCTTCACAGGTCATATGTAAATCTGTAAAACTCAGTTTTAGCTTCTCATACCAATTGTCTATTGGCTTATTGCTTAATACACGTTCAGAGAGGCGCTGATCGATTTTTATCTCGAGCTGCTGTGCATGAGCAAGGGGTTCAATGGTTTGGATCGCTCGTTTATATGGACTTGAGATGATCTGATTGAGATGAATGCTGGAAAAAAACTGTGCCAGTTCCTGAGATTGAGTGATGCCTTGTGGCGTTAAAGCTGCATCTTTAGATTGTCCATCTGCTTGGCAGTGTCTGACGATATAATATGTTTTCATTGGATACACCTTTCATTGAGTATAAAAAAATCATCCAGTATTGGATGAGGATTTACGAAGGTCTAGGTAAGCTTGTTTGTGTCTGTTTCTTTATAGGGATCTGTGAGCTTGGAGGTCAGGTCTAGGTTGAACAAAAAATCATCGACGGTGTCTGTGCCAAAGGGAAGTGTGGAGAAGTTGATTGGGATGCTGTCTTCTTGCTTTTCTGAAGTGACTTGCTGTGCAGGCTGTTTTTTTCTCCAGTTCTTAAATAAGCGCATGTGAGGCCCCCTTTTCTTTGAAAAAGATGGATTTATACATAATATACGGGGAGAGTTGTCCAGGCGTCAAATGTTTTCTTCAAAAGGAACGATTCAATTGATAAAACAAGAGCCACAGGAAAGTGCGGCTCTTGTTGTCAGTTTACATTGCACGTTGTAATGCTTGTAGTAATTTACGTTCGCAACTTAAGTTGTATCGTTTTTTATGGAGTTTATCCGTTTTAAACTTGCCTATAACACGTCGAACATCGGGATGATAAATGATGAGGTCCCTGCAAGTTTGATCATGTAATAGGGCTTGAAACCAGCTAGATTTTTTGAGATGTGCTGCGTTCCTCGAGATATCCTCTTCATCCACTTGTAGAAAAGGGATATACACAGCAAATGAAAAGATGTCTAAAATGAATCCCATTTTGCTTCCTCCTTTCATATTATTCATTACGCTTAGGAGAAGGCAAGGTTTCATTCAATAAACGTTAAAAACAATCCCAGTGCATAAACCATTCTTTTAATTCTTTGTCGTAATAGAAATACATTGTGCTGTTATCACCAATCATGAAACGAGGTTTTTCTTCTGAGGCGATTTGCAGCATGAATTCGCCTTGTTGTTGATGAGGTGGGGATTGAATATACGCCCCATATCCACCGATTTTTGTGAACGAATAATTTGTGTATTGATTAAAGAAGTGGTCTGTCGCTTCTTCACTTTCGTTTACTTCTGTTAGATCCACATATGACCATGCTTCTTCCCAGCAAGGGAAATCCCTTTGTTCACTTTCGTTCCATTGGATTTGAAAGGGTTTGAGTCCTCTCACTTCTTCAGGAGTTTCAACTACTTCTAATTCTTCGATTGTTGAATATTCAATGAGTTTCCAGCCTTCGCCGTTTTTGGTGAGATCAATCGGAAGTGCTTTTTGGTTGAGAAAAATTTGAATCATCTTACATTCATTGAAGCCGTTCATTCCTCCTGGCACTTCTGGTAAATAAATTTGTAAAATCGGAATCATGGCCCCATCTTGATCTGTCGGCCAGCCCTGATTAGGATCAATAAAAAAATGGCCGGCAAACCAGCTGTGTACAGCTGGATCAGGACGGAATCCGCCAATTTTGGCGATGGCTGGCGTTTTCCCAATTAGATTTAATTCTTGAAAAGCTTTGATCTCCATCTATTGTTCCTCCAGCCTTTAGCCTGCAATGTGTGCATCTTGAAATGTGCCATTTATATTTCCTGTGATAATAATGACATGTCCCCAAAATAAATCACCGTCATGATAGTAGACTTCAAACTCTCCCTCAGGGTAAACATGCAGGCTTTCAAGTGAAATGCGGCTCATAAATTGATTTAGTGTGAGTTCTTCTTGCTTTTCAGCTGATTCGTCTTGTTCCTGCCAATCTTTTGCTAGATTTATCAGCTTGTTCGCGGCAAATGATTTAATAGAAGAATCCCATTTGGCTTGCTCTTGGATGAGCTTTCTTGCTGTTCGAAGAGAGTCCTTTATTTTTTCATCTTCTTCGAGGTTGAAGTAGAGAAGGCACTCTTCATTGCTCCATTGGATTGTCTTTTCAAATAAGTCTAGTCCTTTCACTAACTCAAAGGTTCCGAGTGTATCATCATGATAAAACACAGGCTTTTGGGCTTCTTCTAAGATTTCTTGAAGTGCTGGATCCTTTGTGTCTGTATCAATCAAAGATACAAGCATGAATTCGCCTTCGCCTTTTCGGACCTGAAGTGTAACGATTGATTCTTTATGTAATTGTGCCTGCTTTTCTCTTAATCCCTCGTCATCTGTTAGCCAGCAAAGTCTTATATTTTCGGTTGTGATATGGCCGTTTTCTTTCCAAGTAATCAGTGGAATAGAAGCGGTCCAAAGAGGTGCCTGTCCTGCTTTTCCTGCCCCTACACCAGAAGGTCCTGTAACAGCAATGATAGTGACAATATCTTCTGAAAATCTTTCTTCAAAAGTGTTGATTTGTTTGTTAATCTTCATATGATGTCCTCCAGCCTGATTTTTTTGTCATGAACATAAGGATGATATGATCAAAATCTACCTCTTAATCACACCGCACATCAGTAGGGGAAATCAAGCTTTTTTTGTTTAAAACTGTTTTTTTAGGGAGGTACATGGATTAATGGAGGTTGAGTCACAATAAAAGAAGCATGGCTCGAATTTTGTATAAATTTGGGTAAGTGAGTCGAAAAGCCTAGGTGATTCTTCCTTTTCTTTATAATTACTTTGACACGAATAGATGAAAAAAGTAAAGTAATACTGAGTGATTTACAAAACCTTCTTCATCCACTAAAACATGAAGTGTGTGTAAATTTAATGTAAATGGATATTTTTCCTTTTATTTACTCGTATTTTTTTTGAAACTTATGATGCTTTTCATTCGTTATATTAAAGGAGCGCATGTATCCGGCGGAGACAGAGCATCGGCATGCTTGGCGAAGAAGATTTACATTTGCAAAATGAATGTAAATTTTTTATGATTTCATTTATATCAGAACGATGATAAGAAAGAAGAGGTTTTATGAAAAAAATATTTGCAAACAAATATAGCTTTTTTGTTTTGGCTGTCCTTTTATTCTGGGCAAAATCGTACACAGCCTACAAAATGGACTTTAATTTAGGAGTAAAAGGTTCTTTTCAAGAGGGGCTTCTCTTATTGAATCCATTTAGTTCAGCCATTGTGTTTTTTGGACTTGCTCTCTTTTTGAAGGGGCGTAAATCTGCCATTGTTTTAATTGTTATTGATTTTATTATGACCGCACTTTTATATGCAAATGTAGCGTATTACCGTTTCTTTGATGACTTTTTGACTTTCTCAACAATGAAGCAGGCAGGTAATCTTGGGGGAGGCATGACTGGCGGTGTGTTAGCAAGCATTAAGCCGCATGATCTTTTATACTTCCTTGATATTATCATCTTGATTGCCATTGTCATTTGGAGACCAGAAGTGAAGAAGTTCCAAATGAAAAAGACGTTTGCACTGCTGATTGTAGCTGCAGGTATTGGATTGTTCTTTGTAAACCTTCATTTGGCTGAAAAGGATCGTCCAGAATTATTAACGAGAACCTTTGATCATAAGTATGTTGTCAAATACTTAGGTGTTTATAATTATACGATTTATGATGGGGTACAGGCAGCACAAAACGCAACACAGGTAGCAAATGCAAGCAGTGAAGATTTAACGGATGTTGTGAACTATACGTCTTCTCACTATGCGAAGCCAAATGCAGAGTATTTTGGGAAAGCAAAAGGTAAAAACATTATTAAAATTCATTTAGAAAGCTTCCAGTCTTTCTTAATTGACTACAAATTAAATGGAGAAGAAGTGACTCCATTTTTAAACAAACTGGCTCATGGGAAAGAAGATTTTACGTATTTCGATAACTTTTTCCATCAGACTGGTCAAGGGAAGACATCAGATGCTGAGCTGATGATGGATAATAGTATGTTTGGCTTGCCAGAGGGAGCAGCATTTGTGACAAAGGGTGAAAATACCTTCCAATCACTCCCTGCCATCCTAGATCAAAAAGCAGGCTATACGAGTGCAGTGCTTCACGGGGACTATAAATCTTTCTGGAACCGTGACACGATTTATAAACATATGGGAATTGATCAATTCTTTGATGCTTCCTATTACAACATGGATGAAGAAAACCTTGTGAATATGGGGCTGAAAGATAAACCGTTCTTCAAAGAATCAATCCCAATGCTAGAATCAATGAAAAAGCCATTTTATGCACATTTAATGACGCTGACAAATCATTATCCATTTAATTTAGATGAAAAAGATGCAACAATCGCTAAGGCAACAACGGGCGATAAAACAGTCGATAATTATTTCCAAACAGCAAGATATTTAGATGAGTCATTAGAGCAATTCTTCAAAGACTTGAAAAAATCAGGTATGTATAAAGACTCAGTCATTTTATTATATGGTGACCATAACGGTATTTCTGAGAACCATAACCGTGCAATGAGTGAAATTCAAGGGAAAGAAATCACTCCTTATCAAAATGCACAAAATCAGCGTGTTCCGCTCATGATTCGTATCCCTGGTAAGCAGGGTGGCGTCAACCATACGTATGGTGGTGAAGTCGACGTCATGCCAACACTTCTTCACTTACAAGGTATCGATTCAAATGAATTCGTGAATTTTGGAACAGATCTATTCTCTAAAAAGCATGATCAGACCGTTGCCTTCCGTAATGGAAACTATGTGACACCGAAATATACACTTGTCGATAATACCGTTTATGATACGAAAACGGGTAAAGTGGTGAAACAAAATAAAGAGACAGAGGCGGTTAAAGCCCGTGTTGATAATCAGTTAAGTCTTTCAGATAAAGTGCTCTATAGGGATCTTCTTCGATTCCATAAGTTATCTGATTTCAAACCAGTGAATCCATCGGATTATTTCTATGGTAAAGCAAACAAAGAAAAAGAAGCGGATTCTTCTGCTAACTAACTGAGTTTTGGGCAAGCACAGAAAGGTGCTTGCCTTTTTCTCTCTCATTGCTTGATTTGTTGGCAAAATATGTTTATATTTAGGGAGAAACAAGCGTGATGCCGGCTGGCAGCTGGTGACACACATTTCGTCCTTGGGGAATTCAGGAGGAGCTTATGACAACAAATACAAAAACACAAAAAAAGAAATCAGAATTATGGGGCTGGATCAAAGCCATCTTAATTGCATTTATTGCTGTTTTTATCATTCGGAACTTTTTATTCGCGCCATACATTGTCAAAGGATCTTCTATGTATCCGACATTGCATGATACAGAGCGGGTGTTTGTGAATAAAACGGTTGATTATTTCGGTGATTATAAACGGGGACAGATCATTGTTCTTGATGGGGAAGACCGCAGCACCCATTATGTTAAACGATTGATTGGTTTACCTGGTGATAAAATTGAAATGAAAAATGATCAGTTATATGTCAATGGAAAAAAAGTGGCTGAGCCTTACTTAGCGTCAAACAAAAAGAAAGCAGCTGCAGATGGTACCTTGCTGACACCTGATTTTGGTCCTCTGACTGTTCCAAAAGGAAAGTACTTTGTCATGGGTGACAATCGCCAAAATTCAATGGACAGCCGCAACGGATTAGGTCTTTTTACAAAGCGTGATATTCAAGGAACTACCTCATTTGTATTTTATCCTTTCCAAGACATTCGATTACTCAATCATTAATAAACAAGAAAAAAGCACACAGCCGTGTGCTTTTTTCAATGTCATTCAGACTGACTTTTTGTAATCGCCTGTTCAAGATCTGCAAGAATATCTTCAATCGCTTCTGTGCCAACAGATAAACGAATGAGCTCTGGTGTGACACCTGTCGCTTTTTGTTCTGCTTCGCTTAATTGTTGATGCGTTGTGCTGGCAGGATGGATGATGAGCGATTTAGAATCGCCCACGTTTGCGAGATGGGAGAAAAGCTTCACAGAATCAATGAGCTTTTTACCTGCTTCGCGTCCACCTTTAATACCGAATGTGAGGATTGCGCCTTGTCCTTTTGGTAAATAGGTTTGCGCAAGCTCATAGGATTCGTGACTTTCAAGGCCCGGATAGCTTACCCAATCGACAAGAGGGTGATCCTGTAAGAATTGTGCTGTTTTCAACGCATTTTCACTATGCCGCTCAAGACGAAGGTGTAATGTTTCTAAGCCTTGCAGAAGTAAAAATGAGTTGAATGGCGACAGAGCTGCTCCTAAATCACGTAAGAGCTGTACTCGTGCTTTTGTGATATAAGCCGCTTCTCCAATTGCTTCTGTATATGTCAGCCCGTGATAGCTTGGATCTGGTTCAGTCAGCCCTTTGAACTTATCGCTGTCAGTCCAAGGGAATCGGCCGCTATCAACGATGACGCCGCCAATTGATGTACCATGACCGCCAATAAATTTCGTCGCTGAGTGGACGACAATGTCTGCACCGAACTCAATAGGTCTTAATAAATAAGGGCTGGCGAGTGTATTGTCCACAATAAGCGGGATATGATGCTTGTGTGCAATGGCTGAGATGGCTTCAATATGTAAAATGTCGCCTTTTGGATTCCCAATGCTCTCTGCATACACTGCCTTTGTTTTGTCTGTAATCGCTGCTTCAAGTTCTTCAAGGTTGGATGAATCGACAAATTTCACAGTAATTCCGAGTTTTTTGAGTGTATGGGCAAATAAATTGTAGGTGCCGCCATAAAGACTGCTTGAGGAAACGATTTCATCCCCAGCTCCTGCAATGTTTAAAATAGAATAAGTCGTCGCTGCTTGTCCAGAAGAAACAGCAAGTGCACCAATTCCACCTTCAAGCTCAGCGATACGCTTTTCAAATACGTCATTTGTAGGGTTCATAATACGTGAATAAATATTTCCCGGTTCCTGAAGACCGAATAAATTCGCTGCATGCTCACTATCTCTAAAACCAAAGGAGCTTGTTTGGTAAATAGGCACGGCTCTTGAATAGGTCGCTGAATCAAGCTCCTGACCTGCGTGAATGGCTTTTGTTTCTAAACGAAATGGACGTTCTTCTGACATGTGTATATCCTCCTTTTGTTAGATAAAACCAACTGTTTTGATAAGAAATATTTAATAAGACTATAAATCTTGTTCCTTGCTCGGTCAATCATTTTTTAGATAAATCTGAAAAAACAATAAATATAGTTGACAGGTAGGAATAGTGTGTATTAACATGAGCATACTGAAAACACGAACAAGAATGGCTGATCGGTCAACCGAAGGCTCTATCACTCAAGCATGAGTGAAGAGCCTTTTTTTTATTTGAATAAGAAAGGATGATGAAGATGGAAAAAAAGAAAAAACGAAAAAAATACAGAAAACACATGGATATCACACTAGACATATTGATTGAGCGGAACAAATATGAGATTTACAGTAACAAGGACCGAATAGAAGCGATTTACGATCGAATCGATGAAAAGCATACAAGGACAAAATAACCATTTTATAAAATTGAGTTGATTTATATGATTAATATGATTTAGGATGGTGCTAACAAATCAATATGATTAGCTGATCGGACAACACGAAGGCTCTTATCTCTTTTTTGGGATAAGGGCCTTTCTGTGTATTTATCTGATCGCAAGAGGAGTGGAGGTTTCAATGACGATTTCAATTGATATTGTGGATAAATCCTTTTGGAAAGACAAACAGACCATTCGGGTACTTGAAGACTTGAGATTGAGCATCATTCCCGGTGAATTTGTAACAGTGATAGGTCCGAGTGGATGCGGGAAAAGTACATTGCTAAAGATCATAGGCGGGCTCGACACAGCGTATCATGGGCAAATTTTGATAGGAGACAGACGGATCACAGAGCCAGGAATGAAACAAGGCTTTATCTTTCAGGAACACCGCCTGTTTCCATGGCTGACGGTCGAAGAAAACATAGCAGCCAATTTCAATTTAAAACAACAGGATGTACGCCGCAAAGTGGATGAATTGATTGAAATTGTTCGATTAAAAGGATTTGAACATGCTTATCCACATGAGCTTTCAGGAGGAATGTCACAACGGGTTGCCATTGCGAGAGCACTCCTTCGTGATCCGGAGATCTTATTGCTTGATGAACCATTTGGTGCGCTGGATGCATTTACACGAAAACACTTGCAGGATGTGCTGCTGGACATTTGGCAGGAGAAAAAAACAACGATGATGCTCGTAACTCATGATATTGATGAATCGATTTATTTAGGAAATGAAATTGTGCTAATGCAAGCGAGACCTGGCCGAATCCATAAGATTCTTCCTGTGAACCTGCCTTTTCCGCGTGATAGAACGTCAACCGCTTTTCAACATTTAAGACAAAAGGTGCTTTCAGAATTTGAGAAAACAGATGAATTGTTACTAAACGATGGATCAGGGATTTAGGGAGGGACATCGCATGAAAAAGAAACAAATGATCGTTATCTTTTTGAGTCTTTTACTTGTTTTAGCTGGGTGTGATCAAGCAGCAGACGGTTCGGAAAACAAGGTGAAAGAAATTCGGATTGGGATTCAGCAAAGTTTGAGCCCGCTTCTTTTAGCAAAGGAAAAAGGTTGGTTTGAACAATCATTTGAAAAAGAAGGAGTGAAGGTAAAGTGGGTGGAGTTTCAAAGTGGTCCTCCCCAATTTGAAGGACTTGCTGCAAATCAATTAGATTTCTCACAAGTTGGTAACTCACCTGTCATCGCAGGTCAGGCAGCAGGTATTGATTTTAAGGAAATTGGTTTATCTCAGGATGGGCTGAAAGCGAACGGTATTTTAGTAAATAAGAACAGTGAGATTCAAAAAGTAGAAGATTTAAAAGGGAAAAAAATCGCTGTCGCTAAAGGGAGCAGTGGCTTTGACTTTTTATACAAAGTATTAGATCAGGCAGGGTTATCTGCGAAGGATGTACAGATCATTCAGCTTCAGCCTGATGAAGCGATATCTGCATTTGAAAATGGGTCCGTTGATGCTTGGTCGATCTGGGAGCCGTTCTTATCCCTTGAAACGATAAAGAAAGGAGCAAAGCTTCTGGTGAATGGGGAAGCGACCGATTTATATTCTCCAGGTTTCACACTTGTTCGAACTCAGTTTGCTGATCAGCATCCTGAACTAGTAGTGAAATTCTTAAAGGTATATGACCATGCGGTGAAGTGGCAGAAATCACATCCAGAAGAGGCTGTTACGCTATATGCGCGTTTAAAAAATTTAGATAAGAAGGTCGTCACACAAGTATTAAACAATACGGAACCACTCAATAAGCCCATTTCGAAGAAGATCATCAATGCTCAGCAGCATACCGCTGATTTTCAATATAAGACAAAGGCCATCCAGCGGAAAATTGATGTTAATCAGGTTGTAGATAATTCGTTTATTAAAAAAATGCTGAAAGAGGAGATGGATGAATGAAAGCTATTTCGAATCCGGCTTTAGCATCTAAAATCGAGCGGACAAAGAAAAAAAGGAGAAAAGCTTCTTCTTTATATAAGTTAAAGGGACTGGTATTACCTGTTCTACTTATTGCGGTTTGGCAGATCATAGCTGGTTCTCAAATCGTTTCTTCCACTGTACTTCCTGCGCCTGTCTTGATTGCAGAATCCTTTCGAGATTTATTTCGTTCTGGTGAACTGTTTGGTCATCTTTACATCAGTCTTTATCGAGCGATATGTGGATTTTTACTTGGGGGTGGTTTAGGTCTTTTGCTTGGCGTATGCGTAGGGTTTTCTAAAAAAACAGAGCAGTATGTAGATCCGACGTTGCAAATGCTGAGAACCGTTCCACATTTAGCGGTCACTCCTTTATTTATCCTCTGGTTTGGCTTTGATGAAACGGCGAAAATTTTATTGATTGCACTTGGCGCTTTTTTTCCGATTTATATTAATACGTTTCTAGGTATCCGCAGTGTAGATAATAAGCTGTTTGATGTGGCCCGCGCCTTAGAGTTTAATCTGTATCAAAGCATCACAAAGCTGATTTTACCGGCTGCACTTCCTCATATTCTTCTGGGCGTGAGGCTGTCATTAGGAATTGCTTGGCTTGGTCTAGTGGTAGCTGAGTTGATGGGTTCAAGCAGCGGCGTCGGCTATATGATTATGGATGCAAGGCAATTCTCTCAAACGGATAAAGTGTTTGTAGGAATTATCATCTTTGCAGTAGTAGGTAAGCTGACAGATTCATTTGTACGTCTGTTAGAAAAGCGTCTGCTCAAGTGGCGCACTAGTTATCAAGGTGAATAATAACAGGGGGCGATGTCATGAATATTTTATGGTTTATTCCAACGCATGGAGACGGCCGTTATTTAGGATCAGCGAAAGGGGCAAGACAGGCAGACTATCCATATTTTAAACAGATTGCTCAAGCAGCTGATCAGCTTGGTTATACAGGGGTTTTGCTGCCTACTGGGAGATCATGTGAAGATCCATGGCTGACGGCAGCTGCTTTAGCTGCTGAAACAACTCATTTAAAGTTCCTCGTGGCTCTTAGACCAGGGCTTATGCAGCCGTCTGTTGCTGCTAGAATGACTTCTACATTAGATCGTCTTTCAGGCGGGAGGCTGCTGATTAATGTGGTAGCAGGGGGAAGTAAAGAGGAGCTTGAAGGGGATGGGCTGTTCATTTCTCATGATGAACGCTATGAGGCAACAGAAGAGTTTTTGACGATTTGGAAGCGGTTATTGAAAGGAGAAAATGTAAAATTTCATGGCAAACATCTACAAGCAGAGAATGGCCGGCTGTTATTCCCTCCAGCTCAAACACCCCATCCACCAGTCTTTTTTGGCGGATCATCAGAAGCAGGAATTCAAGCAGCCGCCAAGCATACAGATGTTTATTTAACTTGGGGCGAACCGCCTGCACAAGTAAAAGAGAAAATTGCACAAGTGAAGAAACAGGCCGAAAAGGAAGGAAGAACGGTGAAGTTTGGCATTCGTCTTCATGTGATTGTGAGAGATACCGAAGAGGAGGCATGGCAGGCAGCGGAACATCTGATTCGTCATTTGGATCAAAAAACAATTGATGAGGCGCAAAAAGCTTTACAGGGGATGGACTCAGTAGGTCAAAGACGAATGGTCGAATTACACCAAGGGAGGAAAGACAAACTTGAAATCAGCCCAAATCTTTGGGCTGGCATTGGTTTAGTACGCGGCGGTGCAGGAACAGCACTCGTCGGAGATCCGCAAACAGTAGCAGATCGTATCATAGAATACCAGTCTCTAGGCATTGATACATTTATATTTTCTGGATACCCGCACCTAGAAGAAGCTTATTATTTAGCAGAGCTTGTTTTCCCGCTCCTTCCATTCAAGAGATCAGGGGATACAGGACTCTCTGTGCCAGCTGGTGAAATCATTGGGAACAATCATTTTCCAGATGCAGCCTCTGCTGCTAGTTCCTCATAAAAAAAGCAAAGCAGTCTGCGGTGGCTGCTTTGCTTTTTTTCATAGAAAGGGAACGAGTCATATGTTGTGTGCTGCTGAAAAAGGTAAGGGCTTTTTTCCCAATCGATTTTCTTGTATATACATATTTTTAGAGTCAAGAGAAGAAGGAAAATATGCTCACTCTTTTATCGGAATTATCAGTAAATATTTCATAAATGACGTTATTGCGACATATAATCAGGACTTTTATATCTGATATATCGGGGGAATTCTTGCTATCTCACAAAAAAGAAAGAATATATATCACAGATGATAAATATGAACTATTTCAAAAAAGGAAGAAAAAAGATGGTTCAATTGACATTATATGGGTTTTGTGGTTCTTATGGGGTGTCAAAATCTAGTAAATAAGAGAGGGTTTAAGCAGTTGAAAGTGAATAATTGAATAAAAAGTCACATTTTAATCAAATGTATGTTCGGTCAAAAATGGGATGTTCTGTAGATGTTTGGAGTGTGACGCCTATGATACGATCATCATAAGCTGGGAGGTGAAAAGTATGACTTATGCAGCGCCGCAAGTTGACTATTCCACTATGGAACCTGCTATTATGGACCAAGCTTGGTTCTTAGTATTTGTTGCTGTCCTTCTTGGATTGGGAGCAACAGTCGTTCTAGGAGCAGCAGTTTGGTGTTTAGCAAACGGCAAGGGTAGCTTTACAGGAGCCGTTCAGTGGGAAAGTGGCTTAAAAGTCCAAATTGAATGTAAGTAGCTATACTTAGGATTCATCTTTTTACTTCTTAGATAAGACACCAGGGCTAAACCGTCTGTGGCGGGCGGTTTAGCCTGATCTGTTTTTAAAGAATATGCAGACACTTGGAGGTTATATGTTTACGATCGAGAATTTAACCAAGACGTATAAAAATAACGTGACTGCTGTCAATGATTTTCATTTAAAGATCGATCCTCATCAAATCGTTGCTGTTGCTGGACCGAATGGTTCGGGTAAAACAACGATGATTAACTGTATACTCGGGATCATTAAGCATACAGAAGGAAGGATTCACTTGCAGAACGTCACAAATGATGAACCATCCTTTAAAAAACAAGTAGCCTATGTTCCAGATGACCTGCTGCTCCCTGAAGCATTGACTGGTGCTGAATATTTAGATTTTGTTTCTTCTATGTATGAATGTAAAACAATTCACAGAAGAAATCAACTAATTGAACTGTTTGATATGGACTCGGCCTTATCAAGACCGATCGAAACTTATTCACATGGGATGAAAAAAAAGACACAGCTGATTGCTGCATTTATGCTTGATAGTCAATTGGTGATCATGGATGAGCCCTTTAGAGGACTTGATATTGAAGCGGTTATAAACACAAAGAAACTGATGAAGCGGTATGCCGAGCACCATGGTGCGATCTTGCTTTCAACGCATGATATGCTTTCAGCGGAAGAGCTGTGCCACAAAATCGCCATTATTTCTAAAGGAAATAAAATGGATGAAGGAACAGTCTCAGCTTTAAAGGAGAAGTATCAATCAAGCACACTGGAACAGGTGTTTCTGAAAGCTTCAATGTTAAGTGATAGGGGTGCACATTTTGATGAAATCATTAATCATTTCTAAAATGATGCTTAAAATGTGGCAGCAGGAGATGTATAAGCTCTTTGATACTCAAACGAAGCGGATCATTGTGGTCTTATTCTTTTTGTTTGCCGTCACAATGGGAGCCATTATCGGATACAGCTTTACGGGTGTCTTTATGAAGGCTTTCTTAAATGGTGATGAACGTTCACTCGGATTACTCGTCGTGTCAATGGCGATCAATGCCTCCATTTTTACAAGCTTGTTATTCGTTTTGATCAAGGTCAGAACACCTGAACAAGACCGGTTTTCTATGCAGCTCAGCTGGTTCCCGCTCTCTACCTTTCAGAAAAGTTTTGGTTACTTCATTCCGATGGTGACAGTAGTGGCAGGGCTTGTTTTATTTTTTATCGGCATCCTGCTTTTACCTAATTTTATTGCCCAGGGAATCGGTATTTTCTTTATCTTCACTTTCTTTTTGATGGTGCTTTTGCAGTCGCTTTTTGTCTTAATGCTGCTGCAGTTTATTTACAATATCACTTATTTGCTCGTTCTGAAATTAAAATTACCGTTGCAAAAATTTGCAGCGATATTTGTTTTATTGGCACTGGTTGTCGCGTATGGATTGACGCACTTTGATATTAGCCAAATTCAGCAATCATATATACAGTTTGATTATCATTTGATGTATTTGACAGCTCCGTTTTTCCTAGCGGGACAAGGAATGTCTCCTGAAGGGGTAAATTATGCCGTTTTGATTCTGTTCATCCTTTTATCGGCAGGCGGTGCATTTCTTTCTCTTGCGATGATGCCAATTATGGCAGAGAAAAAAGCGTTAACCTTTTTACACAAACTGCCGTTCTCTTCTTCAAAGAAATGGTCGCTTATTGTGAAGGAAATGAAGTCACAGGTGCGAAATGAAGAAAATATTTTAAATTTTCTTATTCTCCTCATTGTGATCTTATTCGTCCGTTATCAGTTTGGGGTCCGATTTGAAGAAGAAGCATTTTTTGTTCTATGCGCTCTTGCTGGATTAACAGCCTTCAATTCGTTTGGCAATGATAAACGAATGCTGGGGATGTATAAAACATTTGGCCTGAGATCGTGGGAAGTGGCTTTGTATAAGTTTATCGGCCTTCTGCTCGTTGGTGTACTGCAAATTGTTTTATTCATGCTGACAACGCTGACGCTTCCTGATCAGATTTGGCACGCATTGATTGGTGCCGCTGTCTTATGCAATGCCACTGCGCTTTTTTATGTGGTAGGGATTTTACTTCCTCTTGATCGAAACAATCCCTACACAGGCATTTTTTCATTTGGAGCGCTTATTTTACTCATGATTCCGATTGTTTTTATTGGGAACTATGTTATAGGGGCGTCTAGTCAAACGCTTCAGTGGCTGCTTGTGGCTGCATTTGAGGGTCTGCTCATCTTTGCCATATACAAAGGTTTTTCATGGAGGTATTCACATGATTCAACTTCTTAACAATAAGCTAAAGATTGAGCGGGTACCGGCACTAGCGCCGTATGTGACCTTACAAAAGAGGCATCTCACGGATACGCAGTATGGAAGCACACTCCCGATCAATGAAAGTGCCTATTATATGTTAACGAAAGTGGACGGTAAAAGAACAGAAGCGAGTATTACCGCAGAGCTCGCCGATTTGTTTCAGGTCGATGAGTCGGTGATTGCTCGTGACTTTTATCAGCTGATGATGGGATTGAATCAGCATCACTTGCTGTCTATTCATTATCATTCACCATATCGGATTGTGACAGCCTGCTGCCAATTTTTCAAGCAGTATCAAGTCAAAATGAAGGAACGATTTGATTGTACTGGTCACTCGTTTCTTCACATTTTAGGGACGGCTTTGCTCATGGTGACGCGTAAAATCATCTTTTTCTGGATGCTTTTCATGTTCATGGCAGGGATCGCTTTTTTATTCATTCCCGATCCGTCGATTGCAGCCATTGCGATATATTTTACGATTATTTATTTCGGATTAATTACCGGAACTGCCTTACATGAGGCGGCACATGGCTATGCGCATCGAAAATTTGCGGGGCGAGATGGTCCCCAAGGCTTTTTTGCGAGTGATATGATGTCTGTGAAATTTGTAAGACCCGTATTAGATCCGTTTCAGAAAAAGCAGGTATGGATTACGCTGCTTGGACCGCTTGTTCCTGGTGTGATTGGTGCAGCAGGCATCATTGTGACCGTTCTATTTCTAAAAGAAAACCCGGTTTCGACAGGTTTTTTCATTTTTTCAATCACGTATTTTATTCAATTACTCTATCTTCTTCCGTTTATGGGGGATGGTAAGTCCATTATGAAGCAGCTATTGCTTGGGGGAATGGGAGGACAACGATCATGAACGTACAGGCGATGAAACAAGGCGCGATAGTTGGCAGTTTTCTAGGATTCTTAGGCTTTCCGATGCTGACAATCGGCGTACTGTTCTATCATTTATTTCAATCAAAAACGAATGATGCTTTATTATTTAACAGTCTCGCTTTTGAAATGGAAGGCTCGTCCGCATTTACTTTTCAGATCAAGCCAAACTTTTTTATTTATATGATTGTGATTTTTGCTGCGAGTTTTCTCATTGTGGCATTCCTATCAGCTATAAAACAGAAAAAAGCGAAAGGTTAGGAGAATTCTCCTAATCTTTTTTTGTATGATCAACCAAATTTTAGTATAATGAGAAATAAAAAACATCAAAGGGGATCACAATGTTTAAAAAATGGAGCATTCTTTTATTCGCTGTTTTTCTATTAGCAGGATGCGGCGAGAAGGCCGAAGAAACGACGACAACCGAGAAGACGGTGTCGACAATAAAAAAAGAGCCTGCCACTAAAAACCAAGTAACCATCGAACAAATGAAACTGACAAAAAGAGAAAAAAACTTACTAGAAGCAGCAACCACTAATGAAAAGGTCGCTCTGACACTGAAAGGATTAACGAAGAATGAAAAGAGTATTACGTTTATCGGGAGTCATTACAAAAATGGACGATTAGTGAATAAGGAAGCGTCATCTGCTACCTTTACTTTACACCAGGATGGAACCGACCAAAAAGTGAATGTACTTCTTCAATTACATCATAAGAAAGATACATATGAATCTCAATTTAGTATTTGGTCAGATAAAAAGAATGATGGGATGACGAAAGCAACATCAAGCTTCCCATTCAAAGTAAGTGACTATGTATTTTCTGCACAATCTGAAACTGTCAAAGTCTCATCTGGAGGCAAGGCTCTGATTGCGTATACAGCGGCAATGGGGAAAGACGGAGGTTCAACTATATTTGAAGAGATTGAGAAGAATCCAAAGCAAGCGCTGAAGAATCATTCACATGCCTACTTATTTTATATCCAGCTAGATAAATAACTATCGTAATATATACGGGGGATATGAAGTTTTTTGACGAAAAATCTTCATATTCTCTTGACGAATTGTTAAGAAAGTTGTAACATAATAAAAGTCAACGCGATGACGTTGCTTTTAAAAGATTGATGCGGGTGTAGTTTAGTGGTAAAACCTCAGCCTTCCAAGCTGATGTCGTGAGTTCGATTCTCATCACCCGCTCCAATACATAATTTTGTTTATAACGCAGTATTTCGTTTCTTAGATAAACGAAGTGTTGCGTTTTTTATTATGTCAGTATAATGTGAAAAAGCACTGTCAGGCTACAGTGCTTTTTCAATGAGTTCATATTTGCTTTCTCCGCCATGTATTTGTACAAACATCTTCGTCAAGGATTGAATAAGAGCTTCACTCTTTTCCCGGGAAATAGATGGCGGGAAAAGGATGATTTGAAGAATGTTCTTTGTGTCTTGAGAAATTTGTGCTTTACTTGCTTGAGAAAATAATCCATTCAGTCCTGCGCCGTCCTGCCATTCGATGTGCCCAGCCTCATGTTTTGCCAGTGAAAGCGGTCCTTTGATGCGATCGGCATCTAATGTCAGGATGGGTAAGAAATATTTTAGTGAGAAAAATATCGACAAATCCTGTACGGAATTGGTCGAGTCAATAAATTGTTCCTTTTGGATATCAGAAAGAAGTGGAAGGAAAGGAACGTCTTTTAAAAGATCCGTCCATTCTTTGATTACTGGTACTTCTTCTAAGGCTTTATCTTCGTATTCAAAAAATAAAGATTCTTGAAACAGGCGTAAGCGGCCTTTTAACATTTGAGGTGATGTACCCACTTCAATATGCGAATATTCAATCTGTCCAACATGGATAGACGGGTTTTGAGGATGAGAAATTTCCATATGTATCTTCACAGTGACTCACTCCAATCGGTCATGATACACTCGTATTATACTGAAAACAACAGAAGAAACAAAGAAAGGAGGTTTGCAAGGTGATTCATGTTGGAGAATTAAAAGAAGAATTGATTCAATATGCGAAAGAAATTGGTGTCGATAAAATTCGATTTGCAAGCGCCGATACATTTGATTCATTAAAGGACCGCCTCATCTTACATGAATCGTTAGGGTATTTGTCAGGCTTTGAAGAGCCTGATATTGAAAAACGGACAAACCCTTCTTTGCTGCTTCCGAAGGCCAAATCAATTGTTGCGATAGCGCTCGCGTATCCTTCCAAAATGAAAGATGCTCCTCGAAGTACTAAGGATGCGAGAAGGGGAATCTTTTGCCGGGCTTCATGGGGAACGGATTATCATGTCGTGCTGAAAAAAAAGCTTGATATGCTCGAAGAATTTTTGCGAAGCAAACATGTTGATATACGGACAAAATCAATGGTGGATACAGGAGAATTGTCTGATCGTGCTGTAGCAGAACGTGCTGGCATTGGTTTTAGTGCAAAGAACTGTATGATTATCACGCCAGAGTTTGGATCTTATGTGTATTTGGCTGAAATGATTACAAATGTCCCGTTTGAACCGGATGAGAAAATTGAAGACCAGTGCGGCACATGCAATAAATGTGTGGATTCGTGTCCAACGGGTGCGCTGGTGAATCCGGGGCAGCTCAATTCACAGCGGTGCATTTCATTTTTAACGCAGACAAAAGGATTTTTACCTGATGAGTTTCGTTCGAAAATAGGGAATCGATTGTATGGGTGTGATACGTGCCAAATCGTCTGCCCGATCAATAAAGGAAAAGACTTTCATCTGCATCCTGAAATGGAGCCGGACCCTGAAATTGCAAAGCCGCTGTTAAAGCCGCTTCTGACGATCAGCAATCGTGAATTTAAGGAAAAATACGGTCATGTTTCAGGTTCATGGCGGGGCAAAAAGCCCATTCAGCGGAATGCAATTTTGGCACTCGCTCATTTTAAAGATACTTCTGCTTTACCAGTGTTGATTGAGTTGATGCACAAGGACCCAAGACCGGTCATACGGGGAACGGCTGCTTGGGCAATTGGCAAAATTGGCGACGATCAGCAGCTCCCAGAGCTGGAAAAAGCCCTTGAGCGGGAAAGTGATGAAGAAGCGAAAGAGGAGATTGTGAAAGGGATTGAGCTTTTACAGACACCTTTAAATACTAAATAACATCCCTGTGAACATAGAATGAACCAAACAGAGCTTTTAAAAAATGTTTGGTGGTGTCTGTGTGAAACAATTATTAGAGAAAACTTTAGAAGACAGGCTGGCGTATTTAATCAATGACCGTGCAATCAAACAGCCGCAGCTTATGTCTGATGTGGAAGCAGTAGAGCGGAAAAAAGAGCTTTTTGCTAGAAGACAGGTTGAGATTGTGAAGGCGAAAGCAAAAACAAAACTTCTCGATTCAGCCATTCAAGATGATGGAGCTCAGCATGTGCAGTACCTTGCTCATCTCACTTATGTATGCAAGGATGTAGACGATTCTTTCTATTTAGAGGAACAGGTGGAAAAAAGAGAAGCGTTCCTTTATAACAACATGCTTGTTAAAGATCGGATAATGCTAGAAGAGCGGCAAAGAGAAGAGTCTATGGATGAGCGCTTTCAGACCGAAGAACAATTCGGCAGAGCCTTTCATTATGACCGGCGGGCAGCCGTTCAGTATGCGGAGACATACTGGAATAAGCGGAATCCAGCCTATAAAAATTTTGAAGATAACTGTACAAATTTTATTTCACAATGTTTGAAAGCAGGGAATGCGCCAACGAGAGGGTATCCGAATCGCGGGTCTGGCTGGTGGGTGCGCCCGCATACGTGGAGCTATAGCTGGACGGTGGCTCATTCGATGAAAAATTATTTAGCGAATTCAAAAGCGGGTTTGAGAGCAAAGAAACTCAAAGAAGCGCACGAGCTTCAAATTGGTGATGTCATTTGCTACGATTTTGAAGGTGATGGAAGGTATAATCATACAACTATTGTCGTTGATCATGACAAAGGCGGAATGCCTCTTGTGAATGCACAGACGTATGACTGCCGCATGCGTTATTGGTCATACGAGGATTCGACCGCTTATACACCTGCTATTCGTTATATGTTTTTTCACATTTTGGACGATGCTGCGAAGGATAGTTAGTGGTATAATGTTGAGCGGAAAAGAAAATTAGAGGTGAACTTTTTTGGGACTTCATGTCGTTTTATATCAACCAGAGATTCCAGCTAATACTGGAAATATTGCGCGAACATGTGCAGCAACAAATACAACCCTTCATCTGATTCGTCCGCTTGGTTTTTCGACAGATGACAAAATGCTGAAGCGTGCAGGACTCGATTATTGGAAATATGCCAATGTGGTCTATCATGATTCACTTGATGAATTGTTTGAGGCTCATCCGAAGGGACAATTTTTCTATATCACAAAATTTGGCCAAAAGCCGCATACGACATTTGATTACTCTCAGCTGGATGAAGACTATTTCTTCGTCTTTGGCAGAGAGACAAGTGGATTGCCAAAAGATTTGATTGAACAGAATATGGACCGTTGTCTTCGTTTACCGATGACAGAGCATGTTCGTTCTCTGAATCTGTCGAATACGGCAGCCATTCTTGTATATGAGGCACTTCGCCAGCAGCAATATCGCGATCTCATATAAGATCATGATAAAAGCCGAGATACTGATCTCGGCTTTTTTATGTGAGTTAAGAAACAGAAAGATGAAAAATATGACTTAATTATACTTTTTTTGACATGTTAAAAAATAGGTAGTATGATAGATTGTGATCACGTTTTCAAAAAATCATGAATCCATTAGGAGGAATAATGAGATGAAAAAGCTACTGATCACTAGTGCCATTAGCTCTGCAATTTTAATGGGGACGATTCCAGTCAGTATTCCAGGACTCTCTCAGACGCAGGAGATAGAAGCAGCGCAGTTATCAAAAGGGATTGGCGGGCGTACTTATATCAATAGTAACGGATCCATATTGGTCACAAAAATTCAGCTCCCTTCCACAATGAGTGTGTCAAATGGTACAGCTTATATTTATTCTGGATTCACAGGTTCAAAGGAAGCGGATATTGGTCTTCAATACAGTTCAACCTATAATGTGTGGAAACCTACGATGAAAGTAGGAGCAAATAATCAAGAGACATATATCGAAGGAAAAGATGACTTTACGTATACAAAGGGATTTAAACCTGGAAGTACTGTTCAAATGACGATTTATAAAAATTTGAATGGGCATACAAGAGCGACGTTCTGGGGCACAAATAATGTTGGTTATACCGGCCGCATTATTACAGAAATTCAAAACTCAAACATTGGCTCTGTGACCAAGTGGAAACTACTGTCGACGGTAGCAGTAACTGACGATATTTATCGAAAAGATATTCGGGCGAATTTCTCTACTCGTTTTACTGACATCACATTGGATAATCGTGCCGTTACACCTGTGGTTGATACGCAAGACTTTACGAAGGTTCAGGTGTCAGGGAATACAGTGAATATGCAAGTGCTGAAAACAACGAACTAAATGAAAAAAAGGATGTTCCGCAAATGGAACATCCTTTTTTTCATTTACCAGGCTTGCCTTCGTAGCCAGCAGTGAAAATGGATACTAAAAACGTAATGATGACGCCCATCATAATGACCGTTCTCATATAAGCTCCCCCTTATCCCTTTGTTCCGTTCGCTGCCTGTTTCATATGATGTGAAGTTCACCTTGAAAAGCAGGAGAAGAAAATCATTTTTCTCCTATTTTTCCTTTATTATGAAGGGTCTTGCGGATGGTTGTCAATTCAGTTTGCCAATTCGTCATTTTGAAGAACGAAAGCATGTAATAGGACGCCTCCGCATAGATTGTAAAACAGTATCTGATTTCTAGCTTCAATCTTGAAAGAGGAGGTTCATATGGATATTTTAAAGAAAATTGAACAGCACAGAGAAGAAGAGCAGCGTCTGAAATGGGAAGGCACATTCAGCGATTATTTAGACATTATTAAGGAAAATCCACTTGTCGCTCAATCTGCTCATTCTCGCGTTTATCATATGATTAAAGACAGCGGGATTGAAGAGGAGAATGGGGTCAGAACCTACAAATTTTTTGATCAGGAGCTGTTTGGGTTAGAGGAATCACTCGAAAGATTAGTAGAGGAATATTTTCACCCTGCTGCAAAGCGGCTGGATGTCAGGAAGCGTATTTTATTACTGATGGGACCAGTAAGCGGGGGGAAATCGACGCTTGTCACTAGATTGAAAAGAGGACTTGAAGAATATTCACTGACAGATCATGGCGCAGTTTATGCGATCAAAGGCTGCCCGATGCATGAAGATCCGCTTCATCTCATTCCGCAAAATCTGCGGGAGGATTTCTATAGAGAATATGGGATTCGTGTGCAGGGGAATTTGTCGCCTCTGAACATGATGAGACTGGAAGAGGAATATGGCGGCAGAATTGAGGATGTAAGGGTCGAGCGGATCTTTTTCTCAGAGGATAAACGGACCGGCATTGGTACCTTTAGTCCGTCTGATCCGAAATCTCAGGACATTGCCGATTTAACAGGAAGCATCGATTTTTCAACCATTGCTGAATTTGGATCAGAGTCAGATCCCCGTGCGTACCGCTTTGATGGAGAACTCAATAAAGCAAACCGAGGGATGATGGAGTTTCAGGAGATGTTAAAGTGTGATGAGAAATTTCTCTGGCACCTCCTGTCATTAACGCAGGAAGGAAATTTTAAGGCAGGAAGATTCGCCTTGATTAGTGCAGATGAATTGATCGTCGCCCATACGAATGAAACCGAGTACCGGTCGTTTATTTCAAATAAAAAGAACGAGGCTTTGCATTCAAGAATTATTGTGATGCCAATTCCTTATAACTTAAAGGTCACAGAAGAAGAACGCATTTATCATAAAATGATTTCAGAAAGTGATGTCTCAGATGTGCATATTGCTCCCCATACGCTGAAGGTAGCAGCGATGTTCTCCATTTTGACGAGACTGAAAGAACCGAAGCGGTCTGATATTGATCTGGTGAAAAAAATGCGTCTGTATGACGGAGAAAGTGTCGAAGGCTTCCAGTCAGTCGACATTGATGAGATGAAAAAGGAATTTCATGACGAAGGGATGAGCGGAATTGATCCGCGGTATGTAATCAACCGAATTTCATCCACCATCATTCGAAAGAATATGGAATCGATCAATGCACTGGATGTCCTTCGCTCCTTAAAAGAAGGGTTAGATCAGCATCCATCAATCTCCAGCGAGGACCGGGAGCGTTATTTGAATTTCATTTCAGTCGCGCGAAAAGAGTATGATGATATTGCGAAGAAGGAAGTGCAAAAGGCCTTTGTGTACTCCTATGAGGAGTCTGCGAAAACGCTGATGGATAATTACTTAGATAATGTCGAGGCATACTGCAATAAAAACAAGCTGCGTGATCCGTTAACGGGTGAAGAAATGAATCCTGATGAAAAACTCATGCGTTCAATTGAGGAGCAGATTGGTATTTCTGAAAACGCCAAAAAGGCATTTAGAGAAGAAATTCTGATTCGAATTTCGGCTTATGCGAGAAAGGGAAAACGATTTGATTATAATTCGCATGAGAGATTGCGAGAGGCCATTCAGAAGAAGCTGTTTGCTGATCTAAAAGATGTGGTGAAAATCACGACATCAACGAAGACACCGGATGAACAGCAGCTGAAGAAGGTCAATGAAGTAGTGGCTAGATTGATTGATGAGCATGGCTATAATTCAACAAGTGCAAATGAACTTTTAAAATATGTAGGCAGTCTTCTGAATCGTTAATAAATGAAGGAGGCATTATTGGCGCATCAGCACCGGTAATGTCTTTTTTAGAAATGATCGTCAACTTGGATGACGAGCAGCATAGGATAAAGGAATCGATGGCTAGAAGAATTGTGCAAATAGGTGAGGAGGGGGATGGATGTCCCGGCAAGAAAAAAGTCAGTTTATTGTGTCTCAGGAAGACTGGTCCCTCCATCGAAAAGGCTATGACGACCAGCAGCGTCATCAGAAAAAAGTCAAAGAGGCGATTAAAAACAATTTGCCGGATCTTGTCACAGAAGAAAGCATCATCATGTCGAATGGTAAAGATGTTGTAAAAATTCCGATCCGTTCATTAGATGAATATAAAATTCGGTATAACTATGACAAAAATAAGCATGTGGGTCAAGGCGATGGAGACAGTGAGGTTGGCGATGTTGTTGCACGCGACGGCTCAGACAGTAAGCAGGGCCAAGGAAAGGGGCAGGGCGCTGGAGATCAAGCTGGTGAGGATTATTACGAAGCAGAAGTCTCATTAATGGATCTCGAGGAAGCACTGTTTCGTGAACTGGAGCTGCCAAATCTCAAGCAAAAGGAGCTTGACGACATCATTGTCGAGCAAATTGAATTTAATGATATTCGCAAAACTGGGTTAACAGGAAATATCCACAAAAAACGAACGATGCTGTCGGCATTTAAACGAAATGCGATGACAGGCAGTCCTTCCTTTTATCCAATCTACCCAGAGGATATCAAGTATAAAACGTGGAATGAAGTGACCAAACCAGAGTCGAAAGCTGTCGTTTTGGCGATGATGGATACGAGCGGAAGTATGGGACTTTGGGAAAAATATATGGCGAGAAGTTTTTTCTTTTGGATGACACGTTTCTTACGGACAAAGTATGAGACGGTCGATATTGAATTTATTGCCCACCATACAGAGGCGAAGGTGGTAGACGAAGAACATTTCTTCTCACGGGGTGAGAGCGGGGGGACCATTTGCTCGTCTGTCTATCGAAAGGCACTAGAGCTCATAGACGAACGATACCCGCCGTCGCGATATAATATTTATCCTTTTCATTTTTCTGATGGTGACAATTTGACCTCAGACAACGCTCGGTGTGTGAAACTTGTTTCTGAGATCATGAAAAAAGCCAATTTATTCTGTTACGGTGAAGTGAATCAATACAACCGGCATTCTACATTAATGTCAGCATATAAGCATATTCAGGATGAGAAATTTAAGCATTATATTTTGAAGCAAAAATCAGACGTTTTTCTCGCACTAAAAAAATTTTTTCAGCAGGAAGAAGTTCATTCATAACGAGCACATTTGAAAAAACCTTTCAGCATAAGGGCTGAAAGGTTTTTTTGTGTGGAGAAGGAAAGGATCACCAGAAAAAAAGTAAAACTTTCTCTTTGACATTTCAATTTTCATTTATTAATATTTAATCTTGTTAAATATAAGTTTTTCAAAAAAGATGCCGATCGTCTTTTCTTCTTTTTCTGCTCTTTGCTCATAAGTGAACAATAAGGATAAATGGGCTGCACACCATGACTCGGGCGGGAGTAGATGAAGGGAAAAGGACAGATTGTTGAGCTTGTTTCATATTCTGTCAGATGATGGGCATTCTAAGTTTGCTAAAGCAGATGACACTATATTTTTATACATGAAAGGAGAAACAAAACATGAACAGAGGGCGTTTATTGCTAACGAACATTATTGGCCTTATTGTGATTCTTGCCATTATTGCCGGAGGTGCTTATTACTACTACGAAAGCACAAACTTTGTTAAAACAGATGAGGCAAAAGTGACAGGTGACATGTATCAAATTACAGCACCAGCAGCTGGACAAATCAAAGGCTGGGATATCAACGAAGGTGACGAAGTCGAAAAAGACAGCACAGTTGCAAAAGTTGAAGGACAAACAAAAACAAACATTAAAGCAGTGGCTGATGGCACATTAGTCAAAAAAGAAGTACAAAACAATCAACAAGTGCAGCCTGGTACAGTTCTTGGTGAAACAATTGATTTAAGCAAGCTTTACATCACAGCAAATATCAAAGAAACAGATATTAAAAACATTGAAAAAGGCGACAAAGTCGACATCGTTGTAGATGGTGATCCTGATACAACATTTGAAGGAAACATTGAACAAATTGGTTATGCGACAAACTCAACATTTAATATGCTGCCAGCAACAAATTCAAGTGGCAACTATACAAAAGTAACGCAAAAAGTAGCAGTGAAAATTTCAATTAAAAACCCATCAGACAAAGTACTTCCAGGTATGAATGCTACTGTCAAAATTTCATCTTAATGATGATTGATATCAAAAAATGAAAGGAGGTTGTCTGAGATGGCAAATCAACCTGCAGCGACAAAACAGGGAACAGGCTCCTTGTCTTTACTGATCATTTTAATGGCCGGTTTGTTCGTAGCGATTTTAAACCAAACGCTTTTGAACGTAGCCATGCCCCATTTAATGACTGAATTTAATGTAAGTGCAACGACGATTCAGTGGCTGACAACAGGCTACATGCTTGTCAACGGTGTGCTGATTCCGTTATCTGCGTTTTTAATCACACGTTTTGGGCAGCGCAGCTTATTCCTAGTGGCTATGATCTCGTTTACGCTAGGTACATTTATTTGCGGTATTGCGCCAAACTTTTCAACGATGCTCATCGGCCGTTTGATTCAGGCTGTCGGCGGTGGTATCTTACAGCCGCTCGTCATGACAACAATCCTTTTTATTTTCCCTCCGGAAAACAGAGGGAAAGGAATGGGGATTTTTGGTCTTGCGATGATGTTTGCTCCTGCAGTAGGACCAACATTATCTGGTTACATTATTGAACATTATTCTTGGCGTATTATGTTTTATGGACTTGTGCCAATCGGTGCGATTGTCATTATCGCGGCTTTCTTTATGTTTAAAAATATTGTAGAGCCTAAAAAAATCAAGCTGGACAGTCTTGGTGCGATTCTTTCAATCGTCGGTTTTGCTTCCCTTCTATACGGAGTGAGTGAAGCAGGAAGTGATGGTTGGACAGATCCGATCGTCTTATCTACGATTATTATTGGTGCGATTGCGATCATTCTCTTTATTTTCCAACAATTGAAAGTTGATAATCCGATGCTTGATTTCCGCGTATTTAAATACAGCATTTTCTCATTATCAAGTGTCATTAACATCATTATTACGGTTGCTTTATATACAGGGATGTTCTTACTGCCGATTTATCTGCAAAACCTCGTTGGGTTTACGGCATTGCAATCTGGGCTATTAATGCTTCCAGGGGCACTTGCGATG
The DNA here is from genome assembly GCF_046566805.1 of Bacillus sp. BD48. NCBI lineage: Bacteria > Bacillati > Bacillota > Bacilli > Caryophanales > Bacillaceae > Bacillus > Bacillus sp. BD48. The sequence goes on along the minus strand of NZ_JANGFM010000001.1, from coordinate 937,524 downwards.
CTCATTATGTCTCCGATTTCAGGGATCTTGTTTGATAAATTTGGACCTCGTCCGCTTGCAATTGTGGGGATGCTCATTACCGTTGTCACAACATATGAGTTTACAAGGCTGACCATTGATACTTCCTATAGTCACATTGTGCTCATGTATGCAGTACGTGCATTTGGTATGTCACTCTTGATGATGCCGGTTATGACAGCAGGGATGAACCAATTACCGCAGCACTTAAACAGCCATGGTACAGCGATGTCTAATACATTAAGACAAATAAGCGGTTCCATCGGTACGAGTTTGATCACAACGATTTATACGAATCGGACGACATTCCATTATTCCAATATGGCGGATCAAACAAATACAGCGGACCCGTTCTTTATGAATTCATTCCAGGCGGCTGTATCGAATGTGATGCATCATATGGGCATGACAGCTGAGGCTGCTCAAAAATATGTATCCACCCAGCTCTTTACGAAAGCACAGGTTGATTCAAACGTGATGGGAATCAATGATGCTTACATGTGGGTGACATTATTCTGTGCGGCTGGTGTCATTCTCAGCTTGTTCCTGCGAGATGTTCGTAAGGATAAAAAGCGAAAAGAACAGCAGCATAAGAAACAAGAAATATCACTGCTTCCGGCACCTAAGGAAGCTAACCAAGATGCAAGATAAGTGTGGAGGGACCGTACATGAAAATTTATGTTGTATACGATAGTGAAGGTGACCATACAAAAGCACTTGCAGAAGCGATTGCAGCAGGCGCAGGTGAAACAGAGCAAGCTGAAGTATTCATTGATCACGTGAAAGATGCGGACATTCGCAAGCTCGATCAAATGGATGCGATCATTTGGGGCTGCCCTGGTCACTTTGGTACCATTAGTTCTGGGTTAAAGACATGGATTGACCGTCTTGGCTACTTATGGGCAGAAGGAAAACTAATCGATAAAGTCGGGGCTGTTTTCTGTACAACTGCTACAACACACGGCGGTTTAGAAATGACAATGCACAATTTGATTACACCAATGTTCCACCAAGGAATGCTTGTCGTTGGCCTTCCTGGAAATGTTCCAGAGAATGCTTTATACGGCTCTTACTATGGAGCTGGTGTGACATGTCCGATTGATTCAGATGAATTAATTTCTACTGAAGGCATTGAACTCGGAAAAGCACTAGGAAGACGTGTAGCATCAGTCACTGCATCATTTAAGCGATAAGGAGAGGGTTCTTTTGGCGACGATTATTGTAGCGTTAGTAGCTGCTGTTCTAGTCATTATTGGATTAGTAGCGTTCAATGTCAGACACGCATCGGCCGATAAGGAAGAGATCAAAGAAGATGTCTCCAATCAGCCTGACGTGCCGCATAGCGAGCCAGAGGCTGCGGCGAGACCTGTAGAGCCTGAGGTTGAAAAAAAAGCGTCAGAGCCTTCTCAAACAGATGATGCTGCGTCTGGCGATGATTTTTATAGACAGGCGCTTCAAAAGTTTAAGCAGCCAGAACCACCTGTCAAAGAAGAAGAACCAGAGACAAAAATGAATGATGATATGTATCGTTCTGCTTTGCAGAAGCTAAAGCAGAAGGACAAATAAAAAAGAGAACCTTTCATCAGGTTCTCTTTTTTTATGGCACAAAAAAACCGCCGGCAAAAGCCGGACGGTTTTCCTTCACTCTATAAAGTGCTAAAAGAGCAGATGCTCTTAAATTACGCTTTGTTAACGTTAGCAGCTTGTGGTCCACGGTTACCTTCAACGATTTCGAAAGAAACTGCTTGACCTTCTTCTAAAGTTTTGAAGCCTTCGCCTTGGATAGCAGAGAAGTGAACGAATACATCGTCTTGACCTTCTACTTCGATGAATCCGAAACCTTTTTCAGAGTTGAACCATTTTACTTTACCTTCTAACATGAAATTTCCTCCTAAAGCGATCTTAACGCTTAAATTCACTATTCTTGCTCTTACACAAACTTCAAAGACGAAAACTCTTTCAAAACTTTCTTCTTAAAGATGATACGAACAAAAATAATTACCTTTACTTTACCAGTGTTTGCGGGAAAAAACAACTGTTAAACGAAAACTTTTTTAAAAATAATTAGCGCTAACAAATTGAGGAAAATGCCTATGTCAAATGGTCTTTTTTTCTCTCTGAAAAGCTCACTTGATTTCGGCCGGACTCCTTCGCTTTATAAAGCTCCTGGTCAGCTATAATCGGTAATTGTTTGATGTCAGCACTCGTTCCATGAGAATAAGCACACCCAATTGATACCGTAGTGTGAATGGACATACCATTTTTTAAATAAATCGGCTGATCTGCTATTTTTTTTCGTAAGCGTTCTGCGATCTGCCATGTTTTTTCAATTGTACAATTTGGTAGAAGGACAGCGAATTCCTCACCGCCAATCCGCCCAATATAATCAGAGCTTCTTGTGTTTTTAATCAGCCTTGTACCGATTTCTTTTAAAACGATATCTCCCTCATGATGCCCATATTGATCATTGATGGTTTTGAAGTAATCGATGTCTAGGTAAATAAGGGACATTTGATGGATAGGCTGCTTCAGCTTCTTAGTAAAAGCTTCACTTAATACCTCATCGAACTTCCGTTTATTTAAAACACCTGTTAAAAAGTCATAATGAGCTTGGAATTTATACAAATTTAACAGCTGATATGCTTTTGTTTGATGCTCTATGACATAAAAATTAAACAACCCAGCAATATATGAGAAAATCCAATAAGCAAAATGCAGTTTAAGTGATGTCTCATTCACAACCATGATAAACAGGCTTGTGGCCACCACATTACCAATCGTAATGGATAACAGCATTTTCACAACATGATTCATATGACGCTCGGCAATCAAAAAAGAAGAGGTTGCGATAATCATCATGGAAAAAATATTGATGGATGAAGCGATGTTGGCTTCAATTAATAATCGGCCAATGATGACAACAAAGGCTGCAATCATTGTTTGAGCGATGCCTCCATAAAAGGCCGTTAAAATAAGGGGAATATGTCTTAAATCGATGATAGCTGGTCCTGTTTTAATAGAGAAGAACATTAAAAGGACACCGAGTAACCCAGAAAGCATGCCTTTGCATAGTTGTCTGAGCAAGGTATCTTCTTTTTTCAGAAAATTCTCTTTAAACACAAGCATAAATAAATAATGGAAAGTGACAAGAATTGTTAAATTAATAAAGAGGTCTCTTAGCAAAATAGAATCACCTTTTTAAAATTACTAAAATTTGTTGCAAAAGAAAAGGGGAAAAAGGATAATTAATAAAAATTTTCATGATGAGGAATTGAAGAAAATGCGAGGAAAACGCTTTCCAGATCAAACGGACTGGCTTTCTTTTTTTGAAAAAATGCCAGATGCCGGGTTTGAAAAAGAAATGCCGGTTGAATATCAAGATTTGACGTTTCGCTTCGAGAATCAGGAGGAGCGATTTGTTGTGACTATGTCGCTTGCTATGAAGGAATTTACCTTAAAGGTCGTTCGAAAAAAGACCGAATCTGTTTTGGGAATATATGATTTTAAAACAGTGCAGCATGTAGAAATAAAAAAAGATCAGAAGGAAGAAAAGGAACTTTTGCTGATATTAGAGCATTATAGTGACTTCATCACAACAATCGAAATCACATTTTTACCTTCCTTTTGTCTCATGGTCAAAGAACATTTTTCTGGAGAATAAACAGGAGCCTCTTTTTATGAAGGCTCCTGTTTTATCATTTGTGCTCGATGTCATTGATGACTTGCTGGATGGATTCATCATCCAGCACGTTCATCACACTTTCATCAATGTGAAGAGATTGCGCATAAGACTCTGTTGGCTGATGGGTTCTTGATGGTGCTTGGTGCTGGTTCGTTTGATTTGGCTGGACAGCTGTGAATGCTTGCTTGATCATTTGTCCAACTTCACCTGTTCCTTTTGATTCTTTGTGTGAGTGTGACTCATGGCGAGATGAGTCTTGGTGCTGATGGCTTGCGCTTTTCATCATTGAAGACATATTCATTTGTGTCATGCTTTTCAGCCTTCTTCGTAAAACCGGGGAGAACAATGCAATGACAGCTGTTGATACTGCGATCATTGCGCCAGTGCTCATACCTTTTCTTTTTCTAAACAAACGAATCCCTCCATTTGATCGTGATGATCTTTCATCAAGTTTAGGATGACCAAACACAGCTGAATTATGAATTCATTTTGCGGAAACAGAGGATGTGTGCATAAAAAGCCGGCTGGATGAAAAACCTATGAGCAAAAGGAGGGAATAATTGATGAATAAGAAATGGATGCTATCTTTACTGCTCGTGCCAACATTAATTACCGCTGGGTGTGGAATGAACAACCAAGGCGATGAGCGAAGAGGAACAATGAAACGGCAGTATGAAAATGTCACATATAAGAATGACAACATGAGACAGGATCAGCCAGATGTTCAAACACCTCAGAAGGTCAAAGTGGCAGATAAGGCGTCAGAGCTTGTAGCCAATATGTCTGAAGTGAAGTCAGCGAACGTGCTTGTCACAGGAAAAAATGCATTTGTTGCCGTTGTACTTGAAGGCAATAAAAGCGGTGATGTGACGGATGATCTAAAAAAGAAAATTTCAGACAAAGTCAAATCAACGGATCAACAAATCGACAACGTGTATGTATCTGCTAATCCAGACTTTGTCGATCGTATGAAAGGTTACGGAAAACGCATTAAAAGCGGAGAGCCGATTTCAGGATTATTCGATGAATTTACTGAAACGGTTAGACGTGTCTTCCCTGAATCAAAATAGCTAAGACAAAAGCCGTATGTCATATGCGGCTTTTTTGTTTGGAACCGCACCTCGCGCACCTGACTGCATAAAGTAAAAAATATATCACCTCTTGTTGATCTTTGTTTCTTCATAGAAAGAGAAAGAGGGTGCAGGATGAATTCAGGTGGGGAGCAAATGAAAGCCAAGCCGTCATTGATTCATAAAAAACTTGTAGGCGGAATGATTGCAGCAGGTCTGATTTTTTATGCTTTCACCGCGTACTTGATTTATGTTGCGTTTCAGCTGACAGGACAATATTTGGAGCAGCAGTCTTCTCCTAAAACGGTGATCACGGAGGGACTCAATAAGCAAGTCTATGAACATATTCGAATCTACTATTCAGAGGAAGAGGATGCTTTTGTTGATCTGACAATTGAGGCCATGAAACAGGCAGAGAAGAGAACAGCGTCAGTGTTTCAGTTCGAAGCTGACAGACCTTTAGATGTTATTTATTTTGATGATAAAGAGACGATCGAACAAATGGCTGGAATTAAGCATATAACCGGATTTTACTCTGACCATGATCAGATGATTGGGCTATATCCAGATAAACGGGAAGCATTATTGAAGAAAGAGACACTGCCTTTATATTTTTTCAATTCGCTTTTTATTCATGAGTACGCTCATTTTGTTTTCTATGAAAAGGTCCATTCATATGAAGTGTCTCCAGGAATTTTTCCGCTGTGGTTCCACGAAGGAACAGCAGAATGGACGGCCTATGACGTGTTAAATGCTACGTCTGAACGCTTCGACGTGATTCCTTTTCAATCTCTTCATTCTGATCAAGACTGGCAGAACTCTCGGGTAACGTATGAGACAGATGTATATTTACAAAGCTATTATATGATCTATGAGCTGGTGCAGCTTTACGGACGAGACGTCATACATGAGATCATGGAGGAAACTGCGAAAACAGGCCAATTTGCTAGCGGTTTTGAACAGGCGACAGGGGAGAGGCTCACAGATTTTGAAGAACAGTTTAAAGTGATGTACCAAAGAAAAAACGGCTGACCAGAGAAGGGGGTCAGCCGTTTTTTTAATGAAGAGGCTTTTGTTGATCGGCCTTGCTAGGAGGCATTTGAACCTGCCCCTGAAGCGGTGCAAAAGCTGACGTCATGGCTGTCATGTCTTGTTTGGAAAGCTGAGGAACTTGATAGTAGCTATGCTTGTTTTGATACAAGAAAATTTCATATGCCATTTCGATAAAGTTCGGAATCTGCGCAGCAAGCACACGTCTGACAACAGGATTTGTTACTTCTAATGCGGACATGGAAAGTAACCCAGCATGTGATTTGACTAGGCTGAGCATATGTCCTGTGATGCCTAAGTCTTTTACATCCTGTAATGACTGATTCGGCTTCTTCGGCTGAGAAGGTTTGATTCCGTATGTCACTTGTGTGTGTTCTTTCATCATATAAGTAGCGGTTTCTTCACTAGGCTTTTGTCCGGTAGAAAAACAATCTACAGTGACATTGTACTGGGATAAAACGAATTGATATTGTCGATCCAGGATGTCGGATAATGCAGGATCTTGAATAAATTGCCGCAAGATCATATATTGATCCAAAATATTAATCGTGCCGGCTAAAATTTCATGTAAATCGAATAACTCATGCCCGCCATGGTTGAGCTCAGGCTGCTGAGCGCTTCCTTGAAACATTGGATGCTGATCGTTTTGCATTGAGATTCCTCCTTCTGTTTATACAATCTGTTTTAATGTGAGGATGTTTTCACGTTTTCATGCAAAAAACATTATTTACAATTAGAGGGTTTTCTTCCTTTTTGTCGAAAAAAAGTATCAGACGAATGAACATGGGGGTACCAGATGCAGGACAAAATCATTAATCGTTTGATAGAAGACGAACATGTGCAGGCACCAGTGATTGGCATCGGTGTTTCGCCGTTTGAACAGCATCATCTTGAGGCTTTTTTTCAATCGTTTCCACATGAATTAAATGCCTCTTTTATTGTTGTGCAAAATCATGTGACAGGCGATTGTATAACAGATTTGGAAGCACTTGTTTTACCGATTGGCTACCGGGCAAAAACGATTAAACATGGTGAGAAAGTCATGAAGAAGACCATCTATTTTTGTCCGCAGCATGCGGCTGTGACGTTAACAGAAGATCATCGGCTGCATGTATCAGAGCAGCTGCCAACAAACAAGGCATGCTCTGTCGACTCGCTTTTTAAGTCACTTGCCAGTGTTCAAAAGGAAGAGGCGTTTGCGATCTTTTTTCAAAAAGGTCATTGTGTGGGGAGTGGATTGCTTCAGTTGGTTGAGCAAGGTGGTACAGCCTTATCGTGCAGTGAGGTAGAGAGTGGCTTTGACAGCATGTATCATCACACATTCAAAGATCCATCTACCCTTGCGGCATATATGGCCAATATCATGAATGTCTCGCATGCTGATGAGACAGACCCAGCTTTACTAAGAATCATTGAACGTCTTGAAATGTATAAAGGGATTGCCTTTTCAACCTATGAAAAGAAAAGACTGCTTTCTGTCATTCAAAAACGGATGCGCACTGCAAACGAGCCGATGTCATTATTAGCAGAGTACGATCGTTTATTAGAAAGAGAACCAGATGAGCTTGATCGCCTGCACGTCCAGCTTTTAAGCGGCACGACTACTTTTTTTAGAGATATGGAAGCTTTTCGTGTATGTGAACAGAAGATCATACCGTCCATCATTGACCATTCGATGAACAACGGGAAATCTCGCTGCCGAATTTGGATTGCGGGATGTTCCACAGGGGAAGAAGCCTATTCTTTTACGATGTTATTTTTAGAAGAAATGAAGCGAAGAGATGTGTCCATTGAACTTCAAGTCTTTGCGACAGATATCAACCGAAAAGCCATTCAAATAGCTAGTAAAGGTCTTTACTCTAGAGAGTCTATGGCAAGCATACCGGAAAAATGGCGGGCGCGATATTTCGAAACAAAAGGTGACGCTTTTATTGTGAAGCAGTCGCTTAGAAAACATATTGTTTTTGCTCCTCACAATTTATTGATTGATTCACCTTTTATCCACCTCGATTTTATCAGTTGCCGAAATGTTCTGATGTACTTTGAGCCAGAAGTGCAAAAACGAGTATTATCCCGATTCCAATATGCTTTAAAAGATCAAGGGATGTTAATATTAGGGCCCAATGAAACTGTCCCCAATATCCCTCGATTGTTTCAACTGTTCAATGAAAAGTGGAACATTTACACCCATTCAAACATTTCTACATCTAGTGTCCCTTGGATACATGACGCTCGTGATGCCGAGTTACAAAAGCGAGCCGCACAATATATGCAAGAAGTGAGCGAGGATTATGATGCATGTATGGTCATCAATGATGGTAACAAAATCCTGGCGATGTCAAATGGGGCCTATTCTTTCTTAGACCACAAAGAAGTGTCAGATCAATCATGTGAATATGTAACGCCTGATTATTTGAAAGAGATGTTGAGTCAAACCTTTCAAAAGGTATGGACAGACGAGACGGAGGTTGTGTTTCAGCATGTTCTCATTTCGGAAAAAGGCAGAAAGCAGTTTGCGGATTTTATTATAAAGAGTTTTGATCGCCGTTTTAAAGGAGTATACGTCATTCTCATTCGACTGAATGAGAGAGGAAAAAATCAAAAGAACGGCAGGGAAAAAGGGATGCCAGATCAGAATTCAGTCTATCAACAGCGTATTGTCGATTTAGAAAATGAACTCAATGAAGTCAAACAAAAGGAACAGGAGGCAAGGGCTCAATTAAAAGCGAGAAACACGCAAACAGCGGAGCTTGAGAAAAAACACGAGCATTTCATTAATATCATAAACAACTTAAGGGTGACAAGGGAAGAACTGTACAGACCTTCTGTCAAGCCGGAGCTTGCGACGTTGTTTGTGGACCGGGACATGAATATTCGCTACTACACTCCTACAGCTGCCTCTTTATTTACTTCAGCTCAAATAAGGCACCAGCAATCCTTTCAGTCGATGGCCAAGAAGATTACGCAGGAAACGCTCTATCATGACATACAATCCGTTATCTCGGACAGGCGCGTCATCGAACGAGAAATTGAAACGAATGAAGGCGAACAATTCACTGTTCACATCACACCTATCTTTGATCATGATCATGAGGGAGCGGTGATGACGTGGATTAAAATGACGGAAATGTCAAAAATCAAACAGGCACTCCATCTAGCGGTAACAGCACTGGATAACAGCCATATCCATATTGTTGTTGCAACTGAGGAAGGGGTCATCCAATGCGTGAATCAGCGCTTTTGCCAGTTTGTACAGCAGCATGAATACGACCTGATCGGCAAAGATATCTTTTCTGTCTATCATGCGCTGTGTCAATGTGATGATTTAGAAAAGCAATGGGACGTTTGTTTAAAAGAAGGCAGCTGGACAGGTGAGCTGTACTTTCAGGATTTATCAGGCCGTGAACGATGGGAGCGGGTCTCTTTACACCGAATTGATGATCCTGACAAAATGCAGTCAACTGTGATGCGGATTTCAGAGGATATTACCAATCAAAAGCAGTCAGAGAAGATGTTGATGAAGTCAGAGATGCTGTCGGCAGTGGGGCAGCTTGCAGCCGGCATCGCCCATGAAATACGGAACCCGCTGACGTCGTTAAAGGGATTTTTACAGCTGATGATTCAAAGTAAGAAATATCAGAAGGATTATGCAGATGTCATGATGTCTGAATTTAATCGGCTTGAGGCCATTATTAATGAATTCCTTGTGCTTTCTAGAAGCAAATCGGTGAAATTTGAGCCGGTACATGTCAATCTTCTGCTCGAAGAAGTGATCATGGTCGTTGAATCACAGGCGGTCTTAAAAGGCGTGTCTATTCAGAAGAATTTGTCTCCGTCGCTGCCAAACATTCAAGGTATACCAAATGAGCTGAAACAAGTTTTCTTAAACATTCTTAAAAACGGTATTGAAGCGATGGATGGTGTGACAGGTGTCATTCAGGTCACATCCGTATTGGAACATAATCAAATGATGCTGATCTTTGAAGACCAGGGAAAGGGCATACCAGAAGATGAACTGGGGAAACTGGGAGAACCTTTTTATACAACGAAAGAAAAAGGGACTGGCCTTGGTTTAATGATGACCATTAAAATCATTGAAAGCCATGGCGGCAGCATTCGTTTTGAAAGCAAAAGCTTTGAGGGGACACGAGTCATTATTACGTTTCCAATGAGTTAACAGACATAAGATTTACAAGAAATCCATCTACCATCAATAATTACTTAGTACACTATGAGAGATGAAGCTCGAAAGGGGAGAGGTCTAATGAAACGTGTTCGATCCATTCGAATGATCTGCTGTTTGGTTTTGGTGATCTTTAGTCTGCAATCCTTACTGCCTGGCATGATTACAGCAGAACAAGCCAGCGCGTCTGAAAAGAAGGAAACGGTATGGAACCAAAAGAAGCCAATGAAAATCAAGAAAGCCCGTCAGCTGATCGGAGAGACGGTGACGGTGAGCGGAATCGTGACAGCGGATCAATCTGCTATAGGCAATGGGAAACTGTCAACATACATTCAAGATAAATCAGCTGGAATCAATATTTATTCAGCACAGCCTAACAATTTCCCAGAACTAAAAGCGGGCATGAAGGTGACAGTATCGGGGAAGATCACGTCTTATAAAGGCCTGATTGAAATTGTGCCAGATCGAGACCGCCTGAAGATCGATGGTGTGAATCAAACCTTGCCAAAGCCGAAGCGAGTCTCACTGAAACAACTAGAAACGGATCAGGCACGTAAACATGAAGGAAAACTTGTGAAGGTCAAAGGTTATGTTGATTCAAAACCAGAGCAGCCGGCTGGCGGTGGATACAATGTGGTGATCATTGATAAAAAATATCACAGCACCATCCTCAGAGTGATGGTGGATACAAGTGCTATTGATGAAGTAAAGACAGGGAAATGGTATGAGTTTACAGGAGTGTTGAGCAGATATGATACGCTGCAGGTGCTTCCAAGACACAAGGGTGATGTCAGCCTCTTAAAACGCCAGCCAAAGCCGCCAAAAATCAAGAAAGAATACGCGGCAACGGTTGACCGGGTGGTGGATGGAGATACGATTCACTTAAAAAAGCCTGTGCTTGGTACAACAAAGGTGCGCTTTGTGAATATGGACACGCCGGAAACGTACCATAAGCCAAAAAATGAATTAGATCAAAACCAGCTGCGTTTTGGACAGAAGGCGACGGACTATTTAAATACGCTTCTTTCAAGCGGAGATAAAGTCACATTGAAGATTGGTCCCGAAGCGAAGGACGGCTATGGACGTCTCTTAGCTCAAGTGAAAACCAAAAAAGGGGTTAATACGAATTTAGAGCTTGTGAAAAAAGGATATGCCCCTACGTATTTCATCTGGCCAGTTGGAGATGAAAAGGAGTATCAGACGTTCCAAAAAGCTGTCAAAGAGGCGAAAGAAAAAGGGCTGGGCATTTGGAACGAAGCGGACCCGCTGCTAGAACAGCCGTTTGAATTTAGAGCACGTGAACAGAAAAAAGGACTCACACGCTATGTCGGTGATTCATCGGCGAAAACCTACGTATCGCCTGACAGCTGGAAAGAAATTGCTGTAGACAAACGCATCTTTTTTGCTTCAAAAGAAGAAGCAGAACAGGCTGGCTATCAGCCGGCAGAGGGGACGGGCGAAGTCCCATTAACCATTTTAAGCATGAATGATTTACACGGGAAAATCGATCAACAATACGAGCTGGACCTGAAAGGTGATGGCAATAAAGGAACGTACGGACGGATGGATTATGTGGCGGCTTATATGAAACAAAAACAAGCAGCACACAAAAATACGATCACAGTCCATGCTGGAGATATGATTGGCGGCAGCTCTCCAATATCTTCACTTCTGCAAGATGAACCAACGGTTGAACTCATGGAAAACATTGGCTTTGATGTTGGCACGGTTGGCAACCATGAATTTGATGAAGGGGTGGACGAGCTATTACGTATCATAAATGGTGGAGATCATCCTAAAGGCACAAAGGGATATGACGGACAGAATTTTCCGCTTGTTTGTGCAAACTGTGAATACAAGGATACAGGCAAACCACTTTTACCTGCTTATGAAATCATGGATGTTGAAGGAATCCCTGTAGCATTTATCGGAGTTGTGACAAAGTCAGCCGCAGGAATGGTGATGCCAGAAGGGATTAAAGACATTCAGTTTACAGATGAAGTCAAAGCCGTAAATGAAGCCACGAAGGAATTAAAACAAAAAGGGATCAAAGCCATTGCAGTCTTAGCTCATATGACAGCCTTTCAAAATGGAGATACCATCACTGGAGAGAGTGCGAAGCTTGCGAAAGAAGGCGATGATGAAATTGATGTCATCTTTGCAGGGCATAATCACGAAGTGGTAAACGGAGAGGTCAATGGTAAATTAATTGTTCAAGCCTTTGAATATGGGAAGGCCATTGGCGAAGTCAATGTAACACTTGACCGCAAAACGAAGGATATTGTCAAAAAGAGTGCAAATATCCAGTATGTAGACCAATCTGGTATTGAAAAGGACAAGGAATCAGCCGGCATCTTGGCTCATTACGGGAAAGAAGTTGAGCCGATTATTAGTGAGGTAGTTGGAGAAGCTGGTGTCAAAATGGAAGGCGGCTATTCAAATGATGGAGACACGCCGCTCGGTAATTTGATTGCTGATGGTATGAGATATTCGATGAAAAGTGATTTTGCCATGATGAATGGCGGCGGGATCAGGCAAACCCTTGAAAAAGGGCCGATTACGTGGGGAGATTTGTTTAATATTCAGCCTTTCGGCAACGTCTTAGTTAAACTTGAGATTAAGGGGAAAGACTTGGCTGAGATCATAGAAGCGCAAATTTCACCACAGTTTGGACCAGATTATAGCATTTCGGGCTTTTCATATTCCTATGATCCGGTAACATATAAAGTAGTCGACTTAAAGCTGCCTGATGGTTCATCCGTTGCGCTCGATCAAACATATACACTCACAGTAAATAACTTTATGGCAACTGCCACCGGCAGTAAATATGCGCCGATAGGCCGGCTCGGGAAAAATCCCGAAACAGGTCCAGAGGATCTAGAAGCCACTGTCGCTTTTGTGAAGAGCTTTGATGGAGCTTCCATTGTGTATCAAAAAGAGGGACGAATTCAAAAAGCAAAACAAGAAGAAAAAGCAGCAAGCTAAAGAGCGTATCATCTAAGAGAAATGTAACAGGCAAAGGAGTTTAAGCATGAAGAAGTGGCTTGCACTTACTGTGATGACAGCAGGAATCATCCTGCTCGGCTGGGGAATTTGGCAAATCGCCTCTACACACCTTCAAACGGCACAATCATTAGAAGACGCGAAGAAGGCAGTAGCGGACGATCAAGGGATGTCAAAGAAGAAGTTTTCTCCTGAAATAGGGAAAGCTTCTGGCATCCTGACGATTCCGAAATTAAAAGCAGACCTGCCCATTGTCGAAGGGACAGATGCAGATGATCTTGCCAAAGGAGTCGGGCATTACAAAGGCAGTTATTATCCTGATCAAAAGGGACAAATCGTCCTATCTGGCCATCGTGACACGGTATTTCGCCGAACAGGTGAGCTGGATATTGGGGATCAGCTTAAAATCACTGTGCCGTATGGTGAGTTTGTTTATGAAATCACGCATACGAAAATCGTGGATCAGCATGATACTTCCATTATTACTTTGCAGAATGAAAAGGAAGAGCTCGTGTTAACGACATGCTATCCATTTCATTTCGTTGGCAATGCACCAGAGCGGTATATTATTTATGCAAAAAGAGCATCTGTCTAAAGAAAAAAGAGCCTGCTTATCAAAAGCAGGCTCTTTTTTTAATGAATGATCTCGTCAATGAGCTGAGCCATATCTAGTGGAAGCGGCGCTTCTATGCTCAGATGCTCACCTGTAAAAGGATGTGTCATGTCTACTTGTTTGGCGTGAAGAGCGCATCTGTTGATATAGGCGCGAGCCCCGCCATAAAGTGAATCCCCGGCTAAAGGATGCCCGAGACTGCTAAGATGGACACGAATTTGATGTGTTCTTCCGGTCTCTAATTGCAGCTTAACCGCTGTCATTTGCAGATGTTTATTAGTGTCCATAACCTGAAAATGAGTCACAGCACTTTGACCAGTAGGAGAGATTCTTCGTCTGACGCCATGATGCTTGTCACGTCCGATCGCTGCATCGATCGTGCCTTTCTTTTTCTTGAAAAGTCCTTCTGCGATGGCGATGTATGTTCTATGGATCGTTTTTTTAGAAAGCATTTGATCAAGCACGGTATGAGCTAACCTGTGTTTAGCAAAAATGACAGTGCCGCTTGTATCTTGATCAAGCCTGTGGATATGTCTCACCCGTTTTTCCTCGCCATTTGCTTGAAAATGGAAGGCCACAAGGTTAGCCAGTGTGCCTGTTTGTCCCTTTTCATTTGGGTGCGTTGGCCGTCCGGCGGGCTTTTGCACAATCAATAAGTGCTCGTCCTCAAAGAGCACCTCTAATTCACCATATTCTGGCGTTACATCACTCTCTTCCGTTTCAAATAAATCGATCAAGATGTGATCGCCTGTACTGACTTTTGCCGCGTGATGGGCAGGCTTTTGATTTATACGTACTTTTTGATGCTCCATCCAAAAATGGATAATCGGTTTTGAGGCCGACACGGCTGTTTTTAAAAACTGACTAAGTGAAATGTCATGATGCTGCTCACCTGCTTTTAGCGAGAGCGTATGTCCTTTAATGTTCATGATATCCGTTCCTCTCTTTGGGTATATATAGGAAACACTTACCTTGGCGAACGCCTTTTTTTCTGTGCTATTCTGAATGAAGAAATAACGACAGAGAGGTAGATGTCACGTGAGATTAATGAAAGCTGCTACAGACCTGCAGGAGCAGGCGATTGAAGAAATATCAAAGGATGTAGAAGAGCTTCTATCCCATGCTGTTGGTGGAAAGCAGCTCGCCGCGCGTCAAAAAGAACAACCGCTGACCTTTGTTGAAGGGGTTTATAACGGAACGATGGACGATGCTTTTCGTATTTTATCGGGACTTCAGCTATTACATACCATTATTGTAAAACCTAAACGCCAAATTACAAAGCGTGATCGTGAGCTATTCGAGCGAAACCGTGAGCAGATCAATGCATGCGGCTTTTCTTTTCCGTTTGATTTAGACGATTTTTCCAGCCGCCGCCTTCAAAATGCGTAAAAGTTGGTGTGAACTTCCTTGTTAACTTATTAGGCTGCCGCACATACTATTTTTAAGGGAACGGAGAAACCTTTAAGATCTGTAATACCAAACCCGCTCTTTTTCAACATTGCCTATTTCTCCACGAATCGGAGCGCTTGGATCTCTTGCAGAATGAACCAAACACGGGTAGGAGCCTGACAAAATGGTACAGGCTCCTTTTATACATAATTATTTTAGCAGACATTCATCTTTGAAAGTCAATTTTATTCACGATATGATAGCATTGGGTATCATATTAAAGACTTTCGTAAAAAAAGGAGTGGCCTCGTTGGTAAAGGCGATTATATTTGATTTTGACGGATTAATTTTAGATACAGAAACACATGAATATGAAGTTTTACAAGAAATGTTTGCGGAGCATGAGTCGGAGCTGCCTCTTTCCGTATGGGGCAACGTCATCGGAACGCAGGCAGGCTTTAAGCCATTTGAATACTTAGAAAAGCAGCTGGGAAAGACGCTGGATCATGAGGCGCTCACAGCGGACCGGCGTTCTCGTTTTCAAAAGAGGATGAAGGACGAATCAGCAAGACCCGGCGTAGAAGCTTATTTACAGGCAGCGAAGGAGCTTGGGATCAAGATTGGACTTGCTTCCAGCTCAGACTATAAATGGGTGTCTGATCACCTGAAGCAGATTGGTCTTTTCGATTACTTTGAATGTATCCGCACGTCAGATGATGTGGAAGAAGTCAAACCTCATCCAGAGCTTTATTTGCAAACCGCAAGCTGCTTAGGTGTAGAGCCAAAGGATTGTGTGGCATTTGAGGATTCAGTGAATGGGTCAGTTGCTGCCAAACGGGCAGGCATGAAATGCGTTATCGTCCCAAACAAAGTGACGAGCACGCTGCAATTTGAAGAATATGATGTCAGATTAGAATCGATGGCTGAAATTGAATTGCTCCAGCTATTCCATCAGCTTGAAAAAGAGGATCAGTAAGGGGGCAAAAACATCATGGCAGAAAAACTCGATTTAACGCGGTTTGAAAAAAGAATGGTGATCCGTAATATCCGGGAAGAAGATATTGACCGAATTATTGCCTTACAGGAGGTATGCTTTCCGGGCATGGACCCATGGAAACGAGAGCACCTTGAAAGCCATCTTGAGCATTTCCCAGAAGGACAGTTTTGTGCTGAATTTGAGGGAGAAATCATTGGCTCTTGTTCAAGTTTATTAATTAACTTTGATGAATACGATGACCGCCATACTTGGCAGGACATCACAGATGATGGGTACATCACAAACCATAATCCAGATGGGATGAATATGTACGGAATTGAGGTGATGGTCAGTCCTGAGTACCGCCGCATGAAAATTGGCCATCGTTTATATGAAGCAAGAAAAGACTTAGCGAGAAGATTAAATTTAAAAAGCATCATCATTGGCGGACGCATCCCGAATTATCATAAATACCAAGAGGAAATGACGCCTCGTCAATATGTGGAGCAGGTCATGCTTCACCAAATTTATGATCCTGTTTTATCTTTTCAGCTGTTAAATGAATTCAGCCTCATGCGGATCAATCCGAATTACTTGCCGGATGATAAGGCATCCAGCACATATGCGACATTAATGGAATGGAACAATGTTGATTATCGTCCGCAATCGAAGAGATATTATAAATCGGCGTTCCCAGTTCGCATTTGCGTCATTCAATATGCGATGAAACAAATTCATTCCTTCGAGGAATTTATGAATCAGGTGGAGTATTATGTTGATGTCGCATCAGATGCATCAGCCGACTTTGCCGTATTCCCAGAAATTTTTACAACGCAGCTCATGTCTTACTTAGAGGAGCGCTCCCCAAGTCTTGCAGTGCAGCGGATCACGGAATATACCGAGGACTACATTAATTTGTTCACAGACCTTTCTGTGAAGTACAACATTAACATCATTGGCGGATCCCATTTCGTTGAAGAGGAAGGGAAAATCTACAATATCGCTTATTTATTTAGACGTGATGGAACGATTGAAAAGCAATATAAACTTCATATCACACCGAATGAAAGAAAATGGTGGGGGATCTCAGCAGGTGATCAGGTTCGTGTATTTGATACGGACTGCGGAAAAATTGCAATCCAAATTTGCTACGATATTGAATTTCCTGAGCTTGCTCGGATTGCAGCTGATAAAGGAGCAAAAATTATTTTTACTCCGTTCTGTACAGAAGACCGTCAAGGCTATTTAAGAGTGCGTTACTGTGCACAGGCTAGAGCGGTTGAAAACCAGATTTATACCGTTATCTCAGGAACTGTCGGAAACCTTCCGCAAACCGAAAATATGGATGTCCAATATGCACAATCAGCGATTTTTGCCCCATCTGACTTTGAATTTGCAAGAGATGGGATTGTAGGAGAGTGTAATCCGAATATAGAAATGGTTGTCGTGGGCGATGTCGATTTAGAAATTTTAAGAAGACAGCGGCAAGATGGAACGGTACGTCAGCTCAAAGACCGAAGAAGAGACGTGTACCATATTGAATATAAGAAATAAATAATGCAAGGAAGCGTCTGTCACAAGGCGCTTCTTTTTGATGACATTTTTTTAAGAGACGAGCTAAAGCTTTCGCTGCGACCTGTTCAAGATTCATCATCATTTATTGTCTAAATAAGGCGGAGCTCTTATTTTTTCACGTGATAAAGGGATGCCGGAGCAAAATCCGAATATACTTGAAAAGAGATCATGTGTTCAAAAAGGAGAGGAACATGGGGCGACAAGCTAAACATTTGTATATCAATTTGCCGGTAAAGCATGTCAAGGAATCAAGGGCTTTTTTTGAGCAGCTGGGTTTTGACTTTCAAGAGCAGCTTTCGAATGATCAGGCAGCTTGTTTGGTCATTGGTGACACCATCACGGTCATGTTGTTATCCCATAAGCATTTTCAAACCATCTCAGAGAAACAATTGGTGGATGCAAGGCAGGCATCAGAGGTCATTATCTCTATGCGGGTTGATTCACGAAAAGAGGTCGATGACCTGGTGGAGCAGGCGATGGCAGCAGGCGGTTCACCGTTTAAGGAAAAGCAGGATCATGGGTTTATGTATGGCTGGAGCTTTCAGGATCTTGACGGTCATTTGTGGGAAGTGTTTTATATGGATGAGGAGAGGAGCGCCCTTTCATGAGGGTGCTTCTTTTTTATTGTTTAACAATGGTATGATAATGAGGAAGCAAAAAATAGGAATTCATCTAGAGAAAAGTAGGTGCAGCATGGAGTTTTTACTTGTCTTACTGCCAGTGTTCGGCATCTTTCTTATCGGGTATATTGGGCAGAAGGCCATTGGTTTTGACATACATACGCTCTCATCAATGTCTTTATATTTAATGTCACCATTTCTTGCGTTTGAAACCTTTTATCAAAACAAAGTGTCGATGGACTATGTGTACCTATCTATTTTTGTCGTCGGACTTTGTCTTTCACTTGTTTTATGCGTTTTTATTTTATCTCGTATTTATGGTTATTCGAATGAAATGTATTGTGCCATGATTCTGTCGTCAGCCTTTATGAACAATGGGAATTACGGCACGCCCGTAGTCTTGCTTGTCTTCGGAGCTGCTGGGCTTGATATTGCGATTGTGTTAATGGTGCTGCAGCAGCTTGTCATGAGTACAATCGGTATGTATTATGCAGCAAAGGGCGGAGAGGATGCAGGAGATGGAAAGGTTGTGCTGAAAAAAGTGCTGCGTATGCCGGTTGCATATGGGGCACTCCTCGGTCTATTATTTCAGCTGATTGATCTTTCATTACCTAAAGAGGTGATGACTGGTGTTCAGCTAGTTGGGGATGCTGCTATACCAACGATTATGCTTATTTTAGGCATGCAGCTTGCCGTCATTTCTTTTAAGCAAGTGGATTATCGCCATATTTCTTATGCTGTCCTGCTGAAACTATTTATCTCACCAATGATCGCATTTGGTTTTACGCTCATTTTACCGGTAGATGATTTGGTGAAACAAATTATGATCTTAGTGGCCGCTATGCCGACAGCAGCAAATACCACGCTGATGGCTGTACAATTTCGAACGAAGCCTGAGTTTGTCTCAAGCACGACATTTCTCAGTACCGTTTTAAGCATCGTGACATTACCTGTTTTATTATGGATTTTATCTATGCACCCTCTGGGATAGGGGCTAGGCGGCTAACAAAGGGGGACATATGAATGAATGTAGATGTTCATTTTCAAGTGAGTGATGTGTTGAAAACAAAGTATTTTGCCCATGCGAAAGTGTTAGCAGGAGAAAAGGGGTTGTTTCGACAGGTCAAGTGGGTCCATGTGCTAGAAGTGCCTGCTGTAGAAGATTTGTTAAATGGGGGAGAGCTCATATTAACAACAGCCGCAGGCTTTCATGATCAATTGGACGTGTTTCAAGCATTTTTAAAACAGCTGATTGATTCTGGTGCGGCAGGCTTGTGTATTGAATTTGTTCCACTCAGATTCGATGTGCCGGAAGAACTGATTGCGTATGCAGAAGAAAGAGATTTTCCGCTGATTTTGTTTACAAAAGAAGTGAAATTCGTCAACATCACACAGCATCTCCATACGATGATGATTGAACGCCAGTATCAAATGATGGCTGATTTAGAAGCACTATCATCAAAGCTGAATGAGCTATTACTGACTCCTCATCCGCAGATGGATATCTTGGATCAAGTGTATCAGCACGTAAGGGGCATTCTTTTACTCATTCCTGTTCAGGGGGAGCCGATTATTTTATGTGATTCCTCCAAACAAACTGAAGAGCTGGTCATGAATTATTTACAGTTTTCTTCCTTGCCAAGAGGATACGAAGTGACCCAAAAACAAGTGCTCGCACTCAAGCAGACATTTGCAGACCTTGTGCTTATTCATCAAACGAACGCGCTCTCAGAATTCGAACTGCTTGTCATGGATAAAGGAGCAAATGCTCTTGCCCAGCAAACGTTAAGAGAGCTTTATACAGAAGAGCTGAAGAAGACAAAAGAGAACGAATGGCTGCAAAAATGGTTCCAAGAAGAGCATACAGAAAGAGATATTTTAGAGCATCTTGAAGAAACAGAAGGGTTGAAAAAACCAACCGGCTGTGTGGTCATGCTCTTTCAAAAGCATCATCAAATCGAAGAAATTGCAGGAAACCTTTATTTTCTCGTATCGTGCCGCTCCATCTTTCAGCGGGCGGGTTTCCACTTGATTCCATATGAGCATCAAGGACAAACCTTGTTTATTTTATTAAACACGAGAAAGAAGGAGGACTGGAAAGAGCGTGCAGAGAAGGCGGCAGCTGACATCAAACAATTGTATGATCGGGAGCAGCCCCGCGGAACTGTGATCAATTTTGGCATTGGTCCATATTGTGAACAGTTTCAGCATATGAGAAAAAGCTTTCAGGCAGCCAAAGAAGTGCTGCATATAAAGAAAGTGATGCCCCAGCGGGTGGAAAGCCCATTTTATCAAGATTTGCATATGCTCCGTCTCATGCCTGTCATGCAGGAAAGCGGCTTGCTTGAATGTATGGTGAAAGAGTATTTGGAGCCTGTGATTTTATATGATAAGCAAAATAGCGGAAGACTCTATCAAACGCTGAATATCTTTTTACAGACAAACGGTTCTAAAAAGGAAACTGCAAGCCAGCTCTATATTGTCAGGCAGACGCTTTATCATAGACTAGATAAACTGCATGCATTGCTTGGTGAGGATATGATGCAGGCACCGAAACGACAGGCGCTTGAATTTGCGATTCTTGCATATGAATTCCTGCAAGGAAATCGTTAACGAGGTGTGTTAGATTTGCTAAGGCACCCGAGTAGAATGTCTTATGGTTCTTTTCAATCAGTTGACGATCTGTCTAATGTAATCAGCCCGTCCCCTTTTTTATAATGTAAGTAACGATTGGTTCTCTCTTACGGGCGGCCTAGTTTCAGTTTCATATGCCTCCCTTTTCATCCATATAATGAATGGAGAGGCAATGTGCTGCTGAACCGGTCTAAGCTTCTTTAATGATGAAAACGGATACATGGGGGCGGGAAGATGAAAATACATGAGCAGGCTCAAAATCTTCAGACGAAAGATGATCAGTTGATCTGGCATCATATGAAAGGGACAAACAAGGAAAATGAAAGCATGGTCATTCACGAGGCAGAAGGCGCATGGGTGACAGATATTCATGGGAATCGATATTTAGATGGGATGTCAGGTCTTTGGTGTGTAAATGCCGGTTATGGCAGAAAAGAGCTTGCAGAAGCGGCATATAAGCAGCTAAATACAATGCCTTACTATCCGCTGACGCAAAGCCATGTGCCAGCAATTCAGCTCGCTGAAAAGCTAAATGAATGGCTTGGCGGGGACTATGTCATCTTCTTTTCTAACAGCGGTTCTGAAGCCAATGAAGCCGCATTTAAGATCGCCAAACAATATCATGCGCAAAAAGGAGAGAGCACAAGAACAAAGTTCATCTCCAGGTATCGGTCGTATCACGGCAATACAGCAGCAGCCCTTGCCGCAACGGGGCAGGCGCAGCGTAAATATAAATATGAACCATTAGGTCAAGGCTTTATCCATGTCGCACCGCCTGATATGTATCGTCATCCTGAGGATCAAGAGACTTTGGCAAGTGCAGCGGCAATAGATCAAGCCATGACATGGGAACTAAGTGAAACCATTGCTGGGGTCATTATGGAGCCGATTATTACGGGCGGCGGTATCTTAATGCCTCCGAAAGGGTATTTGAAGAAGGTCAAAGACATCTGCGCTTCTTATGGAGCGCTTCTCATTGTGGATGAAGTCATCTGCGGCTTTGGCCGGACAGGGAAGCGGTTTGGTTTTATGCATGAGGAAGTAAAGCCGGACATTATCACAATGGCAAAAGGGATCACAAGCGGCTATTTACCGCTTTCTGCAACGTGCGTGAAACGAGAAATCTATGAAGCGTACGCAGGGGAAGATACGTATGACAGGCTGCGCCATGTGAATACATTTGGCGGTCACCCTGCTTCCTGTGCGGTTGCCCTTGCGAACCTAGAGATCATGGAAAACGAGAAATTAGTAGAACGGTCTGACACGCTTGGGCAAGACATGCTTGAACGTTTGCAAGAGTTAAAAGAGCATCCATTTGTCGGTGATGTCAGAGGAAAAGGCCTGCTGTTTGGAATTGAGCTTGTTCAGGATCAACAGTCCAAAAAACCAGCTGATCCACAGGTTGTCGGTCAATTGATTGCAGAATGTAAAAAACGCGGACTGATCATCGGGAAAAATGGTGATACGGTTGCCGGCTATAATAACGTTGCCCAGCTTGCACCACCGCTAAATATAACAAACGAAGACGCCTCATTTATTATTAACACGCTTAAAGAAAGCATGGCACAGTTATAGCAGAGAGATTTCTCTGCTTTTTTTTTATGGAAAAAGCACATATATAGATCCATTGAGATGCTGATAGGTGAAATCGGCATTGGATACACTAGGTGTATTGAAAAATAGAAGAGATTCTATTACTGTTAGAAGAAGGCTGAACCAATACACTTAGAAGGAGACGGCATATGAGTTTTCATGATCAACCCATTCTACCTGCTGTTCGCAATATGAAGCAATTTGAGGAATTTTTAAAAAGTCCATTTACATATGGGGTCTTACTTGATGTTCATTTAGGCCGGCTAAAGGGCATCATGAATGAGGCAAATGCCCATCATAAAAAAATGTTCGTCCATGTCGATCTTATTCACGGGATCAAACATGATGAATATGGAACGGAATTTATTTGTCAGGAAATGAAGCCGGCAGGAATTATTTCTACTAGGTCTTCTGTCATAGTGAAAGCCAAGCAAAAGAAGGTATATGCCATTCAGCGAATGTTTTTACTTGATACAAGTGCGATGGAAAAAAGCATGGAGTTCGTAGGAAAACATCGTCCAGATTTTATTGAAGTATTGCCTGGGGTTGTGCCGGATTTAATTACTGAAGTGCGCGACCGAGCTGGGATTCCAATATTTGCAGGCGGATTTATCCGCACAAAAGAAGATGTGGAAAGAGCGCTTGAAGCAGGAGCTACAGCTGTGACAACATCGAATACAGCCCTTTGGAAAGCGTTCCAAAAGTGAAAAGATAAAATGTGAAAATTGATTGACAACGTTTTCATCCTCTGATACTATAGCACTAAGTTAATATCATGTGATGGAGAAACGGAGATCCACAACAGCGCTTTACTAGGTGACAAATGACCCTGATGTAAAGTATGTTTGTTGTGGATCTTTTTTCTTTATCTTTTTCACACATTCATAGGGGATGGCAACTGAACCAGAGGAGGAATTTTCATGACACCATTTTGGGGTGAAGTCGTAGGTACAATGCTGCTCATTATTTTTGGAGGCGGTGTGTGTGCGGCAGTCAATTTAAAGAAATCGCTCGCATATCAATCCGGCTGGATTGTAATCGCTTTCGGATGGGGATTTGCAGTAGCCATAGCAGCTTATGCAACAGGTGGAATCAGCGGAGCGCATTTGAATCCAGCACTAACAATTGGGCTGGCGCTAGAAGGAAGTTTTCCTTGGGCTGATGTACCAATGTATATTGCCGGTCAAATGCTTGGCGCATTAATAGGAGCTATTATTGTCTTTTTACATTACTTACCGCACTGGAAAGCAACAGACGATCCGGGTGCAAAGCTGGGTGTATTCTCAACTGGTCCTGCGATTCCGCATACTTTTGCAAACGTACTCAGTGAAGTGATTGGTACATTTGTATTGGTTCTAGGAATTTTAGCGATTGGTGCAAATAAATTCGCAGACGGAGTCAATCCGCTGATTGTTGGTTTCTTAATTGTCGCAATTGGTCTTTCATTAGGCGGAACAACTGGTTATGCAATCAACCCTGCACGTGATTTAGGTCCGAGAATTGCTCATGCGATTCTGCCGATACCAGGTAAAGGTCCATCGAATTGGAAGTATGCGTGGGTGCCAGTCGTTGGTCCAATTTTAGGCGGCGCATTTGGCGGTGTTTTCTACAATGCAGCCTTTAAAGCGAACATCACTCCAGCCTTTTGGATTGTAAGCGTTATTTTAGTTGTGGTATTGTTAGGACTCTATGTCTCTACGAAAAATCAAACAAATGCTGTAAATGAAAGTATGTAAGGGGAGGAAAACACCATGGCAAAAGAAAAATATATTCTCGCTTTAGATCAAGGGACAACAAGCTCAAGAGCGATCTTATTTGATCAAGAAGGCAAAATTGCACATACAGCTCAGAAGGAATTTAATCAATATTTTCCGAACCCAGGCTGGGTAGAACACAATGCAAATGAAATTTGGAGTTCTGTTCTATCCGTCATTTCAACTGCTTTAATTGAATCAGGCATTGGAGCAGATCAAATCGCCGGTATCGGAATTACGAACCAGCGTGAGACAGCTGTTGTTTGGGATAAACATACAGGCGCACCCGTTTATAATGCAATTGTTTGGCAGTCTAGACAAACGTCTGGCATTTGTGATGAGCTAAAAGCGAAAGGCCACAATGAAACGTTTAGAAATAAAACAGGTCTTCTCATAGATGCTTATTTCTCAGGCACTAAAGTAAAATGGATTTTAGACAATGTAGAAGGTGCTCGTGAGAAAGCAGAAAATGGTGACTTGCTGTTTGGCACAATTGATACATGGCTTATTTGGAAGATGACAGGCGGTCAATCACACGTCACAGATTACTCCAATGCGTCAAGAACGTTAATGTTCAACATTTACGATCTGAAATGGGACGAAGAATTACTTGATATCCTTGGCGTACCTGCTTCTATGCTCCCAGAGGTGAAACCATCTTCACACATCTATGGTGAAACAACAGACTATCACTTCTTCGGCAGAAATATCCCGATTGCAGGAGCGGCGGGAGACCAGCAGTCTGCACTATTCGGTCAGGCTTGCTTTGAAGAAGGAATGGCGAAGAACACGTATGGTACAGGATGTTTCATGTTGATGAATACAGGGGAAAAAGCAATTAAGTCGGATCATGGTTTATTAACGACGATTGCATGGGGCATTGACGGTAAAGTTGAATATGCTTTAGAAGGAAGTATTTTCGTAGCTGGTTCAGCGATTCAGTGGCTGCGCGACGGACTGAGAATGTTTAAAGACTCAAAAGACAGCGAAGCCTATGCGGAGCGAGTTGAGTCAACAGATGGCGTATATGTCGTTCCAGCATTCGTTGGTCTAGGCACACCATACTGGGACAGTGATGTCAGAGGCGCTGTATTCGGATTAACACGCGGTACTTCTAAAGAGCACTTTGTCCGTGCAACGTTAGAATCACTTGCTTATCAAACGAAGGATGTTTTAGATGCGATGGAAAAGGATTCAAACATCTCATTAAAAACGTTGCGTGTAGATGGCGGAGCTGTAAAGAATGATTTCTTAATGGGCTTCCAAAGTGATTTGCTGGATGTACCAGTAGAGCGTCCAGAAATTAATGAAACGACGGCACTCGGTGCGGCCTATCTTGCGGGAATAGCAGTTGGCTTCTGGAACGACCGTTCAGACATTGCAAAACAATGGAACCTTGACAAGCGCTTTGACCCTAAAATGGAAGAGGACAGCCGTGACTCGTTATACAGCGGGTGGAAAAAGGCTGTAA
Organism: Bacillus sp. BD48; assembly: GCF_046566805.1. Taxonomy (NCBI): domain Bacteria; kingdom Bacillati; phylum Bacillota; class Bacilli; order Caryophanales; family Bacillaceae; genus Bacillus; species Bacillus sp. BD48. The sequence goes on along the minus strand of NZ_JANGFM010000001.1, from coordinate 911,893 downwards.
AAGCAGCTCAAGCTTTCAAATAAACCAAAAGTATGGTATACTTCAAGTAAGTTAATAGAACGGTTGGAGAACTGGAGAGACCGCAGGCACCGAAGTGTAGAAATACGCTTTGGGTGTTTGCGGTCTCTTTTTCTTTACCGTACAACATGGGAGGAACAAGAGATGACTTTTTCTAGCTTAGAAAGAGAACAAATGCTGCAGGAAATGACAAAAAAACCATATGATGTGTTTATCATTGGTGGGGGTATAACAGGCGCTGGTACAGCACTTGACGCGGCTTCACGCGGAATGCGTGTCGGTCTTGCAGAAATGCAGGATTTCGCAGCAGGTACGTCTAGCCGCTCAACGAAACTAGTGCACGGCGGACTTCGTTATTTAAAACAATTTGAAGTTAAAATGGTCGCAGAGGTCGGTAAAGAGCGTGCCATTGTATACGAAAATGGTCCTCATGTGACAACGCCAGAATGGATGCTTCTTCCGATGCATAAAGGCGGGACATTTGGTAAGTTTTCAACCTCTATTGGACTTAGAGTGTATGACTTTTTAGCTGGTGTAAAACATAACGAACGCAGAAGCATGCTAAGTGCGAAAGAAACACTTGAAAAAGAACCGCTTGTCAAAAAGGACGGCTTAAAAGGCGGCGGCTACTATGTTGAATACCGTACAGATGATGCACGCCTCACAATCGAAGTGATGAAAGAGGCTGTGAAATTCGGAGCGGAAGCGGTCAACTATGCGAAAGTAAAAGAATTTATTTATGATAAAGGCAAAGTGGTTGGTGTTGTCATTGAAGATGTTATGACGCAGAAAACATATGATGTGTATGCGAAGAAGATCGTCAATGCGACAGGTCCATGGGTCGATCAGCTAAGAGACAAGGACCACTCAAAAGAAGGAAAACACTTACAGCATACAAAAGGTATTCACTTAGTATTCGACCAATCCGTCTTCCCATTAAAACAAGCGATCTACTTTGACACGCCAGATAAACGTATGGTCTTTGCCATTCCAAGAGAAGGCAAAACGTACGTTGGAACAACAGATACAGTGTACAAAAAACAGCTGGAGCACCCGCGTATGACAAAAGCCGATCGTGACTATGTCATCCAAGCGATTCAGTACATGTTCCCTGATCTCAATATCACAGAAAAAGATGTAGAATCCAACTGGGCCGGCCTTCGTCCGCTCATTCATGAAGAGGGCAAAGATCCTTCAGAAATTTCTCGTAAGGACGAAGTGTGGACATCATCTTCAGGCTTAATCACCATTGCTGGTGGTAAATTAACTGGCTACCGCAAAATGGCTGAGCATATTGTCGATCTAGTACGTGATGGATTGAAACAGGAAACGGGCAAAGATTACGGACCATGTAAAACAAAGCACATGCCTATCTCAGGCGGTCATGTAGGCGGATCTAAAAACATGGCAGCTTTTGTTCAAGCGAAAACAGCAGAAGGGGCGTCTGTTGGTTTAACAGAACCGATTGCGCAAAAACTAGCTGAGAAATATGGCTCAAATGTCAGCAGTCTCTTCAAACGTGTCGAGCAGCTTCAAGGTGAAGCAGACAAACGAAATATTCCAGCGTATGTACTGGCAGAGCTTGTCTATGCGATTGAAGAAGAATTAGCCGTTACTCCTGTTGATTTCTTCTTAAGAAGAACAGGAAGCCTATTATTTAATATCAATTGGGCAAAAAAATATGCACAGCCAGTCATCGATTATATGGCAGAACGTTTTGGCTGGGATGAAGCAGCAAAACAGAAACATCAAACAGAATTAGATCAACTATTCCATGAAGCAGTCGTACCGCTTGATGCTGAATAAAAAAAGAAGACAAAGGGCTGAAGCAAGATCATTTTAGCCCTTTATCAACAATTTAAAAGCCGATCATGTATCGGCTTTTTTTATTTGTGCAGCATTTTTTTCAACTGCCAATGATATAGCATGACATAAAGGATGATTCCATATAAAATAACAGTAGATGTTATTTTATTGATGATAAGAGCTGGGGAGGACGACCATGAGTTGGAAGACGAATTATGAGCGATGGATCAATGAGAAGCACCTGGATACTGAACTAAGGGAATGGCTGGAGGCGCATCAAGATGACCATCAAGCACTAGAAGACTGTTTCTACAAAAACCTTGAGTTCGGCACCGGAGGAATGCGCGGTGAGATTGGTGCAGGTACGAACCGAATGAATGTGTACACTGTTCGTAAAGCATCAGCAGGTCTTGCTGCGTATATTGCGAAACATGGAGAGGATGCAAAAAGAAGAGGCGTCGCCATTGCATATGATTCACGCCATAAATCGCCTGAATTTGCAATGGAAGCAGCCAAAACACTTGCTTCACAAGGCATTCAAACGTACGTATTTGATGAATTGCGTCCGACTCCAGAGCTCTCCTTTGCGGTTCGTGAGCTGCATGCATTTGCCGGAATCGTCGTGACAGCAAGTCATAATCCACCAGAATATAATGGCTATAAAGTGTATGGTGAAGATGGCGGGCAGCTACCTCCATTTGAAGCAGATCAAGTCATTCAAGAAGTAGATGCAATTGAAAATGAACTGTCGATTTCAGTTGATTCTGAAGAAACGTTGAAACAGCAAGGACTGATCAAAATGATCGGAGAAGAAATCGACCATGCTTATATTGAAAAATTAAAAACCATTAGTGTGCACCCAGAGCTGGCACATGAGGTCGATGTCAAAGTCGTGTTTACTCCGCTTCATGGGACAGCCAATCACCCTGTTAGAAATGGGCTGCAGGCTCTTGGCTATCAGCATGTAACTGTTGTGCCTGAGCAGGAAAAACCAGATCCACAATTCTCAACAGTGACCTCTCCAAATCCAGAGGAGCATGCGGCATTTGAGTATGCCATCAAGCTTGGCGAAAAACAAAATGCTGATATTCTCATTGCCACAGATCCAGATGCTGACAGGTTAGGCATTGCGGTCAGAGATCACGAAGGAGAATTTACCGTCTTAACTGGCAACCAAACAGGCGCCCTGCTGCTCCATTATTTATTGTCTGAAAAACAAAAGCTGGGTCAGCTGCCGCCTCGTCCTGTTGTGATGAAAACCATTGTTACAAGTGAGCTTGGGCGCGCTGTAGCATCTGCTTTTGGTGCCGACACGATAGACACACTCACTGGCTTTAAATTTATTGGGGAAAAAATTAAGCAATTTGAAGAGAGCGGAGAATACACGTTTCAATTCGGTTATGAAGAAAGCTATGGCTATTTGATCGGTGACTTTGCCCGAGATAAAGATGCGGTGCAAGCGGCACTATTAGCCGTTGAAGTCGCAGCCTTCTATAAAAAGCAGGGCAAGTCCTTGTACGACGCGCTTGTTGATATTTTCAAGGAGTTTGGATTTTACCGGGAAGGGTTAAAGTCGTTAACCTTAAAAGGAAAAGAAGGAGCAGAGCAGATTTCAGCGATCCTTCATACCTTTAGAACAAATCCGCCAGCTGCCATCGCAGGGCAGCGCATCACAGTGATCGAGGATTATCAATCAAGTCAAAGGCACCTTGTGGCTGAAAAGAAAGAGGAAACCATTCACCTGCCAGCATCAAACGTGCTGAAATATTTCCTTGAGGATGGCTCATGGTTCTGCTTAAGACCTTCCGGCACTGAGCCTAAAGTGAAATTTTATATAGCAGTCAAAGGCACGTCTTTAACAGATAGTGAAGAAAAGCTGAAGCACCTGTCAGAAGAAGTGATGAAAGTGGTTTATGATATTGTGGAAGAAACAGCGAAATAATGAAAGACAAGGCCATCGTGTGTGAATGCATGATGGCTTTTTTCTCAGCCAAAAGGATGAGAAGAAATCATTCTTTTGGAGAAAGAGCCGAGCGGGGGCTCATGGTATAATGAGCGTAATGATAAGTGAAGGCTGCAAATGCCGGGGGTAAACAGTATGGGAGAATACCAAGAGAAGGTTGAAACATTAAAAACGTTAAAAGAAATTGCTGAAAAGCTAAATGAAGGCATGGAAATGAAAGAAACGCTTCATGAAGTGCTCCAAATGCTGATGGATGTCACAGGCTTTCATTCAGCATGGATTTATTTTATAGAAAAAGACGGGTCATATGAACTGATGGCAGAGGTTTCTTTACCTGAAGCACTCGCAAAGCATCAAAAACAGCTCATGTGTCAAAATGATTGTTATTGCATCAACCGGTACACAAAAGGCTCACTGCAATCAGCCACCAATATTATTAACTGCAAACGGATTGAAACGGCAATTGAAGAAAAGCTTGGGGATACAGAAGGAATTACTCATCATGCGACCGTACCGCTACAAGCGTGTAAGCGTACGTTCGGCTTATTAAATGTGGCGGCAAAAGGAAAAGTCACATTTACGCAAGAAGAGCTGAATTTGCTTGAAAGCATTGCACTTCAAATTGGCACCGCCATTCAGCGGATGAAGCTTGTGCAAAATGAACAGCAGCACGCACTTCTGGAAGAAAGAAACCGGCTGGCACAGGACTTGCATGATTCTGTCAACCAAATGCTGTTCTCTGTGAGTCTGACTGCTAAGGCTGCACGGCAAATGACCAGCGATCAGAATCTAGGGGAAATGATTGATTTTATTCAGCATTTGTCACAAGACGCACTGATTGAAATGCGGTCACTCATTTGGCAGCTGAGACCAAGAGGCCTTGAAAAAGGGTTTACGACAGCAATTGAAGAGTATGCTCAGCTTTTAGGATTACGCTGTACTTTATCTTTAGCAGGCTGTATAGAAATGGATCATTCTCACAATGAAACGTTGTTTCGGGTATGTCAAGAAGCACTGAATAACTGTCAAAAACATGCGGAAGTAGAAGAAGTTGAGGTCAAACTTGAGCAATCAAGAGACACCTTTGAGATGAAAATCATTGACCGCGGAAAAGGTTTTCAATATGACGAGCAGATGAGCCTTCCTTCACTTGGGCTGAAAGGGATGTCTGACCGCATCCAAAGAGCAGGTGGGACATTTTGTATCTATTCAGAATTAGGTAAAGGAACCACGATTCATGTAAAAGTGCCATTTTCACAAGAAAGGAAGGGATCGTCATGAGAGTTGTCATTGCAGATGATCATCATATTGTGAGAAAAGGGCTGGTGTTTTTCTTGCAGACACAGCCTGATGTGGACATCGTTGGTGAGGCGTCCAATGGGCAAGAGGCATTAGAGGTTGTCAGAGAAACTCAGCCTGACATTGTCTTAATGGATTTGTCTATGCCTGTAATGAATGGCATTGAGGCAACGAAACAAATGACGCTGGAAATGCCGGACACCCGCATTGTGATCCTGACAAGCTATGCGGATAAAGATTATGTCATTCCAGCCATTCAAGCAGGGGCGAAAGCCTATCAATTAAAGGATGTAGCACCAGAAAAGCTGCTTTCGACCATGATTGAAGTACAAAATGGCACCTATCAGTTAGATGGTCATATCACAACCTTTCTCGTGCAGCATCTGACAGAGCCAAAAGAGCAGAAATGGGCATTGATGAAAGAGCTCACCAATAGAGAGCGAGATGTCTTATTTGAGATTGCAAAGGGCAAAAGCAACAAGGAAATTGCCTCATCGCTGTTTATTTCTGAGAAGACTGTCAAAACGCACGTATCTCATGTATTATCAAAGTTAGAGCTGGCAGATCGAACCCAAGCGGCTCTATATGCAGTGGATTATCAAAAAAATCAGCCAAAAGAGCTGTTATGACAGAAGGGAATTTAGTCGTTATGCTAAAACTTTTAAGCGCACATTCAATTCAATGAATTGAATAAAAAAGAGCACAGGTGTTGGTTATTTGACGTGCCCTTTTGCGTAAAAAGAGAAGCATGAACAGTCTAATAGAAAAACCATAAAAGACTTGATGAGTGTATGCTCATCAAGTCTTTTTTTATTTTAAAGGAGGTGATGAACCGGTCAGTCACAGGTGAATGTAAAATGGGAGGGAATCAAAGTGGAGACAAGACATATGAATTAGTAAGTGATTATCGCGATGATGACAAATTGAAAGAGAGCTTTAATAAGCTTGCGATCGAAACATTTGATTTGGATTTTAGTGACTGGTACAAAAGAGGCTATTGGGATGAAAAATATATTCCTTATTCCTTTGTACATAACGGGAAGGTGATCTCTAACGCTTCCGTTTATCTTATGTCAGTGATCGTTGATGGGCAAACGTATCGAGCAGCTCAAATCGGCACTGTTATGACAGATCAAGCCTATCAGCGCAAAGGATTATCGACAAAGTTAATACAGCATATCATGGATCAATACGAAAATGAGTGTGATGTCATCTTTCTTTTTGCGAATGAAACCGTGTTAGATTTTTATCCGAGATTTGGTTTTACCCGTTATCACGAAAGTGAATTTAGCTTAAATATCAATAAAAGCGCCATTCAAATAAAAAAGGGCGTACACGTTAAAAAGCTGACATTGGAGCAAGACGTGTCATTACTTGAACAGTTCGCAGAAAAGCGGCAGACTCACTCAATGAAATTGGATGCTCAGCATCACAGCAGCTTATTGATGTTTTATTTTACATTAGTATGGCCGGATGCCATTTTTTATATTGAAGCATTAGATACCATTGTGCTGATGAATGAAGAAAATGAAACGATGCATGTGTTCGATATCATTTCGCTTCAAACACCGGATGTAGAAGAAGTTGTAGGAAGTATTGTGAAGGAAACAACGGAAAAAGTGATCTTCTATTTCACGCCTGATACGACAATTGAAGGTTTACACGCGGTTACGACGCCAAATGACGAGGATGCGCTGTTTATCTACACAAAGGAACATTGGGCAAAAGGCCACTTTATGTTTCCCATCACAGCGCACTGCTAATTGTATGTAAAAGGGAAGGGCTAAAATAAACATCATTTTAGCCCTTTTTCTTTATGTGTACATCGGTTGTGAATAAACTTCAGAAGCAGCAGCCTCTGAAGCATGGTCAATGTACTGCAGGAGCCCATATAAACATTTTTCAACATCTGCATCGTTCCGGTTAAATTGATACGCATGTAAGAAATGCTCAATACGTTTCGAGAGCAAATCATCTTGCGTACGTACCATAAGAATAAGTAGATTATCCCATTGCGAGCGATGCGTATAATAAAGTGCTTTATCATAATCCGCCACATTCATTAAACCTTCTCCTTTCCCTTGAGAAGTCCTCATTAGTTTGCTCGGATCATATCGACTTTTTCAGGGGAAAAGTTGGTGTCCGCATCAATCGTGTACCGGGAATTATAGGCTGAATAAATGCTTCATGTATGAAAAAGGACCGGCCAGCTAAACCTAAACAAAACATATATGAAAGTGAGATCAATGATATCATGCAGCCGAAATGGTGGATGCTTATTACAGCAGGAATCGTTTTGCTTGGCAGTTTGATGATTCATCCTGCATCAAAAGCAGCGGTGCAGCCGCTTGAAAATTGGGAAAGACTTGCGTACACAGCGTTGCAAGATGAATACAAAGGTGCCGCTTTAAACGATTATCATTACATTGGCCGTACACAAGTGAATGATGAGCAGACAAAAGATGTGTTTCGCGTCACTGTAAAGGAAGGCTCAACTCTCTTTGCTGCTCATGCAGAAATTTATTTTCATCCGGTGACCGGTCATTTGATTAGTATTAACGTGTTTCGACTATAAAGAAGCACCTTTTTTTGTAAAGGGTGCTCGAGGCGTTCAGTCAAAAAAGACAAAGGGCTAAAATAAAGATCATTTTAGCCCTTTGTCCAACAATTTATTTCGAGATGCTCATTGCGAATGGAATTACTTCATGCTTCCTTGAAGATAAGCGCGAATATCTACACCAAGTGAATCTGCTAATCGCTGGCCATAATCTTCATCTGCACGATAGAAGTTGCAGATCGCAAGTAATTTTGTTTTGTCATTTACATCTTTTAAATCAGCTGTTAGGTTTTTAATCAATGCTTGTTTCTCTTCCTCAGAGTAGCTTCGATATTTTTCCCCAGCTTGTTTGAAATCGTTCGGTTTCTCTATTTTTTGTCGCACCATACGGTCACCGTGAAGAACTGGCTCACTTTCTTTGTAGTGAGGGTTTTCTTTTGGCTGATCGTCATAACGGTTTGGTTCATAGTTAATATGACCGCTTGGACGGGTCGTTGTCATAAAGCCATCTTGCTGGTTATTGTGTACAGGTGCATAAGGGCAGTTAACCGGAATGCGCATGTAGTTCGCACCAAGACGGTGACGCTGCGTATCAGGATATGAGAAGAGACGGCCTTGAAGCAGTTTATCTTCAGATGCCTCAATTCCTGGAACAAATGCACTTGGCGTGAAAGCAGACTGTTCTGTTTCAGCAAAGAAGTTTTCAGGATTGCGGTTGAGTGTCATGCGCCCTACTTTTTGAAGCGGGTAATCTTCCTCACTCCACGTCTTTGTTGGATCACATGGATCATAATCAAGTTCATCATAATCGCTAAGCGGCATAAGCTGAACATATAAGTCCCATGCTGGGAAGTTGCCTTTTTCAATGCGGTCATATAAATCTCTTGTCGCATGCTGGAAATCGTTTGCTTGAATTTCTGCTGCTTTTTCCATAGATAAGTTGTGAATACCTTCAGAAGGTCTCCAGTGATATTTTACATATTTTGTTTCGCCATATTTGTTCACCCATCTAAATGTATGCACACCAGAACCGCGCATTTCAGCGTAGCTTGCAGGGATTCCTTCGTCAGAGAAGAGCCATGTGAGCATATGTGTAGATTCAGGTGTTAAGGTCATAAAATCCCAATAACGGTCAGGATCTTGAATATTGGTTACAGGATCTGGCTTGAGAGAGTGAACCATATCAGGGAATTTCAAAGCATCACGAATAAAGAAGATCGGCAAGTTGTTACCAACGAGATCATAGTTGCCTTCTTCTGTATAAAATTTGACAGCAAAGCCGCGCGGGTCACGTAATGTTTCGGGTGAACCTTTCGGATGAATAACGGTGGAGAAGCGAACGAAAACGTCTGTTTGTTTCCCTTCTTCACTTAAGAAGGCTGCTTTTGTATGTTTCTCCATGCTGTTTTCTACTTCAAACACACCGTAAGCGCCGGCGCCTCTTGCATGAACGACGCGCTCTGGAATACGTTCACGATCAAAGTGTGCGAGTTTTTCAATCAGATGGTAATCATCAAGAAAGGTAGGTCCGCGGTGACCAGCTGTTCTTGAGTTTTGGTTATCTCCTACAGGCACGCCTTGGTTCGTTGTCAAATTTTTATGATTTGAATTTGTCATTCTTTTCTCCTCCTGTAAACAAAAAAGTGTTTTCTAGCAATCTATATACCCTAATTATATTGAATCAAACATGATAGTCAATATTTATTTATAATAATTTTAAATAAATTATTATTACAAGAAGGTAAAGAAAAAGACGAAAGAATAAAATTCTTTCGTCTTAAAGCAGGAGCTCTCTAAGAGCATCTTTGTTTTGTGTTAAATCCTTTAGTGTGTATCGGTCAAGTACGCCTAAATAAGCAGTGAGTGCTTCATGAAGTACATGCTTTAATGAACAAATCGGGGAGATGATGCAGCCGTTTTTCTTTGGATCAAAGCATTCAACCATGACTAAATCATCCTCTGTATAGCGGACAACCTCTCCAATATTAATGCTTTCTGGGCTTTTTCCAAGCCTGATCCCGCCATTTCTTCCGCGAATCGTGTCCACATACCCGCGTTTTCCAAGATGATAAATCACCTTCGTCAGATGATTTTTAGAAATGCCATAAACATCGGCGATCTGCTGAATATTTGACAATTCATTGTTTTCTCTCGAAGCTAAATAAATGAGTACCCTTAATGAGAAATCTGTGTAATTCGTAAGTTTCATTTTGACGACCTCTAAACCTAATAGAGTTTTGTATCATCGTAACACATTTTAGACAAAAACTGTTCGAGAAAGTGTGAATTGTGACAACATTTAAAACATGTATTATAAATATTGCTTTTAGAGGCTGTCATCCATTACGATAAAGATGTATTTAAAATACTTCTTTTGAAAGAAGGAATGACGATGTTATCTAAAGATCAAATGAATGCAATAAAACAATCAGCTCCTCTACTAAAAGCCGAGGGAACCAAACTTGTCACTGTTTTTTATCAAAATATGATTCGCCAGCACCCGGAGCTGCTCAATCAATTTAATAAAACAAATCTCATGAACGGAAGTCAGCCAGAGGCACTTGCTGCGACACTATATCAAGCTGCACTGCACATCGATCGATTAGAGGAATTACTTCCTGCGGTCAAACAAATTGCCCATAAGCATGTCAGTGTCATGGTCAAAAAAGAGCAGTACCCAATTGTCGGATATCATTTGATTGAAGCGATGAAAGAGGTGTTTGGTTTAACAGAAGAAGATAACACTTTATTAGCTTGGAAAGCTGCATATGACATCATTGCGAATATTTTCATCACCATTGAAGCAGAAATGATGGATGAAAATGTGAAGCAGACAGGCGGATGGGCAGATGTGAAGCCGTTTGTGATTAAGAAAAAGAAGCAAGAATCTCCATCGTTTATCTCCTTTTATTTAGTACCAGAAGATGAATCAGAGCTGCCAATGTATGAAGCAGGCCAATACATTACGATTCAGGCAGATATGCCAGGAGAAGCCTACATGTGCAGCAGACAATACAGCTTATCAGATGAGCATCATCCATCTTATTACCGCATTACAGTCAAGCGTGATGGGCATGTGTCTACATTTTTGCATGATGAAATGGAAGAAGGGGACGTTCTTCAAGTGAGTATGCCGCAGGGAATGTTCTGTTTGCAAGGAGACACAAAAGAGCCTGTTTATTTCATCAGTGCTGGGTCTGGTGTCACTCCAATGATTGGTTTAGTAAAAACAGCAGCACAAAACAGCCAGTTATTTACGATGATTCATGCAGATCGATTAGAGGATGTAAATGCTTTTGAAAATGAGTTTGAAGGCGTTCTAGCCTCAGCTTCCCACGGGCGCATCATCCTATGTAACGAACAATTTGCGCAGTCTGGAAAAGGTGAGCTTGTTGAGAAAGCGGCTTCCCGCATTGACCATCCATTTCTTCAATCGGTGATCGGAGAAGGGAAAGGCCAATTTTATCTATGCGGTTCCCCGGTGTTTACACAGGAGATCATTCATATTTTAAAAGAGCTTGGAATTCCATTGCGCAATATTCATTTCGAAGCATTTGGCGGGCAATCCACGAAAGAAATGGAAGTCGTCTAAACGGTTGGCGGAACATCATGTTTTTTTACATACGCTCATATAGTAGGGATAAGTCCGATGAGGAGGGATGGTTTCCTTGAGCGTATCTGAAAAACGTCTTTTACAAAGAGCGATTGATGAAATTACAGAAATTGCAGAAGGATTTGGTCTAGATTTTTATCCGATGAGGTATGAAATCTGTCCCGCGGAAATTATTTATACGTTCGGTGCATACGGAATGCCAACACGATTCAGCCACTGGAGCTTTGGGAAGCAATTTCATAAAATGAAGCTTCATTATGATTTAGGGTTAAGCAAAATTTATGAACTTGTGATCAATTCAAATCCTTGCTACGCCTTTCTACTTGATAACAATTCGCTCGTTCAAAATAAATTAATTGTGGCTCATGTATTGGCACACTGTGATTTCTTCAAAAATAATTGCCGTTTCCAAAACACAAAACGAGATATGGTCGAAAGCATGTCAGCGGCGGCAGAGCGGATCAAAGAATATGAGCATATCCACGGGACAAAAGAAGTCGAATCCTTTTTAGATGCCGTATTGGCTCTCCAAGAGCATATTGATCCGTCTCTTGTTCGTTCAAAGTTAAGCTGGAATATGGACGATGAAGAAGAATGTGAAGAAGATAAACCAAAACGTCAAACGCCTTATGATGATTTGTGGGGAATGGATGAGCCGAAGACGCATGAGAAAAAGAAAACCGTCAAGCAATTTCCGCCAAAGCCGGAAAAGGATCTTTTACTCTTTATTGAGGCGCATTCCCGGGAGCTGGAGCCGTGGCAGCGGGATGTCCTTACCATGCTGAGAGAAGAAATGCTCTATTTTTGGCCGCAGCTGGAAACAAAGATTATGAATGAAGGCTGGGCATCGTATTGGCACCAGCGGATTATGCGGGAGCTTGATTTAGATTCAAGTGAATCGATAGAGTTTGCGAAATTAAATGCAGGTGTGGTGCAGCCATCTAAAACAGGCATCAATCCTTACTATTTAGGGCTGAAGATTTTTGAAGATATCGAAGAGCGCTATGACAACCCATGTGAAGAATTAAAAAAAGCAGGGGTTACAGAAGGATCTGGCCGCAGTAAAATGTTTGAAGTCAGGGAAATTGAATCGGATATTTCTTTTATTCGAAACTACTTAACGAAAGACCTTGTCATGAGAGAAGACTTGTATTTGTTTCAAAAGCAGGGGAGAGACTATAAAGTCATTGATAAAGAATGGAAAGCGGTTCGTGACCAATTAGTCAGCATGAGAGTAAATGGCGGCTTTCCGTATTTGACCGTGATCGATGGCGACTATTTAAAAAATAATGAACTTTATATTAAGCATTGGTATGAAGGCATTGAACTTGATCTGAAATACTTAGAAAAAGTCCTTCCGTATTTATATCAGCTGTGGGGAAGAAGTGTGCATATCGAGTCAGTTCTTGAAGGAAAAGAAGTCATGTTTTCTTATGATGGAAAAGGAGTTCATAGAAAATATCTTGCATAAAAAAGACAAAAAAAGATGTCTCTTAGCAGACATCTTTTTTGCCCGTTTTATTGATTTTTCAGCAGTTTAAAAATGTGCTTTGCTTGATCGGTGTTTTCCATCAGACCTTTTAGCTGCTGGCTTGTTGGGCCATACGCAAAGAACGGAACTTCATCACCGGTATGACCTGATGTTGTCCAGCCTGTATGTGATCTCGTATTGATCACTTCTTCAATCGCATCATCAATTTTTACAGCATCCTTTGTTTCAGCGGCCTTTTGAATGGAGGCTATTTCTTCTTTTGTGAAATCAAGATTGATGTATTGTTTCAGCGCTGACTCAACAGGCATGCCGCTTGCAATTTTGTTTGCGATAAAATCAGGCGTCTTTTTCGCTGCTTTTACCGGTTTGTAATCCCAGCTGCCCGAACCGTCTGCTCCGAAGGAAAGTCCGCCAGTTGAATGATCCGCAGTTGTGATGACTAACGTGTTTTTATCCTTTTTTGCAAAACGAATCGCTTCTTCAAATGCTTTTTCAAAATCCTTCATTTCGCTCATCGCACTGACAATATCATGATCATGTCCAGCCCAGTCAATTTGACTGCCTTCGACCATAAGGAAAAATCCTTTTTTGTTTTTAGACAGCTGTTTGATAGCTGAGGATGTCATGTCTTGCAGGGAAGGGGTCGTTTTATCACGATCAATGGCTTTATCGAGACCCCCATCAGCAAAAATGCCTAACACTTTTTCATTTTTGTTTTTTTGTAAGGCGGCTTTATTGGTGACATAATCATAACCGGCTTGTTTGAATTCCTTCGTCAAATCACGATCCTTCCGGACAAAATCGACAAGTCCTCCGCCAAGCATGACATCGACTGTATGCTGTTTTCCGATTTTCTCATCGAAGAAATCGTCAGCGATGGCTGCTGTGTTTTTCCTAGACACATCGTGAGCGGCATACGCAGCAGGCGTAGCATTTGTTAATTCAGATGTCACGACAAGACCCGTTGATTTTCCTTTGCGTTTGGCTTCTTCTAAAACGGTTTTTAATTTTTTGCCGTTTTTGTTTACACCAATGGCATTGTTGTATGTCTTTTGACCAGTGGCCATGGCTGTACCAGCGGCTGCTGAATCAGTAATGTTACTTTTAGAGTCGTCAGGGTATGTTTTATGCATGCCAGTGAGGTAAGGGTCAAACGCTGTTTGCTTTGAAAGGTCACCGTTGTGTTTAAATGAGCGGTAAGTTGAAAGATAAGGTGTTCCCATGCCATCTCCAATCAGCACGATCACATTTTGCACGTCATTTTTCGGCTTCTTTTTAGCCTCAGCTTTGTCAGCTTGTCCAAATTCAACCCCTGAAAAAATGCCAATCGATAGCACAGATGCTGCTGCCACTGCAGCGATTTTCGTTTTCGAACTTTTCAACACACTCATTCATTTTGCCTCCTCATTGTTTATGTATCGCTCTTACGTTTACAATGGTAGAGCAGAAGTGTGGATTCCTTTTTACAGCATCGTAAAGTTCACTTTAAAATTGTAAAGGTCCACTTTACATAGAATGAACCAAAAAGAGAAATGAATGTATCATTTATCCATGACAAGATGCGATTATTTTGTCATGATTGTGTAATAAAAATGAAATAAAAAGAACCCTAAAAAAAAATAAATTTTGCCGAATTAATAAGCATAATGTCGTAGGAAGTCAAGACTATTTCTTCTGGTATTTGATCCTTATAATAGGGAGTAGATAAAAATTCGGATCAGATAGATACATACAGGAGGAACAAATGAAAAAACAATTGATCACAGCTGCAAGTGCAGTTCTACTTGGGACGACATTATTTGCCGGGGCTGCCTCAGCACAATCAGTAAAAGTTCAAAAAGGTGACTCTCTTTCTGTTCTAGCGAAAAGATACAAAACAAGCGTGAGCAAAATTAAAACAGACAATAAGCTGAAATCTAACGTGATTTATGTTGGACAAACCTTAAAAGTGAATGGCACTTCTTCGAAAAAAGCAGTGAAAACATCAAAAACAACAACAAAAGTAAAGACGGCTTCAGCGACTGCTACTCATAAAGTTGTCAAAGGTGATACATTATCTAAGATTGGCAAAAAATACGGGATGACTGTGAAAGAGTTGAAATCGTTAAATAAACTTAAAACAGACCTCATTAAAATCGGGCAAAAGCTAAAGGTGAAAAAGACGTCTAAAGTAAAGACAACACCTGTTAAAGAAAAAACAGTCTCTACTTCTTCCTTAAACACGTCTAAGCTCATAGCAGATGCTAAAGCGCAGAACGGTACACCATATAAATGGGGTGGAACGACACCGAAGGGCTTTGATTGCAGCGGATTTATGTGGTATATCATTAACAAACAAAAAAAGATTTCAAGACAAACAACTGAAGGTTTTTGGGGATCGATGAAAAGTGTATCCACACCAAAAGTTGGAGATTTTGTGTTCTTTACCACGTATAAATCGGGTCCATCTCACATGGGTGTCTACCTTGGGAACAATAAGTTTATCCATGCTGCTTCTGACGGTGTAACTATCAGTGATATGACATCAAGCTATTGGAAGCCGATTTATCTTGGAGCGAAAACATTTGTAAACTAATTTATTTTAAGAGACTGCGATGAAGCAGTCTCTTTTTTCATATATCATTTGTGCCTCAGAACTGGTCTTTTCTCATAGATCATTATCAGTCTAAAGGCTTTTAAATAACAAAGTTGTGGACCCGTTTTTAAAAAAGGGTCTTATTTTTGTTGAATAATAAGTATATGAAAAAAATATAATCTTCCATTTTGTATAATAAATAGAGGGAGACAAGCTATCAATTGAATAAGAATTGAAGAAAATCTAACCAATTTATTGACAAAATTTTCGTTGATATATAAGAATTTTCACTCTATTTTTTAAAAAAGTGTTTTCATTTTTTAATTTTCATATATAATAATTTTACGCCACTAATTTATTGTGCTAAACTTAATCTAAATATTCAGAAAATATTGTGAATTATATGGTTGTGGCGTCTTTAGACTGATACTAAGTTTTGGGAGTGATGGTATGAGCAATTCATTGTTTAGAAAAAAGAGCATTTCAGAGCTCATTGCGTCAACACAAGGGGAAAAAGCATTAAAAAAGGAATTGGGTTCATTTGATTTAACCATGCTTGGCATTGGAGCCATTATCGGGACAGGGATATTTGTTCTGACAGGTACAGGAGCCGTTACTGCGGGGCCAGGACTTGTGTTATCATTTGTCATCGCAGGTCTTGCTTGTTTGTTTGCAGCACTATCATATGCGGAATTTGCTTCCACAGTGCCTGTATCAGGATCTGTGTACACATTTACGTACGCATCAATGGGAGAATTTCTAGCGTTTATTATTGGCTGGGATTTAATATTAGAATATATGCTGGCCGCTAGTGCCGTTTCAGCGGGCTGGTCTGGCTATTTTGTGTCTTTTTTAAATGGGATAGGAATTCATATACCAGTTGAGTTAACAGCAGCACCAGGTGGTTTAAAAGGGCAAGTGACATATTTTAATCTTCCAGCATTTATTATTTTAATGGTCATCACCTTCCTGCTGTACTTTGGTATTAAAGAATCAAAACGAGTAAATAACATCATGGTTATTATGAAAATTGCTGTGATTCTGCTCTTTATTTTAGTCGCTGTGAAATATGTAAAACCTGAAAACTGGACACCATTTGTTCCATTTGGGACATCAGGGGTCTTAAGTGCAGCAGCCTTAGTATTCTTTGCATTTATCGGATTTGACGCAGTTGCTTCTGCGGCAGAGGAGACAAAAAATCCATCACGCAACCTGCCTAGAGGAATTATTACTTCTTTATTGATTTGTACGCTGCTTTATGTCGTTGTCAGTGCGATTATGACGGGCATCGTTCCTTTCATGAATTTTGAGGGAGTATCACATCCAGTGTCTCTCGTGTTACAAGTAGCCGGACAAAACTGGGTGGCTGGTATTGTGGATGTCGGAGCGATTCTAGGAATGACAACCGTGATGCTTGTCATGCTGTACGGCCAGACACGCGTGATGTTTGCTATGTCTCGTGATGGCTTGGTGCCAAAGGTTCTATCAAAGGTTCACCCAAAGCATAAAACACCTTATATCAATACACTGTTTTTTGGTACATTGTCAGCATTAATGGGTGGATTTATTCCACTTGATGAGCTGGCAAGCCTAGTAAACATCGGGACACTTTCAGCATTTATTTTGATATCAGTGGCGGTCATTGTGATGAGAAAAACGCAGCCGGACTTACCGAGAGCCTTCAGATGCCCGGCAGTTCCGCTTATTCCAATCTTAGCTATTCTATCTTGCGGATTGCTCATATATAAGCTTGGTGCAATCACTTTTGTTCGCTTCTTAATCTGGCTTGTCATTGGGCTGGTTGTGTATTTCTTATATTCAAGAAAACACTCAGAATTGAATAAAAAATAAATAAAAGCCCGTGTTACTTGGTGCAGTCAAGTAACACGGGCTTTTGATGTTGAGTGCTGATTAAAAACCTAACTGAAGATCGACATCGATTGATACGATGGCATAGACACAAACAATGACAAAGATATTCAGTACGACACCAAGGAAACCTGGACCCGTACGGCCTTTTTTAATGAACAGTTCAATAATGCCAAATGGAACTGCGGCCATTGCAAAAGGAAGCATTTGAAAAGAATAAAATGTCACGTTGCTGATAATGGCGAGGTTTAGCATGAGCAGGGATAATATCGCTGTGCCGACAGAAATCCAGCCAAATACATTATGCTCTTTAAAAATTCTTACCAATTCCATAATTCCACCTCGCTCACTTTTGCCGTTTTAATGCGTTTTGTCTTCACAAATTTCTCAATTTCTTTAGAAGGTCCAGTGACCACAGAGCCATAAACCGTGACGCCATTTTGATCGATATAGCGTATACGATTAGACAGATCAAGATCAGGTCTGCCAGAGATCGTTGTTGCCCATGTCGGGTGCTGGTTGACATAAGCAAGGGCATCTTTAAATTGATCTACTTCAGTTTTTGATGTGTGCTGAAGCTCTTTTAAAAATTCAGAGTCCTTCCCAGGAAAGCCGATTGGCCGCTGATTTCCACTTAATGAATCCTCTGTTTTAATCGCATTCCACAGCACTTTCATATCGTATTTTTTAGCAAAGGTATAAACATCCTTTGGTGTGTAAGCTTTGTCATAGGATACATACACTTCACTTACTGTTCCTTCAGGAAGCTTGTCTAACGTAGTGAGTGTTTGTTTTTTTGAGGCATCTGCCTGCGCCGAAGGATGGGTAAAGAAACCCTCCGTTTCACGTGCGCTGTCACCATAATAAGAGATGGTAGGCTGCTTTAATTTATCGAAAAACATCTCGATTTGTTCACTGCCAATGGCTTCTGTTTTATTGCCAATTTGTTTTTGCAGCTTCAATTCGGTGTTCATCCCAAAAAGTTTGACCTGACCTTTTAAATCCTTCATATCAATGGCCACGTTTGGTTTGGTCAAAGCGACGGTGACAGCGGCTGTTTCCATGAAGTGATTGCCTTTGCTCTCGGCTCCGCCAACGCCGTAGTATAGATAGCTCCCTAATGTACAAAGCGGTAAAATAATGAGTGTCGATATGACAGCAAGTACGGAAATACGTAAATATGATTTTCTTTTTCCGTATTGTAAAATGGCTTTTTGCTTCTCAGGACTGATGGAAAAATCTGTCCAATCCGAGTCGTTCAGTTCCTGGCTTAAGCGTTTTTCGTTTTCTTCAAGCTCTTCCTCAAACGCCATCATTTCTTCCTCATTCATCTCACCATTATTATATTGTTCCCATCGCTTGTTAAACTCTTCATTCATCATTAACACCTCTGTTGTAAAGTGCTTTTAGGCGCTGCCTTGCACGAAATAAAACACTTTTAAAATTTGCTTCAGTAATATTCATGACCTTGGATGCTTCCTTGTAATTTAGTTCTTTTAAATAATACAATGTCAACGCTTCCTTGTAGTTATCTGGAAGCTGCTCCAAATACATGGTGAGGACTTCCTTTATTTCAACCTGTTCAGCAGGGCTTTGTACAGACGTTTGTAAAAGACCGCCAATGAGGTCATCCGATATGGTCACTTCTTTTTTATGTTTCCTGACATAATCAATAAAAGCATTTCGTGCCACCTGAAATAACCAAGGTTTCACTTTGCTATGGTCGTAGGAATGAATATGTATATAAGCACGCATAAAGGTTTCCTGCAATAAGTCTTCTGCCAAATGTTTGTCTTTTGTCATGGAGAGCAGAAACCTGTAAACATCGTTCATATACATTTGATAAATTTCATCGATCGTCACTGATTTTTCTCCCCTCTATGTTATACACGCATAAGAAAGGCATAAAGTTGCACGAAACTTCTCATTACCGTACATTACTCATTTCTTTCGCCGAATCAAAATCATTTCTCCTTATCATAGCGAAATTTGCATCATTTATAAAGTATTTTCAATAGAACAAATCAGGAAAAAACATCGAAAAACGACAAAATTGGACACAATTCCTATTCTATTCTCCCCTAAAACCTTGTGCTTGAATACAGACAGAGCGTTCATTTTAAACGAAAAAGACAGGGAGGATTGGGGTGTTTATAAATTTTTTAGTACCAGGTAATAAAAAATTTGTTATAATAGAGACAAATCCTTCATTCTTCAAACAAAGGAAGTGCACTATGTATAAATTTTCAGGCTATACCATCAAAGTATTATTTGGTCTCCGAGGTGGAATCAAAGTATATCAAAAAGAGAATCTGCCAACTGATCGGGGTTTTGTCATTGCTTGTACACATGAGGGTTTTGTGGATGTTCTTGCATTAGGCGCAGGGATTCTTCCGTTTGAGATCCACTACATGGCGAAAAAAGAATTGTTTGCAAATAAATGGATCGGTGGATTTTTAAAAAAGATTCATGCCTTTCCAGTTGATCGAGAGAATCCTGGGCCAAGCAGTATTAAAACGCCCATTAAATTATTAAAAGAGGGAAAGATCGTTGGAATTTTTCCAAGCGGAACACGTACAACAGAGGATGTTCCTTTAAAAAGAGGGGCGGTTACCATTGCGCAGCTCGGTAAAGCGCCAATTGTTCCAGCAGCATACAAAGGACCTTCAAATGCGAAAAGTCTTTTCAAAAAAGGGAAAATGCGCTTAATCATCGGTGAACCGATTGAGCAGTCTGAATTTGACCATCTCCCGCCAAAAGAAAGATTAGGTGCCATGACGGAAGTATTAAACACGAGAATCAAAGAGCTAGAAGCTCAATTAATGGAAAAGGCATAAGAAAAACGACCGCTTGCTTAGGCAAGGGTCGTTTCAGCGTGTAGACAAACCCTCGCATTCGGTGTCAGTCCTGCGTGCCGGTGCTCACGAATGCTCAATTCGCTCCGCTCCGGTACTCGTCCTTCCTAGACTTCAAAGGTTTTCTATCACGCTGAAAAAGAAGACAAAGGGCTAAAATAAAAATCATTTTAGTCCTTTGTCCACAATGTGAAACGCCCACTTGCTTAAGCAAGTGGGCGTTTTTTGTTACGAAGCGCCTTCTTCAGCTGCTTCTAATAATTGTTCATTTAACTTTTTTACTTCGATGTATGCCACATGGTGTCCATCGACTTCATTAATAATAAATTCATAGCCTTGTTCACGAATGGCGTCATTTTTCTCTACTTCATATTTCTGAGTAAGGAACCAGCCGCCGATTGTGTCGACCTCTTCATTATCAAGCTGTATACCTAATAGCAGATTGACTTGATCAACAAGGACCTTGCCATCAAAGATGTAATGGTCTTCTCCAAGTTTACGCACTTCGTTGATTTCATCAATGTCGAACTCATCACGAATTTCACCAACGATTTCTTCAAGGATGTCTTCAACGGTCACAAGACCTGCTGTACCGCCATATTCATCTGATAAAATGGCCATGTGTACACGTTCACGCTGCATTTTGAGCAGTAAATCATGAACAGGAACCGTTTCAATCACATGAATAATCGGATTGACAAACTTTTCGATCGTATCGCTTGTAGAACACTCACCGCTAATGCAGGCAGTGAGAACCTCTTTAATGTTTAAAACACCGATCATATTGTCTTTGTCGCCATCTTCAATTGGATAACGTGTATATTTCTCTACCTTTGTTACCTTCAGCATTTCCTCAATGGTAATATCATGAGGGAAGCTGACAACTTCGGTACGTGGAATCATAATTTCTTTCGCCAGACGGTCATCAAATTCGAAAATTTTATTTACATATTTGAATTCAGACTGGTTAATTTCGCCGCTTTTATAGCTCTCTGATAAAATAATCCGCAATTCTTCTTCAGAGTGCGCCATGTCATGCTCAGAAACTTGCTGAAGACCGAACGCTTTTGTTAACAAACGAGCAGATCCATTTAATACCCAGATAAATGGGAACATCACTTTGTAAAAAATCATGAGCGGTCTAGCAAAAAGAAGGGATACTTGCTCTGCCTTTTGAATGGCGAGTGTTTTTGGTGCAAGTTCTCCAACCACAACGTGTAAAAACGTCATAATACTAAACGCAATAATAAAAGTGACAATAGAACTAGCTGATTGAGGAATGGACAGCTCTACAAATAGTGGAGCAAGCATGTGCGCAATTGTTTCTTCCCCTAACCAACCAATACCAAGGGCGGTAATGGTAATACCGAGCTGACAGGCTGACAGATACTCATCAAGGTGAGTCGTGACATGCTTGACAGCAACTGCTGTTTTATTACCTTCTGCGATTAACTGATCAATTCTTGAGCTTCTTAAGCGAATGATCGCAAACTCTGATGCAACGAAAAATGCGGTTAAAGCTATAAGCAAAGCAACTATAAGTAAATTAACTATGTCCAATTAAGGCCTTCGTTCTGACTTTGAGAACGAAGGTAACACCTCCTGTTTAGTAAAAATTTTAACTTAACAGCAGTAAAAATGATTGGACAGCCGTCATCTTTTCAGGTGTAAGCTGCTCTTTTAGTTTTTCACGTTGTTCTGGCTGAAGCTGCTTACAACGTGCCAAAATGCGGTCCATATGCTCATTCATCCGATCGATATCAGAGGTTAAATGGACAAGTTCATCATGATCTTCCTTTTGAGAAGGGAATTGTTCATCTAATCTGGATTTGATGTCAGAAAGAGCCAATCTCTGCTGTTTGCAAAGAACGATTAATTGTAATCGTTTTAAAGCATATTCATCGTAATAACGATAATTTGAGCAAGATCTAACAGGTGCAAGCAAACCTAGGTTTGTATAATAATCTACAGTTCGTTTCGTCACCTGTGCAATCTGTGCTAGTTCACCAATACGATACTTTTTCTCAGCCCCATCTGAACATCTCCTCCTAACCGTCACGTTATAGTTTATGAAAATAGTTTAATATAATTCTAGTCTGAAACACAAGTTAATTGTTCATATTTCCTGACAATAAGAAGAAACAGAGGAGGATTTCCCTCGATTTAGTCAGTCATGTCAAAAATAACATGACGATACAGGAATTTTCAGATTATTTATGATAAGATAAAATGAATACCGTTTCATATATATGTAGAGAGACGGAATTTTACGTGAACCGGAGGTGGTTAAGTGGGGCCCTCAATATAGTCTTATTTAATCAGTTAACCGTTTTGCAAAACATAACATCATCAATCAGGAGGTGACTCCTTGTTCTTCTAAGAAAGAGCAAGGTTAAATGGACGATATTGTTAATCTGAGTATAGTCGGTGTTTTGATTGCTTTAACAGCTTTCTTTGTTGCATCTGAATTTGCCATAGTAAAGGTGAGAAGCTCAAGAATTGATCAGCTTGTTGCCGAAGGGTCCAAAAAGGCCATCGTGGCGAAAAAGGTGACATCAAGGCTGGATGAATATTTGTCAGCCTGTCAGCTTGGTATTACAGTGACATCCCTTGGTTTAGGGTGGATTGGTAAGCCAGCTGTAAAAGAACTTTTGGTTCGAGGTTTCGGTTTGACAAACATTCCTGATTCAGCAATCAGCCTGATCTCAGCAACACTTGCGTTCTCTATTATTACTTTTTTGCATGTAGTTGTAGGTGAGCTTGCACCAAAAACGCTTGCCATTCAAAAGGCGGAAAAAATGACGCTATGGCTGTCAGGCCCGCTGCATGCATTTTATATCCTTATGTTCCCTTTCATTTATGTGTTAAACGGGTCAGCACGTTTGCTAACTAAAATGATGGGCATCGATATGGGATCTGAAAAAGAACATTCCCATTCTGAAGAGGAATTGAAGATTTTATTATCTGAGAGCTTAAAAAATGGGGAAATCAACCCGTCAGAATATAATTATATGAACAAGATTTTCGATTTCGATAATCGAATTGCCAGAGAGATCATGATACCGCGGAGAGAAATTTGTGCGATTCCAGAAGATATGCCGTTAGATGATATCCTTGCCATTATGACGCAGGAAAAGTATACACGTTTCCCTGTGTTTTCAGGAGATAAAGACCATGTCATCGGCATGCTGAACAAAAAGCAGCTCTTTGCAGATCTTGTGTATCAAGGAGAAAAAGATCAACTGAAAATTCAAGATTATATATATCCAGTGATTGAGGTCATCGACACGATCCCTATTCAAGAGCTTCTCGTTAAGATGCAGCGTGATAGAATGCATATGGCGATCTTAACTGACGAATATGGCGGAACGTCTGGACTTGTCACAACGGAAGATATTTTAGAAGAGATTGTCGGAGATATTCGAGATGAATTCGATGAAGATGAACAGCCAGTTATACAAAAAAGAGCCGATCATCATTATGTTTTAGATGGTAAAGTGAGATTAGATGAAGTTCAAGATTTGATCGAGATCTCTTATCATGATGAGGAAATTGATACAATCGGCGGGCTTATCTTAAAAGAGAATATTGATATCAGAGAAGGACAATCCGTCTATCTGGATGATATTCGGATGAAAGTGCTGGAAATGGATGGACGTTACGTTAAAAAGATCGATTTGAAAAAAGGCGTCACATCGTCAGAAAAAGGCAGCGCACACACTGGGCTTGATATAAAGGAGCCGCTTTTAGTAAACGAAATGACCTTGAGCGAAAAATAAGCTCAAGGTTTTTTTAGGTATTTAGTCTCTTTTAACGAATGTACGTTCGGTTTATAATGAGAACAAACGTTCGTTAAAGGGGGATGGACATGCTTTGGTATGAAACAGCAAGTATCACGGAGAAAAAAACCTCAATGAAACGAATTGAGTTTCATTTAAAGAATTTCAAAAATTATCAAGCAGCGATCTTAAATATCGAAAGGCAGCTTGAAAAAAGAAGCCCGCATCATCTCGACCACATGACTCGGAAAAAGTTAGAAGAACAAAAAAGTCAGTATGAACTCATCGTTGCTTGTATTGAAACGGCATTAAAAGAGTTGGACGAAATAGAGCAGCAGCTCATCGATTACAAATATTTTCGAGATTGGCGGATGGCAAAGTGTGCAATGGAAATTGGCTATAGTGAAAAAACACTCTTTTTGATGAAGCGCCAGCTCATGGATCAGCTGCTCATCAGCTTAGCCGCCATTACCAATATTTAAAAAAGATGCTGTCCTATTTGATAAAACGCAGCAAAGAGACATAAAGACCCGATGATTGTCACCAATAAGTAGACAGTAAGTTGTCCAATTTGCCGCTCGTGCAGCATGGCCGCAGCTTCTACACTAAATGTAGAGAATGTTGTAAAGCCACCGAAAAACCCAGTCCCAATGATCATAAGCAGCGGATCATTGTCAGTCACTGCACCTGTCAGTAAACCTAAACCGGCAGCGCCGAGTAAGTTGATGAGAATAATACTATACGGAAAATGAGTATGAAACTTGGTTTTCTGAATCGATTGACTAAGGAAGAAACGAAGGGCACTGCCCATCCCGCCAGCAACAGCTGTATAAAATACAATCATTTATCTGCTTCCTTTCGGCTGCTCATTTTGTTGAAAGAGACGCTGAGCGGTGATCAGTCCACATAAGGCAGCGCCCACTCCAGCAATCACTGAGAGTACAATGTACATGACACTTGATGTGAACAGTCCATCCTGTAATAAGAGAACCGTTTCTTTAGAAAAAGTGGACATTGTCGTAAAACCACCGCAAAATCCTGTTCCGATCAAAGCAGCAAGATATTTTTTTCTCTTCCGAAACATAAAATACCCTGTTGAAAAGCCAAGAAGCAGACTGCCTGTAATGTTTTCAATCAGTGTTGCATAGGGGAATGTCTGGCTGACAACGGACTGGCTAAGTTCATATCTGCAAAGTGTACCAACCAGTCCACCGATAAATACGGCGAGATATGCTTTCATTTACATCATTTCTCCTTTAGAAAAAATGGCGGGTGATCCGTCACCACTCCATCAATGGGGTATGTTTTCATCCTGTCGGCTGTTTTTTGGTCTTTCACTGTCCATATAAAGACATCCATTCCAAATGAGTGGATGCGATCAATCAACCACCTGTTGATCATCGTTTTCTTCATATTAAGGCAATCGGCAAAGGAGCTGTACTCCGCTAATTTCCTTTTCGTCAGTTTGAAGGCAGAGGGTTTTATAATAAAAGCTGTTCGAAGAGAAGGAGCGTAAGCTTTGACTCTTTGAAGTGCATTGGCATCAAAAGATTGAACCATGATGTGACGGGAATAGGCAAACCGGTTGATGATGTCGACAACTGCCTTTTCAATCCCAATCTGCTGTTTTGGATGCTTGATCTCAATCAGTATTCCGACACGCTGACTGTATCTTTCAAGAATTTCTTGTAATGTGGGAATTCGTTCGTTGGCGTACTGAGAATCAAACCAGCTCCCTGCATCCAGTTTCTTCAGTTGATCAAGTGTATAACTTTTCACTAATCCGCTTCCGTTAGTCGTTCGATCAACGGTTACATCATGGATGACGGCTACGTGCTGATCCATTGTCAGCTGGACGTCTAGCTCAATATAATCCGCACCTTGCTGAACAGCTAAATCAAATGCGGCAAAGGTATTTTCTGGGGCAGCGCTTGAAGACCCTCTATGCGCGATAATATACACATGCTCCAGCTCCTGACTTAAGTTCTGGTCTTATCATATCAAATTTTTTCTGTTTTTCCTTCTTTACTATATGGAAGGAGGGAGAGCTGTATGTAATGGTAAATGGCATGTGGTGAGAAAGCATCGTGTATGAAAAATGAAAAGTTGCAGGAATATCCCAAGCTCTTATTGAGTAAATCTGAACTACATCATTTTTTCTTCGATCAATTTTGTCCAAATCGTCAGCGTTCGTCAAAATATTAGTGCTTTCGTCATGTTGACTGAAAATTCTGATGTTTTATAATGATGAAAAGGAGGCGAGATGATTGGGTAAAGGGAGAATTAGAGTGGAAGAACGTATTAAGGCCGAAACGGATGCTGAAATGTTTAAAGCGACTCTCCTTGATCAGGCTCAGAAGAAAAAGTAGTTTGCTGCCCGTCGATATGTCTCTAGCCAAAATTTTATATGTGAACATCATGCCTCGGGATCAATCCCGAGGCTTTTTATGTAGAGGTCAGACATTTAAGAGAGGACATGAACGAAGGTTATATTATAAACTAGAGAGGATTGTTTTAAAGGAGAGAGACAGACATGTTTACACAAAAATGGATGGATACATATTTTACAGTAGATATCGCGATCCAAATCGGTATTAGCCTTTGTATTTTATTGCTTTTTTTATTGCTCAGAAAGGTATTTACGAAATATTTATTTCAACTTCTCTTTAGGCTGACGAATCGGTCTAAAACGGAGGTCATTAACCAAATTGTTGTGGCATTCGAAAAACCAGCGAGACTGTTTTTCGTGGCACTTGGTTTATATTTTGCGTTAAGACAGGCACCATACTTTGAACATCATATGGATGTCATCATCAAATTGTATAGATCTTCTATTATATTGATGCTGACGTGGGGGCTCTGTAACTTAACCGCTGCATCTTCCTTCTTGTTTCAAAAGGTCAATTCGAAATTTGAATTAGATATGGATGATATTTTAGCACCGTTTTTATCAAAGGTACTTCGCTTCATTATTATCGCACTGAGTATTAGTATCATTGCACAAGAATTTAATTATGATGTAAATGGACTTGTGGCAGGTCTTGGTCTAGGTGGTCTAGCCTTTGCGCTTGCTGCGCAGGATACAGTGGCTAACTTTTTTGGAGGGATTGTCATCATTACAGAGAAGCCTTTTACGATGGGCGACTTTGTGGAGACACCAAGTGTTCTTGGGACCGTGGAGGACATTACATTTCGAAGCACAAGGTTTCGAACACCTGCTGAAGCCGTCGTGACCGTTCCGAATTCTACGCTTTCTAAGGAGCCGATCACAAACTGGACAAGGATGAATAAACGTCAGATTACGTTCTCTGTTCGCGTTTCCTACAATACACCAAAGGAAAACATTGATCAGTGTATTAAGCGTCTCAAACAGATGCTTCACGAGCATGATGGGGTGCATAAAGAGACGATTATGGTGAATCTCGATGTACTGGCTGACAGCTATTTGAACTTGTTTTTCAATTTTTACACAAACACGACAGCTTGGTCTGAAAATCTTGATATAAAGCAGGATATTAACTATCGCATCATAGATATTTTCCACGAAGAAGGTGTAGAATTTGCTTTCCCTGGACAGGCCATTTATATGAAACAAAAAGGTGAGAAGCAGCTGGGTGAATAAAGGAGGAATGGTGCGTGGATCAAACAAAGGTGGAAGCACTAAGAGAGAAATTATCGCAGGCTTCACATATTACAGTACTCTCAGGTGCTGGTATGAGTACAGAATCGGGTATTCCTGATTTTAGATCAACGGGTGGTCTGTGGACAGAAGATACTTCCCGCATGGAGGCGATTAGCCGGTCCTACTTTTTATCAAATCCTCATCAATTCTGGCCGAAATTTAAGGAATTGTTTCAGATGAAAATGAGTGGAGAATACGAGCCAAATAGCGGGCACACCTTTTTAGCCAGCCTTGAGCAACAAGGGAAGCATGTGGATATTTTCACCCAAAATATTGATGGTCTTCATAAAAAGGCGGGAAGCCAGCATGTATATGAACTCCATGGCTCCATTCAAACGGCTTCTTGTCCATCGTGCCAGGCGGTGTACGATTTGCCTTATTTGTTAAAAGAAGAGGTGCCAGTCTGTCAAAGGGTTTCCTCAGATGGCAGTACGTGTGGACGTGTGCTAAAAACAGATGTTGTCCTTTTTGGAGATATGGTCAAACATCTTGATCAAGTGGAGACATCACTTCAGAAAACGGACATGCTGCTCGTCATGGGGACTTCCCTGGAGGTAGCGCCAGCAAGATATATTCCAGAAGATGCAGCTCATGATCCTTCCATCTTCATGGTGATGATGAATTTGAGTGAAACAGAATTCGATCCGCTTTTTGATCTTGTGTTTCATGAGCGAATTGGCGATCTCGTGAAGGCTTTATAAATCATCAAAAAACCCGCATCCTAAAGGTGCGGGTTTATCTTTATTGCTGCAGCGGCTTCATTGTTTCATCAAGGACTTCAAATGTATAGCCCTTTGCCTTTAGCTGCGTGATTAAGCTGTTTAAGTATTTTGCCGTCGCTGGCTGATCGTGCATTAAGATGATTTTTGGTTCTTTTGGATATTTTGTGTCCAGCACTTGCAGCTGATTTAATACCTCTGGTACATATTTTGAGCTTTTATATTTCCAGTCAAGACTGTCAATGGTCCAATCCCAGTATACAAAGCCTTGTTGTTTTAAACGTGCTTTTTGCTGATCGGTTAAATTTGGGGCGCTGCCATAGGGTGTTCTTACAAGATGGGTATACTCACCTGTGACAGAAGCCAAAATGCGCTGATCTTCTTTCATCTCGTTAACAGGAGAATCACTTTTTTGATAAAAACGTTTCACATCATGGGTGATACCATGAAGCCCTAATTGATGACCTTCTTGATGAAGTCTTTTCACATCTGCGGGGTGTTCTTTAATCTGCGGCCCGAGCATAAAGAATGTGGCCTTCACTTGATGCGCTTTTAGCACATCTAACAGCTGATTTGTAGTCGCTGATGGACCATCATCAAATGTTAAAAAGATCGTTTGATCCGTCACATGTTTATTTGAATTAATCTTAAAATGTGCATCTAATGTTTTCCTAGAATCATCTTTTGCTTTCATACTAGTGCTTGTGTCCCTAAATTGACTGCTTGCAGACAATTTCGCCGGCTGATCTGCTGCCTGCATATTGGTTTTGGACATATCCCAAATAAAAAAGAGGATTAGTGTCAGGATGACAAAACCAATCGCCTTTGAGAGCAGCATTGTGTTTGAAGGTGTCTGTTTTTTTTTAACCCGTTGCATTACAATCGCTCCAATAAATCAAAAATTTGTGTCGAATCATGTAGTGGATTCTGTCTTTTTTCGCTGTTTTTTGTCGTGTTTATATGGGGTAAGTATACAGGAAAAAAGAGCCTATGAATATAGAAGATGCTAAAAAATTGGAATCTTTTTGGTTATAAATCTATATTTGTTACAATAGAAGGTTATCTATTTCATATGATGTGAAATAATTCTGAATAATCATTGAAACGTACCCATTTATCCGCTAAGATAGCATCAGATTCAACCATTAATGCAAAGCGAAGGGGAGATTCCATATGAAAGTATTGTACAATGGAGATTTCATTGAAAAAAAGGATGCACATGTTGATATTGAGGACAGAGGGTATCAATTTGGTGACGGAGTCTATGAGGTCATCCGTGTATACAATGGTACTTTGTTTACGTTAAAGGAACATACAGAGCGTTTGTTCAAGAGTGCAAAGGAAATTGGCATTCATCTGCAAGGTACAGTATCTGATATGGAAGAAAAGTTACAACAGCTCGTCGCTCACAATCAATTAACAGATGGCGGTGTGTATATTCAAGTCACGCGGGGTGTCGCCCCTCGTAAACATCAATATAGTCATTCTCTCACTCCTCAAATCACGGCATATACGTTCCAGGTGAAAAAGCCTGTTCAAGAGCAGAAAGCTGGTGCAAAGGCCATATTATCTGAGGATCTTCGCTGGTTAAGGTGTGATATCAAAAGCTTAAACCTTTTATATAACATCATGGAAAAGCAGAAAGCATCTGAAGCTGGTGCGTTTGAAGCAATCCTTGTGAGAGACGGTTTTGTGACCGAGGGAACCTCCTCGAATGTAT
This sequence comes from Bacillus sp. BD48, assembly GCF_046566805.1. Lineage (NCBI taxonomy): Bacteria > Bacillati > Bacillota > Bacilli > Caryophanales > Bacillaceae > Bacillus > Bacillus sp. BD48. The sequence goes on along the minus strand of NZ_JANGFM010000001.1, from coordinate 881,946 downwards.
ATGCCGTGATTGATGGCGTGATTCGCACTCACCCTGCAAACAATTTCATTTTAAACGGCATTACCCGTAGAAAGCTGCTGGAGGTATGTAAGGAAGAAGGATGTACTGTTGAAGAAACTCGAATAAGCAAAGAAGAGCTGCTTCGCGCTCAGGAAATCTTCATCAGCTCGACGACGGCTGAAGTCGTTCCGATTGTTGAAATAGATGGCGAGCCAGTAGGGGAAGGCGTTCCAGGAGAGCTGACAAAGCGCGTACAAGAAGGCTTCCAGCAAAAAATTAAACATGAAAGTGAAACATCGATCTCTTCATAAATAAAAAAGGCTGTAAACCAATGTTTACAGCCTTTTGTAATGCATTTATTTCACAATAAGCACAGGGATATCTGATTTCGCTGATAACTTTTCACTCACACTGCCAAATAGCATTTTTTTTAATCTGCTTTGGTCACGTGCTCCCATGACGATGAGGTCTGCTGATATTTCCTCAGCATATTCGATAATCGCTTCTGCTGGTTCTCCCTCCACAATTTCAATAGCAGCCTCAAACTGTTCCTCATTTAAAAGCATTCGTGCTTCCGCAACGACCTCTTCTGTATGGTCTTCAAAAATCAAGGGACTTTGCTGTTCATCATGTGGTACATACACAGGGGGTGTTTGAAGGTCTGCCGTACCGCCGCCGATATAAGCTCCACCAGTCATTGGGCGCGGTGCATCAAACACCTGTCTGCCTGTTTTGCCATCATGGGCATAGGTAACGGTCAGCTTGGCATGCAAGGTTTTGGCTAAAGCGATTGCCTTTTTTAATGCTTTCTTACTGTCTTCATGACCATCAAACGCAACGACCATACGATCAGCTTGAAACAATGTCCTCATTCCTTTCAAAAGGAGTCTTTACACTCATGATATACCCGTTAATAGAAAAAGATACACATAAAGGAGATGGATTTTTGTTAGAAAATTTCATTTATTGAAAAATATTTATTGACAAAATAGTGACAGCCACTATAAGATAAAAAAAGATTCAAGAGCCAAAAGGAGGAAATGTCATGTGCAACATTGGAAGAATGAAATCAAACTGCATGAATGGGTTGATTCACGTGACAATTACACCTTCATTGGTCATTGTAAAGGAACTCGTATGTTCCAATTGATCGGATGAATCAAGGCGTATGTTGCGTATTTGTCAACATACGCCTTTTTACATGACGAAAAGAGGCGTACCAGCCAGCTGGTGGCCTCTTTTTTTGTTGTATTCATTTCGTATTTCGAAATAATGGGATGGAGATCAATGAATAAATGAAGAGGAGTGAAAGCATGTGAACATGCCAAAATCAAGACAAATGACAAAAACACAAAAAACGAAACAAGGTGACACACAGGAAAATTTAGAAAGCGGCTAGCTTGAAAAGGAGAGACAAACATGTTTTCAGTATTTGCGAAATTAGGCTGGTTCTTTAAACAAGAGTGGAGGCGTTATACGATCGCTATTACGCTCCTGCTCATTGTAAATGTGCTTGAAATGCTGCCGCCAAGATACCTTGGCCAGGCAGTTGATGACATTCGTTCTGGTCAATTTACAACATCCAGTATTATGTTTTATGTGATCATTTTTTGCTTACTAGGTGTCGTCGTCTATACACTTACATATTTTTGGATGTATCAGTTATTTGGCGGCGCAAATGTCATGGAGCGTGTGATGCGCGGGAAACTGATGCGCCACTTGCTTAAGATGACGCCTACCTTTTATGAAAAGAAAAAAACCGGCAACTTAATGGCATTAGGTACAAACGATTTGAATGCTGTGGCCTTAACGACAGGTTTTGGCGTTCTGACCTTGGTTGATTCCACTGCTTATATGCTGATGATCTTCTTTACGATGGGGCTGACGATTAGTTGGAAATTAACCTTAATGGCAATTATCCCTATGCCGCTGATGGCGCTCTTGATTGCGTTCTATGGCAGCAAAATCCATGATCGCTTTACAGTCGCTCAAGATGCATTTGGTGATATGAACGATCGAGTTCTTGAATCAGTGGCAGGCGTTCGGGTCATTCGCTCTTTTGTGCAGGAGAAACAAGATGTCGAACGCTTTCGTGAAATGACAGATGATGTATTCCAAAAAAATATGCGAGTGGCAACCATTGATTCATTATTTGAACCGACAGTGAAATTACTTGTGGGGATCAGCTACTTAATTGGAATTGGCTATGGAGCCTATCTCGTATTCCAAAGTGATTTAACCATTGGGGAGCTTGTTGCATTTAACGTCTATCTTGGCATGATGATCTGGCCAATGTTTGCGATCGGCGAATTGATTAATATTATGCAAAGAGGAAATGCGTCGTTAGACCGGTTGAATCATACACTCAGCTATAAGCCGGACGTAACAGATGCTGCTCAGCCGAAAATGTTACAAGAGCCTGGAGATATTCAATTTGATCATGTGACATTCAGATATCCAACTTCATCTAAAGATAATCTCATTGATGTGTCCTTTACTGTTCGAAAAGGGCAGACGATTGGGATTACAGGCAAAACGGGAAGCGGAAAAACGACCATTGTCAAACAACTTCTGCGTCAGTACCCGGCAGGTGAAGGGCAAATCTTGCTATCAGGTGTTCCGATCCAAAACATTGAATTAGATCAGTTATTTCAATGGATCGGATACGTACCGCAGGATCATATACTTTTCTCAAAAAGCGTGGAACAGAATATGCGCTTTGGTCATCGGGACGCGAAACAAGATGAGTTAGCACAAGCAATCAAGGATGCTTACTTTGAAAAGGATTTACGCCTGCTGCCAGAGGGGCTGGAAACCATGGTTGGAGAAAAAGGTGTGGCGCTGTCAGGCGGACAAAAACAGCGAATATCCATCGCACGTGCTTTATTAATTGATCCAGACATTTTAATTCTGGATGACTCATTATCTGCGGTAGATGCAAAAACAGAAACCGCTATTTTAGAAAATCTAAGACAAAACCGTCATGGCAAAACGACGTTTATTACGACTCATCGCCTATCAGCTGTTGAACATGCGGATCTCATTCTTGTCATGGAAGAAGGACGCATTGTCCAAAAGGGCACCCACAACGAGCTCATCAAGCAGGATGGGTGGTACAAAGAACAATTTTTGCGTCAGCAGCTGACAAATCAGCTGGAAGGAGGGGATGAGGCATGACAACAGGAAGAAGACTCCTTGCCTACGCACTCCTATATAAGAAAGTACTGTCTGTTGCCTTAATCTTTCTCATGATTGCAGTTGGTGCTGAGCTGACAGGGCCGTTTATTGGGAAGAAAATGATTGATGATCATATTTTAGGTGTAGAAAAACCGTATGTCGAGGTCAATGAAAAGACAGACAAAACCGTTTATTACCAGGGAAATAACTATATACGAAGCGATCGATTAAACAATGGAATGGAATCTGGAAAGCAAATCAATGTGGTGCAAGTCGGGTTCGGTTACTATTTTGTGAATGAGCCGATTCGTTTTGATGGAAACAGAAAGATATCCGGAGATCAGCTCACCATTGAAAATGGGAACGAGCGTGAGACATACGAGGTACAGCGTTTATCAAAAGAGGAGATTTTTGCTTTTTATCAGCCAGAAATCAGTGGTTTGGTGCAGCTTGTTCTATTTTATCTAGGACTGCTCATCGTTGCGATTTTCTTTCAGTATGGGCAGCACTATTTGCTCCAGAGGATTGCAAATCGAATTATCCAAAAAATGAGGGTAGACGTATTTGAGCACATCCAAACGCTGCCGATCCGATATTTCGATAATTTACCGGCTGGAAAGGTTGTCGCGAGGATCACCAATGACACGGAAACCATTCGTGATTTATATGTAACAGTCCTTGCTAATTTCGTGACGAGTGCTATTTACATGATTGGGATTTACATTGCCATGTTTTTATTAAATGTGAAGCTGGCACTCATCTGTTTGATCGCAGTACCGATTATTTTCCTATGGTCGATGACTTACAGAAAGTTTGCATCAGTGTACAATCACCGCATTCGTTCGATCATCAGTGAAATCAATGCCAAGCTAAATGAAGCCATTCAAGGGATGACAATTATTCAAGCATTTCGACATGAAAAAGCGACGCAAGAGGAATTTGATGAGCTGAACAACAATCACTTTCGATATCAGCGAAAGATGCTGCATTTAAATTCACTTCTTTCACATAACTTGGTTAACCTGCTGCGAAATTTAGCATATGTGGCACTCATTTGGTATTTTGGAGGTGCTTCGTTAAGTGCGACAGGCATTGTGTCCATTGGTGTGCTCTATGCGTTTGTCGATTATTTAAATCGATTGTTCCAGCCGATTACAGGCATTGTGAATCAATTCTCTAGGTTGGAACTAGCAAGGGTTTCATCGGAGAGGGTTTTCAGGTTATTAGATGAACCAGGAACAGAAGTGGAAGAACCTGTTCAGAAGAAGCTGGAGGGACACGTTCAGTTCAAAGATGTCACCTTTGCTTATAATGAAGGGAAAAATGTCTTAAAGAACATTACGTTTGAAGCAAAGAAAGGTCAAACGGTTGCACTTGTGGGGCATACTGGTTCTGGGAAAAGCTCGATCATGAACTTGCTGCTGCGTTTTTATGACATTCAGCAAGGAGACATTCTCATAGATGGTGAAAGCATTTATGATCAGTCGCGCCAAACGCTGCGTAAACAAATGGGCATTGTGCTGCAAGACCCGTATTTATTTTCTGGAACAATTGCCTCCAATGTCAGCTTAGGAAATGAAGACATCAAAAGAGAAACCATTGAATCCTCATTAAAGCAAGTAGGTGCAGCAGAGTTATTGAAGCACCTGTCAGAAGGCTTTGATGAACCAGTCGTTGAAAAGGGAAGCACCCTTTCCTCAGGGGAACGTCAGTTGATTTCATTTGCGCGCGCATTGGCATACGATCCAGCGATTTTAATTTTAGATGAAGCCACCGCGAACATTGATACAGAAACAGAAGCGATCATTCAGCGGGCGCTTGATGTAGTCAAAGAAGGACGAACAACTTTTGTGATTGCTCACCGATTATCCACTATTAAAAAAGCCGATATGATCTTAGTGTTAGAAAAAGGTGAAATCGTTGAGCGTGGCAGTCATGAACAACTCATGCAGCAAGAAGGGCTGTATGCGCAAATGTACGAACTGCAAAAAGGTGCTGTTGCAAACAGCTGATGAATAGCAGAAAAAAGAGCCTCTTCAAAATTGAATGAGGCTCTTTTCATTTGCATGAGAAAAAGTCGAGGATTCAGTCCTCGACCTTTTACTGGTTATATCGTTTGGACAGGCTGCATCATCAATAAGCGATGCCGACGCGTTGATGCACAAATTCCTTCGAATTTAACTGCTGATATAAAAAGTGTGCGGTATCTTCAACTGAAATTTTCTTTCCATCTATAGGGAGAAAATCTTTCTCATAGCGATATGACCGTGTCACTTCTCCATCTGGTAAATAGGTTGGACAAATAATGGTCCAATCTAGATCAGTCGATTGAAGGATTTCAAACGCTTTCGCATGCTCTTTAGCTGCTCGAGAAGTGGTCCGCCTTGATTCATTTGTTTCAAAACGGTAAAGCTCCGGCTGCTGCCTTGCTTTTAAAATACCTGCTGTACCAATTGTAATAATTCTTGATGTATTTGTTTGCTTCATGGCTTGTACGATATGCTCCATTGAAACAGATAATGTATCATCACCATCTGTTGATAGACAGCTTACAACAATATCTGCTCCTTTGATTGTCTCAAGCACATCTTCTCGATTTCTTGAATTGCCGGTGACTTGAAACATACCCGCAAGCATTTCTTCTCGGTTTGTCCGAATCAATGAACGAACCATGTAACGATCATCTACTTGAACGAAACGAAGAAATGCTTGTCCTACACGTCCATGAGCACCGAAAAGAGCTATTTTCATCTGTTCGATCCCTCCACTACATACTATAAGTGAAAAGAACCCAAAATGGTACAACTTTTATGTGATGCTTTTTTTATAAAGGTGAAAGGACCGAATACTATGAGTATATTCGCATAATAAGGAAATACCGACAAATTGTAGAAGTTCAAAGTTCATACCTGAAATAATGTCCATGAAGATCCGCTCCTTTCTACTACATGATATGAGCTGGAAAGGAGTTTGGTGAGGAATCAAAACAAAAAAAGAAGACACCATAAGAGGTGCCTTCTATGATCCAGATATGAAATTAAGCTTTTGTTCCGCCAAGGTTTTGTTGAGCGTAAGACACAAGACGTTTTGTGATTTCTCCACCAACTGAACCGTTAGCACGAGCTGTAGTTTCTGCTCCAAGGTTTACACCAAATTCAGAAGCAATTTCGTATTTCATTTGATCGATTGCTTGCTCTGCTCCAGGAACTAGTAATTGGTTTGAACTATTAGAATTTGCCATGATGTGATTCTCCTTTTTATATATGATTTATTTTTTTGGTTGGGTTTGCTGGAATCGCACCAGCGAAATGATCAAGTCATTTGCCACTTGGCGAAACCCAATGCAGTAACTGCTTTGTACTAAGTATTATGGTTATTTCCGAAAAAAACATACGAGAAAAGAACATGGTAAATGTTGTGCTAACATACAAAAAACCATCACCCAATAATGAGTGATGGCGCTGCTTATATATCTTTTTATTCAGCTGAGCGGATACGCAGCTCCGTATCTGAATCAAAGAAATGGGCTTTGTTCATATTAATCGCAAGAGGGATAGACTGTCCGGCCTGGACATCGGTACGAGAATCAACACGTGCAATAAACGATTGATCATCGATAGAAGAATAAAGCATCGTTTCTGCTCCCATTAATTCAGCTACTTCTACGTTAGCATTAATTTTTGTGCCTTCAGACGCCTCTATAAATACTGGCTCATCGTGAAAATCTTCTGGTCTGATGCCTAGTATGACATCTTTTCCAATATAGCCTTGGCTGCGTAATACTTTCATTTTTCCTTCTGGTACACGAATATGCGTTTTTCCAACCGCAATGGCACCGTCAGAGAGCTTTCCTGTAAAAAAGTTCATCGCAGGTGAGCCGATAAATCCACCTACAAACACATTCTCTGGGTTTTCATATACATCTTTCGGCGCTCCAACTTGCTGAATAAATCCATCTTTCATGACAACAAGGCGGGTTGCCATTGTCATGGCTTCAGTCTGATCATGTGTCACATAGATAAATGTCGTTTGAAGACGCTGATGAAGTTTAGAAATTTCAGCACGCATCTGAACACGGAGTTTTGCATCTAAATTAGAAAGCGGCTCATCCAAAAGAAACACCTTTGCATCGCGTACAATCGCTCTGCCGAGAGCAACACGCTGCCTTTGACCGCCAGACAGTGCTTTTGGTTTTCTGTCTAAATATTGCTCAAGACCTAATATTTTAGCGGCATTTCGAACCCGCTCATCAATTTCTGCTTTCGGAAACTTCCGAAGCTTTAATCCAAAAGCCATATTGTCGTACACATTCATATGAGGATATAATGCATAGTTTTGGAAAACCATTGCGATATCCCGATCTTTCGGTGCTACATCATTCATCCGTTTTCCATCTAACAGAAAGTCTCCTTGTGAAATTTCTTCTAGACCTGCAATCATGCGAAGGGTTGTTGATTTTCCGCAGCCTGATGGACCAACAAACACAATAAATTCTTTATCTTCTATATGTAGATTAAAGTTATCTACTGCTGTTACCTTGTTATCGTACACTTTATAAATTTGATTCAGCATCATCTCAGCCATTTGATGTCAGCCTCCCAGCCCCTCTTTTTTTTGAAAGCGCTTTACTAATAAATAAAGTGTATAAAATGGGGAAGAGTCTGTAAATGGACAACGTGCACAACATCCTATTTTTATTTTTGGGCATCATGCTCATGCTTTCGTTCTTTATGAAAGATCGAGTAGAGTCATCATGAAATAAGCAGCTGATGCTTCTGGAAAATGTCGTATATCTAGCCCAGTGCGCTCAATAAATTTATCAATTCGATATTGAAGACTGTTTCTGTGAACATATAAGGCTTTTGCTGCCTGGGATGCATTTAAGTTACATTGCATATAGGTCATGAGAGTGCGGTAAACATCCCGGTCAAAGACCGCTTCTTTAAAAGCATCTGAAATAGCATGAGAGAGTGCGGATGCATCATAACAAATGAATGATGGCAGGCATTGATAAAATGTGGCAACCCCTGACCTAAACTTGTCTCGCTCCATATGGCACAAAAAGAGCTGTTGTTCATTTAATAATCTCATCTGTAAATGGTCATTTGGCAAATGCAGCTGCCCTTGTATAAAGACTGAGTCTGTTAAAAAATCACTTGTAATGGCCAGAGACAAATCATGTAACTGATCTAATTGACTATTTTCTGATGTAGCGTCTGATTGAATCAGCATAGCTGTTTCAGGGCCTGTCCATATGAAATGAGTATGTTCGAGGCTGTTATTCACAGCCTCTTTTATTTGCTGTCTTTGTTCTTCTTGATGGACCATCTGAAAATAATAAACACGGACGGGATGTTGGACAGTTAGTGGTTTGTTTTCAAAAAGATAGCTGAACCATTTTTGTTCATCCTCGGTCTGCGCTTTTTGAAATAGATCAATTGGTGTAAGAAAAGAATTGAGAAGAAGTGTTTCTCTAGCTGTAAGCTCCGATTTGTCTACTCCAAATATTTCGCCTTTGTCTGTTTGATACCAAAGAATTTGTTTGTCATGAGTAGGTGAGCTGATGATATGGTCTCCGTAAACAAGTTTTAATTTTTCTAACATGGCGGGGCTCCTTAAACAGTTTAATCATAAACATGGAATAGCATTAATTCGTGGATTTCTTCTTTTAAGGTTGGTTCAACTTCATGGGGCGGAAGCTGAGAGCCCCATTCAATGTCACCTGTTTTGTGGTAGATGCCTTCATAGTGTGAACCGTTGTGAAAAAACGATATTTTCCAGCCTGGCAATTGTGCTTTCTTAAAAAGGGGTTTCCATTGAAAATGAGAAATCATATCATCATTGCCTCCTTGCTTTTATTGATAAAACAATAAACAAACACGACAACACGGAAACAACCTTGAACTTGATATTATTGTATCTCATCTCATGAAAAGAGCATAGAAAAAGCATAAATTTAAGAGCACCGACATGTGACAAAAAAGCGTCAGTAGACGTTCGCGTGATTTGAAGTGGTGAGTGCCGTTTCTGAAAGGTAAGATGCGTAATCCATGATTCTTTTCCCAATCAGCCATTCTGATTTTTTCAAAGAGACATGCTGGAAAACCTCTCGACCAGGGCGAGAATTGGCTTCGAACATCCAAATTGCACCTGTTTGATCAATGCCTAAGTCAAAACCGATTTCACCAATATGCCCGGTCATTTTTTCATCTATCACCTGGCTAAGCGTGATGGCAGTATGAGACAGCTGCTGTAAAATCTGCAAACGTTTCTTTTCTTCTGGAAAGACAGCATAAAGTGTTTTCACCGTTCCCCCATGTGACTGGTGAGTCGTGATGGTGTGATCTCCAGAAACCTTTGCTGCTGCAGCTGTGACTGTCCAATCACCGTCTTTATTTTTATTCGTATGAACTCTGAAATCCATCGGTAAATTGTCTATTTGAAGAAGCTCAATGCCTTGTTGTGCAATAAAATCATGAATTGTATGATCCTTTCGCAGCCTTTGAACAAACTGATCTATTGAATCATATGGAATAGCCCTTCCAAAATTTGAGTATACAGTGATTCCGTGGTTTTCCTTCTTTAACTGATAAATCCCGTCTCCATGACTTCCGTTTGTCGGTTTTAAGTATATAACTTGATGCAGATGGAGGAGCGTTTCAATTTTACTAAGAGCGTCCACGGGATCTAATTGTACAGAATGTGGGAGAAAGGACCATGTTTTTTCATCTGTTAATAGCTGTTCATGAATCTCCCATTTGTTAAAAAAGTAAGGGTTGAACCAAGGGATATCATAGTCTTGGGTGAGTTTTCGCTTCGTTTCTTGAATGATTGCCGACTGAGCAGCTTTTCTATTTGGAAGCCGATCATAGATGACTGACGGCAGGGGAAGCTGTTTTTTTACCCATGAATCTTGCTGGTACAACAATCCTTCTACAATTCCTTTTTCCCAATCAATAGAATGTGACCCAAAAAGATAGGCAAAACCAGCATGCTGCCTGAAAGAATGCAGCAGTTTGATAAAAAATGCTGATCTCGTTCCTAATGGCTGCGTGCTTTGCTCAAAACCTGCACTGAAAATGCCTATCAACGGCCCTATAAAAAGTGTATGGTCAATGATGATCACTTCTGCTTTTGATTGGTAAGGAATCAGTAAATCTTTGTATAGATCTTCAGATAATAAAATTTTATTTGGATGCTGATGATAGGAAATGTTGAAGCCATCTACTAAACGAGATCCTAGAGCAAGAGAATCGATGGCATCTTTCTGTTTATAATGGATGGGAAGATGGATTGTTTTTTTACTTGTGAGGTGTGGGGCGATGATGCAGCGATTTTTGTTCATAAGAAACCTCCTTTGGTTGAGACTTCATCGATTGCGCATGTTCAAGAATGGTACGAATCAATTGATGTTCCTTTTCGGGATAAGCTTTTAAAAAATCGGACCGCCCTGGCTTTGATCTGATATTTGATATGAATAGTCTGCCTTCACTTGTATGAAGTAAGTCTACTGCGAATTCAAAGCAAGGAGAGTAGGTTTTATCTATATAAGCTGGGATTGATGCCTGAATGGATGCAATATCATCTAAAAGGAGCTCCTTGATGTGTGGCTGCAATGTATTTAGATAGTGTTCAAAGCCTATCACAGGACCTGATTTTTGTGTATGACGTAAAAGACTATTTTCTGCAGGTGATTTTGTGTGAATACCCATGCGTTTCCATTGATTTTGTGAATCTTTCATAAGAAAAATCCTGATTTCATTGAATAAAAGTTCTTTTTGATCATTCGTGTTGAAAAATTGAAGGAAATACCGGCCTGCATATTTTTTGCACCAGCGCTCCATCTCTGACGCACGAGAAAATGTAATGGTTTGGTTGGAACTTAGCTGAACGGTGAATGTTGATATGCCATCAAAGGAAATGAAGTAAGTAGATGCTGCATGCTGCTGGGAAAGAGGCTGCATTTTACAAAAGCCGTCAGCCCCGCTCGCCCTTACCATATTGATCAGGTCTGAGGGCTCTTTTAATAATGAGCAGCCAGGTAAATATGGCTGTAAAGAAGAGAGAAGACGGAGTTGCTCAAATAGCGCCATTTTATTTGAAATGCCGGTATTCAAAAAATCCGTTTTTGGATACTTTTTTAGCCATTCCATGATGGGTTTTGCTTTTTTAGATTGTGCGTCATGCCGGTAAAGACATCGGTCGTAAATCAAGTCGGGGATCGGAAATTGTGCGCCTACAAACCCTTGGCTATTCGTATATGTTTGGCCTTGTATCAAATTTGAAGCCGGCTTTAAATCAAGTGGTGTAAAACGAACAACCTTTAAACGATAAGAAGGGGCAGCTTTGGCGAGCTCACGTGTAAATGCCTCTTCATACTGCGGAGAAAGGGTCACAATACCTAATGTTGTTTTCATTAAAAAACACCTTCTTTTCAACTTCTTTTTTTACCATCACAAAAACATTTTTTTATGATTTTACATAAAGCTTGCGCTCCTTTATCATTACGACAGACCGCTTGATCATATGTCTCGCGGCATGCTTCATTTGCTTGGGAACTTGACAACAACTATAATACGTATAGATCAAAACAATAAACATCGGGTGTTGTTTGAAAGGTAGATGACGACTTTGAATATATTCACAACGTTTATCTTTATGATTGTTATCGGCGCAGTCATAGGAGCAGCGACAAACCATCTTGCAATTAAAATGCTTTTTCGGCCTTATAAGCCATATTACTTATTCGGAAAACAGCTTCCATTTACACCAGGGCTTATCCCTAAAAGAAGAGACGAAGTAGCCAAGCAGGTTGGTGTCATGGTTATGGAGCATTTGCTCACGCCAGAAGGAATTCAAAAACGATTTGAATCATCGGAGGCAAAGCAGGAGATCCTGCGTACAGTCCATCGATATATTGACAAAGGCGCAAATATGGAGATCACCGTATTCTCCCTGCTAGAAAAATTCGGCGTTCAACAGGCTGACGTCAAAGCAGATAGATGGCTCCATCAGTGGTCTGATCAGAAGCTTAGTTCACTGCTTGAAACATATAACCAGCAAACTTTATCTGAATTGCTCCCGGTAGAAGTGGAAACCAAAATATCATCGAAAATTCCAGATGCAGCAGATTATATTTTAAAGAGAGGCATTCATTATTTTGAAAGTGATGAAGGCAAAGCAAGGCTCGGCAATATGATTGATGATTTCTTAAAAGAACGGGGAATGCTTGGCAGTATGGTCCAAATGTTTCTAGGGAATTCAAGCTTAATTGATCGTGTACATCCCGAAATCATCAAGTTTTTAAGAAACGCAGAAACAAAAAGATTTTTATCAGATTTACTTGTTCAAGAATGGGACAAGGTGAAGCTATTTTCTCTTCATGAGCTTGATGAAAAATGGAATGTGAAGGAACTTATTTTTAGTGTGAAAAATCAATTGCTTTCTCATTTCTCTACAAAGCTGATATTAGACAAACCAGTTGGAGCATATGTCAGTGCTGTCGCGGATGACCTTAAAACACATTTTGCGCCAGTGTTGATTGATAAGGGGATCGGAGCGGCATCAAATGCTTTAGAGGGGCTGCTTGCAAAGCTGCAATTTGAAGAAATCATTCGTGAACAAATTGAACTTTTCCCGCTTGAAAAAATGGAAGAGCTTGTAGTCAGCATCTCCAATAAGGAGCTGAAGATGATTACATTTTTAGGCGGTCTTTTAGGCGGGATGATTGGAGCTATCCAGGCTGTTTTTGTGGCGCTATTCTAAGACAAGCTAGAGAAATTTTGATGAATTCATTGTATATATGTGAAAGGAAAGCCATAGTTTGTTATAGTGGAGTGGTGTCCGCCGATCATATCGGTGATAACGGATAGAAAGGAGACATAACATGTCTGTAAATCTTTATGATGTTGCATATGACCTTGAAAAAGCATTGCGTCATAGCGAAGAATATTCAACTTTAAGAAATCTTTATGATGAGGTAAACGCGGATGAGTCCTCTAAAAGAATGTTTGAGAACTTCCGTGACATTCAAGTAAACCTCCAACAAAAACAAATGACTGGTCAAGAGATCACACAAGAAGAAGTGGAGCAAGCTCAAAAAACAGTTGCTCTTGTTCAGCAGCACGACAAAATCTCTCAGTTGATGGAAGCAGAACAACGTGTAAGTGTTCTTATCGGTGAATTAAATAAAATTATCATGAAGCCACTTGAAGAGCTTTATGGGAATCCAGAAGAAAACTAATGGAAAGGGCGATGTCATTCGCCCTTTTTTGTTTTATCTTTCCCCTGAATATCTTTTAAAAAAAGGTTGTCGAAGCTCATAAATTCTGCGATAATACTTATATTGAAAGTGCTTTCAAAAAGGCGCTCTCAAGGGACATTGGGTGCGTTTCACTTGGGATTTATGGCGGTGAGCCAAACGAGAGAGAAGCGCTTCTGGGAGAAACGCAAAGCATCATAAGGGGATCTGATATAAGCAATGCTTTGGTGTGTAAATGATAAGGGGATCATGGGGAGCTTCATCACTCCATTGTAACGCATCCAAACCATACATAAAAAAAAGCCTAGGGGTAGGCTTTTTTTATTTATCAATTATTCATAACCTGGTGCTCTTTCAACTGCATGTTCTAAAGCACCAAGCTAGGGCATATCCTCATCGTAAGTACAGTCATCAAGAAGGGGGATGCCTCAGTGTCAAAAAAACTACTTGCACTCAATATAGATGGGACGTTACTTCGTTCCAATGGAAAAATCCATTCCGCTACAAAAGAAGCTGTGGAATATGTAAAGAAAAAAGGGGTTTACGTGACGATTGTCACCAACCGGCATTTTCGTTCCGCTCAAAAAATTGCCAAGGCGTTGAAGATTCCAACATCAACCCTTGTGACGCATAGTGGTGCATTTATCGCCGATAAACTCGATGAGCCGCTTCATGTGAAGAAATTAACGGAAGAAAAGACATTTAATCTTGTGCAAATCCTTGAAAGCTTCGATTGTAATGTCCGCTTGCTACATGAAAAATTCTCGATCGGCAACCGGAAAAAAACGCAGTCTCAGCTGATGGGAAAGACGTTCATTCATCCGTCTGATCCAATTTTCTATCCCGTCCAATTTGTTGAATCGTTAAGTGATATGCTGATGGATGAACCAGTCAGTACACCAGTGATTGAAGTATATTCGACCGCGGAGCTTCAGACTGAGATTCACAGGACCATTCAACAAGCATTCCCATCTGTTGACCTTATTAGGATCAGTGATGAGAAAATGAATATTGTATGCAAAGGGGTTTCGAAAGAAGCGGGACTTTCTCTTTTAACCTCTGCCCTCGGTTTTACTTTAGAAGATACGGTCGTCATTGGTCATGGAACAGATGACATTCCAATGCTTGAATTGGCTGGTTTAGGCGTTGCTATGGGAAATGCCCCCAATGATGTCAAGCGTAAAGCCGATTGGGTGACGCGCTCGCACGATGAACAGGGTGTGGCTTATATGATTAAGGAATACTTTAGAATGCAGCAAAGAGAAGGATTTTTACATCAATTCGATATCAAGAGATAATACAGTGAAGGCCTTGTCAATCAAGAAATGACAGGGCCTTCGTCTGTTCCCTTCATTGCTTTTCCTACATGAATTTTGTAAAATGAAACAAGTTTGAAGATAAAGGTGATATGATGCGAATTTTAATTAAAGGGCTGTCAAATGAACGATTTCATCGCCCGCTTGTCAATATAGCCAATTTATTTGAAGAAGATAGTGAAGTGATGTTTGATCCAAGTGAATTGGATGATGGTTTGGTCATGGAATTTAGTTGGAAAGAAGAAAATGGCATGGTGGAAGCATCTGGTCATATTGATGGATCAGACATCACCAGTCGTTTTTCACGAGATGTCCCAGAGAGCTTGAATGATAAGGAGCGCTGGAAGCAAATCAAAAACACAGTGCTGTCTGTTTATTTACACTTGCTTCAGGAGCACACAGGAATGACACAAAAGTGGGGGATTCTCACAGGAATACGTCCTACGAAATTGCTTCATAAGATGCTGAGAGAAGGTATGTCAAAGGAAGATGCACATGCGGCGTTAAAGCGTGATTACTTGATTCATGATGAAAAAATCAATTTGATGCAGGAGATTGTCGACCGTCAGCTTAAAGCCATTCCAGATCTGTATGACCTTCAGCAGGAAGTGAGTATTTATATTGGCATTCCTTTCTGCCCTACAAAATGTGCTTATTGCACGTTCCCTGCTTACGCCATTAAAGGACAAGCTGGTAGAGTGGGAACGTTTTTGTTTGGTCTGCATTATGAAATGCAAAAAATGGGCGCATGGCTAAAAGAACACGGGATCAAAGTGACGACCGTTTACTTTGGCGGAGGCACGCCAACGAGCATCACAGCGGAAGAAATGGATTTGCTGTATGAAGAAATGTACCGCTCGTTCCCTGATGTGAAGCATATACGGGAAGTGACTGTCGAAGCAGGGCGTCCTGATACGATTTCGCCTGATAAGCTAGAGGTGCTAAACCGCTACAATATTGACCGGATTAGCATCAACCCGCAATCGTATGAGAATGAAACACTCAAGGCTATTGGCCGGCATCATAGTGTGGAAGAAACGATTGAAAAGTATCACTTATCAAGACAGTACGGCATGAATAATATCAATATGGACTTAATCATTGGATTGCCGGGAGAAGGGCTCAAAGAATTTCAGCACTCCTTGCAGCAGACTGAAGAGCTCAAGCCTGAATCTTTAACTGTGCATACACTCTCCTTTAAAAGAGCATCTGAAATGACGCGCAATAAGGAGAAATATCAAGTAGCCGACCGAGAAGAAATCACACGTATGATGGATGAAGCGGTCACTTGGACGAAAGCACATCATTATCACCCGTATTATTTATATAGACAAAAAAATATTTTGGGAAATCTCGAAAATGTCGGGTATTCATTAGATGGACAGGAAAGCTTGTATAATATCATTATCATGGAAGAAGTACAGACAATCATTGGCATTGGGTGCGGTGCAGCGAGTAAATTCATTGATCCACGGACAGGAAAAATTACGCAGTATGCCAATCCAAAAGATCCAAAATCGTATAATGACCGGTATGAACACTATACAGAAGAGAAAATTCAATTCCTTGAATCATTATTTGTTTCTCACGTTTAAACACTGCGATGACGCAGTGTTTTTTTCATTTGTAAAAGGGTATATAAGTGATAAAAAGTTAAAGCAGGTGTACATATGATAGATGTGATCGGAATTGGGATTGGGCCCGCCAATTTAGGATTGGCCGCTTTGTTAGAGGAGTATGAGGATGTTTCATGCTGTTTTTTTGAACAGGAGTCTGAGTTTGCTTGGCATCCCGGTATGCTGATCAAAGGAACGGATTTGCAAGTTTCCTTTTTAGCAGACCTTGTCACAATGGCGAATCCAAGGAGCAGGTATACATTTTTAAATTATTTACATGAATCAAATAGACTTCACCGGTTCTATACATTTGAGCAGTTTGATATCCCGCGGAGAGAATTCAATGAGTATTTATCATGGGTTGCAGGAGAATTAGACAGCTGTCAGTTTGGGATGAAGGTAGAAGAAGTGACGGACTGCCAAGATGGCTATCTTGTGAAAGTCAGACGGCTGAACGATGGATCGCTTTCTGAGTATCGTGCAAAGCATGTCGTGTTAGGCACAGGAAGTAAACCAATGATTCCAGTCGATGTGCCTGAAGCAGCACGTCCATATGTGACTCATAGCAGCCGTTATTTAGATCAGCAGAAAGCACTTCACGAAGCTGAGTCGGTGGCGGTGATCGGCTCAGGGCAGAGTGCAGCTGAAATTTTCTTAGACCTGCTTCAGCATCAAAAGAAAGGACAGCAGCTTTCATGGTTTACGCGTTCTAGTGAATTTAGAGAGCTGGAGACGGCAGAACTTGGCCAAGAACTTTTTACACCAAAGTATGTCGAGTATTTTCATTCGCTTCCTTATGAAGAACGTATGAACACATTGCCTAGGCTGACAGGATTAAGAAATGGCATAGATGCATCAACGCTTTCGCGTATTTATCAGGAGTTGTATCATCGCTCCGTTTCAGGTGAAGAGCCATCTGTGCTCATTCAGCCAATGACCGAGCTTGAAGCGATTCAAATAGGAGAGCATCAGCCTTTGGAGCTGCACCTCAAACAGTGGCAGTTGAAGAAAGAAAAAAGCATAACAGCAGATCATGCTGTATTGGCTACAGGGTACACACCGAATATTCCTGAATGGTTTCGCGCATATGAACCTTTGATTGAATGGGAAAGTGATGAACATTTTAAAGTGACAGACGATTTCAGGCTTGTGTTCAAAGACAAGCGCTCACATCATTTCTTTACATTCACGAATCTTGATCATTCTCACGGAACAGCGGCGACCAATTTAAAACTATCGATTTACCGCAACCAGAAAGTGATTCAAACCATTCGCGGGGTCGAGGAAGCGCCAGTCAAACAAGAAACAGCATTTCAGCAATTTGAATAAGACATAAAAAAGGGCCCAAGCATAGGGCCCTTTTTCATTAGATCGTCGTTTCTTTTTTTACTTTTGGTTTTTCAGGTTTCCATTTGAAGATTTTGTTTAGGAGTTGATAGATTTTCTTAGATTCTTTCGTTACGAGTGGTCCTAAGATCGCAAGGATTAAGACATACAATGCAGCAAAGGGCTTCAAAGTAGCGGCAAGTCCGCCCGCAATACCAAGCTCGGCAACAATGATTGAAAACTCTCCTCTCGATACAATGGTTAATCCAATATTAGAAGAGGCTTTATGAGAAAATCCAGCTCTCCGTCCAGCGAACATTCCGGCAGTGAAGTTTCCAATTAAGGTAAGAATCACAGCGCCGATCGCAAGCCAGAAGGCATCACCCAATGTAAATGGATCGATACTGAGACCAAAGCTGAAAAAGAACATCGCTCCAAAGAAATCTCTAAACGGAACCACGAGATGCTCGATGCGGTCTGAGTGCTCTGTTTCTGAGAAAACAAGACCAAGTAAGAGAGCTCCAATAGCCTCTGCTACATGAATCGTTTCTGAGAAACCAGCGACAAAGAACAAAGCCGCAAAAATCACAATGATGAACACTTCGTTCGAACGGATATCAAACAACTTGTTTAATAGTTTTGGCAGCTTCCGCGCAATGATAAAGAAAAGCATCATATAACCAAAAGCGATTAAAATTGATAATAAGGCACCGCCAACAGTAGTGGCATCTCCAAGGACAAGACCTGATACGACGGATAAATAAACGGCAAGGAAAATATCCTCAAACATAATAATCCCTAGAATTAACTCTGTTTCAGGATTCGCCGTCCGTTTCAAATCGACAAGGACTTTGGCCACAATGGCGCTGGATGAAATGGTGATCACCCCTGCCATAATGAGAACCTCCAGGAATCCAAACCCTGTGATAAAACCGTAGAGCAGTCCTAAGCTGAAGTTGATCAAAATATAAATAGATCCGCCGACTGCAATAGATTTACCCGATTTAATGAGCTTTCCGACAGAGAACTCAAGTCCAAGATAGAAAAGAAGGAACAGGACGCCCATTCTGCCAAAAAACGAAATAATCTCCGTGCTTTCGATAAATTTCAAATCAATGATCCCGATGGTTGGAGCATGCGGCCCAACAATCATTCCGAGGACAATGAGAAAAGGGATGATAGAAAATTTAATTTTATTGGCGATTAAGCTGGCGATGGCGATAAGAATAAGCGCCGTCCCAACTTCAAAGACTAAATGATCCATTCATCACTCTCCCCCTCTAGAAAGAAAATCACGTACCAATCGCTTCAAGTGTTTTCTTTCGCCTGAAATGACCATCGTATCATTTGCATGAATAATCGAATCGGCACCAGGGTTGAGTAATTTTTCATTTGTATGTTTAATGATCGCAATCACGGTGACTTCATAATTTTGTCTCACATCTAAATCACCGAGTGTATGTCCAACCGCTTTTGCACCTTTTTCCACCTTAAACCATTCAATGATTAAGTCATTGAAGGCCATTTCAATGGTTTCTAGTGCCTGCGGTTTATACACCATACCGCCGATAATCGCAGCGATTTGCCGGGATTCAGCATCATCGAGAGAAATGGTAGACAGCACTTCATCTGGATCATCATCGTCAAAACGATAAATTTCCCGTCTGCCATCATCATGAATCACAATCGTCATCTTTTCTCTATTTCTCGTTTCAATTTCAAATTTCTTTCCGATCCCAGGAAGATCATTCTCTTTAATGTTCATTTTATCCCTCCGAATTTGATAGGCTGTGTTTTTCATATAGTGAATACGGATGAAATCAAATGAATCAGTAGAGGTAATTAGATTGATACATAACGGGGATCGCACACTTCATTTCCAAAAAACATAGATCAATGGATAATGCAGCTGATGGGGCACGCTTTAACAGAAAAGCTTTAGAATCCGCCATTGATAATCTGTCCTTCAACAGAATGGATGAGGCATGTTTTTTTGAAAATGATGGTGTCTTCACAGCATTAATTTCTTCATCATAGATGGATGGAGAAATAAGACTAGGTGTGCCCGTTTCTGCCTGTGAAGCAAAAACGACATTTGAAAAAGGAGAAAACATGACGATGAAGCTAACCAATATCATGATGGAACATCTGATCAATCATCCTCCTCCTTTCAAATTTATTTTCTTTCTTTTTTTACTATATAAAAATATATTTCTTGTTTCAATCATTATGCTTATTTTAGTATCAATTGATCTTGAAATTTTTTGTTTAGAGAAAAAGGTTTTACTTGATGGAAATGGAAGTAAGTGATGAGCTTTTTAAGAAAAGGGGGATGGATGATGACATATATCAATTGTCAGTTAGACGGGGATGTTTTTGAAATCGTTTTCAATAGGCCTGAAGCTTATAATTCGTTTCATGTGGACATGTTTGCTGAATTCAAAGAAGCATGTGATGCAGCGGAGGAAAGTAGTGCAAAAGTCGTTGTCATCAAGGGAGCAGGAAAAGGATTTTCAGCAGGCGGAGATATTGGGATGATGCTTAAGCAGGAAAGTGAAGAAGATTTCCATCGTGTGATGGATTTGATCGAGGGAATTACACTTTCTCTAGCTGGTATGAAAAAAGTGACGATTGCGCTTGTCCACGGGTCAGCAGCAGGCCTCGCTTTTAGCTTTGCCCTAAGCTGTGACTACTTGTTTATGCATCAGGATGCAAAACTTGCCATGAATTTTAATGGAGTAGGATTAATTCCAGATGGCGGGGGGCATTTTTTCCTCACAAAAAGAGTCAGTGAGCAAACCGCGAAACAATTGATTTGGAGCGGACAAAAGCTGCCGGCTGAAGAAGCGTTAAAACTGCGCCTTACAGACGGGGTGTTTCAGGATGAGGTCGATACGTACCAAAAAGTGTGTGTGAAGCCGTTTATGAACATGCCGCTTCAAGCCTTTATCGAAACAAAGATGATCTATTTCCAGCAGTCAGAATCAAAGCTCTTATCAGTTCTTCAAAAAGAGAGAGCCGCACAGGCAAGACTGAGAAAAAGTCATGATCACAAGGAAGGTATACAGGCCTTTTTAGAAAAAAGACGACCAGTCTTTCAAAAAGCATAAATGAACATGAGGCCGGCGAAAGCCGGCTTTTTTAACGTTCAAATAAAAGAAGCTTGCCTGCTTGATCAACGAGTCGATGAGAATGTTTTGTGTATTGCTGTTCCATTAAGCGATGACGTCCTAATTCCTTTGCCTTCTCGTCACCATCCGCTGTGATTTTTTCATTTAATAAAGTCTCACCCGACCGGTCAAATACGGTTAAAAAGTATGTCTTCTCCATGCCTCATCTTCCTTTCCTCTGTTTTTAATGTAATTAAACATGGAATAAGACAAAACCTCTTTTTTAGCCCTTAAAAATGTGTTTTTTAGAATGAGAGTGATAGAACGTGCATTCGTAAAAATGGCATGATAAAATATGGACAATGACAGTATCGGACAAGGAGATAGACGTTTGACTAAGCTCACCTTTATTCATGCCGCAGATTTACATTTAGACAGTCCATTTGCAGGAATGTCGACTATACCTAGTTCCATATTTAAGCGGCTCAAAGAAAGTACATTTCAAAGCGCTAAGAACATGTTTGATCTCGCCATTGTGCGGGCAGTAGACTTTGTGTTGCTGAGCGGAGATTTATTTGATGAATCCAATCGCAGCCTGAAAGCACAGCTATTTTTAAGAAACCAGTTTGTAAGACTGCAAACACACGGGATTGAAGTCTTTATTATTTATGGGAATCATGATCATTTAAGCGGTGAATGGACACCGATTGAGTGGCCCGAGAATGTACATGTCTTTTCGAGCAGTACACCGAGTGAGCATTCCTATTATCGAGGGGATCAGCTTGTCGCGAGTATTTATGGGTTTAGCTACAAAGAACGGGCTGTCTATGAAAATATGACATCTCACTATGTCAAAACAACAGATGCTGCCTATCACATTGCGATGCTTCACGGCACATTAGCCGGACAAGAAGGACATGATGCATATGCCCCATTTCAGCTTCAGCAGCTCATAGCGCGGGATTTCGATTATTGGGCGCTTGGACATATACATAAAAGAGCCCTTCTGCATGATGAAGACCCATATATTATTTACCCTGGTAATGTGCAAGGCAGACATATAAAAGAAACGGGAGAAAAAGGCTGTTACTTGATTCACCTCTCCGAAGATTCACGGGCAGCGGATTTTATAAGCTGTGCAGATATCATCTTTGAGAAACTAGTAATAGACATCACAGAAACAGCTCATATGACGGATCTTGTCACACTTGTGGAAAGCAAAATCAATGAACTGAAAAAGGAAGGCATTCCTCATTTTGTGAGAATTGAATTGACAGGTGATGCGCCTTCTTACCTTGAGCATACGCAGCTTGAGGTCCTCGAGGAGCTGATGACTGTTTTTCATGAGCAGGAGGAAGATGAAGATGTGTTCGTTTGGGTGATGTCAATTGACTGCCGAACAAACGAGGATGTGATCTATCCAGAAGATTCCTTTTTGAAGGAACTAACGGCAGAAATTGCACAGTTTGAATCATATGAAGAGCTCCTTTCAACGATCAAGCGTCACCCAACCTACAGGAAGTCAGGACAAGCGCTCACAAAAGAGGATGAAGTGGATATAAAAGAAGAAGCACAAAGGCTGCTGACGGAACAGCTGAAGCAATTATGAGAAAAGGAGAGGTATGATGAAAATACGTTCACTCCATATAGCGAATTTTGGGAAATTTTCAAATCGAACCTTTCACTTTTCTGATGACGGTTTTCAGCTAGTTTACGGTCTGAATGAATCGGGGAAAACGACATTGAAGGCGTTTATTGAGTCGATGTTATTTGGTTTTTCAAAAAACAAGCTGTACAAGCCGAAACAAGGATCTTTTTATGGCGGGTCCCTCACTTGCTTAGATGAGGGGTTAGGTGTCATTCACATTGAGAGATCGTCCGACCGAGGCGGTCAAGCACAGGTGTTTTTACCGAATGGTGAAGTGAAAGACGAGGCATTTCTACGGACTCTTTTAAAGGGAACGGATCGCAGATTATTCCAATCAATTTATTCATTTGATGTGTTTGGACTGCAAAATGTTCAAGCCTTAAACGAAGATCAAATCGGTGAATTCCTCCTTTTCTCAAGTTTATTTGGCTCAGATGCGGCCTCCAAGATGGATAGCAGGCTGCTTAAGCAGCAGGAGCAGCTGTTCAAACCAAATGGCCGCAAGCCGGAATTAAACCAGCAGCTTTATCGTTTAAAAGAGCTGACTGGCCAGCTGAAACAAGCTAGATTGGCAGAAGGCCGTTATACAGATAAAAAACGGGAGCATTCCGAATTAATAGAGAGTATCGCAGCGCTTCAAAAGGAAATGAAGCAGACAGAAGAACAGATTCAGCAATTAAATGAACACATTCGACTTTATCCCATGATAGAGAAGAAGATGGAGTTAAAAAAAGAATTAGCCCGTTATCCAGAACGAGTCAAACGCTTTAAAGCAGAAACAGAGCATGAATTGGATAAATTAGAATCACATCTTCACCCGAAAAAGGCTCAAATGACTGCACTAAAGCAAAAATTAGATCATTTGCAAACCTCGCTGGCACAAGTTCAACCGCTTCATGACAAGGATACGTTACTGGAGATGAAGCGTGTCGTTGATGAATCATCTCATGCTGAACTTGTCAAAAATCGCTTAGCAGAATGTAAAGCAGAACGTAATTCATTGAAACAAAAAATGGACGAAGCCGCAGCAAAGCTGAAGTGGCAGCAGCGTTCAGTCAAGCTCGAACAGATTGATGACTCTCTTGAATTTGAGTGGGAATTAAAGGAGGCTGTCAGCCAATACGTTCGTTTAATGGACAGAAAGGCACAGCTGGATGACCGGTTTGATCATGCAAGACATGAGCTGGAAGAAGCGGAAACCGCTTTAAAAGGATTAAAGGAACAGCAGGCCAAATCGCATAGTACAGTGGAAGCTGGGGGGACAAGAGCAAAAGAGAAACAGGTTCATTCCCGGGCGTGGTTATTTCCTGTGATGGTGATGTTTGATGCTGCATTTCTGCTTGTCCTCTTCTTTTTAACAGAGTGGTGGGTTACTTTCTTATTTGCGGGATTTTCTGTTTTTGTCTTCTTTGCCATTTACCCATTTTTGAAATCAACACAGGAGAAACAGGGAAGCGGTGGGGGAACGTTCGATTCCTTCCAAGTACAGGCAGCTTCAGCTGAAACGCTTGTGAGGCAGAAGGAGCTTTTGTACGAAAGGATCATCCGGCAATATGAAGACTGGGAGAAGGAGCTGGAACCTGTCCAGCAGCAAGTAGAGGAAAAGAAAAGACAGCTGGGCTTGTCCTCAGAGCTTTCTTTCTTAGTAGAAGCCTTCCTGATCCTGAAGCAATTAAAAACGAATACAGCGGAATATGAGGAGCTTAGCCGGGAAATAGACGAGCTTGCCGGCCAGCAATCCAACTATGAGCACAGGGTGGGTCTTCTTCAACGAAAGGAAGGCACCATTCAAGAGAACATCTTGGTCATTCAAGAGATATTGAAAGAGGAGGCGAAGAGAGAAAAAGAACGTCAGACATTGGATGTATCGATTCAACATGTAAAACAGCAGCTCACGACGCTAGAAGGGGAAATTGACTATTACGAAAAACAAATGGACGCGCTTTTTCGTCAAGTAGAAGCAGAGTCCAAAGAAGATTACCAAATTCTTTCTCATCTATCGAAAGAATATCGGGAACGGCTTTCCCATTTGCAGCAGCTGAATCAAGAGCTGCATAGAAGCGGCTGCTTTGATGAGGAAGAATCGATTGTTCGCAAAGGATTGCGTCTTCTTGAAGAGGAGTGTGCGAAAGCGAAGCAGCACCTGAATAACATACAATCGAATGCGGCGAATATGGAAAAACGTCTGGCAGAACGAGCAGTGGAAATCCGGCAAATAGAAGCTTCAGGTACGGTGTCTGATTTGACTCATCAGCTTGCAGCTGAGCAGGAGCATGCAAAGCACCTTGCGAAAAAATGGGCGGCAATTCAGCTTGTCCGCTCCGTCATTCGAGAAAAATTGAATGAGCATAAAGAAACAAGGCTGCCAGCACTGCTGCAAACAGCTTCCCGCTTTATTCAGCCGTTAACGAATGATCGATATGAAGCCATTTTATTTTCACCCGAAGATGACCGGCTGATCGTGAAAAGGATGGATGGACGAATCTTCCGCCCAGAGGAGCTCTCACAAGCAACATGTGAGCAAGTCTATCTGGCCATTCGTTTTGCACTCGCCTTATCTCATCAGCAGGAGTGTCAGCTTCCGTTTATGATGGATGACAGCTTCGTTCATTTTGATCATGTTCGTCTAGGAAGAGTGCTTGAGTTGATGAATGAACTTACTCGTTTTGAAACACAGCTGTTTTATTTCACCTGTCATCAGCATATGACGCAGGCAGCAGAACATGGACAGATTACGAGTTTAGCAGTTGAATGATTGACAAATAATGACTTATGTTATACTTATATGAGCAGAAACATGGAAGGAGCTTTTATTGAATGGCTAAAGGGATCATGACCTATGATGTCGGCGAACAAGTTGACCTGCATTTATTAATTAAATCATCTACTAAAGGAATTGCGAGTAATGGCAAACCATTTTTAACGCTCATTCTTCAAGATCAAAGTGGAGATATTGAGGCGAAACTATGGGATGCAAAGCAGAATGATGAACTCACCTATGCCCCGCAAACCATCGTGAAGGTAGTAGGCGACATTCATCATTATCGCGGGAGGAATCAGCTGAAGCTTAGGAATATACGCCCTGTTGCTGAAAACGAGCAAATTCGAATTGATGACTTTCTCGAAACAGCTCCTATTCCAAAACACGATATGATGGATACGATTATGCAATATATCTTTGATATGAAAAACCCTAATATTCAGCGCGTTACAAGGCATTTGCTGAAGAAATACGGTCAGGAATTTGCTGATTATCCAGCAGCGACAAAAAATCATCACGAATTTGTCTCTGGACTCGCCTACCACGTCGTGTCCATGCTGCATTTAGCTAAATCCATTGTTGACCTATATCCATCACTAGATCGAGATCTTTTATATTCAGGCATCATTCTTCATGATTTAGGGAAAGTGAAAGAGCTTTCGGGTCCAGTCTCCACCACATATACAGTGGAAGGGAATTTAATTGGCCACATTTCCATTATGGTGACAGAAATTGCGAAAGCGGCGGAAGAGCTTAGCATTGATTCAGAGGAAATTTTGATTTTACAGCACTTAGTCCTGAGTCATCACGGAAAAGGAGAATGGGGCAGCCCGAAACCACCAATGGTGAAAGAAGCTGAAATTCTCCACTATATTGATAATTTAGATGCGAAAATGAACATGATGGATCGTGCGCTTGAGCATGTGAAACCAGGAGAATATACAGAACGTATTTTTGCACTTGAGAATCGTTCGTTTTATAAACCAACCTTCCATCACGAATAATCATGTCAAAACGTCCGTTTATGCGGGCGTTTTTTTTCATAACTTGTCTTCTTTTCGCATAAGCATGTAACACAAAGGAAGAGAGGAATGTCCTTAAGAAAAGGAGGCGGTGAAAAAATGTTGTTTTTTCCGTGGTGGGTATATGCATGTATTATCGGCATTATTTTCTGTGCGTATAAATTAATGACAACAGCCAAAGAGGAGCAAGAAATTGATCAATCCTTTATTGAAAAGGAAGGAGAAATTTTTATCGAGCGAATGGAACAGGAAAGAGAGCGCAGACGTCAGGATCAGCAGGTGAAAAGATCACAGGATACTGCGGCACATGAAGATCATTCGATTGCTTAATCTCGTCATACAAAAACCCCTCTGCACGATGATGGCAGAGGGGTTTTTTGTGGTTACTGTTGTGTCTGCTGATTTTGTGCAGGCTGTTCAGATTTTTCTTTGAACGTTTTTTCAAGCTCTTTATCTTTTACTTTCACATCAGCATCTTTTACCAATTTGTTTAAGATGTTTTGGATTTCATTTGTGTCTGCTTGTTTTTGGTCAAGCAGTTCCTTTTTCAAGTCTGCTTTCATGTCATCGTATTTACCGCGTTCTTCGGTCTTTTTAATGATATGGTAGCCGAATTGGGATTTCACTGGCTTGCTGATTTCATTTACTTTTAGTTTGAAAGCAGCTTTGCTGAAGTTCTCGTCCATTTGGCCTTCTTTTGCGAACCAGCCTACATCGCCGCCTTGTGCTGCTGAAGCGGTATCAGTTGAATATTCAGAGACAAGGGCATCCCATTTTTCACCTTTATCTAATTTCTTTTCCACTTCGTCAGCTGTTTTCTTATCAGCTACTAAAATGTGGCTTGCGCGGATTTTCCCTTTAAGGTCATCGTAATATGCTTTTACTTCTTTATCAGTGATTTTGATGTTAGCTTTGGCAGCCTTTTGAGTCAGCAGCTCATATTTCACTTGATCTTTGATGTAATCTTTACCGAATTCATCTTGAAGCTGTTTTAAACGATCTTCACCAAGTGTCTTTTTATATTCTTCCAATTTCTTATCAATTTCTTTATCAGATACTTTGTATTTGTCAGCAAGAACCTTTTGTTGAACAAGTAGGTTTAGAGCATCTCCACCTGCTTGTTTCTTAAGAGTTGTATAAAGTTCTCCTTTTGTGACATCTCCTGATTTTGTTGTTGCGATTACATCTTTATCACCGCTACTGCATGCGCCAAGAGTTAAAACACTTACTGCTGTTACAGCTGCTAAAGCCATTTTTTTCATTCAAAAAACACTCCTAATCTTTCCAAATTATTTATCATTGCTTGTATCATAACATATTGTGACATGCTGTAAAAAGAAATGCAAATGGAAGGGCATTCGTCTAGTCAAAAAATTGCGCGCGACATACACATATATTGATCACAAAAAGGAGGCTGAATTATATGGGAGCAGGATATTCTAATGGGTTTGCTTTATTGGTCGTGCTATTCATTTTGCTGATCATCGTTGGTGCAGCATATCTTTATTAATTAAATCGCTGTGACAGAAGGGAGCCGTCCTGCCGTGCGTGAGGGCGGTTCTTTTTTCAAACGATGACAGGTGCCTAAACGTTTTTTATTTTTCTGCATACACTGAGCTTAGAACAGAGGAAGAACTGGCAGGAGGTGTTTTCACATGGGAGGAGAAGTCTTTGCAGGCGGTTTTGCACTAGTCGTCGTATTATTCATCTTATTGATCATCATCGGTGCATCTTGGATTTGCTAATGAAAATATACACAAAAAGCTGCCCTCAAACTGGCAGCTTTTGCTTTGATCTTAAATAGAAATGGTAATTTCAACAAATGATGAGATAAGTAAGATCAGTATCGATACATTGATAAAGCGAAACACCTTATCTTGCCGTTCTTCAGGAATCTCTCTGACAAGGCATAATGTATTAGTAAGCCTGTTTATTGAATACACAATAAACGCGGCAAAGACGATGAAGTAAAATAAAACTATCGGAGATCCCCCCTCTCTACGCTATTCCCATACTACATTACCAAATTTTTTATGAAAAAGATAGAAGTTGGCTTTAAAAACCTCATGATGAGGAAGTTTGGTCAACTAAAATATCAAACTCGTCTTGAGCTTGATCAATGATGCAGGATTTAGGTGCTTTGAGCAACTTCCATGCAAATAAAAAGTCAGGCAAACAATAGCCTGCATGTATGCTTGCGATGATGATAAAATAGTGTGCGTACATGGGAAACGCCACGCCTAACACAAAGTAAACCGGTGAGATGACACAAAACGGGCTGAGAAGTGAAAAAAGCATCACTTTCTTAGGCACGCGCTGCCAGCAATTTCGTTTCATAAATAGCGTCATTTTTTTCTTATTTTTCATCACTGGGATCAAGTGAACCACACGGTGGACAAGCAATGTCACAAGTAAGAGCACGGCAAAAAACGGTGCGTTATGGCTGCTTAGCCTCGTTTCAGGATGAGTCAGTTGAAAACATAAAAATGCCATAATGAAAAAAAGGATAGCAAGACTTATGGCTGAAATCATCATTCTCGTATAACCATAATCCTTTTCAAGATTAATGGTCTTCCAACAATTCATTTTTCATCCTTCCAATCTAAAAATCGAATTGAATATCTCAAGATAATTTACTCTTCCTGAGGATAAAAATCAATGGTTTTGATGAAAAAAAATAAAATGCTGCCTTCAAATGGAATAAAGAGAGGAAACTTTGGGTTTTTCAAGAAAAAAGAACAGAAGGGGGAGGTTCGTCTCTTTCGTCAATGAGTAATTTCGGCTAAAATAGAAGGACTAAGAGAAAGAGGGAACGTACATGAGTATTGAGGAACGAATGAGCCAGCTTGAATATTATATGGAACTTTTATTGACGACATCCGATATGAGCCGTTATCCATATTATGCGTTATTGATCAGGCAGCGTGTAACGAAAGAAGAGGCAGAGGAAATTGAGCGTATTTGTGCTGAGCTTTCAGAGGAAATGGATAAGCAAAAAGCACAAGGCTACGTCATGTTTGACGATCTCCTTGCGCTCTTTGCGGGACAGTTAATTGAAAAGCTGGATGTTCATGAGACGATATTTGCTTTGCATGATCAAGGGCTGTTTCAGCCGTTAATGAATGAATTTATAAAGATCATTAAACAATTTGATTTGTTTTAGCTGCTTTTTCTGCTGCCTCTGCTGAGTCTTCAAGTTCTTCAGTCTTTTTCGTGACTTTTCCTCGCTCATTCAAAAAGTCCTTCTCAATGTTTGAAAACGATTTCTCAAAAATCTCCATGAAATCCTCACCATAAATGTTTCGGATGATACACATCATTTCTAAAATCTCAGGGAACTTTCCGTAAATGTCATGAAGCGGCTGTGCGCCTTTGACAATACCAGTTCGGGCCGGGTCATAATCTTCGAGTAGTTTATGGAAAGTCTCTTCGCCTTTTGGCGTTAGCTCAATATACGTATTGCGTTTATCGTTTAACTTTTTAGAAAATTTTAAAAATCCTCGTTCCTCCAGTTTCTTGGAGAAGTTAAACGCCGTTGATACATGCATGACGCCAAACTTTGCAATTTCTGATATTGAAGCTCCTTTTAATTGATACGCAATCCACAAAATATGATGTTCATTGATATTTAGGTTATACGGTTTGATCCACTGCTGCCAGTCCTTTTCAATGGATTTCCAAAGAGCTTTGCTCAATTGGGCCATTCTTTGACTGAATAAAAGTGCTTCTTTTACATCGAAAGGCTGTTCCGAATGATTCATCCATTTCACCTACTTCTCTTTTTCTTGTAATTCTATTATGCCAATAAAATAAAGATTAATAAAGCTGAAAATTCAAGAATTTTTAAAAGTCATGAAAAACATTGACAAAATAACCTTTTTTCAACAAAAAAAGTGCGGGATACGCACCCCGCACACTTTTGTAAACGAATATTTTTTTGTGAGTATATTAGTTTTGTAAGGTTTTCTCCAGTTGTTTGAGCTTTTCCTCAATCTCTTGAATTTCCTTTTGTAAGTCCTGCTGATGAGGTTTGATTTCTTCGCGCCATTGCTGAATCGATGTTTGCAATTCAGACCCGACTTCTTTAATGACCTCTGCGCTTTCTTTTGCTGTTTCCACAATTTGCTCTTTTAAAGCTTGTCCATCTCTTTTTAATTTTGTCAGCGTATCTTCGAATTTGTCATAGCCGTCTTTCATCTTTCCGCGCACATCTCTGCCAGAAGAGGGAGTCGTCAGGAGCACTGCCGCACCTCCGAGGAGACCGCCTACAAATAATCCTGTTAATAAAGAACGTCCACTAGCCATTCAAATCACCTCTAGTCAAATTTTACACATTCGCATGTTCTCTCTGAGCTGACGATCAGCTTCATTGAACTTCCATACATAGCTTGCTTTATTTTAGCATACTTTTGAAGAAAAGGGAGGGGAGAAGGTTGTCTGTCTTTCTGTTCGTTTTTATGTGTATCGGCATCGTTTTTACAGGTGGTTCTATTCATTATGCAAGACAGCTTGGGTATGCAGGGTCTTATCCGCCAAAACATGTATTAAAGCAAAAAGCACTTGTGTGTGCAGCAGGTGCAGGGATTTCACTCCTCATTTTGCTGCTGACCCTTTTTCTTTTATAAAAGCATGAAAAAAACCTCTTCATCTATTATGAAGAGGTTCGGTTATTCGTTAAGCAACTTCTATCATTCTTGCACGTCTCAAAATGGACTGAGCAATTGGGAAGACAAATACCATAGCAATGGTATTAATCACGGCTGCTGGCAGGACCACGCCCACAAGAAGTGCCGGTAATGCAGCTGGCAGTCCAGTGATCAGTAAAGCGGCAGATAGGAAAATCACACCGGATACGATGGTTCCAATCGCAGTTAACGCAGCGGTCAGCACCACTTTGTTCTTTATCTTCAAGCAAGATAAGAATAGAGCTAGGAAGATAAAGGCTGTTACTGGCTTATCAATCATATTCGGAATTTGTCCGCCTGGAAATCCCGTTGTTAATGCAGAAATCACGCCAGTCACTAGCGCAATCACGACAACATGCTGAACCTTTGGGAAAAGGATGATGCTTAAAAACATCATGACCAGCATCATATCAGGTTTCATTCCGAAAAAGATGGGCGGGAAAATCGTATGCAAAACAGCTCCCATTGCTGCAAGCAATGACATAATCACTAATTCTTTTGTTTTCATTTCTATGCTCTCCTCTGCTAAGCTCTTATAGGACTCTCCAATAATATGGCTCATCATTTATTGCAAGAGTCATGACTTTATATTTCTCGTTATTATAACAAATTTATTTCCCTATAGAAAAGCCTTTTTACTCATTTTCTTGCTGGAACTTTTTCATAAAGTCCGCAAGCTTTTGGCAGTCTTCAATTGAGACCGCATTGTAAATAGATGCTCTGCATCCACCGACAGAACGGTGGCCGGCAAGTCCAACCATTTGCTCTTGCTTCGCTTTTTCTACAAAGGATGACGTAAGTGCGTCATCGCGAAGAGTAAAGGTGACATTCATATGCGAACGGCTGTCAGCACGCGCATGTCCTTTATAAAAACCGCCGCTTTGATCAATTGTATCATAGAGAATGCCTG
The DNA here is from genome assembly GCF_046566805.1 of Bacillus sp. BD48. Taxonomy (NCBI): domain Bacteria; kingdom Bacillati; phylum Bacillota; class Bacilli; order Caryophanales; family Bacillaceae; genus Bacillus; species Bacillus sp. BD48. The sequence goes on along the minus strand of NZ_JANGFM010000001.1, from coordinate 850,114 downwards.
CTTTTTGTTCATTGCGTTTTTCCGCTGCTTCTACACCGCCAGCATGTTTAACATGCTCAAGGACAAGTGACAGCATATAAATCGCAAAAGTCGGTGGTGTATGGTAAAGAGAATTGGCTTTTGCGTGTGTTGAATATTTTAATATTTTCGGTGTGCTGCTTTTCTCTTTCTCTAATAAACGTTTGCGCGCAATCACAATCGTGATACCTGAAGGTCCTAGGTTTTTTTGTGCTCCGGCATAGATGAAATCAAATGAAGAAACGTCTATTTTTTTGCTGAGAATATCACTGGACATATCCGCAATGAGCGGGAGTGACGTGTTCGGGAACGTTTTCCACTGAGTGCCGAAGATCGTATTGTTCGATGTGATGTGTAAGTAAGCACCATCTGTTAAATCAGAAGCATCTACTTCTGGAATATACGAGTAGTTGTCGTCTTCACTTGAAGCAAGCACAGATGTCTGACCAAACCCTTTTGCTTCTGACAATGCTTTTTCAGACCAAGCGCCTGTTTGAATGAAATGAGCTGTTTCGCCTTCATGTAAAAAGTTCATAGGAATCATCGCAAATTGAAGACTAGCTCCGCCTTGTAAAAAGAGGACTTCATAATCTTCTGGAATGTCCATCAGTTCCACCAAAAGCGCTTTTGCTTTATTGTGTACTTCTTCGTATTCACCGCTGCGATGAGAAAGCTCCATCACAGACATTCCAGTTTGTTTAAAATCAACAAGTTCTTCCTGTGCTTTTTGAAGCACTTCTAGCGGCAGTGCCGCCGGACCAGCATTAAAATTCGTCGTTCGCTTCATCACTATCTCTCCCTATTTCTCGCGTTAATGGATCAAAAGATAAAACCATCCTATCACAAATTTGAAGCATTTGGACAAAAAATTTGAATCGTTCAAAATATCTTACTATTAAGAAGTGATAGCGATGAAAAAGGAGGTAAAAATAAGAAAAACCCCATCTATTAAGATGAGGTAAGCCGCGTGTGGATGGCAGAAGAAATGTCTTTTAAATCCTCTGACGTGTATTGATCTTGATGTGATTTCCATACAGCACCAAAGCCATCGCCTTTTCCGTAGCGCGGAATGATATGCATGTGGTAATGGAACACGGATTGTCCGGCTTTTTCACCGTTGTTGTTCAGGAGGTTTAACCCAATTGGTTCAAACTCCTGTTTGATCGCCCTTGCAATTTTCGGAATCGCTTGGAAGTAGTGGTTAGACACTTCTGGTGTCATTTCATAGATGTTTTCTTTATGTATTTTCGGGATTACAAGGGTATGTCCTTTTGTTACTTGGCTGATATCAAGAAAAGCCAATACATGCTCGTCTTCATATACTTTTGCACATGGAATGTCTCCATCAATGATCTTGCAAAAAATGCAGTCGCTCACGCCATGTCACTCCTCATTATTTTTCCTTTATCGTATCACAAAAAGAAGCAAAAAAGAAAACAGGACAAGCGAACTCCTTTGGTCGCTCATCCTGCTCCTGCAGAAGAAATGCTGATGCTTTCATTCGAATGCCTTTTGAATTCTCTATTTACTGAAATAAAGAATTCATATGCCTGCTATTTCTGCCGTAAACACCTCATTTGACGTTTTGGTTTGTCGTATACATATTGTATAGGACACAAAAATCAAGAATCAGTGAAGCAAAACAGAAGCTAAGGTTTTTAGATGAAAAACCAACTTGTCATGCGGTTCTTTGCCTTTAACAAACACCTCATTTACTTATTGGTCATCAAGTTCATTTCTTCTACATACATTATGATGACCAAAGCGCCTATTTTTTATTCATGACTCGTCTATAGGTAAACATTTCAAATTATCATTCGTTTTTGTTACTATAAAGGAAAAAAGAAAGAAAGGAACGAATTCATGTCCCTTCTCACTGTAAAAGATGTAACGGGTGGATATACGAAGAATCCCGTTCTAAAAAATATTTCATTTGAATTAGAAAGAAATCAAATCGTGGGTCTCATTGGCTTAAACGGGGCGGGGAAAAGTACAACCATCCGCCATATTATCGGGCTCATGAAACCGCATAAAGGTGTCATTGAATTGAATGGACGAACCCTTCAAGACGACCAAGAGGCGTATCGTTCACAATTTACGTTTATTCCTGAAACACCTGTTTTATATGAAGAATTAACGTTAAAAGAGCATTTAGAGCTGACAGCGATGGCTTACGGTCTATCAAAGGAACAATTAGACGAACGTCTGCCATCATTGCTGAAAGAATTTCGAATGGAGAAACGGTTGAAATGGTTCCCTGCTCATTTTTCAAAAGGAATGAAGCAGAAGGTCATGATTATGTGTGCATTCCTTGTGGAACCAGAGCTGTATATCATCGATGAACCGTTTTTAGGGCTTGATCCTCTTGCGATCAATGCACTGCTTGAACGGATGAATGCTGCGAAGAAAAGCGGTGCTAGTGTCCTGATGTCAACACATATTTTGGCGACAGCTGAACGCTATTGTGATTCCTTCATTATTTTGCACGAAGGGGAAATCAGAGCGAAAGGAACGCTGGCAGAGCTGAGAGAACAGTTCAATATGAGAGATGCGACACTCGATGATCTTTATTTGGAATTAACAAAGGAAGAAAGCTATGAGTAAAACAACGCAAACCATTTGGAAATCAAGGTTAGAGGAACACGTACAAGAAACAAGAAAATACTTAAAATACATGTTCAACGATCATCTTGTTATTGTGCTCATTTTTTTCCTTGCAGGCGGAGCAAGCTGGTACAGCAGCTGGCTTAAACATATTCCGGCTCACTTCCCATCTTACTGGGTAATGGCAGTTGTTTTCTCATTGGTACTCACAAGCTCATACGTACGTACGTTGATTAAAGAAGCCGATCTCGTGTTCTTGCTTCCTTTGGAAGGGAAGATGGAGCCTTACTTAAAACAAGCTTTTAACTTTAGCTTCATTTCTCAGCTGTTTCCTCTCATTGCTGTATCCATTGTCGCACTTCCGCTTTATTCGGCGGTGTCTTCAGGAGGCATCACGGGGTATGTGCTGATACTGGCGCAAATGATCTTGATAAAGGGCTTGAATACAGCCATTCAATGGAGAATCACATATTTTCAAGGAAAACACGTGAGATGGCTCGATGCAGCTCTTCGTTTTCTATTAAATGTGATGTTGATCTACACCGTCTTACAGGCAGCCTATGCGATTGCAATCGTTTTTTATCTTATCTATGGTGCATATCTTGTCTACTTAACAAATGCAGTGAAAAAACAGCCCTTTCAATGGGAAATGCATATTTCTGATGAATTAAAACGGAAGCAGCGCTTTTATCGTTTAGCAAACTTATTTACAGATGTGCCTCACTTAAAGAAACAGGTGAAAAGAAGAGCATACATGGATTGGCTTATGAAATTTGTTCCTTACGATCAGCGTAAAACTTTTTCTTATATGTATGTGAGGGCGTTTGTACGCTCAAATGACTATTTTGGTCTCGTTTTTAGATTAACGGCCGTGTTTGTCCTGATTATTTTGTATACAGGTGCAGCAGGCTGGGTGGGTGCGTTACTTGTCTTGTTCACAGTATTTATCACAGGTGTACAGCTTGTGCCGTTAACGAAGCACTTTGCTCATCTTTCATTACAGGCACTTTATCCAGTTTCTCAAAAAGAAAAGGATCGAAGCTTTTTTGTTCTCGTCCGTAATGTGCTGATCATCCAATCAATCTTGCTGAGCTGTGCGGTACTTCCAGCGGGAGGCTGGCAGGGAAGCGGACTTGCCCTTCTCATTTCTTTGGCGTTTGTGCTTATCCTCTTTAAGCCTTACGTACAAAGCAGGTTAAAAAAGATGAGATAAGTGGCGATATGTTTTACAGCGATCGTATGATGACATCAAGGAGGGAACCGGATGAATGCAGCTGAACGGGAGTTGTATGAAGAAGCCATTCTTTTTCAAACACGTTTTTTAAGAAAACCATCAAAGATCGAACGGTTTTCAAAAGGAGTTCAGCAGCAGGTGAACCGCCGAATTCCTGCCAGGTTTCATCAAGTCATTACAAGTGCGGTCAAAACAATGGTTGAATCCACCGTATCAGGATCACACTTCACTTCATTTTCAGTGATTGATGAACAATTATCTATTGTAGAACGAAATGAACTGGCAAAGGATAAAGTGAAGTATTACCAAAAGGCGGCTGCCATCGAAGGGATTGGAACAGGTGCAGGCGGTTTATTCCTCGGAATGGCAGACTTTCCGCTGCTGCTGAGCATAAAGATGAAATGCCTTTATGAGCTGGCAAGTATATATGGCTTTGATTTATCTCAAAAGGAGGAAAGACTTTTTTTGCTTTGTATATTTCAACTCGCCTTTTCCAGCAGTGCACATCGTCAAAAAATGATGAAGATCCTAGATGATTGGGAAACGAGCCGGGAGGAAATGGATTGGTACAGCTTTCAGCAGGAGTATCGAGATTACATTGATTTTGTGAAGCTGTTTCAATTAATGCCGGTCGTCGGAGCCGCTGTTGGCGGGGTGGCGAATCATCAGCTGACAGGACAGCTCGGAGATGTCGCACGCCATGTGTTTCACATGCGAATATTGAGAGAAATGAAATAGAAAAGCCGCTGATGACAGCGGCTTTTTTTATTCATTGTAGGAAAGAACAGCGTTAGCGAGTACCTTTGCTGCGACAGGCATTGCTTTTTCATTGATATCGAACTTTGGATGATGATGTGGATACACGTCCTGGCTGTTTTCCGGCATGGCACCTGTGTAGAAAAATGTGCCAGGGACATGCTGAAGGTAGTAAGCAAAGTCTTCTCCGCCCATTTGGGTTTCCGCTTCTTTTACTTCTGTGACACCATCTGTCTGGTTTGCAATGTCAGCAATATATTCAGTCGGCTTTGGATGGTTTTTGACAGCAGGGTATCCTCTTACGTATTCATATGTGTAGGCAGCCTCATGCATTTGGCACACCCCTTTTACCACCTGTTCAATTTCTCGTTCGATAATTTGCCGTGCACTTTCTTCAAAGGATCGTGCAGTACCAGTTAAAACAGCTGAATCTGCAATGACATTAAAGGCATTCTCCGCTACAAAACCTCCAACAGAGACAACAGCAGAATCAATCGGATTGACTTTACGGGCAACGACTTGCTGCAGGTTTGCAATGATTTGTGAACCGATGAGTACGGCATCTTTTGTTAAATGAGGCTGGGCGCCGTGTCCGCCTTTCCCTTGGACTTGAATAGAGAAACGATCGGCGGCTGCCATAAAATTCCCGCTTTTATAAAGAATCGTGCCACAAGGCTCTGAAGACCAAAGGTGCGTACCAAATATCACATCGACACCGTCTAAACAACCATCTTCAATCATTGGTTTTGCACCGCCTGGAGCATATTCTTCCGCATGCTGATGAATGAGGACGATCTTCCCTTTTAATTGATCACGATGTGTATGCAAGATTTTTGCTAATACAAGAAGTGTCGCAGTATGCCCATCGTGACCGCACGCATGCATCACTCCAGGCTTTGTTGATTTGTAAGGCACATCCTTTTCATCGTGGATGGGAAGTGCATCAAAATCAGCTCTGAGGGCAATGGTTGGCCCCGGAGAAGCTCCTTCAATAAAAGCGAGTACGCCATGGCCGCCCACCTGAGTACGCGTAGGAATTTGTAAAGTATTATAGTAGTTGGCGATGAAAGCGGCTGTTTCTTCTTCCTGAAAAGAAAGTTCAGGATTCATATGGAGATGGCGTCTAATTTCAACCATTTCCTCATAATGTTCATCAAGACGTTCATTGATGCTTTTTTGTAAAGTGGATATTGTCATTGAATCGAAAACCTCCTTCATGCTCTTTTACTGATTGTATGGTAATTGTTAGAATCTTTCAACAGAAGAGGATTTCGTGGCCAGTATCAAAAGGTCATTTTACAAAAAAGGTCGAAGTTGATATGAAGCAGGGAAAGGGAGGAGTAGCGTTGGGAAGCTGTCCAAATTGTTCAAAAACATTTTCTTTCGTCGAAAAGTTTCATTTATCACATACGAAAATGATGATATGTCCAAGCTGCCGGCATCAAATCAAAGAAACGTTTGTCTCAAAAATGAGTTTTTTCATGATCTGCTTGATTCCGCTATTGGTGCTGCTGATTCAATTGAAAGGTGCTTCACCTATGTTGAAGTGGCCGATTTTATTAGGATGGATATTGCTGAATTTCTATGTGCTTCAGCCGATCATTCATCGGTATGAGCTAAAATCAAGCGGATAAAATGAAGAGCCCAGCGACTGGGCTTTTTTTTGATGAAAAAAAGAAGTGCTGAGAGCAGCACTTCCTTAATTGTCTGTGACGGCATGGTAGGATGTGAGGTAAGCTGGACGAGAGAAAATGGAGCCTGTATCCTCGTGTGGCTGAAAGAATGCTTCTGATTCTTGAAAGTCTTGAAACAAGTCCTCTGATTCCCAAAGTGTCAAAATCAAATAAACTTCTTCATCTTTTTGAGGTCTTAAAACGCGAAGAGCCTGGAAACCGCGCTGATGTTCTGAAATGTTCGTCTTTTTCTGAAAGGTGGATTCAAACAGTGTTCTGCTTTCAAGCTTAACAGGGATATGATTCAAGGTGACGAAACCAGATTGGACAAGCTTGCCTTTCGCATAAATCACATCATAGGCATGAGGGGCTTTAAATACAGTCTCACCCTCCGTTTCATGAAAAAGAGCTGCTTGTTCTTTCCCGACCATATAAAGCAGATTTTCCAGATGGTGTTTCTTTGCGATTTTATGCAAAAAATCTGCTGTTCCATATGTAATATAGAAATTCATCTAAACCGCCTCCTGCTTGATAGTATAACAAAAGAATGATATATAATTCTTTGGTAGTCAATCCATAAAACATATTATGAAGCAATACATCCCATACTATCCGTATAAAGGAATGAGGTGACCTAATTTGAAGAAAAAGAAGATAATCATTCCATTAGTCATTGCAGGAAGTACAATCGTACTCTCATTTATTGGCTATCTGACGATTTTATTTTTAGGACATTATGTCATAGATGAAAAGAAGCTTGTTTTTCACGCTTCCTCCAAAATCATTGATCAGAATGGAAAAGAACTCACAAGCATGTATTCAGAAAATCGGGACCCTGTGTCCTTAAAAGAGGTGCCTGATAAAGTAGCGAAAGCTTTTGTGGCTGTCGAGGACAAGCGTTTTTATGAGCATCACGGCATTGATGCACAGTCTATTTCAAGGGCGGTTTATCGAGATATATTAGCAGGAGGAAAGGTAGAGGGCGGCAGTACAATTACTCAGCAGCTTGCAAAGAATATTTTTCTCACAAATGACAAAACCTTTCTCCGAAAAACGAAAGAAGTCATTATTGCCATTAATTTAGAAAGAGATTATTCAAAGGATAAGCTGCTTGAGATGTATTTGAATCAGCTTTACTTCGGCCATGGTGTTTATGGTATTCAGGCAGCGGCCAATTATTACTTTAGTAAGGATGTCAAAGATTTAACAGTCAGCGAAGGTGCCACGCTCGCTGCGATGCCAAAAGCACCATCTTCTTACTCGCCTGTTTTACACCCTGATAAAAATAAACAAAGGCGGGACACCATCCTGAATTTAATGAACGAACAAGGATATTTATCTTCCACAGAAACAGTAGAAGCAAAAGGGAGAACACTAGGTATTCATTTGAAAAAGAAATCAGAAACGCCTTGGGTGGACAGCTATGTCGATCTCATCATTAAAGAAGCAGAGTCAGAGTATGCCATTTCACACGAACAATTGCTTCAAGGCGGCTATACCATTACAGTTCCGATTGATATGAATCTGCAAAAAACCGCATATGATGCGATGAAGAACAACCGTTATTTCCCGGGAAAAAGCGGATCTCCGGAAGGCAGCGCCGTATTTATTGATAACGATTCTGGCGGAGTGAAAGCAGCCATCGGAGGACGAGAATATCAGGCAAGAGGCTATAACAGGGTGACGGCTGTTAGGCAGCCTGGATCTGTTTTTAAGCCGATCGCGGTCTACGGTCCGGCAATGCAGGAGAAAAAATTCAGACCTTATTCACTGCTTGAAGACAAAGAAAAAAGCTATGACGGCTATTCACCTAAGAATTACGATGGGCAGTATGAAGGCAGGGTCACAATGGTGGAAGCCCTCATGAAAAGTAAAAATACCGCTGCTGTGTGGACGTTAAGCCAGCTGGGCATTGATACGTCGAAATCTTATCTTGAGAAAATGGGGATAGATATCTCGGATAAAGGACTAGCCTTGGCGCTTGGCGGTTTAGAAAAAGGAGTTTCTCCATTACAGATCGCTGGAGCCTTTCATACATTTGCAAATGAAGGCGTATATAAAAAGCCTTTCTTCATTCAAAAAATCACCAATGATGAAGGAGAAACTGTAGAAAAGAATCGTGGTAAGCAAGAACGAGTGTTTAGCGTGCAGAATGCTTGGAATATGACAAGAATGCTTCAGCAAGTCGTCAAAGGCGGGACAGCCCAGAGCGGTTCATACGCTGGAGATTTAGCAGGTAAAACAGGTACCACCACATATTCGGGTGTGAAAGGTGCAACAAAGGATGCTTGGTTTGCCGGCTATACGCCTAGTACAACGGGGGCGATTTGGATGGGGTATGACAAAACCGATAACAGCCACTATTTAACGGGGGGTAGTCAATACCCAGTGCAGCTGTTTAAAGATATTTTAACAACAGCTCAAATCACCAATGAAACGTTTGAAAAACCAGAGGGGATAAAAGAGCTCGAGTCGCCTATCCATTTAGAGGGACTATCAGGATTTGAAGCCCGCTATGCGTTTAAAATCAAAGGATTGTTTACATTAGAGCTGTCTTGGGACAATCAGGAGGATAAACGCGTTGAATACCGTATCTATGAAAAGAGAAATGGAAGCGAGACGCTGATCGACACAGTGACAGGCGTGGGCAGCTATACAATGCCTTATGCCAATGTGTTTTCGAATACAGAGTATAAGGTTGTTCCATATAATATCCAAACGCAAGAAGAAGGCGAAGGCAGTCCGTATGTTAAGCCAGAGACTTTTGGACGTTAATATTCGGCGATTTTTTGAACATTGAGCCGCTTTAGTATACCGTTCCTTGAAAACACGGTATAGTAAAAGCAGTGTTTGAGCCTTATACAAAGAGAGTGTAAGGCGAAAGGTGGAATGAAAGGTAATGGGAAAAACGAAGGTTTTTAATGACACGTTCTTAAAGGCGTGTAAAGGGGAAAAAACAGACCATGTACCAGTTTGGTATATGAGACAGGCAGGACGCTCACAGCCTGAATATCGTGCCCTTAAAGAAAAATACGGGCTATTTGAAATTACGCATCAGCCAGAGCTATGTGCTTATGTAACAAGACTTCCTGTAGAACAATATGGTGTAGATGCCGCTATTTTATATAAAGATATTATGACCCCGCTTCCGGCTATTGGAGTGGACGTTGAAATTAAAAATGGAATTGGACCTGTAATTGATGCACCAATTCGATCAAAAGCAGATATCGAACGTCTTGGGGAACTTCATCCAGAAGAAGACCTGCCATATGTGCTTGATACCATTCAGCTTTTAACGAAGGAACAGCTGAATGTTCCACTCATCGGTTTTGCTGGCGCACCATTTACGATGGCAAGCTATATGATTGAAGGCGGCCCATCTAAAAATTATCATAAAACAAAGGCACTGATGTACAGTGATCCTGAGGCGTGGATGCTGCTCATGAACAAATTAGCTGATATGACGATCACGTACATACGCGCGCAGGTAAAAGCAGGGGTCAGTGCATTTCAAATTTTCGATTCATGGGTTGGCGCTTTAAATGCAGCAGATTACCGGACATTCATTAAGCCTGTCATGCAGCGAATTTTCACAGAGCTGAAGTCTGAAAACGTACCAATGATCATGTATGGAGTTGGTGCAAGCCACCTAGCGAAAGACTGGCATGACTTACCGCTAGATGTGGTTGGACTGGATTGGCGTATGAGTGTAGACGAAGCGAGAAAAGAAGGGCTCACAAAAACATTACAGGGGAACCTTGATCCAACCATCTTACTTGCTCCTTGGGAAGTCATTGAAGAAAGAGCAAAAGATATTTTAGATCAAGGAATGAAATCAGATCACTTTATCTTTAACTTAGGCCATGGGGTATTTCCTGATGTTTCACCAGTTACGTTAAAGAAGCTGACAGATTTTATTCACGATTATTCAGCGAAACATAAAAAATCATCCATCTAAACTATTTCAACTGATCTGAAGGAGTGTTGGTTGTGGAGAAAAAGAAAATGGGACTTCTTGTCATGGCATATGGCACCCCATATAAAGAAGAAGATATTGAGCGTTATTATACACATATCCGCAGAGGCAGAAAGCCGGAGCCAGAGATGCTGCAAGATTTGAAAGATCGCTACAAGGCAATCGGCGGTATTTCTCCTTTATCAAAAATTACAGAACAGCAGGCAAATGGTTTATGTGATCATTTGAACGACATCCAAGACGACATTGAATTTCATGTCTATATTGGTTTAAAACATATCGAGCCATTCATTGAGGATGCAGTTGCAAAAATGCACCAAGACGGTATCACAGAAGCAGTGAGTATTGTTCTTGCGCCGCATTTCTCAACCTTTAGCGTGAAATCGTATAACAAACGTGCACAAGATGAGGCAGACAAGCTTGGCAATCTGAAGATTACGTCTGTTGAAAGCTGGTACGATGAGCCGAAGTTTGTGGACTATTGGGTGAAACAAGTGAAGGATACGTATGCATCGATGAGTCAAGAGGAAAGAGAATCGGCAGTGCTCATTGTGTCTGCACACAGCCTTCCTGAAAAAATTATTGCAGCAGGAGACCCGTATCCTGATCAGCTCGCACAATCTGCCAAAATGATTGCAGAAGGTGCTGGAATTGAACATTATGAAATTGGCTGGCAAAGTGAAGGCAACACGCCTGATCCATGGCTTGGACCAGACGTTCAAGACTTAACACGGGACCTATTCGAACAAAAAGGCTATAAAACGTTCGTATATGTGCCTGTTGGGTTTGTCGCTGACCATCTTGAAGTGTTATACGACAACGATTATGAATGTAAAGTCGTGACAGATGAAATCGGTGCAGCCTACTATCGTCCAGAAATGCCAAATGCGAAACCAGCATTTATTGATGCTCTGGCAACTGTCGTATTAAAGAAGCTTGACGAAAGCAAGTAATTATATAAAAGAAGGCGATCCTATGCATGACAATCAAAAACACCTTGTCATCATTGGCGGTGGCATCACTGGTTTAGCCGCCGCCTTCTATTTGGAAAAGGAAGTCGAAGAAAAAGGTCTTCCAATTCAAATATCTCTTATTGAAGCGAGCCCTAGGCTAGGTGGAAAAATACAAACACTATATAAAGACGGCTACATCATTGAACGTGGACCTGATTCATTTTTAGAAAGAAAGGTCAGTGGACCGCAGCTGGCGAAAGATGCAGGTCTCTCGGATCAGCTCGTCAATAATGAAACAGGGCAAGCATATGTACTAGTCAATGAAACCCTTCACCCGATGCCAAAAGGCGCTGTAATGGGTATTCCAACTCAAATCAGCCCATTCATCACAACCGGTCTTTTTTCAGTTGCAGGAAAAGCGAGAGCCGCAATGGATTTCGTTCTGCCAAAAAGCAAACAGACAGAAGATCAGTCGCTCGGTGAATTTTTTAGAAGACGTGTCGGTGATGAAGTTGTTGAGAATTTAATCGAGCCTCTTCTATCAGGCATTTATGCAGGTGACATTGACCGCCTCAGCTTAATGTCCACCTTCCCGCAGTTTTATCAAACAGAACAGAAGCATCGCAGTTTGATTCTTGGGATGAAAAAATCACAGCAGCATGCGAAAGCGCAGCAAGTGACAGCGAAAAAGCAAGGGCAGTTCCAAACGATCAATCAAGGACTTCAAGCGCTTGTTGAAGCAGTAGAAAGCAAGCTCAAGCTGACAAAGGTTTATAAAGGGACAAAAGTGAAGAAGATTGAAAAAACAGATGGAGGCTACGGTGTGCATTTAGACAGCGGTCAAACGCTTTTTGCCGATTCAGCCATTGTGACAACTCCGCATCAATCGATCTATTCTATGTTTCCAAAAGAAGCAGGGCTTGAATACTTGCGTGATATGACATCTACTTCTGTTGCAACGGTTGCACTCGGTTTTAAAGAAGAGGATGTTCATAATGAATATGAAGGCACTGGTTTTGTCATCTCAAGAAACAGTGATTTCTCTATTACAGCCTGTACTTGGACGAACAAAAAATGGCCGCATACAGCACCTAAAGGAAAAACGCTATTGCGTGCATATGTAGGGAAGGCTGGCGACGAATCAATTGTCGAGCAGTCAGACCATCAAATCGTCAGCATCGTGCTGGAGGATTTGAAAAAAATCATGGATATTAAAGCAGATCCAGAACTGACGACAGTGACTCGCTGGAAGACCAGCATGCCGCAATATCACGTCGGTCATCAAAAAGCCATTTCGAACATGCGAGAAACGTTTAAGCAATCATACCCTGGTGTTTATATCACAGGTGCTGCTTTTGAAGGTGTCGGAATCCCTGATTGTATTGATCAAGGAAAAGCCGCTATTTCAGAAGCTGTATCTTATCTATTTTCATAAAACAAGCTCCCTTTTCTATCAAGGAAAGGGAGTTTTTCATGTTCGAATCATTTAGAAAGAGTTGTGAATAATAAAAGTGAACAAAGTTGTTGCATCCGGGGAAAAGGATGTGGTATATTACTTTCTGTACTTAATGACCGAAACGTTCAAATAGTCATTTTGGGAGTGAGATCATGAGTGTTGATAGGAGACAAATGATTTTAGATGGAGCTACAAAGGCGTTTACTCAATTCGGGTATAAAGCAACCACAATGGACCTTGTGGCGAAGCTTGCCAACGTTGGAAAAGGAACCATTTATACCTTTTTCAAAAACAAAGAAGAGCTGTTCGATGAAATTTTCACATCACTGTTAATGGAGATGAGGAAAATTGCAGATGAAGCGATAGATGAGAAGAATAGTTTCTCAGAAAACCTTCATTTAGCACTCTTTGCAATATTAGAATTTCGAAAAAACCACCAGCTCACAATCAAAATCTTTCAGGAAAATGCAGAGCTTGGCACATCAGCGGTCAAAGAAATGATTGAGAAGATGGAGCAAATGATCATCCGCTATATCAAAACGAAAGTAAAAGAAGCGGTTGATAAAGGCGATATTAAGCCATGTGATCCTGAATTGACTGCATTTGTGATGGTGAAACTATATATTGCACTTATTTTTGATTGGGAAAAGCGATACGAGCCTTTAACAAAAGAAGAGGTGGCCGAGTCGCTGGAGCTTTATGTACTTAAAGGACTTTCAGCAGCAACATAATTTTTTTTAAGTTCAAATGACCAAATTCTAAATTTAGTCATTCATCTATGGGAGGAAAACAGCAATGAATTTAATTCGGAATCAATGGAAAGACATTGTGACGAGCAAAAAACTACTGATCCCGATTTTAGCTGTCTTATTTATTCCGCTGATTTACAGTGGCGTATTTTTAAAAGCGTACTGGGATCCATATGGTACAGTTGATCAATTGCCTGTAGCGGTTGTCAACTTGGATGAAGGCAGTCATTATGACGGGAAGACACTGCATGTCGGCGATGATTTAGTGAAGGAATTAAAGAAAAACGATAATTTCAAATGGAACTTTGTCGATAGTGAAGAAAAGGCAGTGAAGGGATTAAATAATGAGGATTATTATCTCGTCGTGGAAATACCAAAGGATTTCTCGAAAAATGCAAGTACAGTCCTCGATAAACATCCAAAAAAATCGAATCTGAAATATTACACGAATCCAGGCGCCAACTATGCGGCGTCACAAATTGCGAATAATGCCATTATCAAATTAAAAGATTCGGTTTCAAAGGAAGTCACAAAAAATTACGCAGAGGTCATTTTTGATAACTTCAAAACGATTGCAAAAGGTTTAGATCAAGCAAGCGATGGTGCGAAGAAAATTGATGACGGAACAAAAAGTGCAAAAGATGGCAGTAACAAGTTAAAGGACAATTTAGCAAAATTGGCTGAAGGAACATTAACCTATAGCGAAGGTGTTCATCAGTTTGCTGGTAAAATGGGTGAATTGAACACAGGGATACAATCTCTTGACAGCGGACTTGGCCAGCTCTTAACAGGCTATCAAACCATCGATCAGAAATTTGGAGAGCTTGGTACAGGGATTGATACATTGACTGAAGGGTTAAACACAAGCCGCGAAGGTCATCAGCAGCTCGCTTCTAAAATGCCGCAATTCACAGCGGGTATTGAGCAGCTAAACAACAAAGCACAATCTTTTTCAGAAAAAATTGAAGCAGTAGAAAAAGTCTTGTCGTCACCAGAATTAGCGAATCTTGAAAAGATGGCGCCTAAACTCGATCAGGTGAAAAAAGACGCAAAAACGTTTAGTACAAAACTTGCTTCATTAAAAGAAGCGCTATCGAATCGAGATGCTAAAGTAAAAAGCATCATCCAAAACAGCTCTATGACAGATGAAGAGAAAAAGGCGGCAATGGATCAGCTTGACAGTCTGCCTAAAATCGAACTGCCTGATCTGTCTGGACTTGAACAAAGCTTAGCGGCCTTGCAGGAACTGCCTGATGCAAGTGAGGTTCAATCTGCGGTTGCCTCTGCAAAAGCTCAGCTGCAACAAGTCAAACAGCTGCCAAAGAAAACGGAACAGCTGTACACATCTACAGTCGCGATACAAAATGCAATTGATCAAATGACATCTGGTACGAATCAATTGTATCAAGGTGCACTAAAGCTTCAAACAGGTCAAGGCCAATTACAAGATGGTCTGCAGACAGCAAATGGAAAGCTTGATACAGCAAAAAGCGGTGCGGATAAGCTTGCCAATGGTTCAAGCCAGCTAAGCGCAGCGTTAAATAAGCTGGAAAGTGGTTCAACGAATATTCAAAGCAACACTTCTAAGCTTGCTGAAGGCTCAAAATCACTCGATAAAGGATTGGGCGATTTAAAGAGCGGTACAGGTAAGCTGTCCGATAAATTAAAAAGCGCCGCTGATGAAACAGGAGAAATTGATGCGGGTCAAGACAATTACAATATGATTGCAAGTCCGGTGAAAACAGAAAATGATACAGCGAAAAAGATTGATAATTATGGTACAGGGCTCACACCTTATATTTTATCAATGGGACTCTTTGTAGGGGCTCTCATGCTCACCGTTGTATTCCCAATGAAAGACCCTGCTGGACGCCCTAGAAATGCATTTGAATGGTTTGTCAGCAAATATAGCGTGCTCCTACTTGTCGGTATTCTGCAAGCAGTTATTGCAAGCTCCATGCTCATCTTTGGGCTTGGTCTTGAGGTGGAAAGCCTCTGGCGCTTCTATCTCTTTGCGATCATCGTCAGTCTGACATTCTTAGCGATCATTCAACTGCTAGCGACAACTATGGGGAACCCAGGACGCTTCATTGCTGTTATTATCTTGGTTCTTCAGCTCGCAGCAAGTGCTGGTACATTCCCGCTTGAGCTTGTGCCGAAATTCTTCCAAGTCATTCATAGTCTGCTTCCAATGACGTACACAATCAATGGATTTAGAACGATCATTGCAAGCGGTGATAACAGCTATTTATGGCACCAAGCAGCGATCCTTGGAACAGTTGCGATCATCATGATGGCGGCAACAACAGCATACTTTGCTTGGAACGTAAGAAAAATGAAACAGGACGAAGCTTAATCTATGAAGCCTTTCTCTTTAAAGAGAAAGGCTTCAGCGTGTAGACAAACCCTCGCATTCTTTGTCAGTCCTGCGCGCTGGTGCTCACGAATGTCAAATTCGCTCCGCAAAAGTAGCCGTCCTTCCTAGACTGCAAAGGTTTTCTATCACGCTGAAAAGAAGACAAAGAGCTAAAATAAAGATCATTTTAGCCCTTTGTCAACAATCTGAATCCTTTCTCTTTATAGAGAAAGGATTTTTCATTTGAAATTAGACATCTCGAACCTGAAGCGATATATTTTAAGAAGAGATGCTGAAAAAGGCATACATGGAAGGAATTGCTTTCAGACAAAGGAGGAAATGCCGAATGACAACTGAAGTAAATGAAACTGTTCAGCTGATTCAAAAGCTCGTATCTATCCCAAGTCCATCAGGAAATACAGAAAAAGTGATCGGCTTTGTTGAACGTTTTTTACAAGATTTGAATATTGAGACAAAACGAAATCGAAAAGGCGGATTAATTGCCACAATTAAAGGAACAGATGACAAGGAACACCGCATGCTGACAGCGCATGTCGATACGCTCGGTGCGATGGTTAAGGAAATTAAATCAAATGGACGGCTTCGTCTTTCACTCATTGGAGGCTTTCAATATAACTCAATTGAAGGCGAATATTGTGAAATTGAAACAGCATCAGGCCATACATACACAGGCACTATTCTTATGCATCAAACATCCGTTCATGTTTATGCGGATGCTGGAAAAGCGAAACGAAATCAAGAAAATATGGAGATTCGTCTCGATGAAAAGGTGAAAAATGCAGATGATGTCAAAGCACTTGGCATTCAAGTAGGGGACTTTATCTCATTTGATCCGAGAGTGGAAGTGACGTCTTCAGGTTTTATTAAATCAAGACATCTTGATGATAAGGCAAGTGTGGCGCTGCTTTTGCGGCTCATTCACCGAATTCAAAAGGAAAATATCACATTGCCGCATACGACGCACTTCTTAATTTCTAATAATGAAGAGATTGGCTATGGCGGAAACTCGAATATTCCAGAAGAAACGGTGGAATATCTCGCTGTAGATATGGGCGCGATCGGTGACGGTCAATCAACAGATGAATACAGTGTATCGATTTGTGTAAAGGATTCGAGCGGTCCTTATCACTATGGGCTACGCAAGCATTTAGCCGCATTAGCAGAAGAGAACAACATTGATTATCGCCTTGATATTTATCCTTATTATGGATCTGATGCATCAGCTGCCATTAGAGCAGGGCACGACATCATTCATGGACTGATTGGTCCTGGTATAGATTCCTCTCATGCTTTTGAAAGAACACATGAAGATTCACTTGTCCATACAGCGAATCTTCTTTATCACTATGTCCAATCAACATTAATCACAGCATAAAAAAAGAACCCCGATAGAAGGGGTTCTTTTTCATTAGCTTGAAAGCTGTGTTGGTTCAGGTGCATCTTGTCCAGTCATCACACGATGTCCTTTTTCAGGGTCATACTGCCCTTCCCATTTAGACATGACAACAGCTGCAAGTGCATTACCTGTTAAGTTCACAACAGTCCGCGCCATATCCATGATACGATCCACACCTGCAATAAATGCAAGACCTTCAGCAGGGACACCGATTGTTCCTAATGTCGCGAGTAATACAACAAATGAAGTACCAGGAACGGCAGCCATTCCTTTAGATGTTACCATCAGTACAAGAACAAGTGTAAGCTGCTGGACGATCGTGAGGTCAATGCCATATACCTGTGCAAGGAAAAGCGCAGCAATGGCTTGATACAAGACGGAGCCGTCCAGGTTAAACGTATAACCGATTGGGATAACGAACGAAACAATCCCTTTTGGACATCCGATGCGCTCCATTTTATCCATGACTCTTGGTAAAACTGTTTCAGAGCTGGATGTACTAAAGGCAAGAAGCATTTCGTCTTTCATGTAAGCAAGAAATCTGAAAATATTGACGCCAATCATCTTTCCGATAATTCCGAATACAACGATAAGGAAGAGAGCGAGCGCAAAATAAACAAGACCTACAAGCTTACCTAATGAAATAAGAGATTCAAGACCAAATTTTGATACGGTCACACCAATGAGTGCGAATACACCAAATGGCGCAGCTTTCATCACAACATTGACGACATGGAACATGGCATGTGATACACCTTCGAAGAAGGCGAGCACTGGTTTGCCGCGTTCACCAATGGCTGAAACGCCAAGTGCAAATAGCACAGTGAAGAAAATAATCGCAAGCAAATCACCTTCCGCCAATGATTGGAAGAAGTTCGTTGGAACGATATGAAGGAACGTATCAGCAACTGATTTGCTGCTTTGCTCTTTTTCCGTTTCAACATACTGGCTAATATCTTGTTTTTCCGTATTTCCAAAGTCAACGCCTGCACCAGGTTGTACAAAGTTGGCAAGCACAAGACCAAGGACAATCGCAAATGTTGTGATAATTTCAAAATAAAGAATGGTTCTAAAACCAAGTTTTCCTACTTTTTTACCATCACCCGCACCTGCAACACCTAAAATTAAGCTGGATACGACAATTGGTATGACAATCATCTTGATGAGCCTTAAGAAGAAGTCTCCAATTGGTTTTAAGTATGTCTCGACACCTGGGTTACCAAAAAAGATCGCCCCAACAACGACACCGAGAATAAGGCCGATTAGGATTTGAGTAGCCAATCCAAATTTTAATTTTTTCATAGATTTCCTCCCTAACATATTCATTAAAGGAATATTCCCATCATATTAAGTTTTAATATATGAATTAAAGTATAACTAAAATTAAAGAGGTTCGTCCACGATAAAATTATATTAAGAAAATACAAAATTGTTAGAAAAAATAGACATTTAGAACCTCCTTCATTGTTTCGAGTCAATAAAAAGTGTCTTCAGAACTAAAACTCATCATCTGAAAATACTAAAAAACCCTTTTGTGACAAGGCTTTTACCTTTTTACCTATTTTTCAGAAAAAATAAAAAGCACTTTTGACTCCAACTGACGACGGAGGAAAAAAGTGCTTTTTAATTCAATTTATTCCCTTATTTAAGATAACTTACTTGTGAGCATTCCTCACATTCATTACCGTAACACTCGTGCTGTTCCATTAAATCATTTCCACATTTTGTGCATTTCTTTGAGGGCAAATTTCTAAAAAACTCTGTGATTTTTCCTAGCATTTGTCATCCTCCAATACGTTTTGTTGCTATTATTGTATTATAACAGATTAGTAATTGTCAATCTGTTTTGCAACAATAGGCAGGAAGAATGCTTTTTCCACGAAAAATGGGTATATTGTAAGAAGGGGATTTTTAGAAAAGGAGGGAAAAATGACGATGAAATTAACCGTGATTGGATGCTATGGAGGGTTTCCAGCAGCTGGTGAAGCGACATCAGGCTACCTTTTTGAATCAGATGGCTTTCGTCTTCTTGTAGACTGCGGAAGCGGTGTTCTTTCAAAGCTGCAGCAATACATTGATATAGAAGAACTAGATGCTGTTCTCCTTTCTCATTATCACCACGATCATATTGCTGATATCGGACCACTCCAATATGCGAAGCTAGTGGGATATCATTTAGGAAAAAGCAGCGGCCCGCTTCCGATCTATGGACATACTGGTGATCAAGAAGCATTTGGACGGCTTTCTGATGATGTACATACAAAGGCAAAGCCTTACCAGCCGGAAGAAGGGATGCAGCTCGGACCATTTCAAATTGATTTTTTGAAAACGATTCATCCGGCAGAGTGCTATGCTATGAGAATTCACGCAGAGGATGCTGTGGTCGTGTATACAGCAGACTCAAGCTATCAGGACACATTTATACCATTTAGCAAGGGGGCAGATCTGCTCATTGCCGAAAGCAATTTTTACGCTGGACAGGACGGATCAGGTGCAGGACATATGAACAGCACGGAAGTAGGGAAGATTGCAAAGGAAGCAGATGTTGGGGAACTCATCATCACTCATCTGCCCCATTTTGGCCGTCATAAAGACCTAGTCAATGAAGCACAGGCGTTATATACTGGCAGTATACAGCTTGCCCATTCAGGGCTTAGATGGAACAAGGAAGGAAGATAGAGATGCTGTTTATCGATAACGAACAACATTATGATCCAATGATTAATTTGGCAATTGAAGAATATTGCTTAAAATATTTAGATCCAGAAGAAACATATTTACTGTTTTACATCAATCAGCCATCGATTATTATTGGAAAGAACCAAAATACAATAGAAGAAATCAACACGAAGTATGTGGAAGACAACGGAATTAAAGTCGTGCGCCGCTTATCCGGCGGTGGTGCAGTTTACCATGACAAAGGAAACTTAAACTTCAGCTTTATTACAAAAGATGATGGAGACAGCTTCCATAACTTTAAAAAGTTCACGGAGCCAGTCATCAAAGCGCTTGAAAAGCTAGGCGTCAAAGCTGAATTGAGCGGCAGAAATGACATCATGGCAGATGGACGTAAAATTTCTGGAAATGCCCAGTTCGCAACAAGAGGACGTATTTTCAGCCATGGCACACTGCTATTTGATTCAGAAATTGAACATGTCGTTTCGGCTTTAAATGTGAAAAAAGAAAAGATTGAATCAAAAGGCATCAAATCGATTAGAAGCAGGGTCGCCAATATTAGTGAACTGATGGATCAAAAAATGACAACAGAAGAATTTAGAAAAATTCTTTTAAGCTACATTTTTGATACAAATGGGGATGTGCCTCAATATCGCCTGACTGAAAAGGATTGGGAAAAGATTCACGAAATTTCCCGAGATCGCTATCAAAAATGGGAATGGAACTACGGCCGTTCACCGAAATTTAATTTGCAGCATTCTAAGAGATTCCCTGCAGGCTCCATTGATTTGCGATTAGAAGTGAAAAAAGGGATGATTCAGGATTGCAAAATCTTTGGTGATTTCTTTGGCGTAGGGGATATTGCCGATATTGAAAAGAGACTTATTGGACAGCAATATGATCGTAAAACGATCAGCGACGTCTTAGAAGATATGGACATGCGTCACTATTTCGGCAACGTATCAAAAGAGGATTTTCTTGATTTGATTTATTAATTCCGGGAAAGCACGGCTAGGAATAGCGGTGCTTTTTTGATTGAAGGAAATGAAAGCGATTTACATTTGATCTTGTGGATTTTTTCGATTGTCTATTATAATAGAAAGGAGGAATGTTTGGCTATAAAATGAATGGTCATTCATTCATTGATGACACGTAAGGGGTGGGAGAATGGATTTGATCAAAAATCTTCAGCAGACGGCGATGACGAAGGGAGAAAATATCGCACTGATCTTTGAAGGAAAGAAGTGGACCTATCGAGAGCTGATGACAAGTATCGAACGTTTTGCAGATGGATTAGTCAACGAAGGGTTTCAAGCTGGGGATCATATCGCGCTTATTTTAGGAAATTCACCGCATTTTGTCATTTCTTTTTTTGGCGCATTAAAGGCAGGAATTGTCGTTGTACCTATTAATCCAACATACACACCTAGTGAAATTGGATATATGCTCGTCACAGGCGATGTAAAAGGCATTGTGGCGCCTGAACAGCTTCTGCCAGTGTACGAGCAGGTGTATGAACAGCTTCCGTCCATTGAAAGAGTCATTATATGTGCAGAAAATGAATCGGCGTGCAGATCAAGCTTTAAGGAAGTATCTGATCGGCTTGTTTTCTTTGGAAAGCTTGTGTCAGGTGGTGCGAATGAAAACGTACATCCTTCCATTCAGCCAGATGATACCGCAGTTATTTTATTTACATCTGGCACGACAGGAAAACCAAAAGGCGCCATGCTCACTCATCTCAACCTTTATTCAAATGCCAGAGACACCGCTGAATATTTATCGATTGACGAAAAGGACAAGGTCATTGCCGCTTTGCCAATGTTCCATGTTTTTTGTTTAACAGTCTGTATGAATGCACCGTTGATTCATGGCGCGACAATTTATGTCTTGCCGCATTTCAGCCCATCTGAGCTTTTGCACATGATGGAAAAAGAGAAGCCAACGCTATTTGTTGGTGTTCCTACCATGTATAACTATTTGTACCGCCAGGAGGGGCATGAAGAAGCAATGTCTTCCGTGAGAATCTGTATATCAGGCGGTGCCTCAATGCCTGTTGCCTTACTCCATGGATTTGAGAAAAAGTTCGGAGTGACGGTCCTTGAGGGCTATGGGTTATCAGAGGCATCTCCAGTGACTGCATTCAATCCTCTTGACGGAAAAAGAAAACCGGGTTCTGTCGGGACTGATATTATGAATGTGAAGAATAAAATTGTGAATGAACTTGGAGAAGAAGTCGGTCCTAATGAAGTCGGAGAGCTGATAGCAAAAGGGCCAAACATCATGAAAGGCTATTATCAAATGCCAGAAGATACGGAAGCTGCATTAAGAGACGGCTGGCTGTATACTGGCGATTTGGCGAGAAGAGATGAAGAAGGATATATTTATATTGTCGATCGGAAAAAGGATATGATTCTTGTTGGCGGTTATAATGTTTATCCAAGAGAAGTAGAAGAAGTACTTTATCAACATGAAGCTGTAGCAGAAGCCGTCGTCATCGGTGTGCCAGACCCAAACACAGGAGAGGCAGTCGTCTGTTACATTTCCCCTAAGAAACATGCTCACATTAATCAAGAAGACATCATCACACATTGTTCACGCTATTTAGCGAAATATAAGCAGCCCCAAACGATCCATTTCATAGATGATATTCCAAAAAACACAACAGGTAAAATTTTAAGAAGAGCGCTAAAGGAAAAGTATCAAGCAGAAGAAAGTAAATAGAAAAGGGAGTCTCTGATGAGGAGGCTCCCTCAGCATGTAGACTACCCCTCGCATTCAAGGTTTTCTATCACGCTGAAAGAAGACAAAGGGCTAAAAAGATCATTTTAGCTCTTTTGAATGGCTTCTTTTAACTGTCTCTGAAAAGATTTCGACTGGTTTTGATTCAGTTCATAAAACGTCCCATCTACTAAAAAAACGACCTGTGATCGGTTAGTCCAAAGCTGAAAGGTGGTGCCATTGGTTCGTCCGAACATCACCTTGGCGATATAATCGGGCTTTTTTAAATTTTTTTTGAGATGATTGCTTGTTTGTTTGCCTTTATTTAATTCTTCAATTAAATCTTCTGCTGTGTCCTTATCATCTATTTCATAAGAGATGGATTCATTCGCTGGGGAGAGCAGCAATTTTTCTGCTCGATTCTCATCAAAGATTTCGCTCGTCCGGCTGAACACATAAAAGAAGGTGATTAATAAAAGTCCAAAAATCACAACTCCTGCAAGGATTTTCTTCATTTTGATCCTCCAACTCACTGTTTTACATGTAGCTTCTCCGATTTTTGAGCCGCATAATCATTTTTTTCGCGAAAGCTTTTTCAGATGGGGCATGCTATGATGGAGCCACATGAGACAGGTTCTAAAGGAAAAAATGCGTGATTAGAATAGAGAGAGGGATGGAAAGGAGGCTGACCTGTGCGAGTACGTAAATGGGTAGCTCTTGCAACGGTAGCATACATATTGTACGGTCTTTTTATTTATTCGTATTTGTTTTTAATGGGGGATTCATCTGTTCCTGAAAGTGTGAAAGGGACAAGTGCAGATCCGCATACCTTTATGACAAGTCATGAGCTTGTGATCAGCGAGAATTACTCGAACATACGAAACCTGCTGTATTTTATAACAATTCCATTAGATTGGTATGTCTTTTTCCTTTTGCTCATTTCAGGGTTTTCACGGAAAATAGCAGACTGGAGCCTGGCAGCAGCTCGTTTCACGTTTTTAAGTAAACTTGTGTATGTGTTTGTGCTGTCGCTTTTAACAATGCTCATTTCATTGCCAATTAAGTGGATTGGCTATCAGCTGTCTTTGCACTACGGAGTATCTGCACAAAGTACGGCAAGCTGGTTGAAAGATCAAACACTGGATTTTTGGATTCAATATCCGCTCCTTGCCCTTTGTGCTATTGTATTCTTTTGGCTGATTCAAAAAAGAAGAAAGCGCTGGTGGCTGTATGCGTGGTGTTTGACAGTTCCAGTTACGCTGTTTCTCTTCTTTATACAGCCGGTCGTCATTGATCCGCTATATAACAATTTTTATCCACTAAAGGATCAAGCTCTTGAGAAGAAGATATTAACGCTGGCAGACAAAGCGCATATTCCGGCAGATCATGTATATGAGGTCAATATGTCTGAGAAAACGAACACGATGAACGCATATGTTACCGGAATAGGTGAAAATAAGCGTATTGTCTTATGGGACACAACACTGCAAAAGCTGAAAGACCGCGAAATTTTATTTATCATGGCGCATGAAATGGGACATTACGTCATGAAACATGTCTATATTGGGTTAGCAGGATACTTAGTGCTGTCACTGGCCGGATTTTTTGCCATCGACCGTCTTTATTTTTATCTTTATCAAAAAGGAGCAGCCTCATTTCGACTCAAGGTGTCACACGACATCGCTGCTCTTCCGCTTCTTTTAATCATTGTATCTATGCTGTCATTTGCAGCTTCACCTTTTACAAATGCAGTGTCAAGGCATCAAGAACGGGCAGCCGACGAATATGCGGTGAACATGACAAAAGACGGGGAGGCAGGCGTAACGTCTTTTCAAAAGCTTGCAAAATCAGGGCTGTCCCAGGTAAATCCACCGTTTTTAGTGAAGATCTTCCGCTATGGACACCCGACGATGATGGAGAGAATCATCGATATGGAAAAGGCAGCGAAAAAAGAGGAAGCATCGAAAAAGCAATAAACAAAAAATCCGGCTCAGTCAGCCGGATTTTTTTGTCACAATTATTTTAGTTAGAAGCCGCTTGAACGTTAATTAATCCTTTTCCGTAATAGAATGAATCACCAAGCGGTGTTGCCGTGTTTTCTAAGCGCTGACGAACCTGAGTAGTGGATAGATTCGGATACTTAGAAAGAATAAGCGCTGCTGCTCCTGCTACATGAGGAGACGCCATAGATGTTCCAGTATAAGAAGTGTATCCACTGCTTGGCACTGTACTTAAAATAGAAGTACCAGGTGCAGAAACATCTAATTCAGGACCTGCGCTAGAAGATGAGTTTCTGACATTGTTACTGTTCACATTGGCAACAGCAATTGTAGAATCGTATTTTGCTGGATAGCCAACGGTGCTAGTAGAGCCAAATGAACCTGAATTTCCTGCTGCGGCAACGACAACTACTCCGCGGTTATTCGCTGTGTCAACAGCATTTTTAAGCGCTGTTGAGCCGTTTGGTCCGCCTAAGCTCATATTGATGACATCCATATTATTCGCTACAGCCCATTCAATACCGCTAATAATCCAGCTGTATTGTCCGTCGCCATTACGGTCTAATACTTTCACAGCATATAAGGAAGCGCTTGGAGCGACCCCAAGAACACCAATTGTGTTATCAAGGGCAGCAATGGTTCCAGCTACGTGAGTTCCATGTGATTGAAAGTCTTGGGTGGCATTTGGCTCTGAAGGGACGAAGCTCGCACCGCCTGCAACATTTAAGTCAGGGTGTGCAGCGTGGATTCCAGTATCAAGGACAGCTACTTTGACATTAGCACCTTTATAACCTTGAGCGTGTACAGCTGGAGCTTTGATTTGAGGGATTCCATAAGGGACGGTTTGTGCATATGCTTCTGCTTTATGGTCTTCTTCTACGTAAGCAATGCTAGGGTCATGTTCAAGTTTTTTGGCGGCTTGTTCGGACATTTTCACTTGTGCAGCATTAATGAGGCGGTATTGTTTTTCTAGTTTTCCACCATTTTGAATGACAGCTTGTTTCTTAGAACTGTTTGTGGTGGCAGAGGCTTTAAAACCAACAATATAGCTTTTTTCACTATCTGTTTTGGAGACCGTCTCGGCATTTGCCATGGATTCTCCAAACCCTGCTGAAAACAGAAGAGGGACAGCCAATAAAACACTTGTCATCACATTTTTCTTTTTCACGCACTTTCCACATCCCTTTTTTCTTATTTCAGAATAATCATCCGTAGTCTATAAGAATGATCCGTTTGATTATTCTGTATATTCAGTTTAAGGGAAGTAGGCAAATAAGAGTAGACCCGAATTTTTGTGAAAGTCCTAGCGAAAATTGGGGAATTAAGTCACTTGGAACTGGTGGTAAAATATGTTTATTCTATCATTTCAGCGATCATCTATTAAAAAGGAAGTGTGCTTTTTTTCTCATGATCCATTTCTGGTTAAATATTCGATACCCGAAAAGCCATAAAATAGGTAGAATCGTCTAGCATCTATTTCGAATTTCGATATAAAAAAATATTATTTTATCATTGTTTTTGTCATGAAAAAAAGAACCTGCTAAGATAACAGGCTCTTTAAGAAGGGGCGGATTGAGTTAAATGGGTGACCACGTTGTAATCACGGACCTTCCATTTACCATCTGTCCATTCCACATAATTTAAGCAAGCATTGACAAGTCTCGTGTTCTGTAGACCCATATGTTCATCAGCCAAAGTGGTGAGTAAAGCATGGATAGCAGCACCGTGAGCCACGATCAGGACATGTTGATCTGGATAGGCTGCTCTGACTTTCTCAATTCCTTCTAACATTCGACTTTGAATCGTCTCTAGTGGTTCCATATTTGGATACTGTTTATCTGGAAACAGCTTTTGCCGCTCCTCAAACGACATGCCTTCAGCGTCACCGTAATCTCGTTCAATGAAATCATCCATGATGACAAGTGGGGCATGAACATGATTTAAAATCAAGTGTGCCGTTTCTTTTGCCCTTGTTAGTGGACTGGAAATGACAACATCCCAATGGACATCCTTTAAGTAAAGTCCAGTTTGTTCAGCCTGCCATTTACCTGTGTCGTTTAAAGGGATGTCTGTTCGTCCTTGAATTCGTTTCGCTGCATTCCAATCTGTTTCCCCATGTCTGACTAGGCAAATTGTTGTCAATCAAATCCCGCCTTTTCTATCTTTTCTTCTATTATACTAAAGCAGAAGAAAAAAGACTGTCTTAGCGATTTGTCAGGCTTGTTAAGGATTCGACGGAGCTTGCAACTTGAGACACCGTTTGTTTGACTTCCTTCAATTCGTTAAGGAAGGTCTGAAGGTCAATTTCAATTTTTCCGTTTTGGTTTTTGCTTAAGTTCATGCTGCTGACGATATCATCGAAGAGTGAATTGATTTGTGTCATTTTTTCTTTACTGTCTGTCACAAGTAAATTCACGTCGGCAATGTGCTGAGACACAATGGCGATTTGTGAATTGGTATTGTTGACAAGTTCAGATACAGTTGAAACCGTTTTCTTGGTGTCCTCTGATAATTTGCGTACCTCGTTTGCAACGACAGCAAAACCTTTTCCATGTTCACCTGCTCGTGCAGATTCGATTGAGGCATTTAAAGATAACAAGTTTGTCTGCTCTGCAATGCCTGTGACAATCCCAAAGATTTGTTCAATTTGTTTGGCGATTTCTTCAAGGCGCTTAATTTCTGTTTCAATCTTTGTCATGCTGCCATCAATTTGATTCATTTGTGTTTGCTGAATTTCTAATTCTTTTTTACCGCCGATTGATTTTTCTTCGACCTGTGCTGAAATTTGTGTTCCAGCTTGTGACATGTCCGCCATCTCATCCGATTTTGAGACAAGCTTGTCGACTGCACTTGTTGTGTTTGAGAAGAGCGAAGCAAGCGAATTTGAAGTCTCTGTGATTTTTGTATGAAGCTCCTGCTGCTGCTCTTCTGCTTCATCACGAATTTTAGAATATTCATTTTGGAATGTATCTAGGACAAGCTGCTGCTCTAAATTTAAAATTTTCGTCGTCGCTTTGACCGCTGTCTGATATTCTTTGAAATCTTGGATATGGTTAGCGAATAAATCCATAATTGATAGCAGAAGGTCTTGGAACGCTGCCATGTACCATTTAGGCTGGAGTCCAATCCGTAAATGAACTTGCGCAATTTTAATGCGTTTTGCCACATAGGCTTCGTCAATCACACCTGCAAACATTTCGCTAATATGAATGCGGAGTGTTTTTTTCAAACGATCGACAGAACTATTGTCTTGAATGATATGCATCAAGGAAGACTCGACTTCTAAATTTTTATAAAACTTATCAACAATATGTGCAATATCATCCTGAACAATTGGATTGAGCTGCTTTAATATTAATAGGTCATGCTGCGTCAGGTCGATCATTTTGATTTGTTTCGCGATGTCCGTATTGTTCGAGAAGTTGATTCGTTTTATCCCATCATCCTGCTGTGTGAAAAAAGCAGTGTTTTTTCTTTTCGGTTCTTTTTTAAATAACAATGTGTTTGTCCCCCCATAATCATCAAAAATATCAGACTTTATGTTTTTTATCGGATAATATTGGATTTTTTAAAGGGGGACGAGTGAAATTTTACTGTTCTGTATATGACCTTTTTAGTGGTTTTTTAGCAGGGCCTTCTACTACTTCTCCAGTAATGGAAAAACGTGAACCGTGACACGGGCAATCCCAAGTGCGGTCACTATTATTCCAAGCCACTTCACAGCCTAGGTGTGTACACGTTGTATCGACTAGAAAGACATTCCCATCCTCTGATTTATAGGCGCCGCACTTTTTATGTTCATACGAGATAATGCCGCCTTCTCCTAGTTTTAAATCATTGATTGTTTGATCAGTTTGTTTGAATTTACCACTGATCAGCTTGGCAGCGACATTGGCATTTTCTTTAACGAAATCTTTGACGAAAGAGTCAGTAACAGCTCTTGATGGCGTAAAGATTGATTCGTATGGATTCGATTTTCCTTCTATTAAATCACCGATAAGAGTGGCTGCGACGTGGCTTGTGGTCATGCCCCATTTTCTAAAGCCGGTTGCTACAAAGATATTCTGATGGTGTTTGGTCAGGCGGCCAATGTAAGGGATTTGATCCATTGTGACCATATCGTGTGTCGACCAGCGATACAGCACTTCTTCTATTCCAAGAGTGGCGTCTCCAAACGTTTCTAGTCCTTCATAGTGAGCGGATTCATCTCCGCCTTGTCCTGTTTTATGGCCTTCTCCTCCGATGAGGACTACTTCTTCACCGTGCCATTCTGCCGTTCTTAAAGAGTGAGCAGGCTGGTCAATTCCTAAGTACATTCCGTCTGGGAGCGGTTTGGTTGTTTTAACTGCTACGACATAAGACTGCTCTGGATGAATTCTGGTGAAATAAAGTCCTTTCCCATCATAAAAAGGAAAGTGTGAGCATGAAATGACATAGCGCCCTGTCAGATGATGTCCGCTTTTTGTGACGACAGCAGGCCGGTTCCCTTCTTTTACATCAACAGCGGTTGTTTGTTCAAAAATACGTACACCTCGCTCTAGGAGCTTGTCGATTAGGGCATTGAGATAATGAAGGGGATGAAACTGTGCCTGCTTGGTCATCGCAAGGGCTGCTTTGATGTCAGCGTCAAAAGGAAGCTTTGTTTTCCATTCCCGGTCAATACCAAGCTGTTTGTAGGCATCTAATTCCTTCTTTAACTTTTTTACACCGCTTTCTTCCTTTGTATAAAGGTAAGCATCTTTTATCTCTAACTGACAATCGATGTTGTGCTCTTTGACACGAGCTTGAATGAGGTCTTTTGCTTTCTCATTTGCTTCAACATACAAACGTGCTTTTGGCATCCCAATCTGTTGAATCAGCTCATGGTAGTATACATCATGCTGTGAGGTGATTTTTGCTGTTGTGTGTCCGGTCGTGCCTTGCAGCAATTGACCGGCATCAATGATGATTACTTCTAGTCTTCGCTCTGTCATTTCAAACGCCGCCGCGATACCGGAAATACCGCCGCCGACAATGATCACATCTGCCGTAAGATCCTCACTAACAGCAGGAAAAGAATGCTTCTGACTGTCCGCCAGCCATAACGATTTTGCCTGTTCCATTCCTTTATGTTCTTGTTCCATGTTGTCGCCTCCACTTGACTTGTTGTGTATAATTTTTCCACAACGCTGAAAATCATACATCTGAAAGGAAAGAGGGGCGCATACATAAAAAAGACGCCAGCACATAAAAATAAACAAGATAAAAGGAAGGAGTGGACAAACGTGTCAACAAAGCAGCCGAAAAAAACATTGCCGCCTCAGCACCAAAATGAACGTCCTGGTCTTGAATATAAAATGAACCCCAGACCTGTCTTTGATCGTGAGGTGCAGGACAAAAAGTTAGCAGGAAAAACAGCCATTGTGACCGGAGGAGACAGCGGGATCGGAAGAGCAGTCTCTGTCTTATTTGCGAAGGAGGGCGCCAATGTCGCCATTGTTTACTTAAGTGAACATCGCGATGCCGAGGAGACGAAGGACTATATTGAGAAAATGGGAGGCCGTGTCATCTTAATTGCAGGTGATTTAGGGGATGAGGCTTTTTCAAATGAGGTCGTCAAAAAAACAAAAGATGCCTTCGGTTCCATTGATATTTTGGTGAATAACGCTGGGGAACAGCATCCGCAAAAAAGCATTGAGCAAATTACCTCGCATCAGCTTCTTCGGACGTTTCAAACGAATATTTTTGCCATGTTTTATTTAACAAAGGCTGTTCTTCCTCATTTAAAAAAAGGAAGCAGTATCATTAATACAGCATCTGTCACCGCCTATAAAGGGCATGAAACATTGATCGATTATTCATCTACAAAAGGGGCGGTCGTCACCTTTACGAGATCATTATCCTTATCGCTCATTAAACAAGGGATTAGAGTGAATGGGGTAGCACCCGGCCCTATTTGGACACCACTGATTCCATCAACCTTTACGGAAAAAGAAGTTTCTGAATTTGGCGGAGATGTCCCAATGGAACGTCCTGGTGAGCCAGTAGAGCTTGCGCCAAGTTATTTATTTTTAGCGAGCGAAGACTCATCTTATATGAATGGACAAATGCTGCATGTGAATGGCGGGACCATTTTAAATGGATAAACAAAAAACTTGCGGTAAAGAGACGAGTTGCTGTCTCTCTGCCGCAAGTAAAATCATCATGATTGATGTAAGCAGTGTTCTGCATATTGAGCTGACAGGTCATTGAATCGCTTTTCATCACGCTGATCCAGTGCCTTATCAATCTCTTCTCTTAGGAAGGTTAAGCGCTGTTTATAAAGCGCTTCATCTAAAACCATTTGAATATAGATGTCTAAAATGGTGACGCCGTTTTCTTCGGTTTTTTGGGTGTTGCGGGACTTCATGAGCTCAGCATACGTTTTTTTCTCTTTCATAAAGAATCCCCCCGATGCCTTTTTTATAGTATATGGATTGGCGGAGAAAAAATCAACAAGAATTTATAATTTTTAGACAATTTATTTTTGAGCAGAATCGACACCTCTTGTCCAATCGACAGGATGTGATATATTTTAAAAATGGCTTTTCGATAGATCGAATGGACTAAAAAATATGATAAAAAGATGATTTTTAATAAATTTTGAAAAAATCCTGTCGTTTCTTATATGTTGGTGATAGATTAATAGTATCTTGAATAACCAAATATTAACACAGGAGGAAATGAAGTGTCAGGAATTAGTGAAACACCTTTAGATTCATACGTCATTAATCAAACAACAATGGCGGTCCTTCCAGTTGAAGAAGGAAAAAGAGTATATTCAAAAGTCATAGAAAGAGAGACAAGCTTTTACGTTGAATTAAAACCCCTGCAAATTATTGAACGCAGCTGCAGATTCTTCGGTTCAAGCTATGCAGGCAGAAAAGCGGGAACATACGAAGTAACAGGAATATCCCATAAGCCTCCAATTGTGATTGACTCATCCAATCACCTGTATTTCTTCCCAACTTATTCATCCAACCGTCCTCAGTGCGGCTGGATCTCCCACAAATACATTCATACCTTCCAAGAATCATCCCTCGGAGACACGGTGGTCACCTTTACAAATGAGCAAACCGTCAAACTTGATGTCTCATATAAATCATTTGAGAGTCAGGTGCACCGGACAGCATATCTCCGAACGAAATTCCAAGATCGTCTGGATGGAGGTCTTCCTAAGAAACAAGAATTTATGCTGTATCCAAAGGAACAGCAGCTCAATCTCGTATACGATTTTATATTGAGGGAGCTACGCAATAGATATTAGTCAAAAGCCAGCGGCAGAGCAGCCGCTGGACCTCTTATCAAGCGTGGGTTTAGCATATATGGATTTAATGCAATGCAAAAGGCGCCAAAAGGGGGAATGCATCATAAAGATAAATCCATTGAAACCAAATACGTATGTCTCGTCGTCTATTGGTTGTATTGGGAAATGACAGGGAAATGTGAATCCTTAGACGTATTTTTATCCATTTACTCATAAATCACAGAAGTGCCACGAGCTTGTCTGTTACAATAAAAGAAATCATTTCTTGCGAAGAATTCTTATGTAGTAAAGGAT
This sequence comes from Bacillus sp. BD48, assembly GCF_046566805.1. Classification (NCBI taxonomy): domain Bacteria; kingdom Bacillati; phylum Bacillota; class Bacilli; order Caryophanales; family Bacillaceae; genus Bacillus; species Bacillus sp. BD48. The sequence continues at coordinate 817,949 of NZ_JANGFM010000001.1, read as the reverse complement.
GCTCATATTTGACCGATATGAACGAATGGGATAAAGAAATGGAGGCTCTGTATGAAAAAACAATCACATTTGATGCTGCTATTTATCCTAACAGTGACATTACTAGCAGCCTGTCAGCAAGCAGGTCAATCGCCTTCAAAGCAAGACGCAAAAGAAGCCGCGTATGAACAATGGGTTCAGTCTTATATGGATGAGTTAAATGAAGCATATGATAAGTTGACCGATCAGTTTATCTCAGATGGACATGGAAAGATCCAAACAAATAAAAAATTGACAGAAGCGACAAAAGCATTTGATCGTGTGATTCAAAAAGGGCTTGATCATCAAGAAGTTCCAGCCGCTTATCAAAAGGCCGATCAACAATTAAAGACAGGTCTTGCTTCCTTTGAAAAAGGGGTCAGTAAGGTGGAGAAGCTCTTGAAGCATCCCGATCAAGAGAAGCTGTTTATTTCCGCTACCCATCATTTTCAGGATGGCTTGCAGCAGACAGCTGCATTTATTGAAGAAGTAGGTCAGATTCAGCAATCATCCTAAAAAAGCTTGGAAGGTTTACTTCCAGGCTTTTTTAGGTGTGAATTATTTTTTTTAAACGGCGAACGCCCTCTTGAATCATGCTTTCGTCTGTACAGGCGAATCCTAGCAGTAATCCCTTTCGATTGCTTTTAAAACAATAAGGACTTAATGGATAAATGCCAACGCCAGCTGCTTTTGCTGCCTCGATGCTTCCTTTTTCATCAAAATCTTGCGCTCCTTCTAAAAAGACATGAAGTCCCGTATCGGTTCCATAGATACGGAAGTGTTTGTCAAAGTGATGTGTCATAAGGGCATCCATCATGGCTGCTTGTCTTTTTTTATATAGCTGTCTCATTCGTCTGACATACCGCGTGAATTCTCCTTCCTTGAAAAAAGAAGCGAGTGTGATTTGTTCCATAATGGGCAGCTGTCTTTGAATGAGTGATTGCAGTGCGGCCATTTCTTTCATGACTGCTTTGGAGCCGATAATGGCAGCCAGGCGGATACCAGGTGCCAGCACCTTTGAGAAGCTTAAGATGTAAATCACATGCTCAGGTGCTTCTGAAAATAGGGAAGGGAGCGGCCCGCCATGGTAACGATAATCTCCATCAAAATCGTCCTCTAATATATAAGACTGATGGCTGACAGCAAACTTCAGCAGCTGCTGCCTTCTGTTTACACTCATACATACACCAGTTGGACGCTGATGGGAAGGCGTCACAGCAATCAGTTTTGTTCGCCGGGGCAATGTATTCACCACCATTCCTTCTTCATCAACTGGTGCGGGGTGAATGTTCATTTCGCGATGCATAAACGACAGCCTTGCCCCAGGGAAACCTGGATCTTCAACAGCCACTGTATCACCTTTTTTAAGCAATACCTGTGAAATTAAATCAATGGCTTGCTGCGTGCCCCCCGTTAACACCATTTGATCTTCTTCTACATCGATCCCGCGTTCAACAGATAAGTATTGGCGTATTTCTGAACGCACTTCCCATAATCCATGCGGAGAGGAATAGCCCCAATCCTTCATATCTAATCGCTGTAATGCTTTCATGAGCGAGCGTTTCCATATGTTTTGAAAGTGGTCGTCGATGGCTGGCTCCTGATGACGAAAATCAATATCAAGCTTCTCATGAAATTGATTGGCTGACAGCCAATGATCCATTTGTTTTTCGGCCTCTTCAAAGTGAGGTCTTATCGGAGGTGAGAAAGGCGGTTCGCTTTGATGGGGAGGGGAAGCTGTATATTGTTCGCTTGAAATGACCTTTGTACCACCTCTTCTAGATGTGCTCACGTAGCCTCTTGCCAGCAGCTCATCGTAGGCAAGCTGTACGGTTGATCTTGATACATTAAGCTCCTGTGCTAACACTCTTGTTGGTGTTAACTGATCGTCAGGATGCAGTTTTTGTGTATGAATTTTTTGAATGATTTCAGTCACGATTTGCTGCCAGAGCGGAGTAGCGCTTGAACGGTCTAAATGAATATACATCGTGCACCTTCTCTCATTGTCACGTCATAACATGATGATGACACGGAATTATGGACTGGTCAATAGTGTCATTTTTGGATGTAGGAAGTAAGCCAAATGGTGTGTACACTGTTCTCATATGCAATGACATAGAGGAGAGAGTCAAATGATCCCAGCATCCAAAGAAGAAACGGCACACTTATCCTTCGTCCCGTTTATTTTCGTTTTACTAGGTCTTTTTATGATTACGATTGCTGTGAATCTGCAAGTGCCCCTTTATACGGCGTATGCAGAACAAGCAGGGTACGGAAAGGCGGCAACAGCACTTGTATTTGCCGCGTATGTCTTCGGACTTATTCCAGTTTTGCTTTTTCTTGGCGGCATTTCGGACCGGGCAGGTCGCAAACCGATTTTATTGGTCGCCCTTAGCTTTTCGTTATGTGCCACCTTGTTGATGATTGTGCATCCTTCTATACAGATGCTTTTTGCTGCCCGGCTATTGCAAGGTGTCGGTCTTGGTCTTAGTGTTGGAACATGCACCGCATATTTGATTGCTTTATATCCAGAGAAATCAGGCTGGATTCCAACTTTTATTGCGCTATGCAGTTCGGTTGGATTTGGGGGCGGTGCTCTTTTTACGGCACTTCTATCTTTTCAGCGTGTGTCACTCACGCCGCTTAGCTATTGGATTGTGCTGGCCTTTTTGATTTTAACCATTGTGGGTGTCTTCTTTTTCGTGCCGCCTGTACAAGGAGATTCAGGTAAACCGATGATGAACATGCCAAGATTTCCAAAAGGAACAATGCTGGCGAATGCAGCCATTGCTATCGCGTGGTCGGTGTGCGGCCTTGTCATTTCGATTTTGCCAGCACAGCTTAAATTAAATGGTTATGAATTGTGGGTAGGACCGGCGCTCTTTTTAATTAATATGGCAGGTGTCCTGATGCAGCCCTTTGTGCGCAAGATGAATAGCAGTACAGCGCTCCTTGCGGGTTTTATCTGTCTTCCATGCGGATATGGCCTCTTGTTATACGGTGCAAGCAGCGGGTCTATCTTCCTTGTGCTTTCCGGCACGATGCTGGCGGGTACTGCCTGCTATGGATTTACTTATTTAGGTGGACTTCAGCTCATTGTTGAGCGAGGGAAAAAGGAGGCGGCTAGAGCCGTTGCAGGGTATTACTTGTTTGCTTATTTAGGACTTGGTATTCCGAGTGTTTTTGTTGGACTCTTTGCTGATATTTACGGTACTCAGATCGTATTAACCCTCTTTTTCTTGCTCGTTTTGGCTGCCTGCCTCATTCTATTGCTATCAGGTGTCAGACAGAAACAAAAGTAAGATGTCCATCTTTCTCTTTCTCCTCCAATTCGTTTAAAATATAGAGAGGAGAGGGGAAGATGAACATGAAAAAAGTGCAGCTTGATGGCGCAGCGTGCAGATCGCAAGAAGAGCTTCATGACCAGCTAAAAACAGTTTTACACCTTCCTGACTATTACGGAAAAAATCTTGATGCCCTTTGGGACTGTTTGACAGGAGAGGTGACTCTTCCAGTAGAACTGACATGGGTGAATTTTCAAACGAGCAAAGACTCTCTTGGTGATTATGCTGAGAGCTTGCGCCAGTTATTTCAAGAAGCAGAAGAAGAACTGAAGGGACAATTTCAATTGACTATTCAATCATGATGAAAAAAGCAGCCGCTGCCGCAGGCTGTTTTTTTATTGTGGATTCATAAAAATATGTTGCATGAAGGAAACTTTCTTCAAAATATGTTATAGTGGAACCTACATTGATAGACTAAGATAGAGTGAGGGTTCGGAAAGGATGAAGAAAAAAACAAGATCAAAGAGAAGACTGAGGCCTTGGGTAAAAGCCGTGCTGTTTATGATGGCATTTGTTATGGTGATGGCAGTGTCCGTGACTGGATACGCATACTATAAAATTTCAAAAGCGTCGAACAAGGCGCAAGTATCATTAGAAAGAGGAGACACCTCGCAAAAGCGTGTGAAAGCTTTTGATCCAGGAAAGGACAGCTTTTCGGTGCTGCTGCTTGGAATTGACAGCCGTCCAGGTGAAACGGTAGACGAAGCAAGAAGTGATGCGGTCTTACTGGCGGCGGTGAACCGAACAGACAAAACCATTAAGCTTCTCAGTATTCCTCGTGATTCTTATGTGGATATACCGGGAAGAGGATATGATAAAATTGCTCACGCCCATGCGTTTGGGAGTGCAGATTTGTCAGTCAAAACGGTCGAAAACCTATTGAACATTCCTGTAGACTATGTGATTTCAGGGAACTTTAAGGCGTTTCAAGACATTGTGGATGAGCTAAATGGAATTGACGTAACGATTGAAGATGAAAGCATCGCAAAACAAATGAAAAAGGATTCAAAGGGAAAAGTTCAAGTGCAGACAGGCACTCATAGACTGAATGGCGAAGAAGCTTTGGCCTTTGTGAGAACGAGAAAGGCAGACAGTGACCTCATGCGCGGAAAGCGCCAAATGGAAGCACTTCAAGCCATCTTTGAAAAATCTAAATCGATTTCTTCGATCCCGTCATACGACAACATCATTGATACCCTTGGTGATAACGTCTCAACCAATCTTTCCATGAAACAGTTCATCGGTCTTTTTCCATTACTGAGCTCATTGAAATCAGTGGATACCATTCAGCTAAAGGGCCATGATTATCAGCCTGGGAATGTGTATTACTTTGAGTTAGATGGACCAGGATTAGAAGAAGTCAGAACAGAGCTGAGAAAACAGCTTGAATTATCATAAATAAGAAGGAGCCTGCCGCCGCGGCAGGCTTTTTTCTTTGCATGGGTACCACGCCGCATTTCAGCAAGAAGTTAATTTGCTTGATGCAGAAAATATCCAGTCAGCAGCTCCTCTACTCGATGACGTATACGCGGATTAAAGTATTTATGCTTTTCTTCATAGCCATTTATGATAAATAGATACGTTGTAAATGCTTCATCGTGTTCAATTTGCTGTACCTTCATGTTTTCTTTACGTAAATGCTGCTTCAGTTCGTAAAGTGCTTTCTGCGCTTCCTTTAACACAGAGGTCACAAGCTGAATGTATGGTTCATTTAATTTAAATGTTTGATGTTGTTTTAAGTGTGTCAGATCACGATTGAGGATGGAGATGACCATTGGAAGAAAGATGGCCTGTTCCATCATCTGAAGCTGTATTCTTGATAGTCTCGTCATGTCCAAGCCTGCTTTCTTTAAAAATAGAACAAATGTTCTTGTTTATTATATCGAATGAGTCAAACAATCTCAAGGGGGCGAGTGGGATTCATTTGTATATTTTTATGTTTTCCATGTAAAATGAAATGTAGACAAACCTTGAAGGAGTCAAACAAGTTGACATCATTTCTTTCTCTATTTACTCATGAAAATATCACATCATTTTTTGAAAGCTACAAGGCCTTTGGACCAATTGTCGCTATATTGCTTCCTCTGATTGAAGCATTTCTTCCGTTTTTACCACTCGTGGCGTTTGCGGTGGCCAATGCAAATGCATTCGGCCTTTGGGAAGGCTTTTTATTAACCTGGATCGGTGCAAGTGCAGGGTCTATTCTTGTCTTTTTACTGATCAGAAAATTTGGACAGATGAGAATGCTGAACTTTATCAGCAGACACCCTTCCATTAAAAAATTGATGCTTTGGGTGGAGAGGCGGGGATTTGGTCCATTATTTATTTTACTCTGCTTTCCTTTTACACCTTCTGCTGCCGTCAATGTTGTCGCAGGCTTATCAAGAATTAGCATGTGGCAATTTTCATTAGCTGCTTTAGCTGGTAAGTGTGTCATGCTCTTTATCATTAGTTTTATCGGTTATGATCTTTCCGCTTTAGTAAAGAATCCGTTAAGAAGTGTTTTTGCGGTTCTAGTTATCGTTTTATTATGGTATGTTGGAAAGAGAGTAGAAAATAGGTTAAACATTCGAATGAGCAAGCGTGAGGACAAAGGAGGCTCTTAATGAAAAAGAAGCCATTGCTATGGTTGATGATTATTACATGCATCGTCTTATTGTTCCAGGTAAAGAATTTCATGTTTGTGAAGTATAAAGTAGAAGGGGTTAGTATGGACCCGACATTTACAGATGGAACAGAATTATTAATCAACAAGTTCTCGCCAAAACTCACGAAAATTAGCCGGTTCGATTATGTGTTATTTCACGGACCCAAAAATCAAATTTTGATTAAACGGGTCATTGGGCTCCCAGGAGAATCGATCAAGTATGTCGATGATCAGTTATTTGTCGATGGTGCAAAATGGAAAGAACCCTATTTAAAAGAGCAGAAAAAACATAAAATGGGGAATGTCCTGACAGGAGATTTTCAGCTGAAAGCCATCACTGGACAAAATAAAATCAAAAAAAACCATTACTTCGTGATCGGAGATAACCGAATACATAGCTTCGACAGCCGGCATTTTGGAACGATTTCAAAGGACCAAGTAGTTGGTGTCAAAAGAAATCATGGTGAATAAAAAAGAGGCGCTCTGCACATGCAAAGCGTCTCTTTTTTTATTTTGCGGCTTTATAATCAGGATGTCTTTTTGCCCAGACATGATGTAAGAATCGAAAAAACGGCGGCAGCATAGCAATGACAAGAATGATTCTAACAACTTGTACAGCCACTACAAAGGTTGAGTCCTCATGGAGTGTGACTGCTGTTGTTGCCATTTCTGCAATACCGCCAGGCGAAAAGGCAAGAATGGCTGTAATGACAGAAATGCCTGTCACCTCTGCAATGGCAATTGAACTGAGAACCGTTGCAGCTATCAGTCCAGCTGAGCTGACGACGGCTACAATTAACGTGTTTTTAAGCCCGACAAACATCTGTTTATTCATTTTTGACCCGATGGTTGCACCTAGAAATACCTGTGATGCGATATTCGCTTGTGCTGGCCAGTAAGGAATTAAATCATGACCTATGAGCGCACCTGCACCTACTTGAAGAGCTGCAACTCCTAACATGCTGCCAATCAGCCAAGGGGCAGGGAAATGAAGACGAACCGCCAAGCGTGACATAAGCCAGGCACCTAAAATAAGTGCAGCAGTCCACGAGATATTTGACAGGGTGAAAACACCGGATGAAAAAGCGCTCCCTTGCACGCCTGCAGCTGCATCCGCTGGATTTTTTGTATTTAAATAGAACACCGTAAATGGGATGGTGAGTACGACCATTAATACACGTGTTGTTTGTACGAGACTGACAACGGCGGTATTTGCTCCAACCTCTTGGGCAATCCCTGGCATAGCAGATAAACCGCCTGGTGCTGTTCCGACAAAGCTGGTCAGCATATCTGTTTTACTCAGCTTCCACAAGGCAAAGCCAGAAAGCATCGCCAGTAGAATAGAAAAAACGAGCATGAAACTCACAGGGAGCCAATGTTCAGCGAAAATATGAAGAACTTTCATGTTCATTTTTTGTCCGAGTTCGATTCCGAGAATAAATTGACCAAGGAGTAGCCATCTGCTGTGAATACGCAAGGTGTTGTTTCCTTTACGCTGAAACAGGGTTGGACGTCGCATGGCAATAAATGCAGCTGTGATTAATGTACCGACCATCCAGCCAATAGACATTCCTGTTAAAGACAAAAGAAATCCACCTAAACCGCTTATCGCGATCAAAATGAGATCGGATCGAAGGCTGTTTCCTTGTTTCATCACATGTAACCTTCTTCCTGTAAATTTGTTCAGTAAGTGAAATGTTGTTATCTTCACTATAATACAAAAGTCTCTATAAATAAAATACGAATTTTTTTACCATTTTCATAAGATTATCTTATCATGAATCGGATAGCCTATTGATATAAATAGGGATATAATTTTTACCAAAAAGCAAGGTAATATGCAACGATTTTCCCCTATTTTGGTTATCTGTTGACTATCATTTTCAATTACACTACAATCCTTAGTGTGAGGTGATGACATGAAAATTCCTTCTTTTAAATATAATGAAAAGGGATTGAATCGCTTTTTCGGTCCTTTAGAGGGAAGGATTATGGAGATCCTTTATCAAGGTGAGGATATGCCGATTAAAGAAGTGCAGCAGAAGCTGTCAGATGAGAAGCCGATTAATTTCAACACGGTGATGACTGTGCTGAACCGCTTAACCGAAAAGGGAATTGTCGAGAAGAAAACAAAAGGGCGTTCATCTATTTTTAATCCCATTTTAACAAAAGAAGAATTTCTAAATGAGCAGACAAAATGGATTACGCAAGGGCTGATGGACGATTTTGGTCCACTGGCAGTGAATCATATGGTGGATGCAATTGAAAGTGCTGATCCTGAATTACTCAAAGTGCTTGAAGCAAGGCTGGCATCAAAAAAAGAGGAGCAGCAAAATGAATAAAATGAAATCGAGTCTGCTGTTTTTAGGCGGTATATTGATTGGTTTAACGATTTTTTATCAGATGGGTTATTACGTGCTTTCAAGCTTTTTTGGCTGGAATCAAGCATATAATCTCATTCATGTATGCCAGTCTGTTCTCGAATTCTATGGATTCACTCCTTTGAAATATTTTCTAGATGCTTTAGTCCTCTACACACTGGGATTTGCAATTTTCTATATGACGAAGCAAATCAAAACGTACATTCAATTCAAGCAAAATCTGATGCTTGCAGTCGATTACCACTCGACCGAATCTTTATCTGAGAAATATGCAAATGACATCATTGTGTTTCATTGTCATGAACCGCTTGCTTTTGCCATGGGGATGCTTCACCCAAAGGTTTATTTATCAACATCTCTCATGGACATGCTGGATAAAGAGGAGATTGACGCTGTTGTTTATCATGAATTACACCACAAATACAGCTATGATCCTTTAAAGGCTTTCACATTCTCAATGCTCACAAAAGTTATTTGGTACATTCCAGTGTTAAAGCATATGAGACAAAGCTATTCCGTTTTTCGTGAAGTGATCGCAGATGACTATGCTATTCGGCAGACAGGCACTGAGCTTGGAGTAGGGCAAGCCCTTTTGAAACTCATTAAAAAGAGAACTCAATTTCAAAAACAAACGAAGTTTGCGGTATCCTTTGGAGATCGGGCATTGAATTTAAGAATACAGAAGATCTTAAATCCAACTTACAATATTCCTTTCAATGTACCCATCATTCCCATTGTCACATCAACCATTCTCATGGTGGTCTTAATGATTATGCTTAACCTAAATTACTAATTTTTTTTTACTTATTAACATTACATTATGTAGTGTAAAAACAGGAGGAAATCACTATATGAAAACGAATCAAGAAATAGGAACACTTTTCGTACGTGTTATTTTAGGTAGTATCTTCTTTCTACACGGACTTCAGGCATATCAAGGAGGTCTGGGAGGAACAGCGGCATTCTTTGGACAAATCGGTGTACCGGAATTTATGGCCTATATTGTAAAGACAATTGAGCTGGTCGGCGGTATCGCCTTGATTTTAGGTCTAGGAACACGTATTTTCGCAGCATTATTTGTACCAATTATGGCTGTGGCGATTATTACGGTTGGTTTTTCTAAAGGATTTGTTGGCGGTTACGAATTTGAACTATCGCTGCTTGTCATGGCACTTTATTTAACACTTAGCGGCAGTAAGATGCTGTCCATTGATGGGGTCCTAAAACATCAGCAGCAAAGCAATGAAGCAAAATTTCATTAAACGATCATGAAAAAAACTCCTTCTGCTATTTGTGGCAGAGGAGTTTTTTATTTATCAAATTGTCGTTTTCACATTTGAAAAAGTGAAAGAGATGAGAGGTTTGCTGAGAATAGTACTTTATTTTATAGATTGAATGAATAAAAAGACAATTTCATTTTTTGACGGAACATACGATCTCCTATTAAAATAGGACTATCTAAGACACATGGTGCGTTAAAAGATATAAAAACCATACAGCATGCTGCTGTTCATCTTGAGCGATACGTTTCATCAGCTCTTTTGTTCCTTGATCCCGGACATAATCTGATACCGTTAAGTAAAAATCGACCGTTCTTTGTTCATCTTTAAATGCGAAAACAAGTCCTTCTCTAAATTGATCTGGACAAGGTTCTGTTACGCTTGGTTTGTGGTTTTTACCTGTTAAAGAATAATACAGCTTTGAAAATAGTTGATAGTGTCTGACTTCATCCTGGCGTATTTCTTGAATGATTTTTTTTGCCTCAGGAGTATTTGCTCTTTGGGCAAGTTTTTCGTAGCATTGGATCGCAGAATATTCACCGTTGATCGATTTTTCTAGGTCTGAAATGATTCTTGTGTTTTGGCGCATGTCATATGGCGAGTAGTCGTAATAACCGTAATACATGATATTGCCAGCCTCCTTTGAGTTCATGATGGTTTATGATATGAAAAGAGTGAGGAAAGGTGCCTATATCTTTTTTAGGGAGGAGAAGGGGAAAATAGCTATTTACTTTTATTTTCGCTAGAATATGAGTACATAAGAAAGGTGTTGTGGAGCGTGGAGATTCAGTTTTTAGCAGGCAGATCGGGGAGTGGAAAAACGACTGCAATCTTAGAGGAAATCAAAGAACAGCTTCGGCTTGATCCGTTGGGTCCGCCAATCATTTTTTTAGTCCCGGATCAAATGACATTCTTAATGGAATACGAGCTTGCAAAAACGTCTGAAGCTGGCGGGATGATCAGGGCCAAAGTATTTAGTTTCACGCGTCTTGCTTGGTCTATTTTACAGCAGACTGGCGGAGCGAACCGGCAATTTGTGACAAGCACAGGAATTCAAATGCTTTTAAGAAAAGTGATTGAAGAGGAGAAAGAAAAGTTTAAGGTATTCAAAAAAGCGAGTGATAAGCCGGGGTTTGTGGAGCAAATCGAAAAGACGATGGCTGAGTTCAAAAGGTACTGCATGCTGCCGGAGGATATTGAAAAAATTTCATTATCGAGCATGTATTCAGAGTATACAGAAGAAAGACGGGCAGCCGAAAAATTGCATGATCTGCATGTTCTTTATCAGCAGATGGAGCAGCATTTACAAGATGAATATGTGCACTCAGAAGACTATTTGACGCTTCTCACGCAGCAAATTCCTTTATCTGAAGAAATAAAAGGAGCACACATTTATATAGATGGTTTTTATCAATTTACACCTCAGCAGCTTCTCGTCATTGAACAGCTTCTGCTGCATGCTGAGAAAATAACTGCTGCTTTCACAGTGGATCGTTCCTATTATGATAAGCAGCCAAATGAACTTGATTTATTTCGTATGACAGGTAAAACGTATTTCCAGCTCTATCAGCTTGCCAAAGAGTGCGGAGCGGTCATTTCTGAGAACATTTTGGAGGGAAATCACCGTCATCTTCATACGCCGGATCTTGCTTATTTAGAACGTCAATATGAGCAGAGACCGGTGCAGCCATATCAGGAAGTAACCCCTCATCTCACAGTATCTAAAAGTGCAAGTAAACGAGCTGAAATTGAGGGAGTAGCGAGAGAAATTCTTCATTTAGTGAGAGAAGAAGGACTCAGACTGCGAGATATTTCGATTGTAGCGCGGCATGTAGACGACTATAAAGATACGTTAAAAGAGGTTTTTCGAGATTACGATATTCCTTTTTTTATTGATGGAAATGAATCGATGCAGTATCATCCGCTCATTGAATTGATTCGTTCGAGCTTGGATGTCATAAAAGGGAACTGGCGGTATGAGGCTGTGTTTCGCTGCGTGAAGACAGAGTTCTTATTTCCGCTCGAACTTGCCAAAAACAAAGCGAGAGAACAGGCAGATCAGCTTGAAAACTACTGTATTGCTTATGGTGTAAAAGGAGAACGCTGGACAAACGGCTCCCGTTTCCATTACAGACGATTCCAATCCTTAGATGAAGATTTTGGACAAACAGATCAAGAAATTGAAATGGAACAGATGCTGAATGATGTAAAGGAATGGATTGCACCACCGCTTTTCCAATTGCAAAAAAGGCTGAAAAAAGCGCAAAAGGTCAAAGACATGGTGGAGGCAGTCTATGTCTTTTTAGAGGAAATACAAGTGCCGGATAAACTTGAAAAGGCCAGGCTGGAGGCTGAGGAAGCAGGTAGATTAGCTGAAGCCATGCAGCATGGACAAGTATGGGATGCTGTTATTCAATTAATGGATGAATTTGTTGAAATGCTCGGTGAGGAGGAGCTCTCATTTCCTTTATTCCAACAGATGATGGATACAGGATTGGCCTCTCTAAAGTTCGCTTTAATTCCGCCTTCACTCGACCAAGTATTTATCGGAAGTATGGATTTATCAAGAATGTATCAAGTGAAGTGTATGTTTATCATTGGGGTAAATGATGGCGTTATTCCCGCACGCCCTTCTGATGAAAGTGTTTTGTCTGAGGATGACCGGGAGTGGTTAAAACGAGCAGGAGCAGAACTGGCAGAGACAGGAAAGGAACGGCTGCTAGATGAGCAATTTTTAATTTACCAAGCGCTTTCGAGTCCATCCCATCATTTGTATCTGTCTTATTCGGTGTCAGATGAAGAGGGGCGCTCTCTATTGCCTTCGACTCTTATCAAGTATTGCCAGGAGCTTATGCCGAATCATCAGCATGCTTTGTATGTGTTAGATCCGGAACAGCTGGATGACGATGAGCAATTAAAATTTGTAGCGAATGAGCATGTCTCGTTATCTTATACCGTCTCACAGCTGCAGCAATGGCTCAACCAATATCCCATCAGTGGTGTATGGTGGAGTGTCTATAATTATTTGATGACGTCATCTCATCGGGATGTATCAAAAAACATCTTGTCGAGTTTGTTTTTTACAAATCGAGCGAAGCGCTTAAAACCAAACGTCACCAAAGAACTTTACGGTGATCACATCCAAGGCAGCGTTTCAAGAATGGAGAAATTCAATGCGTGTGCGTTTTCTCACTTTGCTTCCCACGGGTTAAAACTAAAGGACCGGCAATTTTATAAATTGGAAGCACCCGATATCGGCCAGCTGTTTCACTCAGCTTTAAAGCATATTTCAGATACGCTTGTTGAACAAAAAAAGGATTGGAAAAACCTAACGAAGGAAGAGTGTGTCACCTACTCAAGACATGCAATCGAACAGCTTGCTCCGCGTCTTCAAAAGGAAATTTTATTAAGCTCTAACCGGCATGCTTATATTAAAGAAAAGCTCCAGAAAATCTTGATTCGAGTTTCTTCTATCTTAAGTGAGCATGCAAAAGTGAGTGGATTTTCTCCCGTTGGGCTCGAGTTAGGCTTTGGCGGTCAAGGACCTCTGCCGCCGTTTACTTTTCAATTGAAAAATGGCTGCACGATGGAGCTTGTCGGAAGAATTGACCGGGTGGATAAAGCAGAAGGTTCAAAAGGGCTGTTGTTGAGAATCGTCGACTACAAATCGAGTGAGAAAGGTCTTGATCTAGCAGAAGTATACTATGGGCTGGCCTTGCAAATGCTCACTTACTTAGACCTGACTATTACGTATTCAAAGGAATGGCTCGGCGTAGAAGCAACGCCAGCTGGCATTTTATATTTCCATATTCATGATCCGCTCATTCAAGCACCGATTCCGCTTGCAGAGGATGAAATTGAGCAGGAAATATTCAAGAAATTTAAAATGAAAGGTCTATTGCTTGAAGATGTAGAAGCGGTAAAGCTAATGGATCAAACGCTTGAATCAGGAAGATCACAGGTCATTCAAGCTGGCTTGAAAAAGGATGGGTCTTTCCGTTCTGACTCTGCTGTTTTAAGTGAAGATCATTTTCATATACTCACACAGCATGTTCGGCGCACGTTTGAAGAGGCAGGCGAAAGAATTACAAATGGCGAGGTAGCCATTAATCCATATAAATTGAAGGATCAAACACCATGCCGCTTTTGTTCATTTAAGTCTATTTGCCAATTTGATGAATCAATAGAGGATAATGAATTTAGAGTGCTTTCATCTGAAAAGGATGATGTCGTGATAGACCGGATCAAAAAAGAAGGGGATCAGTATGCAAATACCAAAACCGAATAACAGTACTTGGACGGATGACCAGTGGGAAGCCATCGTTTCAGAAGGACAAGATATCCTTGTTGCGGCGGCGGCAGGGTCAGGTAAAACAGCTGTTTTGGTTGAACGGCTGATTCGAAAAATGACCCGTCCTGAAGATCCAGTTGATGTGGATCGTCTGCTCGTTGTGACTTTCACAAATGCATCTGCGGCAGAGATGAAGCATCGGATCACAGAAGCACTTGAAAAGGAATTAGCTAAGAACCCCGGGTCCCTTCATATGAGAAGACAGCTGTCACTCATGAATCGTGCCAATATTTCTACCTTGCACTCCTTTTGCTTGCAGGTTCTGCGCACCTTTTACTATGAGATTGACCTTGATCCAGGCTTTCGTTTGGCTGATCAAACAGAAGGAGAATTATTAGGAGATGAAGTGTTAGATGAACTGTTTGAGGATGAATATAAGGCTGGAAAGCCAGCGTTCTTTGAATTGGTTGATCGTTACACTTCTGACCGTCATGATTTAGACTTGCAATGGCTTGTGAAGAGAATTTATGAGTTTTCCAGATCTCACCCTTCACCTGAGCAATGGATGAGGGCATTCCTTTCTCTTTATGATGTAGATGCTCAAACAAAAGTAGAACAATTGCCGTTTTACCCATATATCAAAGAGGATCTTTCTCTCATTTTTCAAAGCTGTCTGGAACTGCTCGAACGAGCTCTCGCTCTATCAAAAGAACCGGGCGGCCCAGCACCGAGAGCAGAAAATTTTATAGATGATTTAGAGCAAGTCAATGAATTAATAAGCCATCAAGATGATTTTGAGAAGCTTTACGAGCTTTTGCCAAACATCAATTTTAAAAGGCTTAAAACATGTAAAGGGGACGAATATGACCCTGTGCTGTTAGAAAAAGCCACAGATGCACGCAATCAAGCAAAAAAACAATTAGAAAAGCTCAAAGATGAATACTTTATGCGAAGTCCCGCCCAGCATTTGAAAAGCTTAGCTGAAATGAAGCCAGTGGTCGAAACGCTTGTGGAGCTTGTCATCCAATTTGGACAGCGTTTCGAAAGAGCGAAGCAAGAAAAATCAATCGTGGACTTTTCGGATTTAGAGCATTATTGCTTACGCATTTTAGCAGAGCAGGACGCGGAAGGAAATTTGATCGAAACAGAAGCGGCCAAGTACTATCAACAGCAGTTTGAAGAAGTGCTAGTTGATGAATATCAAGATACAAACCTTGTACAAGAAACGATTTTAAAGCTTGTATCTAAAGGAGAACATGCTGCAGAGGGCAACCTGTTTATGGTTGGTGATGTAAAGCAGTCCATTTATCGTTTTAGACTGGCTGAGCCCATGCTCTTCTTAAACAAATACAAACAATTTACACCAGCTGGCAAAGAAACAGGAAAGAGAATTGATTTAAATAAAAACTTCCGCAGCCGTTCAGATGTGTTAGACAGTACGAACTTTTTGTTCAAACAGCTGATGGGGGAAACAGTTGGAGAAATTGAATATGATGAACAAGCTGAATTAAAGCTTGGAGCGAGTTATCCAGAAAGTAAAGATACAACGACAGAAATGCTCCTTGTTCATTTAGATCAACAGGAAGCAGAAACTGACGAAGAGCGAGAAGAACTAGAGACCGTACAACTAGAAGCGAGAGTCATTGCTAAACAAATAAGACAATTGGTGGAGCAGCCATTTCAAGTGTACGATGCAAAACAGCAAATGACCCGTAACTTGCAGTATCGGGACATTGTGATTTTGCTTCGCTCCATGCCGTGGGCCCCGCAAATGATGGAGGAATTGAAGAAGCAGGGAATCCCTGTGTATGCGAATCTTTCCTCCGGTTATTTTGAAGCAACAGAGGTGTCTGTGATTCTTTCTCTGTTAAAAGTCATCGATAATCCATATCAGGATATCCCGCTTGCAGCTGTATTAAGATCACCAATTGTTCATTTAGACGAAAATGAAATGGCACTAATCCGCACGAGTGATAAAAAAGGCACTTATTATGATGCTGTGAAGGCATTTATGAGTGTGACTCATTCAGATCACCCTACATGCAAAAAACTAGAACGGTTTTTCAGGTTGCTGCGTAAGTGGCGTGATTTCTCCATGAATCATTCAGTAGCGGAATTGATTTGGGAAGTATACCGCGATACGCAGTACCTAGATTACGTTGGCGGGATGCCTGGAGGCAAGCAGAGACAGGCGAATCTCCGTGCTCTTTATGATCGAGCGAAGCAGTATGAAAAAGCTGCCTTTAGAGGGCTGTTCCGTTTTCTTCGCTTTATTGAAAGAATGCAGGAGCGTGGAGATGGTCTTGGTGCGGCAAAAACGTTCAGTGAAACAGAGGACGTTGTTCGCATGATGACGATCCACAGCAGTAAAGGGTTGGAATTTCCAATCGTTTTTACCGCAGGACTCGGCAGGAACTTTAATATGATGGACTTAAACCAGTCCTATTTACTTGATAAAGAATTAGGCTTTGGAAGCAAATATATTCATCCTGAGCTGAGAATTAGTTATGCAACATTACCGCTTGTGGCAATGAAAAAAAAGATGAGAAAAGAGCTATTATCTGAAGAGCTGAGAGTTCTATATGTGGCGCTCACAAGGGCTAAGGAAAAATTATTTCTTGTCGGCTCTGTCAAAAATCAGGTGAAAGCATTAAGCAAATGGCAAAATGCCGCAACCGGAGAAGATTGGCTGCTCCCTGATTTTGAACGTTATCAATCGAAAACATACTTAGATTTTATTGGTCCTGCCCTCATCCGTCATCAAGCGATGTCATCTATTTTAGAAGAAACAGGTGATGTTGTTCTGTCGCATCCATCAGCATTCACGATCTCATTTACTCAAGCTTCCGATCTTCTAAAAGAAGATATGTCACTTGAAAAGAAGCAGCAGGACGAGGTGGTACAAGCTTTGATGGAAGGTCTGCCTGTTGAAGGGTATGGTGATGCTGATGAGAAAGTAGCAGAGAGACTTTCATGGAGATACCCATATCTAGCGGCCTCACAAGTCGGCACAAAGCAGTCTGTTTCCGAGATAAAGAGAATGAAAGAAATACAGGATGAGTACAGTGTTCCTTCTTCTCTTCGAAAAGCTCGTGCAACAATATATGACCGGCCGGCTTTCATGAAGAAAAAAGCACTCACAGCTGCAGAGCAAGGCACCGCAATGCATACAGTCATGCAGCATATTCCGCTTCCTTCTGACGAGCCCTATGATGATTCACGTATACAGCAGCTGCTCGATTCCTTACAGCAGAGAGACTTGCTAACAAATGAGCAAGTCCAGTCAATTGATCAAGAAGGAATTGCAGCTTTCTTCTCTACTTCTATTGGTCAAAAGCTGCAAAAAGCGGAATGGGTGAAACGAGAAGTGTCATTTAGTATGGTGTTACCTGTTAAAGAGGTATACAGCCATATTGATGCAGAGGGAGAGCCTGTCCTTATTCAAGGGATGATTGACTGTTTATTTGAAACGGACGGAAAGCTATATTTACTAGATTATAAAACCGATAGAGTGCAAGGCAGATTTACAGGCGGCCTTGAAGCAGCAGCGCCTATATTGAAAAAGCGCTATGAAACTCAAATCGCGTTATATGCAAAAGCAGTAGAACGTTTAACAAACAGAACATTAGAGGAGAAAATTCTTTATTTCTTTGACGGGAATTTAGAAATTTCTTTATAAATGGTTCGGAATGAGAGGTGAATCACATGAGGATTCTGCATACGGCAGATTGGCATTTAGGAAAAACCCTTGAAGGCCGAAGCCGGCTTGATGAGCAAGCACAGTTTTTAGATGAGCTGTATCAAATTGTAAAAGACGAACACATTGATGTCATTGTCATGGCTGGAGACGCCTTTGATACAGTGAATCCGCCTGCTAGAGCAGAGCAGCTTTTTTATGAAAGTCTATCCGCCTTATCGGATAAAGGAAAACGTCAGGTAGTGGTCATCTCAGGAAACCATGATAATCCGGATCGCTTATCCGCCGCATCCCCTTTAACAAATGATCAGGGGATTCATTTAATTGGATATCCGACAAATGATATCATCCGCATCGATGTTCCTTCTTCGAGTGAACGTTTATCCATTGCAGCTCTTGCTTATCCGTCTGAGGCGAGGCTAAACGAGGTGTTGGCTGAAACATTTGAAGAGAAATTACTTCGTGATCATTACAATTTAAAAATACAGCAAGCGTTCCAGCATTTAAGCACTCAATTTCAAGCGGATACGGTCAATATCGCAACGAGCCATATTTATGTGGCGGGAGGAAGTCAAACCGATTCAGAAAGACCAATTGAAGTAGGCGGCGCATATACCGTTGCGGCTGAAAGTCTGCCAGAAGCAGCCTGCTATGTGGCCCTTGGTCATTTACACCGCCCGCAAACCATCAAGCGTGCCAAAACGATTGCCCGCTATTCCGGGTCACCTCTTGCTTACAGTTTTTCTGAATCAGGATATGCCAAATCAGTCACGATTGTAGAAGCAAAACCTAATGAAAAAGCAAGCTGGAAAGAAGTGTTGTTATCAAGCGGAAAACCACTTGTGAAATGGAAGGCGACTGAGGGACTGAGTCAAGTACACGAGTGGCTGGATGAAAAACGGGATCTTCAGGCATGGATTGATTTAGAGATTCATTTAACAGATCAGCTCTCTATAGAAGAGATCCATCAGCTCCGAAAGCAGCATAGCGGGTTTGTCCACATTAGACCAAAGTTTAAAGAACTGCAGCAAATGGAAGAACAAAAACAAGTCGAAAAGCTCTCAATCGAAGAGCGGTTCGTGAAATTTTATGAGCGCCAGACAGGCGGCGGTCTTCCTGATGAAAAAACAGTCAAGCTGTTTTTGGAGCTCGCCAATGAAATGCAAGAGGAGGAAGCGACTTGAAGCCGATTACGCTAACCATTAAAGGACTTCATAGCTTCAGAGAAGAACAAACAATTGATTTTAGCTCATTATGTGATGCAGGTGTGTTTGGCATTTTTGGACCGACAGGAAGCGGAAAGTCGTCCATATTAGACGCTATGACCCTGGCACTCTATGGCAAAGTGGAACGTGCGTTAAATAATACACATGGTATTTTGAACCAAGCGGAAGAAAAGCTGTCGGTTTCCTTCACATTCGCTTTGCAAAAGGAACATCACATTTCTTATAAAGTCGAACGTGCTTTCAAGCGGGCAGATGAAATGAAAGTCAGAACGACACTATGCCGTTTGATTGAAATTGGTGATACGCAGACAGTTCTTGCAGATAAAGCGAGTGAGGTCAATCGTAAAATAGAAGAATTACTTGGGTTAACCATCGATGATTTTACGCGAGCGGTTGTCTTGCCTCAAGGCAAGTTTGCAGAATTCCTTTCTCTAAAAGGAGCCGATAGACGACAAATGCTACAGCGTTTGTTTAACCTGGAAAAGTATGGGGATCAGCTTGTCAAACGTTTGCGCGCGAAGGCGCAGAATCAATATGGACAAAAAAATGAATTGCTTGCTGAGCTGAATGGTTTAGGTGAAGCTGGCCCAGAGGCGCTCGTACAGGCAAAGGAAGCAGCTGAGCAGGCAAAGGCTAATTTTCATGAGAAAAAACAAGCGCGGGATGAAGCGTTCACTGCTTTTACAAAGGCGCAAACGATTTGGCAGTATCAAAAGGAACAAGAAGCTTATGAGACGGAACTAAACCATTTGAATCAACTGGCACCATCAATGGAAGAGAAAAAGGCCAAGCTTCATATTGCTGAGCAGGCAGAGGCATTAAAGCCCTATGCGGATGCATTAACAAAGGCTGAAAATCAGCTTTCTCAAGCATTAAAAGAGAAGCAGGAAGCAGAAAATCAGCTTCTGCATCAACGAACGATCTATGATCAAATGACGCAGAACTATGAGCAAGCCAGACAAAAGAAAATAGAAACTGAGCCAGAACTTCTCCAAAAGAAAGAGCAGCTGATTCAGCTAAAGGAAATTGAACGGAAAAAAGAGGCGGCTCTTCAGGAAAAGACGGCAATCGAACAACGAAAAAATAATACAGCGCAGCAATTATTACAAAAAAAAGAAGAAGCAGACAATCTCCAATCTTTGTTAGAACGTGCACTGGCAAAACAAACACAGCTGAAACGTGAGCTGGAGCAATTGCAAGTCTCTGTAAAAGAACGGAAAAGTGTACAGGATGCTTTGCGTTTAAGCGAAAATGTTCAAAGAATACATCAGAGCATACACAAAGAAGAACAAAAGATGGAAGAGCTCAAAAAGCGATCATCACAGACCGCAGCAGCATATGAAAAGCTTCAAAAACAGCAAAAAGACCATCATGAAAAAATAGATCAATCATTTCAAGCGATTGAACAGCTCTATTTCTATGTATGTGAATTCGAACGCGCTTTTACAGAATGGAGTAAAAGAGAACAAAGTCAGAAGCTCGAAAAATTAAAACAGCGTGACGCTGTTAGGGCGGCAGAATTAAGAAAAGAATTAGCAGCAGAGCTCGTAGATGGCGAGCCATGTCCTGTTTGTGGATCGATTCATCATGATCCGAAGGCATTGGAAAACAATGACCATGAAGAAACTGTGGCACAAATTGATGAAGTGATTCAAAGGATGGACAAAGAACTCAAGCTGGCAGAGGAATATGCAAGAGACATGTATGCCGCCAAGCAGCTATTGGAAACGCACGCCAATCAATTAGTAAAGCAGTTTGCCTTTTTATCTCAGAAAGCGCCTGGTGCGGAAGTTGCTGCAGCAGTAGAAGCAGTGCAAAATCCGGAGTCCTTGCAGTATCTCATGCAAGAATGGAAAGGCTTGAAACAAGATATTCAAGAAGTTGAACGTAAACGAGCTCGTTTAATGGATGAAACACACGATCAAGCAGCTGAGATAAGCAAGATGAAAGATCAAATGACATTTGAACAGCAGCGTATTGAAGAATTAGACAGACTGATCAAGGAGCTTCAATCTGAGCTGTCAGAGCAAACGTCTCAATTTGAACAGACCTTCCCGCACTTTACATTGCATCAAGTACAAGAGATGCAAAAGCAGATCGATGAAAAGGACCAGCAAGCGGAAGGCTATAAAGAGCGTATTGAGAAAAGTATTTCATTTTTGGAAGAAAAGCAGCAGGCAAAAGAACAGCTGCAAACAGCCATATACGATGTAGAGAAGGAACTTGATAAACTAGCGCATCAGCTAGAAAGCCAGCAGCAGCTCATTCATCAATATGAAACAGATTTAGGGAGGTATCCATTAAAAGCTGTCTCTATTTCTGATGAACTGATTGAGGTTGAACACACGCTTGCTCGTCTTAATGAAATGGAACAGCAATCGTACAAGCAATTACAGCACGCGCAGGAGCTCTTTAGTGAAGCGCAAAGTCATTTTTCAAGCTGTGAGCGTCAGCTTCAAGAGGCTGACCGGAGAAAACAAGAAGCAAGTGCAGCATGGGCTAAAGAATCGGAGTCTTCTCCTTTTGATAAGCCTCAAGAGATTGAATCTGCTTTTATGAATCAGGCAGTACGTCAATCGGTTAAACAAGAAATTGACGAATTTGAGGATAAAAGAAAGCAATGTGCCGCAAACTTAAAGCGAATTTCTGAACTGCTGAAAGATGAGTCATTAAATGAACAGCAGTGGACTGACATTCAACTGAGAAAAGAAGCGGCAGATAAGGCATTGGAAGAAGCAACAGTAATGAGCGGCTCTGCATATGAACATCTGCGCGTAATGGAAGAGAATCACCAGCGCTTTGCAAGTATTCATGAACGCTTGAGAGAGCTTCAGCAAGAAATTGATCGGCTCGATAAGCTGCAAACTGTGTTTAAAGGAAATACATTTGTTGAGTTCTTAGCAGAAGAACAGCTGGAAAGTGTCAGTCGTGATGCATCTGCCCGTCTTGGTATTTTGACAAGACAAAGGTATGCGATTGAGGTTGATTCAGAAGGCGGTTTTGTCATGCGTGATGATGCGAATGGCGGTGTCAGACGTCCAGTGTCCAGCTTGTCCGGCGGGGAAACCTTCCTGACGTCGCTTGCGCTTGCATTAGCTCTTTCAGCGCAGATTCAGCTGAGAGGTGAGTTTCCGCTGCAATTCTTTTTCCTTGATGAAGGCTTCGGTACCCTTGATCAAGACTTGCTTGATACGGTGATTACCGCATTAGAGAAGTTACAATCCCAAAACTTAGCTGTCGGTGTCATCAGCCATGTGGAAGAATTGAAAATGCGGCTGCCGAAAAAACTGATTGTCCATCCAGCAGATCCAAGTGGGAAAGGGACAACAGTCTCAATGGAATTAATGTAAATTTTGAGGTGATGACACGGTGGCAAAGCAAACAATTGGATTATGTGAGCTGTGCGGAAGACAAGATGTCCTGCTCACAGAACATCACTTAACGCCAAGAGAAGAGGGCGGTGCCTTTTTACCGACTGCCTTCCTGTGCATCCCTTGTCATAAACAAGTACATGCCCTCTTTACAAACCAGGAGCTTGCCGCACGTTTGAACACAATTGATGCGCTAAGGCAGGATGAAAAGCTTGCTTCTTACATCAAATGGATTCGGAAACAGCCGGCAAGCAAGCTGGTCAAAACGAAAAAATCGAGACAGCGCAGAAAGAAATAAGCATAAAAAAGCGCTCCTCTATTTGAAATGAGTGTAGAGGAGCTGCTTTATGCATTGCCTACCATATTCTGATCATTTAAGTCAGGATCCACATAGTTGGTGGCGCTAATACCATTATTTAAAATCAAGAAATCTCCGGTATTCCCCGCTCCAGAGCCTAAAGCAGATTTTGACGAACTTTTAGGCGATAGGTAGAATGAGTCACCGACGTTTACGACGCCTCCAGAAATAGAGTTAATGTAAATGGGTCCGACAATTGCTGGCATAATCGACATCCTTTATTCGAAGTCATATCACATCATATGCATAGGTAGGTCCATTTGTGAGTTTTGCGGACTTTCATCATTGCTAAATAGCTCCCTGATATGCTTCACTCGCGCAATGCCATTCATTCTACAAGTAGAGCCGATTTGATAGACAGAGGACGATGATACCCCTTCTACATGGATTGAAGACACCTTAATCACAGGCTTTTCATGGTAGAATGCCGTTCTAACTGATCGTTCTGGCAGCATCAATGGAATGGGTTCAACATACACTTCAAATTCTTTCGCATCTAAATTTCCTGCTTCATAGCCATAAAACAAACTAATGGTTCGTTGAACAGCTAACACCTTGACTACCGGGCATAGCTCCTGTGTATCACCAATTTGAACCACACTCGAAATCCCGACAGAATTCACCTTTGAGAACTTCACTTTAGATGTGCGCTTGATCATTATCGAGGTGCCAGAGGAACAAACGGGCCGATAATCAGTGATTCTGGCGGTGTATCGAAAATCGAGGATAATTGTACATGGTCTGTGTCCCCGATGATAAACAGGGAAGAGGACGATACCCCGACTACTTTAATGCTTCCGGTCTCGATGTTGCGGTTGACAACAGTAAAATTCATCCGTTTTCCTCTCCTTTCGTTTCACTTGGAATATGGGCTAAAAAGTGCTCAATCGCCCGCTTTACATCATGTTTCACATATTCAGCAATTTGCTCTGAACGCTGCAGCGGGGTCATATCTTCCCGCTGTGGCAGCTGTCCCTCATAGTATTTGATCCTGCTGTCAATTTGCTTGCGAATGTCCTCAATGATATGGTGTTTGTTGCTTTCATCAAGGGACCCTTCATATCGCTGCTCTAGCTCTTCAAGAAGGTCCGGTGCTTCTTCATTTAAGAATGCATCGACAAGCTGTCGTGTTTGATTGAAAAATTGACCAGCCATTTCTTGCTGCATCATTCCAATTCCCGGGGTTGTTGTTTGGCCCACTTCAAAGTTTTGAACACTGTTTGGATCAGATGGATTGAGGCCGATATTCAGCGTTCCTTCCAGCCGTTCGATTTTCAGTTGATCAAATTGATAATCAATCCGTTCAATATTCGTTGTCGGCTTATCTTTGATCATTTGTATTTCCTGCTGAAGTTCGTTAAGCTTTTTTTCAAGCATCATGATTTGTTGTGTTTGTTGTTGAATGATGCCATACACTTGTGAAGCGTTGCTTTGATAATCATACATTTACATACACCTCCGGGGATTGCAGATGAACTTAAGATGTTGGTGACTGAAGCGGTACAAAAGGTGCTGTGCTTGCGCCTTGAGATTCTTCAATTCCTTGTGTACCTGCTGCGGCAGGCGCTGCTTCTACGTAGCTTCCCGTGTTATACAGGTTGGAAAGGGCTTTGATGGACCCAGCACTTCCTATTTGCAGAACAGAGGAGTTACTCACAGACTCTACACGTAAATAATTAATTTGTATCGCTTGATTAATATAGAAGTTCAACGGATCCTCACTCCTTACAAGTTACCAACAAGCGGTTGATCAATGACATCACTGTCGTACGTATTTGTCACACTTTTGTAGTTGCTAATTCGCAATTGATCACCAGTATTAAAACTGCCTGCGCCAGCAAACGTTTTAACCTGACTATTTGGAGAAATGGTGATGCAGTCTCCAACATGAACGACTCCGCTCGTTCCGACGGCATTTACTTTAAAGGCTCCAACAATAGCCGGCATAGCGGTGCACATCCTTTATAAAATTAGGGCACTTGTTTTGGGCGTTTCACCATAGCTTATGATGGGTCTTTTAATGTGTGATTGTCTTTTTGAATGCTTTTGATGAGAGGAATTAGATGTATGGCTTACCCTTTTTTTGAGCAATCTTTAGAGGTGGATTTGATACCTTTATTTAAGAGTGTGTCAAGCTCTTGACTGCACCTGATCGTTTCTTCGGCATTCATCCCGAATTTTTTTGCAGTCTCAATTAAATGTAATCTTTTTTGTTCAATTTCATAATTGATCATAACGGACGCCAACTCTCACATTTTTTATCAAATAGAAGGATATGGTTAGTATACCCTATTTTTCTATAAAAAAAGCTGTTTCGTCAATATGAGTAATAAAGTGACAAAATTCGAAAGTGTTCTTACGTGCCAAATATCTCTTTTCTTATCTCAGCCTGTAAATAACGTCGTCTTTTGTTGATATACTGCCTGATTAAGTCTCGTTCAGACTTCAGGATGTCTTTGCGATCTTTCGTATATGGATCATCTCCAATTCGGTACTCAATCGATTCATGCCATTTCTCGATGATTGGGCAGAGCTGGTCTTCTACAAAATGTGTATCGAGTACATGCTGGAAAAGTGTGTAATAGGCTCTTTTAAATGAAGGGATATCTAGTAATCTAGCTGTTAATGTATTAAAGCCGTTTACTGGGATATAATCAAACGCCATTTCTTCTCCATGAATGTCTCGACCCCATGTTGCATCATAATCCCAAGGAAGTACTTGAAACCTTCCTTGTTCATTCACATAAAGAGCGTAGTTATGAACAAAACCATCAAAGTTTTGTGTGCATACCACACCGATGAGCCAGCGGAAATATTGTGTCACATCTAGGTATTGTTCTATTTTTTCTGCAAAAGTGTCATCTTTCGCTGTGTTGAGAAAGTAAATAAATTCGCTCAGCTGCTGATCATGTTGAGAAGTCCCCGTTTTTTTCTCGTATCCGAGAAGAAGGTGCTTTTTTGGCTTTTTATCAAAAGAACTCAAAAGGGAGAAGTTCGCATCGTCATCAACTGCATAATAAATGCCGCCTCCTGAAAGCTGCCGTTTTTGAAGAAAAAACTCATCGACGGATTCTATTTTCAAATAAATGCCTTCTTTTCTTCCGTTTATGGTGAGAAACACATGAGAAGCGGCTGGGCTTAGCACCCCCATCTGCTCAAAGAAATAAAAGGACAGCCTGTTTCGGATAAAAGAAGGGTCATTGTACTCTGCATTTAAATGAAAGATGGATTCGCCTTGTCTTTGTTTTGGCTTTCGGTATTCAATTTGATAGGACTTTTTCTTAAGCTTTCTAATGTGTGATCCGCGGTATGAAGCATAAATATGTGATTTGGTTTGGCCGGTTTTCAGAATGGCTTCAACAGGTTCATCGTTCCAAATGTCTTTTTTTAATTCAATCAGGTCCTTTGGATGAATCCACATATCAAGTTGTTTTAAAGGTTCTGTGTTCATATGTTCATCAGCCTCCTATATGCTCTTCTTTACGATATGAAAGTGAAGGAATGTCCTGTACCGGCTGGTAGGTATTCATGGAGTTTTCAAGGAAAGAGGCATTCGTCACGAACACTTGTCTACCGAGTCTCGTAACATAAAGCAGAGAAGATAAACAGCTTTGTCTGTTTGTTTTGTCGAAGATAGACTGGGAGGGGAATTGTTCGTGAGTACATTTGATCATTCACACATTGAACATGCAGTGGCTTCACTTCGAAGTGAGGGACGTGATCATCACTTAGATCGTGAACCAGAATCGAGACGTTCGCACAAGTCAGCTCGTTCTCGTCATTCAAGTCGCGGCCATTGGTTCTTTGGCGGTGGTGGACGCCGTAAATCACGCCGCAGTAAAAAAAGCTACAGAAGCTATCGTTCAAAGAAAAGTTATCGCTCAAAGAAAAGCTATCGTTCGAAGAAAAGCATGAAGAGTAAAAAGTCATATAAAAGCAAAAAATCTTACAGAAGCAAAAAGAGCGAACCGAAAAAGTCACACCGCAGCAAATGCAGATCGCATCATAAGAAGAGCTGCCGCAAATCACACCGCAGCAAACACAGATCGCATCATAAGAAAAGCTGCCGCAAGTCACACCGCAGCAAATGCAGATCGCATCATAAGAAGAGCTGCCGCAAGTCACATCGCAGCAAGCACAGATCCCACCATAAGAAGAGCCGCAAGTCGCGCCGCAGCCATCGATCTAAACGTTCTCATCACCATAAGCGCAGCCGCTCTTGCCGAAGATGTGGAAAGAAATCGCATCGTTCCAGAAATAGAGGAAATGTTGAGCGTAAATGGGATCAAGGGAACATGTGGGAGTACCGCCGTTTCCGCTAAGCATTCGATCATCATTTTTGAAACCCTTTTTAAAAGAGAGTATGATAAAAAAGGGTTTTTTTTATTTCATAGAGAAATAAAATGAGACATCATAACTTAGCGAAATGAAGATTGTGAGGGGAAGACATGAAGTTTTTTACTGGTGAGATACATAGCAGCATGTTTATTGGGGTAGTCATTGATGATGAATGGGTGATGGACGTCAAAAAGGCAGAAGCCAAATTATTTGAGCTTGAGACACTGCCAAACTCATTATCTGAGTGTATCAAAATGGGGGACAAGTTTGTGGAACATGTAGGGCAGCTTCTTGATTGGGCTGAGAAAAAAGAAGAAGACCGCGGTTCTTATGTCTATCCGCTTTCGGACGTGAAACTCCATGCACCGATTCCAAAGCCGTCTAAAAACATCATGTGTGTCGGAAAGAATTATCAAGATCATGTCATGGAGATGGGTAGTGCGGCGGATATTCCTAAAGACGTAATGATTTTTACAAAGGCACCTACTTCTGTCATTGGACACGAAGCGGACATTCATCTTCATGAAGGTGTGACAAGTGAATTGGATTATGAAGGAGAGCTTGCCATCGTGATGGGCAAATCAGGGGAAAACATTGCTCCTGAAGAGGTCCAAGATTATATATTCGGTTACACCATTTTAAATGATGTGACGGCAAGAGATTTGCAGAAAAAACATAAACAATTTTTCATTGGTAAAAGCTTAGATACAACCTGCCCGATTGGACCTTATATCGTTCATAAGTCAATGATCGAGGATCATGGTGCGCTCCATGTGGAAACAAAGGTAAACGGAGAGGTTCGTCAGTCTGCGAGTACGGAATTAATGATCTTCACAATTGAGGACATTGTCTCCACTCTTTCAAAAGGGATGACGTTAGAAGCGGGTGACATCATTGCAACAGGTACACCTTCTGGGGTGGGGAAGGGCTTTGAACCGCCTAAGTTTTTAGCTTCTGGAGATCGTATTGACATTACGATTGAACCGATTGGAACGCTGACGAATCACGTCAAATAAAGCGCGTGATGACACAGGATTGTCGCTTTGTGTATGACTTATTTCGTGGTACGATGAGAAGGTACTTGTTCTGATAAAGGGGGAAATCACAAATGGGAACACATTTACATATCACAGCATGGGTGCTGGGGATTATTTTATTTTTCGTAGCCTTTGCTCTAGCAGGTAAAAACGACAAAGGCGCTAAAATTGTGCACATGATCGTTCGCTTATTCTACTTGATCATTATCGCAACAGGCGTAGAGCTGTATGTTCGCACAGGAATGAAAATTCCAGGTTTCGGGGGCGAGTATATTGGAAAAATGATTCTCGGTATCCTCGTGATCGGTTTCATGGAAATGGTCCTAGTGCGCAAGAAAAAAGGAAAATCGGTGACTGGTGTGTTGATTGGTTTTATCGTATTTGCGATTGTGACCATTCTTCTCGGTTTACGTCTCCCGATCGGTTTCCATATCTTTTAATATAAAAAGGGCATTGCTTATACGAAGCAGTGTCCTTTTTATGTGGCATCAAATTGTGAAACCGTCCGGTGCCCGTCTGAGGTGGTCCATTCAAAACGGATGTGGCTGGCTGCAGGCTCATAGTGATATTGAAGTGCAAGTGATTGCGTATCTGCCGAAAACTGAAAGAAAGAGACGCGCTGCATTGAATGAAAGGAAGAGAAGACACAATCATAGACGGAAAAACCAAGCTGCTCTACCTGTTCAAGGATGTGATGAAAGATGTTTTCCGGTACGAACATGAGAAGATCAAGCCATCCTTTCGCAAGGGACGCCGTATATTGAATTTTTTCTCCCCCTTGTACTTCTATTAGCTGCCCGTTTTCATGGAGAATCATGGAACCAAGCAATTCTCCTTTTGTCCATCGGTCATTTTCCTGCAAACAGATCATCGTGCTTTGGAGACTTTCTGGCAGCATGATCTCTCCTTCTTCATCTTCAATCAGACAATGCCCGTTTTCAATGAGCAAATACCCGTTACACCATCTTCGGTTGCAGCGTTCAAGCTGCTTCATTCGATTCTCCATTTACAAAAGCTCCTTTCTTCTTTCTTTTCTTACCAAATCAAGCTTGTCCTATACGCCGGGAAAAAAGGACAAATCAACTATCAAGGAGACGATGCATAAACTAAGAAAGGCTGAATGAGAACAATTGAGGAAAAACGGATGGGAGCTGATGATGATGTGTGGAATTACAGGCTGGGCAGACTTTAAAAAGCAGCTCATCCAACAGGATCATGTAATCAATCAAATGACAGATACATTATCTAAAAGAGGGCCAGATGATACAAATACGTGGAAAAGTGAGCACGTTCTTTTCGGGCATAAAAGGTTAGCGGTTGTAGATGTAGAAGGCGGAAAGCAGCCGATGACATATACACATCAAAACCATGCTTATACGGTTGTATACAACGGAGAGCTCTATAACACAGAGGATATAAGAAAAGAATTATTAAAAAGGGGTCACCGCTTTCTTGGGCATTCTGATACAGAAGTTCTTCTTCATGCCTATACAGAATGGAAGGAAGAGTGTGTCTCCCATTTTAATGGCATTTTTGCATTTGTGATCTGGGATAGTGAGCGTGAATTGTTATTTGCAGGGAGAGACCGGCTCGGCGTCAAGCCGTTTTTCTATACAGAACGTCATCATTCCTTCTTATTTGGTTCAGAGATCAAAGCACTTCTTGCTCACCCTAATATCAAAGCAAAAGTCGATCATGAAGGGCTGTCGGAGATCTTTGGCTTAGGGCCGTCAAGAACACCAGGCCAAGGAGTGTTTAAAGGGGTAAAAGAGCTGAGACCTGCACATGCCTTGACCTTTTCAAAAAACGGACTGCGCGTGTGGAGATATTGGAATGTCAAAAGCAAGGAGCATACCGACTCACTTGATGACACCGCACAGCACATTAAGCATCTCTTTACAGATGCCGTGACAAGACAGCTCGTCTCTGATGTACCTGTATGTACATTTTTATCTGGGGGCGTTGATTCTAGTGCTATTACTGCCATTGCCGCAAAGCACTTTGAGAAAATAGGGAAAGCACCGCTTCATACGTATTCCATTGACTACGAAGAAAATGATCAATTCTTTGAAGCGAGTCACTTCCAGCCGAATGCTGACGGCCCATGGATTGATCAAATGACCAAAGCGTTTCAAACAAATCATCACAGCTGTATCATCGGGCAAAAAGAGCTGGCTGCATATTTGAAGGAAGCGGTTGAGGTTCGAGATTTACCTGGTATGGCAGATATCGATTCTTCTTTACTTATATTTTGCCGAGAAATTAAAAAGGATTTCGTTGTTGGTTTGTCAGGTGAGTGTGCTGATGAGATTTTTGGCGGCTATCCTTGGTTTCACATGGCAAATGAAACAAATAGTTTCCCTTGGATGAGATCGACTGAAGCGAGAACGCAGCTTTTGCAAGACACGTGGCAAAAAAAGCTGTCACTGAAGGAATACGCGCAAAGCAAATATGAAGAAACGTTGGCAGAAACGCCTCTTTTAGATGGAGAAACTGGAGTCGATAAAGCCCGGAGAGAACTTTTTTACTTAAATATGATCTGGTTTATGACAACACTGCTTGACCGAAAAGATCGCATGAGTATGGGCGCTAGTCTTGAGGTACGTGTGCCATTTGCAGATCATCGTCTTGTCGAATATGTGTGGAATATTCCTTGGGAAATGAAAATGCATGGAAATCGTGAAAAAGGGGTTTTGCGAAAAGCATTAGAGGGAATTTTACCGAATGAAGTGCTTTATCGGAAGAAGAGTCCTTATCCGAAAACACATCATCCAGCCTATACTCAGGCTGTGAAAGAGATGCTAACAGACTGCCTTTCGCAAAAAGATTCTGTACTTCACGAATTTTTAGATCCACATCAATTAAAACAGCTGATTGAAACGGAAGGAGCTTCCTTTCATGTGCCATGGTATGGCCAGCTCATGAAGGGCCCGCAGTTGATTGCCCATCTAGCACAGATTCATCATTGGTTTGAAACGTATCGTATTGATATAGAAGCGTAATAAAGGGTCGGCTTTCTTGCACTTGTTGAAAGGAAGCCGGCTTTTTTGATACATAACATGAGCCTTTTTGAGCACATCAAAAGTTGATCAAACCTTTTCAATTTGTATAATTAACTTAAAGTGAATTAATTTGGAGGAAAAAGGATAATGAAAATCATTGTGATCGGAGCGGGACCAGGGGGACTTGCGGCAGCTATGATGCTTCAAAGCAAAGGACATGACGTTCATGTATACGAAAAGCAGCCCTTTGTCGGTGGACGTAACGCTAAGTTTCAACTTGGTGATTTTACGTTTGATACAGGTCCTACCTTTCTCAGCATGATTCATATTGCAGAGGAACTGTTCACCTTTGCTGGAAAAAATCTTTATGATTATATCGATGTGATTGAATTAAAAGAGATGTATAGATTAATTTTTCAAGACAATCAGCTTGATATGATCAGGGATCGCGATGAAATGTACAGACGATTAGAAGCCTTTGCACCTGGTGAGGGCGAAGGGTATCTAAGATTTATGAATGATACAAAGCGCAAAATGGATCGTCTGACACCAATTTTACAAAGTAAAATGGATCGCTTTCATCATTACTTGCGCCCGAAGGTGATCAAAGCACTTCCACAGCTTTCGCTAAATAAAAGTTTGTATGCTGTGCTGTCAGACTATTTCTCGAATGAATCAGTGAAATATGCCTTTACATTTCAATCAAAGTACTTAGGGATGTCCCCGTGGGAATGCCCTGGTGCGTTCTCAATCCTTTCGTTTATGGAACATGACACAGGTGTATTCCATCCGAAGGGCGGTGTCAATCAGCTGTCAGAAGCGATGGCAAAGGCGGCGGTTGAAGCAGGAGCCGCGATTCATCTGTCAGCGGGCGTCGAAAAGCTGCTCACGGAGGGAAGGAAAGTAAAAGGCATTCGTTTAGAATCTGGGGAAGAACTACAGGCAGATGAGGTTGTCGTCAATGGAGACTTTGCACATGTGATGACAAGGCTTGTCGAGCCAGGACTCTTAAAGAAATACAGTGAGAAAAAATTAAAAAAGAAAAAATTTTCATGCTCTACCTTTATGCTTTATTTAGGACTGGATACCATGTATGATGAGCCGCATCATACCATCGTTTTTTCCGATGATTATGCTCGATTCGTTAAAGGCATTACGAAAACATATGAGCTGCCAGATGATCCGTCTATTTATATTCAAAATGCAAGTGTAACCGACGACTCCCTTGCTCCAAAAGGAAAATCAGCTCTTTATGTTCTGGCTCCAGTTGCCAATAACCAAAGCGGTATTGACTGGGAAGCGCATCAAGACGAATTTAGAGAGCTTGTGCTGGATACATTGGAGCGGAAAACCGGCTTTCAGAATGTGAGACAGCATATAGAAGTTGAGCGGATGATCACACCGAAGCAATGGGAGGAAGACCTTTACGTATATGAAGGAGCTACATTTAACCTTGGCCACCAGCTGACGCAGATGATGGTCCTAAGGCCGCACAATGAATTTGATGAATTAAAGCACTGCTGGCTCGTTGGAGGAGGAACGCATCCAGGAAGCGGACTCCCAACCATTTTAGAATCAGCACGTATCACGACAAATGCCATTCTTTCAAAAGAGAAACATTCACACAAAACAATGCCGCATCAAAAGGGGAGCGCCTCATGAGAAAACATATATTGATTGCAGGCGGCGGTATTGGCGGAATGATCTCAGCGCTTTATTTAAAAAAAGCGGGACATGATGTCACCCTTGTCGAAAAAAATGAGCGGCTTGGCGGGAGACTTGCTTTTGTACGTGAGAAAGGATATAAAGTAGATGAAGGTCCGACCATTGTCCTACTTCCTGACATGTTAAAAGGCATTTTACATGAGGTAGGAATTGACGATTCATCGCTTGATCTGTTGCAGCTTGATCCGCTGTACACCATTCAATATCAAGATGGAACCTCTTATACGAAGTACTCTGATGCCCTTCGTCAGCTAGATGAAATCAGACGTGTATTTCCAAAGGAAGATCAAGGGTTCCTGAGGTTTATGGAAGAAATGACGGACCGGTTTCAAGAAGGCCAGCAAGCCTTTCTAGAAAAATCATTTCACGAAAAACGTACATTTTTTACAAAAGCGAATATGAAGATTTTAATGAAATTAAAAGCGTATCGAACGGTACAAAGCGCTCTGAAAAAATATTTCTCAGACGAACGCCTGCGAGATGCATACGCACTTCAAACCCTCTATGTTGGGGGAAACCCGTATGAAGCATCGGCTATTTATTCGCTTGTGTCATATAGTGAGCACGCACATGGAATCTACTATTTAAAAGGCGGCTATGCGAGTTTAGTAGATATATTGGAAGGGCAGCTCATCAAAATGGGTGTGCATGTAAGAAAAAATGAAGAAGTCACGCAATTGGTGTTTGAGGGGAAACGGGCAGTCAAGGCAAAAGTAAATGATGAACATGTAACCGCTGATGCATTTGTGATCAATGGAGATTATCCAGCTGCGTTAAAACAGCTTGGTTTAGAAGAACAAGATCGCCGGAAATACGTGCCGTCCTCTGGGTGTGTGATGGTGTATCTCGGGTTAAACAAGATGTATCATGAAGCACCTGTTCATCAATTTTTTATGGGAGAACACTTTGATCAGCATATGAAAGAAGTTTTTCAAACGAAAACGATTCCTCAAAATCCATCGTTTTATACATTTAATCCATCGATCATTGATCCATCTCTTGCCCCAGAGGGCTGTAGTGTTCTCTATATGCTGATCCCCGTTCCTTCAGGAGATCATATCAACTGGGAAGAGGAGACAGATTTTGCCGAGAACATGGTGGATGTCCTTGAGAAAAGAGGCTTTCCGAGATTGCGAGAGTCGATTGTCTGGAAAAAGGTCAGAACACCAAATGATTCCTTGCGAGAAGGATTGTTTGAAGGCGGCAGCTTTGGACTTGCGCCTAATTTGTTTCAATCAGGTGTCTTCCGCCCGCAAGTGAAGGTCAGAGAGACAGACAATCTTTATGCGGCAGGTGCCTCCATTCATCCAGGCGGCGGGGTGCCGATCGTGATGCAAAGTGCAAAGCTCATGGCTTCTGTACTACTAAAAGATTTGAATGATAGAAAGGAAGTGAAGCTAAGTGGTTGATGTACAAACAGCATTGAAAGTGTGTGAGGAAACCATTCAAACCCATTCAAAAACGTTTTACCGTGCTTTTTCCATGCTGCCTAAAAAGAAGAGACAGGCCGTCTGGGCTGTATATTCCTTTTGCCGGAAAGCAGATGACATTGTAGATGAGTCGCCTTCGCCAAAAGAGGACCTTGCATCCTTTCGGGAGACGTTTGATCGATTTTTACAAGGTGAGGTAGACCGGAAAGATCCAATATGGGTGGCGCTAGAGCATACATTTCAAGAGTTTCGGATGGATGAAGCCCCGTTCCGTGACCTGCTCCAAGGACAGGAAATGGATTTAGAGCAGCAGCGATACGAAACGTTAGATGAACTGCTCATCTATTCCTATCATGTTGCTAGTACCGTTGGACTCATGCTGCTTCCTATTATTGCACCGCGTAAAAAAGAGCAGCTAAAAGAAGCAGCCATTTCGTTAGGGATCGCTATGCAGCTAACCAACATCCTTCGGGATATTGGCGAGGATCAGGCTGAAAGAGACCGCATTTATTTGCCAAAGCAAGTGATGGATCAATTCGGGTACACAGAGCAAGAATTGCAGGAAGGGATTGTAAATCAAGCTTTTCAGCACGTCTGGGAGTACATTGCTTTTGAGGCAGAGGCATACTACGAGGAGTTTTTTGACCATCTTCATGAATTCCCGCTGTATTCACGTATACCGGTGAAAGCAGCAGCCTACTTTTATAAAGCCATTTTAGATAAAACAAGAGAAAACGAATACCGCGTCTTTACAGAGCGAGCATTTATTTCAAAACAGGAAAAAGCACTTATTTTAGAAGATATTACGTAAAAAAGGACTGCACCCGCAGTCCTTTCAGCATGTAGACAAACCTTCGCATTCTTTGTCAGTTCTGCGCGCCAATGCTCACGAATGTCAAATTCGCTCCGCTTCGGTGCTCGGCCTTCCTAGACTGCAAAGGTTTTCAATCATGCTGAAAAGAAGACAAAGGGCTAAAATAAAAACCATTTTAGCCCTTTGTCAAAAATCTTGAAAGGACTGCACCCGCAGTCCTTTTTATGTGGAAGAAAAACGATACTCCGTCCATACTCTGGAACGCCAGCGCCTATACATGAAGATGCCTCTTATCCATTCATCCACGATAAAAGAAATCCAAACCCCGATGAGCCCCATTTCAAGCTGAATGCCTAACAAATAAGCGATCGGAAGCCCAATTCCCCACATTGATATCATCGCCATATACACTGGAAACTTCGCGTCACCAGCAGCCCGCAATGAATTAATAATGACCATATTAAAAGAGCGTCCCGGCTCTAAAATGATCGTCAATAGGAGAAGTGTGGCAGCAATTTGAATAATTTCTCGATTGCTAGTGAAAAACGTAAGCAAATGCGTCGATGATAAAGATAGAGCAGTGGAAGAAAGAAGAGAGATCCCAATGGCCCAGTATAGGCTTTTCATACATCTTCGGTAGGCCGCATCGAATTCTTTCGCCCCAATATGGCGCCCAATTAAAATCTGTGTCCCTTGGCTAATCGCTGCACCAAACAACATAATGAACATCATCAAATTTTGAGTGTAGACCTTTGCTGCTAAAGCCTGCGTCCCCATAAATGTAATAAACAGTGTAATGATCATTTGAGAGCCGTTATAGGAAAGCTGCTCCCCAGCAGAAGGAATGCCAATTTTCAGCAGCTTTTTTAAATGCGTCCGCTGGATGTGAAACATGCTCTTCAGCGAAAAGCGCAATCCAATTCGGCGGCGGACAATGAGGATCATCGCCAGCAATCCGATCAATCGAGCCAGCGAGGTTGAAAAGGCAACACCCATGACACCTAATACCGGAAAGCCAAACGGACCAAAAATGACCAAATAATTGCCGGCAACGTTTAGCAAATTCATTCCGATGGTGACATACATCGTGTCTCTTGTATATCCGTAGCTTTTTAAAATAGCACTATACGTCATAATGAGCGCTTGAATAAAAGAAAGCAGCCCGACAATTTGTAAAAAGACCGCCGCATCCGGCATGAGTGCACTTGATAAGCCCATCATGTGCAGGATTGGAACAGCTAACACAAACATGAGGAGACTAATGATAAAGCTGATCAAGAAGTTGGTTCCTAAAGAGACATAGGCAACTTGAGTCGCTTCCTGCCTGCGTTCAGCTCCTAAAAGCTGGGCAATCACAATGGTCGTTCCTGTTGTAATGAAGCTGAACATGACAATTAATAAATTCAGGAGCTGGTTGCTTACACCTACTGCGGCCACACTGTTATCAGAGTATTGGCTGAGCATGAGTGTATCAGCGCTCCCCATAAGCATATATAAAGAGATTTCGATAAATATAGGCCAAGTTAATGCAAATAATGAAGGGTGTGTTTTCTCATCTTTGGCTTGAACCTTTTCATATGACAGGGTTTGAGGTTTCATCACATAGCCTCCTTTCGTATAAATCCGATTTATAGTGTACCTTGCATCGACTATAATAAGAAGAGATGAAACCGAAACTTATTGGAGAAATCCGACTTCATAAGGAGATGAATATGGCTCGATTTATTACATTTACTGTACCGCCGTTTCCTATTTATATTGCTTCAGGTAAAGGTGTATTTCATCAAGGAGAAAGACATATCTCAAGAACCTTTACTGTATTTGATCTTCTCTATGTTACAAAAGGAGAACTATGGATGACAGAGGACGAGGATGCTTATCACATAAAAGAAGGTGAATATATGATTCTCTCACCGGGTCTGTCTCATGGTGGACATTTGCCATGTGAAGAGGCAACACACTATGAGTGGCTGCATTTCTCAATTGATCGATTTGAGCTGACGAACCGGCCGAGAGAACACTGGATTGATATGAAACAAAACCAATCGACCTTCGAAAAGCCGGCAACCTATGAATTTAGCCTGCCCCGTTTAGGAAAAGTGAAAGGACGAAGTTTGTTAGAAAAACACCTTTCAGCGATGAGAGCACTAAATCATGATGCATCTGAACTTCCGCTGAAAAAACAGCTTCTATTTGAAGAACTGCTCATTCACCTGCAAAAGGAAGCATTCCATATTCCAAGTGCAAAGGAAACCGTTGCATCAGAAGTGGTTCACTATCTTGAGCATCACTTTATGAAGAAATTACACATGGAGCAGCTTGCAGAAAAACTGCACTATCATCCTGACTACATGACAAGATGTATGCAGACGGTATATGGATTGACGCCAAACCAGTACAGCCATCGTCTCAAGATTGAAAAGGCCAAAAGCATGCTCGTCTCAACGAATGAAAAAATCGCAGCCATTGCAGAGCATGTAGGCATTGACGACCCTACTTATTTTTCTAAGCTGTTTCGGCAGAACGAAGGCATGACGCCGATCGAGTACCGTCATTTAGCAAAAAGAACGACAAAGTAAAGGAACGTGAACAGATGAAAAGAGAAAAGGAAGAGCTTGTGAACATACGTCCATTAACCGAAACGGACTTAGAGACGGTGTGGCATTTAAAATTTAAAGCACCAGATCAGTCCTATCGAAAATGGAATGCCCCTTATTTTGATGAACACGAAATCCCGCTTGCTGCATTTAAGAAACGATACTTACAGGATGAATCCATTCCTAAAAAGCTATATGGCATTGAAATAGGCGGTGATATTAAAGGCACTGTCTCATATTATTGGGAGAATGAACGTACACGGTGGCTTGAATGCGGCATTATCATTTATGACTCACGCTTTTGGAGCGGGGGCATTGGAACAAAGGCTTTAAATCAATGGATTGATGTATTATTTACGCATATTGATATCCCTCGAATTGGTCTAACTACTTGGTCAGGGAATGAACGGATGATGCGGTGCGCAGAGAAATGCGGATTTGTCCTTGAGGGAAGACTGCGAAAGGTCCGTTACTACCAAGGAGAGTATTATGATTCGATGCGCTATGGGATGCTGAGAGAGGAATGGCAAAGCCTCCCGCGCAATATCCTCTGAATCATTATTTTTTTAGGATAAAAGTATCATATAATGGAATAAACTAAAGAAGAAGGGTGGCAGATGAATGTGGGCTGGATAACTGGATGGTTTGTTTCTATTTTAGTCGCAATCTATCTATTTATAGATGCACCAAAACATGGGAAAAATAAATGGTTATGGTCTATTTTAGGTCTATTATTCGGGCTCTTTGCATTTGGGATCTACCTCATCAAAACAGGAAGAAAAGGATTGGGCTGGACAGTTCTGATCGTGTCCATCATCATCTATGTTATTGTTATGCTAGCCTATGTCTTTTACTTCCTGATGCTGATCTTCGGATACTCAAACGCATCATAGAGAGCGCGTATACATAAGGGGGAGTTTAATCTTGAGAATAACGGGTCTATTCGTTTCACTCGCTGTGGCCATCTATTTATGGTTTGATGCGCCAAAGCACAACAAAGACAAGTGGCTGTGGGCTATTTTAGGTGTGCTATTTAGTACCATCGTACTCGGTATTTATTTGATCAAGACAGAGAGGAAGGGGCTGGGCTGGACGATCTTGATTTTAACCATCTTGTTTTATCTCATGCTGCTCATCTCTGTTTTGATCGGTGTTATTCTTTTTTATCAGGTGGGTCCTTCATGAAGAAGGGCTTTTTCCTTTTACCTTTTGAGCCGGCACACCAGCAATGACAATCTGCTCTTCATGAAAGGAACGATTCACTACGGCATTTGCTCCAATTGAAATATGATTCGCAATATAAATGTCCCCAAACAGCTTAGCGCCGGGGCCAATCCATACGTGATCTCCAATGGTTGGTACATCCTTTTCGGAATGGTTTTGGCCAATGTTCACCCCTTGATGAATATCACAAAATGCCCCGATTTTTGCGTGCCTGTTCACAATTAAGAGCCCGGTATGATTGATTCTAAGGCCGGGGCCAAAGACGCCAATCGGGATATCAAAGCCAAGCTGCATGCCTTTCTTTTTATGTAAATAACGATAAAACCATTTGCGGAGTAGAGCGCCGCTATTAGAATAGTATTCATATTTTCGTAAATACCTTTGATATTTCCATATATCATCCCCAAACCACTTTGGCCTTCTGCGCGTGATCGTTAATGCTTTCTTATCCTGAGTTAAGTAGTGGTGAAGATCGTGCTTCGTTAAAATCATCAAATTCCCCTCCATTCCCTTATGTTTCAGAGAAATTATACCACCAGAACCATTTATATCAAGAAAAAACGGTGTGATTTCTTCAATTTTCTACCTTCATTTCATCCAAAATTCTGCATAAAATGAGTG
The DNA here is from genome assembly GCF_046566805.1 of Bacillus sp. BD48. Taxonomy (NCBI): domain Bacteria; kingdom Bacillati; phylum Bacillota; class Bacilli; order Caryophanales; family Bacillaceae; genus Bacillus; species Bacillus sp. BD48. Next base: position 778,548 of record NZ_JANGFM010000001.1, on the reverse strand, counting down.
CTTTGAGTCGAATAGAACAAAAGAACCAGGAAGAATGATTTGTAATTTTTTTCAATATCAATCCGTTTCATGTGTTCCTTCTCCTTATGGCAGTAGAGGTTTGTAAAAATTACTCGAAAAAACTCATTAAAAAGAGAATATTGCATTCATATGCTTTTCGAATCATCTTTTTGAATACAATTGACTTTCCTATCTCACATCCTCTAGGCTAGTAAATGAAAATGATAATCTTTATCAATTGGAGGAGTGTTTTATAATGTCCATCAAAACCGTTTCTAAAAATCAGCAATTTTTAGAGCAGCAAAGTCAAAGAGAATCTAATGCAAGGTCTTACCCGAGACGGTTCCCATTAGCCATGCAAAAAGCCGAGGGTATGATCGTGACAGATGCGGATGGCAGAGAGTTTTATGACTGTCTCGCAGGCGCAGGAACACTTGCACTTGGTCACAATCATCCGGTTGTTATAGAAGCTATTGAACGTATGCTTCATGAAAAAAGACCATTGCATACGTTGGACATAACCTCAGAAATTAAAGAAGAATTTGTGAATGAAATTTTTTCTCACCTGCCAGAAGAGTTTGCAAAGAGAGCGAAAATTCAATTTTGTGGACCAACTGGCGGTGATGCCATAGAAGCAGCGATTAAATTAGTCAAGACAGCGACAGGAAATCGTTCCATTCTTTCTTTCCACGGTGCTTATCACGGTGCGACACATGGCACGATGTCATTAAGCGGGAATTTGTCTCCAAAGGAAAGAGTGCAAGGGTTAATTCCAGATGTGCATTTCATGCCTTATCCATATGAATACCGCTGCCCATTTGGAATTGGCGGGAAAGATTCACACCGCATTTCCAGCTCTTATATTGAGCGTGTATTAAATGATCCTGAAAGTGGTATTCTTCCGCCAGCAGGTATGATCTTTGAAGCAGTGCAAGGTGAGGGAGGCTCAATTCCAGCATCTATTGAATGGATGAAAGAAATGAGAAGAATCACAAATGAAAAAGGCATTCCACTCATTATCGATGAGGTTCAATCAGGCATTGGCCGAACAGGTAAGATGTTTGCCTTTGAACATGCGGGAATTGTACCAGATGTCATTGTATTATCTAAAGCCATTGGTGGAAGCCTGCCGCTTTCAGTTGTGATTTATGATAAAGATTTGGATCAATGGAATCCAGGTGCACACATTGGCACATTTAGAGGGAATCAAATGGCGATGGCTGCAGGAACCGCTACGCTTAAATTTATAAAAGAAACCAATCTGCTTGATCATGTTGACCAGTTAGGGAATCGCATGCAGGCATATCTAAAAGACATTCAAAAAAATGTACCTGCTATCGGTGATGTTCGAGGCAGAGGGTTAATGATTGGTGCTGAAATAGTTAATCCAAATGAGAAACAGGACGTGGATGGAAGTTATCCAGCAAATCCTGAGCTAGCCAGTCTCATTCAAAAGAATTGCTTCGATAAAGGCTTAATTGTAGAGACAGGAGGCCGTTTCGGAAGCGTCATTCGATTCTTACCGCCATTGATCATGACTGAAGAGCAGCTTGAACAAGTCATCGCTATTTTTAGAGAGGCCGTTTACGATGCAATCAACTAAGGCTTCTGTTGATTCATTATTTATCAATCAAAGCCAGCTTGGAAGAGAGTCCTTCCAAGCGGCTCTTCATACATCTATCGACAGCCTACTGGATCAGTGGCAAAAAGACCAAGGTCCATACAGCGGAATATTGCCTGGGAAATTAGCGGCTAGTGTCGAATCATTATTTCAGTTTCAACCGTCTGGCGAATCAATGGAATCTGTTTTTCAAAATATAAAGCAGCACCTTTTGCCGCATCTCGTTGATGTATCGCACCCTAAATGTTTGGCACATTTGCATTGTCCGCCGCTTATACCTGCTCTTGCCGCAGAGGTGATAGTAAGTTCATTTAATCAATCAATGGATTCTTTTGATCAAAGCGGTATTGCATCTTTGGTTGAGGAGGAAATTCTAAAGTGGCTATGTGCGAAGTTTTCTTATGGAAATCTAGCAGATGGGACATTTACGAGCGGTGGAACCCAATCTAACTACATGGGGCTGCTTCTTGCAAGAGATGCATTTTGTGAAAACACATGGCAATGGAATGTTCAGCAGAAAGGCTTGCCGAGTGAGGCCCACCGTATGAGAATTCTTTGTTCTAAGAATGCTCATTTCACTGTGAAGAAATCTGCATCCCAGCTAGGCTTAGGGGAGCAGGCAGTCGTTCTGGTAGAGACGGATGAGCATCACCGTATGGACCTCAATGATTTGAAGAAGAAACTGCTTAAGTTAAAGGAACAGGATCTCCTGCCTTTTGCGGTAGTGGCGACTTGCGGGACAACTGATTTTGGCAGTATTGACCCGGTTCGAGATGTGTATGACATCGTCAAGCCATTTGGTCTGTGGATTCACGCAGATGCTGCCTACGGCGGTGCGCTTGTATTAAGCGAAACCTACGGGCGTAAATTAGACGGTATTGAGCTTGCTGATTCCATCACGATCGACTTTCATAAACAATTTTATCAGCCGATCTCCTGCGGGGCATTTTTGCTGAAGGATAAAAGGCATTTTGGTTTGATTAATTATCATGCAGATTATCTCAATCCAAAGGAAGATGAACTGGATGGAATTCTACACCTCGTCAATAAATCTGTCCAAACGACGCGCCGATTCGACGCACTGAAATTGCTTCTTTCTCTTCGTCTAATTGGGGAGGAAGGGTTTGGTGACATCATTGACCTTACCATTGATTTTGCGAAGGATGTTGCTGCACTTATTGAGAGAAATGATCACCTTGAAGTGATCAATCCTGAGCCGGAAATCAATGCAGTTGTGTTTCGATTTAAGGATGATCACCGAGCGGATGACATCAATAAAATCATTCATCGAACGCTGTTCAAATCAGGAGCTGCTGTCATTGCGAAAACAGTGGTGGATGGTCAAACATGCTTAAAATTCACTTTGTTAAATCCGAGAACGACAATCACACATATTGAGGAAATCCTTTCTGACATCGTTGATATCGGGATCGCTCATATTCAATCCGGGAGGGTACTACGTTGAGTCAATATAAACAAATGGCTGAAAATGCAACTATGCAAAGCTTTTTAAACTGTTTTTTACGTGAAACAGGAATCGATCGATCTGCAAAAAAAGAGACGAAAGCAGATGGTTCGCTTGTATTCGTGGCAAAACTGGCAAAGCAAGACCTTGAGCTTGTGATTCCGATCCGATATTTTTCACCTGTAGGCCGCCATCTCTTTGATTTTCCGATTCGCTTTCGTCCGGATGGCAGCGAGCAAGAGGGAACGATCGTCGATTATACGACACTTGTTGCTTTATGTTCAAAGGAGCTGCTCATTGAATATGGCCGCACTGATGCAGAGGATGAATTCATGCTTCGCATCATTTTAAGCTGCCGAAATATTGAACGATTCTTAAAGGAGAGAGAAAGTGATCAAGCTGCTTTATCTCAAGCTGATTTTGAGTACATCGAGGCTGAGCAGTCACTTCTCCTTGGACATTTAACACATCCTACACCAAAAAGCAGACAAGGGATGACAGAAGAGGAGGAAGCCGTCTATTCTCCTGAGCTGAAAGGAGCTTTCCAGCTTCATTACTTTAAAGCGCACCATTCGATTGTGCTTCAGGATTCGTCTATTTTACAGCCTGCGGCAAGCCTCATGTTAGAAGAGCTTTCGCGTCAGGTACCAGAAGAAACAGAGAGACTGAATATGTTAACAGAAAACGGAGAATATGTGCTCATTCCGATTCATCCGCTGCAAGTCAAAGTGGTCATGGAGAAGGCATTCGTGAAGCGATATATGGAGGAAGGGAAACTGACTTATTTAGGGCCGCTGGGATCTGAATACACAGCGACCTCATCCTTTAGAACGGTCTATCAAAAGGATTCTGCTTACATGCTCAAATTCTCTGTTCCTGTAAAAATTACGAACTCTTTACGTATCAATAAACAAAAGGAACTGGATCGAGGAGTTGAGATGTCCCGCATCTTAAAAACAGAATTAGGCGTTTCTTTATATGAAAAATTCTCTGGATTCCGGGTCATTGAAGATCCTGCATATCTCTCTATTCGAGGAGATGAAGCGGAATCTGGCTTTGAAGTGGTCATTCGTCAAAATCCATTTTTGCATCGTGAAAAAGGCGCAAGCTTAATTGCTGGGCTATGTCAGGATCATGCGTACGGAGGAAAATCGAGATTAGCAGGAATTATTCATAAACTTGCAGACGCAGAAGGCCGGTCAACAGAAGCGGTCAGCCAAGATTGGTTTAAACAATATTTGAACATTTCGTTAAAGCCGATGCTCTGGCTGTTTGAAACGTATGGTCTTGCACTTGAGGCTCATCAGCAAAATGCTGTTGTGCAAATGAAGGATGGTTATCCAGAGACTTTCTATTATCGTGACAACCAAGGCTACTATTATAGTGAATCAAAAAAGGATAAGCTCGCAAATCTAGTTCAAAACTTGAGCGTAAGAAGTGAAACCATCTGTGCGGATGATGTAGCCGTTGAGAGACTCCGTTATTATTTCTTCTTTAATCATTTATTTGGTCTCATTAATGGCTTTGGCACGGAAGGACTAGCAAAGGAAGAAGACTTGCTGGCACTCGTGAGAGATACATTGCTCGCTCATGAGGAGACGTACGGAGCATCTGATCTGACTAACAGCCTTCTCCGCTCAAAAGAACTTCCTTCAAAAGCGAATTTGCTGACACGATTTGAAGATATGGATGAGCTCACAGGATCTTTGGAAACACAGTCTCGTTATACGGCTGTCTTGAATCCGCTCTTTTTACATAAGGAGGCGCTGATTGGATGAGGCATCGTATTAGGTTTATTCGTGCTGAATATGAAAGAGACGTCCAGCTTGTCCATAAGTGGATGCAAGAAGAGTACGTTCACCCATTTTGGCATTTGAATATTCCGTTTCCTGCTTTTGAAAAGCATTTTTATCAGGCCATACATGATCCGCATCAAACCCTTTATTTAGGCACGATTGATGGGACGCCAATGAGTTATTTTGAGGCTTACAACGTCAAAGGGGATGTCATTGAATCCTACTATGAGCCTTCTCCGCATGACCAAGGCGTCCACCTGTTAATAGGGGAGCCGGATTATGTGGGAAAAGGATTTGCTGCGCCGCTCCTTCAGGCAATGACAGCATTTCAATTTGAGCAGAACAAACGAACAGAAAAAATCGTCGCTGAGCCGGATATTCGCAATGAAAAAATGATTCATGTATTTGAGAAATGCGGCTTCGAACGTGTAAAACCAGTCACTTTACCTGATAAAACAGGTCTTTTGATGTTTTGTGATCGAGAACGATTCGAAAGGAAGTATAACCATGACGCGGTTCAACAAGCAAAATAATATAGTGGATGTAATTGGGATCGGCATTGGCCCGTTTAACCTGGGGCTTGCCGCATTATCTGAAGAGGTAAATGAAATCGACGCTTTGTTTTTTGAAAGAAGTGAAGCCTTTCATTGGCACCCAGGGATGCTCATTGAAGGGACGACACTGCAAGTCCCATTTTTAGCGGACCTTGTCAGCATGGCAGATGTGAAAAGCAAATATAGCTTTCTCAACTATTTGCAGGAACAAAACCGTTTGTATTCATTTTACTTTCTAGAGGACTTCCATATCCCGCGCAAGGAATACAGTCATTATTGCCGCTGGGTCGCTGATCAGTTAGACTCTTGCCGATTTGGCATGAATGTAGAATCTGTATCACTGATCGAAAAGGCAGGGGAAAAGCGCTATGAAGTGCATGTCCGTCATGTAAAGGATGAAACTGTAGAGGTGTTTGAAAGCAAGCATCTTGTTTTAGGAATTGGCACGCAGCCAGCGATACCCGCATCGCTCCAGCCAGCTTTAGGAGAGAAGGTTTTTCACTCCGCTGACTATTTAAAACGAAAGAAAGAAGGCTGTTTCAAAGGGAAATCTGTGACAGTTATCGGCTCTGGTCAAAGTGCGGCAGAAGTGTTTTATGACATTTTATCAGATGATGAGGCGCAGGATATTCACTGGTTTACACGGTCAAAAGGATTTTTCCCAATGGAATATTCAAACCTTGGACTTGAATATTTTTCCCCTGACTATATTGATTTCTTTTATGAGCTTCCGCAAACAAAAAAGGATGCGTTATTAAAACAGCAAGATTTGCTGTATAAAGGCATCAGTTCGGCGATGATTCGTGATATTTATCATTTGCTTTATGAACGTTCTGCCTGCGGAGAGCAGCTGAAAACAGTGCTTCAAGCCATGACAGAGGTCAACTTGATTGAGGAAACAACAGGCGGATTATCACTTTCATGTACGCAATGGGTCAAGGAAGAATCTTTTACACATGAGACAGATATTGTCGTATTGGCGACTGGCTATCAATCAGTTCTGCCGCCATTTATCAATCCTATTTCTCATCACATTCAATGGGATGATCAAGGACGTTTCCAAGTTGAACGTGAATATCGATTGAAAACAAATACGATAGGTGAAAATGATATTTTTGTACAAAATGCAGAGCTTCATACACATGGGGTCGGCGCTCCAGATTTGGGGCTTGGGGCTTATCGAAACAGTGTGATCATCAATGAACTTGCTCGTCAAACCGTGTATCCACTTTATCAAAAGCACGTCTTCCAGACATTTGGTACACACAAGAACGCACACACATTTGAAGAAATCAAAGGTTAAGGAGGATGAAGCGATGAGTGTACAAGATGAATTGAAAAAAGCGGTGAATCCTGCTGCTTGGAAAAAGGCAAACCAGCGAATGGTGGCAAAAATGCTGTCTGAATACATGTATGAGGATATGCTTCATCCTGTAGAACTGGATTGTAAGGATGGCATCGCCCAGTATGAATTAATCATTCACGAACATAAGAAATATCGTTATCTGGCAAAACCTCGATTGTTTGATAGTTTTGATACAATCGCTGAATCAATTGAGTGCTGTCAAGATGGAGAATGGTCAAAGGATGTCAGTGCCATTGTGTTTTTAATAGACATTCAGCCGATCATTCCAATGTCCTCTGACACAACAGGCCATCTTATCAAAGAGCTTCACCATACTCTGTTAGCCGATGTCCATTTGCTTTCTAAAAAAGCACTTAGTGCGGATGAGTTAACAGATACTGATTATGCATGGATTGAAGGAGAGATGACAGGCCATCCTTGGATTGTGTATAACAAAGGACGTATAGGGTTCAGTTACGATGATTACTTAGCCTATGCACCTGAACGGCAAGAAAGCGTGCAGCTGTCTTGGATTGCTGTACACAGGGAGCTTGCAACATTCCATGCAGTCGATCATGAAAACTATGAGCAGGTGATCGCTAAAGAATTAGATGAAGTCACGATTCGTCAATTTCAACGTGTGTTAAAGGATGAAGGACTGAGTGCGGCTGACTATTATATGATGCCTGTCCATCAGTGGCAGTGGACGCATATGATTATTCAGCATTTCCCGGAAGATTTGGCCTTGCGCCGGATTGTGTATTTGGGAGAGGGGCTGGATCAATATATCCCGCAGCAGTCGATCAGAACCTTTACAAATATCTCAAATAAAGGCAAGCATCATATTAAACTGCCGATGAGTATTTTAAATACACTCGTGTACCGTGGACTCCCATCAGAACGTACGGTCATTGCCCCGCGCATTACAGCGCATATTAAAGGGATTGCTGATCAAGACTCATTTTTATCTGATGTGTGCCGTGTCATTTTACCAGGTGAGAATGCAAGTATCAATGTCGATCATCCATACTACAGCAAACTGCCTGGTGCGCCGTATCAATATCTTGAGATGCTCGGTGTCATTTTTAGAGAAAGCATTTATACGTACTTAGATGAAGGGGAGAGCCCTGTTACACTTGCGGCACTCACTTATGAGGATCATGAAGGAGAGCCGTATATCAAGCAGCTGATTGAAAAATCAGGTCTCTCAGCAAAAGAATGGATGGCGAAGTTTTTCCATGTCGTGATGCCGCCGCTTTTGCACTTTATGTATCAATACGGCACAGTCTTTTCACCGCATGGTCAAAATACGATTCTTGTGTTAAAAAATCATCAGCCGCATCGTTTGGCGATCAAAGATTTCGTTGATGATGTGAATATAAGTGACCAGCCGCTGCCTGAATTAGCTTCACTAGAAGAAGATTTAAAAGAAGTGCTGCGCAGTGAGCCGCCAGAAGGTTTAGTACAATTTATCTTTACAGGATTATTTATTTGCAATCTGCGTTATGTATCCAACGTATTAGACAATCACGATCTGTTAGATGAAACGACTCTTTGGCGTTTGCTTGCTGAAGAAATTCAGCAATATCAAAATCAATTTCCACAGCTAAAGGACCGCTTTGAATTATTTGATCTATTCCAGCCGAAGCTGACAAAGCTTTGCTTAAATCGTAATCGAATGATTGATTATGGCTATGGAGATGGAGATGACCGCCCGCATGCATCAGAGCATGGAAAGGTCACAAATGCACTCGCTCATGTTCTTTCGTCAGTTGGAGAGAAGTAATAGAAAAGCTGTAGACACTTGATGTCTACAGCTTGTTTGTTTTTTAAGAAAATGCTTGAGAGGCAAGGAAATAGAAAAGGGCGGGATCATTCAGTTTTTCTTTCCCGCGAACCATCATAAAATGGGCTACGTTTGTTTTCGTAAATCCTGCTTCAACAAGTGTTTCATGCAGGCGCTCAGCTGTTTCTTCCTGCATATCTAAACGAATTGCCCCTGAATAAGACGAGATGAGTGATTGGATAAGCGAGAGAGCGGTTTGTTCATCGTTTGCTGTAAGCGGTCCAATCAGTAGATTAGCAGGGGTTTCGACGCCAAACGCAAAGCCGGTTGTTTCATGATGTTCATTCTGTGCGATCATTCGGAATGCTGCCCGGTGCATCCGATTTTTTAAAAAGCTTGATCGATTGGCTCCTGCTCCTTTTGCGTCAAGTGTTTCAATAGATGGGAGATGAGTTTCATCAACGGGTGACAGATGAATCTTATCTGACAGCTGAAGCGCAGAAGGATTTGTTTTCTGTGCTTTGTATGTATGAATGTAGCCGGTCGTTTGAAAACCGATTTTTTCGTAAACAGGCCGTCCTTGTACAGTAGCGGTTAAAACGACAGGAACACTTTGATCGCTTCGACGAAGCAGGGTGTCAATCATTTTCCGTGCAAGGCCTAAACCGCGATGCGTTTCAGATACAATGACAGCACCAATTGATGCTGCTTTATCATATTGAAAAAGTCCCGCACATGAGATGACTTGTCCATCCGTTGTTGAAAAACCTGTAAAATATCCATTTGTTAAAAGAGATGTAAGTTCTTCCGCATTGTAATCAGGCCAGTTGACCTCTTTTGACAATGCGATAAGATCGGGTATGTCATCAAGTGTTAATGTTCGTTGTACAACGTTTTCCAATTCACGCAACTCCTTCTTAGCTGAATTTACCTATATGTATCGTATCATAAGAAGGCGAAAGAAAAAGGAAAAGGGAGATCCTTTTCCTCTCAGCGTGTAGACAAGCCCTCGCATTCGTTGTCAGGGCTGCAAAGGTTTTCTATCACACTGAAAAAAGGAAAGGGCTAAAATAAAGATCATTTTAGCCCTTTGTCCTTTTAATAATTCAAGTCCCGGTTGTATTCATATTCAAAGGTGAGCTGTAAGTTTTTAATCGACACTACGCCTACTTTGATTAATCGCCCGCCAATAAACTGAGGGACCTCTATCGCGTTGAAAGAAACAAAAAAGCGGTCGTTTGCTGGAACCTGGCTTGTTTTATAGGAAGAGATATCGACCTTTTGACCGTTCCAAGGTACATTCACTGCCCCGCCTTTTAGGGAAGAAACGGTGAAGACATAATTGTGCGCGTTTGTACTGCCTTTATCAGCCTCTAATGAAAGGCCAGTCACGACAGCATCTTGCGGCAGGCTGCTTAAATCAAAATTAGAATTTGGAGAACCGGCTTCATTGAAGCTGTTGAGTGTGGCTGGCGATCCATATCGTTTGAGTGTTGCTTTTTCAATGCTTTTGTCAAAGACAATGCGGTACGTTTTATCTTCTTCATTTACTAATTGTTTAGGCTTAACCGCTAAATAATAGTCCGTACTGGTAGCAATTTTCGGCATATGAATGATCTCATTTTGGTTGTAAGTCCGCACAGAAGAAGACACAAGTGCGCCGTTCTTATTGTAAAGATAGAGATCAAAATCATTTCCTGACTTTACATTCACAAGTTTAATAGAAAAACGACCATCCGCACCATCGAATTTGGAGCTGGTGAAATGGTAAAAGTCGACATCATTTATAGAAGAAATACTTCCCTCATGATATAGATAAGATTTATTCAAATAAAGGGAAGGCTGTAGGAACTGTGCTTTTTCCATCGTATCATTGTTGGCATAATCACTGTCTGGATACAGGTGCTCCAATTCTTCTGTATAATTTTTTGTTTGTTTCGTAGATGCTTCACTTGCTTGTGCAGGTGATTGGAAGAGAGGGGCAGTGATGAAGAGGCCGGCAAGCAGTAAAATCCCCATTTTCTTTTTGAACATAACAAACATCTCCTTTTCAGTCATTTTCTTTCATTTGTATTATCGGATGATTATTGTAAAAATTGATATTTATTCCAATTTTATATCAAAAAAGAACCCCCAATGACGGAGGTTCTAGTATTAATGAACATTAAAGTATCGAGCTTCAGGGTGGGAAACGACGATCGCTGAAACAGATGCTTCAGGTTCCATCATGAATCCTTCTGTCAGATGGATGCCGATTTTTTCGGGCTGAAGCAGCTTGAAGAGCTTTTCTTGGTCCTCAAGATTTGGACACGCTGGATAACCAAAGGAATAGCGCTGCCCTTGATATTTCGCCTGGAATCGTTTGTCCATTGTGAAATCGACTGGGTCAGGAAAGCCCCATTTGTCACGAATCACTTGGTGTGTTCTTTCAGCTAATCCTTCTGCAAGCTCAAGCGCCAGAGCTTGGACAGCATGCATTTTTAAATAATCCCCTTCCTGCTTAAATTGCTGCGCGACTTCACGTATACGCGCGCCGGCTGTGACGGCAAATAAGGCAATATAATCTTTCTCGTTTTCATCACTTTTCCGTACATAATCAGATATGGAGCGGTACGGTAGCTTCTCCTGCCTTGGGAATTGGAATGTTTCAATGATGCGGTCAGGCTCTTCGGGATCATAAATATGCAAATCATTTCCGTTTGAATTGGCAGGGAAGAATTGATAGACAAATGCAGGTGCAAACCAGTTTTTCTCTCTGCCTTCATTTAGAAGATCCGTGACAAGCTGTTTTAATTCCAATGCTTTTGGGTGCTGTTCAGCTAATAAGGTTTTGACCTTTCCCTTTAAACCGAGATGATGACCAATAAGCATTTGTTCATTCACATAAGGCATAATATGATGCAAATCGATGTCCCTTACATAATGGCGTGCGGTGTTTTCTGGTTTAAATACCGGTGCCTGCGGGAGTGCTGCGCGTTTTTCTAGTAGTTCAATGACAGCTTTCGGCTGCTTTCCTTCTTTCTCCTTGAAAGGTGCCGCTGGTTCCTCTTGCGGCTTTGTTTGAAATTGAAGAGGATTCGCTTTTAACTCATTGGCTAATGAAAGTCCGTCCATCGCATCTTTTGCATAAAGAACAGGTCCATCATAATGAGGCGAAATTTTCATTTTCGTAAATTTACGAGAAAGGGCCGCACCGCCGACCAAAATAGGAACAGAAATGTTTGCTTTTTGTAAATCCTGAGCGGTTAATACCATTTGCTGGGCGGACTTTACAAGTAAGCCTGATAACCCGATCATATCTGGTTTTTCCTTTTGCACAGCTTCAATCAATGTTTGAGGTGTCACCTTGATGCCGAGGTCGACCACTTGAAAGCCGTTATTGCTCAAAATGATGTCGACAAGGTTTTTCCCGATATCGTGGACATCTCCTTTTACGGTCGCAAGTAGAATCTTTCCTTTCCCGCTCGCATGCTGCTTTTCCATATATTGCTCAAGGAACGAAACAGATGCTTTCATGACCTCAGCCGATTGAAGCACTTCGGCTACAATCAGTTCGTTTTGATTAAAAAGACGACCAACTTCAGCCATTCCCTGCATTAATGGACCATTAATGATATGAAGCGGCGATTCATATTGCTCCAAAGCAAGGGATAGGTCATCGATGAGACCTTCTTTCGTTCCTTCGACGACGTAGAGCGCCAGCCTTTCATCAAGTGATAAGGAGACCTTTGGTTTTTTCTCCGTTTTCTTTTTGCCGCGGTAAAATTGGGTGAATTCAGCTAGTGTTTGATCATTTGTTTCATAAAGCAAGGTTTCAGCTAGTTTGATTTCTTCCTTTGGAATGGAAGCGAAGCGTTCAAGCTTTTCTGTATTTACAATGGCATAGTCAAGCCCTGCTTGCACGCAATGATACAAATAGACGGCATTTAAGATTTCTCTGCCAACAGGCGGAAGTCCAAAAGATACGTTGCTGATGCCTAAAATGGTGAGGCACTCAGGCAGGGTTTCCTTGATCATTTTAATGCCTTTGATCGTTTCTTCAGCGGCGCCAATATATTGCTCGTCGCCAGTGCCTACAGGAAAGACAAGCGGATCAAAAATGATGTCACTTGCGGGAATACCATATTTCTTTGTTAGTAAATCGTGAGAACGTACAGCAATTTCAAGCTTTCGTTCTGCTGTCACAGCCATTCCTATTTCATCAATTGTGCCAACAACAAGTGCACCGCCATATAGCTTCACAAGAGGAAGAATCTCTTCAAAGCGTTCCTCGCCATCCTCAAGGTTGATGGAATTGATGATGGCTTTCCCTTGAGAATAGGTGAGTGCCTTTTCAATCACGTGTTTATCCGTTGAATCAATGACAAAAGGGGCTTTGACCTTTTTCATGGCTTCTTGTAAGAAACCTTCCATGTCTGCTGCCTCATCACGGTCTGGATCGGCGAGACACACATCAACGACGTGAGCGCCATTTTTCACTTGAGCACGAGCAATTTCTGCTGCTTCTTCAAACTTTTGTTCCGCAATGAGCCGTTTGAATTTGCGAGATCCAATGACATTGGTTCGTTCGCCTACAAAAAGAGGACGCATCGAATCCTCATAAATAAGAGGTTCAATTCCTGATACGGTATGCTGCGGCGATTCGCGAGTGATATGACGCGGCTGAAGCGTGCATACTTCATCTGACAATGCTTGAATATGTGCAGGTGTCGTTCCGCAGCAGCCGCCGACGATATTTAACCAGCCTTCCTTAGCGAAGGCGGCGATTTTTTTAGCAAGAGAAGCAGGGGATTCGTGATATTGACCTTCTTCATCTGGGAGTCCAGCATTCGGATAGCAGCTCACCGCTGACTTTGCAATAGAGGAGAGAGTCCGGATATGGTCTGTCATAAATTCTGGACCAGTCGCACAGTTAAGGCCCACACTGATTGGTTTCATATGCTCAAGAGAGATATAAAAGGCTTCGATATCCTGACCAGCAAGGGTGGTGCCCATCGGTTCAATCGTACCTGATACCATGAGTGGTAATTGAATGCCTGTCTGCTGAAAGGCTTCCTGAATTCCTTTGAATCCAGCTTTTACATTCAGCATGTCTTGGCTTGTTTCTAAAAGAAGGGCATCACACTTTCCGTCAATTAGAGCGCGGGCCTGCTCTTCATAGTTTCTGACGAGCTCACTGAAGGTTGTGCCGCCTGTTACAGATAATGTTTTCGTTGTCGGGCCCATTGCGCCTACAACAAAACGAGGCTTTTCCGGTGTGGAGAAACGGTCAGCTTCTGCCTTTGCCAGCTGCGCAGCTCGAACATTGAGTTCATAGGCAAGGTGCCCAAGCCCATATTCGTCAAGAACGAGCTTTGTCGCACCGAACGTATTTGTTTCAATGAGGTCAGCACTTGCTTCGAGGTACTCCCTATGGATCTGAGAGATGATGTGAGGGGCTGTCACATTCAAATACTCGTTACAGCCCTCATACTCTTCTCCGCCAAAGTCCTCTGCTGTCAGATTGGCGTTTTGAATCATTGTGCCCATTGCACCATCAAGGACGAGGATGCGTTTCTTGAGCTGTTCAGTGATAGTTGACATGGATGTTAGACTCCTTTTCTTTCTGATGGATGTAGGTGGTCAATTCTGCTGTTAAATCTGATCGAAGGAAAGGAGTAATCAAATAAATGCCATGAAACAATTCGCAGGCTGTATCTAATAAAGAGCGGGCAATTGCTAAGCCTTCTGCTCGCTGCTTTTCCTTATCTTCACCAGCCTTTGCCATAATGTCACGAATAGAATCAGATAATTTGATGCCAGGAATTTCGTGATGAATAAACTCTGCATTTCGGCTACTTGTTAACGGCATAATGCCGATATAAATCGGTTTATCCAAGTGGCGGCTTTCCTCATGAATTTTCACAAGCTGTTCCTCAGAATAAACAGGCTGTGAAATAAAATAATCAGCACCGTATTCTATTTTTTTCTCAAGACGTTTCACCGCTTTATCAATATGGCGCACATTTGGGTTAAAAGCGCCAGCCACTGAAAAATTGGTCTTTTTGCCAAGGGGCTTTCCTGAGAAAGAAAGGCCTTCGTTAAACTGTTTGATGAGACGAATCAAATCAAAGGAGGTTAAATCATACACAGATGTTGCACCCGGGAAATCCCCGATTTTAGATGGATCGCCTGTGATGGCTAAAATATCGGTTAATCCAAGGGTGTCAAGCCCCATTAAATGAGATTGAAGTCCAATCAAATTACGGTCGCGGCATGTGATATGAACAAGAGAACGCATATCGAGCTGCTGCTTTAATAATGCGCCGCAAGCGACATTGCTAATGCGCGGAGTCGCAAGAGAATTATCGGCTAACGTCAACGCATCAATGCCAGCATTCTTTAATTCATTTGCAGCAACGAGAAATTTTTCGAAGTTCAGCTTCTTCGGCGGATCAAGCTCTACGATAATCGATCGTTTTTTCACAGCCAGCTCATCAAGACCCGGTTCAGTGCGCTGATCTTGGATTGAAATGATTTCTTCTTTTAACACTTTCACTTCTTTTTCAGTGATCGGTGCTAAATCTTTGACCGCTTCAGCCATTGCGCTAATATGCTGGGGTGTTGTTCCGCAGCAGCCTCCGATAATACGTGCGCCCTGATTTCTAAATTCAAGTGCACTTTTTCGGAAATAATCGTTATCTGTATCATAGACGAGTCTGCCTTCTTCAAGAGAGGGGAGACTGCTGTTAGGATAGACAGATAAATGAGAATTTTCCAAAAGCGGAACGCCTTCGAGTGCCTGAATCATGTGATAAGGGCCCAGCCGGCAGTTGATGCCGACGACATCTGCACCAAGAGATGATAACTCAGATAAACCATCACTCAGCGGGGTTCCATCCTGCAAAACGCCTTGTTCATGCATAGAGACGTTCATGACAATCGGAAGAGTCGTTTCTTTGCGGGCAATTTGGAGAACAGCCTTCGCTTCTTCTATATCATAATATGTTTCAAGCAATAATCCATCAGGCTCTTCATTTAATAGGATGTACAGCTGCTCTCTAAAGCTTCGTTTGATTTCTTCTATAGAGTAGGCATTTTTGTTAAACGTTCGAATGCCGCCAACTGTTCCGAGTACATAAGCAGAGCCTGCGGCTGCTTTTGCAATTTGTACAGCCTTTGTATTGATGCGTTTCGTTTCTTCCTCTAAGCCGTAGCGGGATAGTTTAATATAATTCGCACCGTAAGTGTTCGTTTGGATGATGTCAGCGCCTGCCTGCACATATGCCTCATGCACGCGTTTCACTTCATCCTCTTTCGATAAATTTAATTCTTCAAAGCAGCGGTCAATGCCGTAAGAGTATAAAAGTGTTCCCATCGCTCCGTCAGCAATCAGTACGCGGTTTTGTAAGTCTTGTAATAGGCCCATTGTATTCCTCCTTATTTCTATGTAACAAAAAAAGCCTTCTGATAAGAAGAAGACTTTTTGGCTGTATCGTAATTCTTCTCCTTATCTTCCAAGCAGTTGCTTGCTGGATTTAGCACCTTGGTCATAGAAAATAGATTTCTACTACACCGGTTGCTGAGGCTTCACAGGGCCAGTCCCTCTGCCTCTCTTGATAAGAAAGCAATATGAACATGTCAATGAATTGAACTTCCATCAACTGTAACGAAAAATGCAGAAATAATCAATGGAAAATTTGAAATTTATCGAAAATTTATAAATTGGACATCAATCGGCAAATCGGCCTTGCGCATAAGAGAAATAACCTCTTGTAAATCATCTTTATTTTTCCCTGTCACACGCACTTGGTCATCCTGAAATTGTGATTTCACTTTGATGCCAGACTGCTTGATGAGCGCGTTGATCTTTTTGGCGTTGTCTTGATCAATCCCGCTGATCAGCTTCGCACGCTGACGTACTGTACCGCCTAGGGCATGCTCAGTTTTTCCGTAATCGATGTTTTTAGTTGGAACATTTCGTTTGATCAGCTTTGTCACAAGCACATCCTTTAGCTGCTCAAGTTTGAAGTCATCATCAGAAATGAGAACAAGCTCTTCTTTTTCGAGAGAAATATCACTTTTACTTCCTTTAAAATCATAACGGTTTTTAATTTCTTTCAGTGCTGCTTGAACAGCGTTTTGCACCTCAGGCAGTTCAACCTTCGATACAATGTCAAATGAGCTTTCTTTTGCCATCACACATGACCTCCAAATTTAGATATTGCGTCTATTTTATCATGCAATTAACAGAAGAAGAAAACTTTATCAAAGAGTAAAGCCGCCAGCCGTATAAATCGTGTCCAGTTTGTCCACTTTAGCTAACAGAACTAGAGATGTTCATGCGGGGAGAAGTATAGTAGAATAGAGTGAATCAAAAGATGAACGAACGCTCTTTTATGGGCAGATAGGAAGGAAGAGAACATGAGACCAGGTGAGCAACTGACCTTGCAAATAGAGAACGAAATGGAATACGGCTACTTTTTGACAGACGGTGAAGATTCGGTCCTCTTACATCGCAGTGAAATGACAGAAGATATTGGTGACCGAGATGAAGTAGAGGTCTACTTATATGTAGATCATGAAGAAAGACTTGCTGCCACGATGAAAATACCTACAATTAACGCACATACATACGACTGGGTAGAAGTCGTGGACGTGGTAGAAGACATGGGCGCATTTGTCGATGTTGGGCTGTCAAAGGATGCACTTGTTGCAACAGAACACCTCCCGCCTTTTGAAGAAGCATGGCCGAAAAAAGGAGACAAACTCTACTGTATGCTGAAAGTCACAAGCTACGGCAGAATGTTCGCAAAACCAGCCACAGAAGATGTGATCAGTGAATTGTTTACTGAGGCACCAGAAACCTTAATGAACAAAGAAATCACTGGAACAATCTATCGCTTAATTGCGACAGGTTCTTTTATGCTGACAGATACAGGCGTGCGTGGGTTTATCCACCGCACGGAACGAAAGGAAGAGCCTAGATTAGGATCGACTGTTACAGGACGCGTCATTGCAGTGAAAGAGGATGGAACCGTGAACGTTTCTCTGCTTCCTAGAAAACAGGAGGCATTATCTGTCGATGCAGAAGAAATTTTAACCTATATGAGAACAAGAAACGGCGCTATGCCTTATGGGGATAAAAGTGATCCAGAGGACATCCGCGAAAGATTTCAAATGAGCAAAGCAGCCTTTAAACGAGCACTAGGTCATCTCATGAAAAATGATTTAGTTTACCAAAAAGAAGGCTGGACATACGAGAAAAAGTGAGCATTTGCTCACTTTTTTATTTTTGTCTTAAATAATGGATTTTTTCTATGAAAAAAGTCATGAAAAACCTTCACTAGATCATTGAAACAACGCCCCTCAAATCCGATAAAAAAGGAGTAAGGATGATAAAAGGAGTGTGTTTTTGGATGAAAGTGAAGATTTCATTACTTCTGATGGCAGCCATGCTTATGGTGCTCGCCGCATGCGGTAATCAACAGGAGGGGGCGCCAAAATCAACTGCGAAGCATATTGGCGTTATGCTCACAGATGATGGTCTTGGTGATCAATCATTTAACGATTCATCATTTAAAGGATTAGAAAAAGCACGTGATGAGCTTGGCATTGAATTTGATTATAGAGAAATAGCAGAAACTGACACATATGAAAAAGGGCTGACAGAGCTCGTAAAAGAAGGTAATGACCTCATCATCGGTGTAGGTTTCAGTATGCAAGAAGACCTAGAAAAAGTCGCAAAGAAATATCCGAAGAAGCAGTTTCTTCTGATCGATGCTGTTTCTGAGCTGAAAAATGTGACCTCTGTGACGTTTAAAGAAGAGCAAGGCAGCTATTTAGCAGGTGCACTTGCTGCGATGACAACGAAAAGCGATGTCATTGGATTTGTTGGCGGTGTTGACGCAGATGTCATTCATCGTTTTGAAAAAGGATTTCAAAAAGGTGCCAAATCAGTCAATCCGAAAATCAAAATATTATCCACCTATGCCGGTACGTTTAGTGATGCAGGCAAAGGTAGTAAAATAGCCAAAGACATGATCAAAAAGAAAGCAGACGTTTTATATGCCGCAGCCGGTTATACAGGTGTCGGTGTATTAAAAGAAGCGCAGTCACAGGGTAAATATGCCATTGGTGTAGACAGTGATCAGTACTATACTGCTGAAAAAGCGGTCATTTCGTCTATGGTGAAAAAAGTCGATGAAGTGGTCTATCAATTCAGCGAACAGCTCGTCAAGAACAATCAAATGAAAAGCGGGCATGTTGTCTATGACTTAAGCAATGATGGAATCGATATGGCAAAAATCCGGGTTCTGAAAAATGCTGAGACATTGACCAAAAAATTAAATGGTCTGAAGCAGACGCTTCTAAAAGAAGAGGGGGACGCATCATGAGTTTACGCGTCAAAATTTTACTTAACTCACTTATTTCACTTCTTTTAGCAGTTGGCGTCATCGCCTTTATCATTGTCAGCATGACAAAGATCCAATCATCAAATGAGACAGATGTCCAAACCTTATTAAACGTACAAAAAACGAAGGCAAGCTTTGAAAGTGTCGAGCAAGCCATGACCAATTATTCGATGACACTCTCAGATGAACAGCTAGAGATCGTTCAAAACGATATTTCTACAGCAAAAAAACAGCTGCAAACGTTAAACAAACATGCAGGAAATATGAACAAAGAGGCATTAACAAGGTTAAATTCAAAATATGACACGTGGACCAAGGAAGCAAACAACGCCATTGGTGAAAAAAACGCCTCGGATGCAAGACGTGTGGCAGCAAGAATTGATGGCGTTTTAAACGATGTGCATACGTTGAATAAAAGAGCAGAAGAAGCGTATAAACGAAATCTAGAGGCTGCAGCAGACAATGTGCAATGGATTATTACAAGTGCACTCGTCTCAGCACTCACACTGATTGTCATTGCCGTCTTTTTGAATATTGGATTAACGCGATCCATCGTGACACCCATCAAATCACTATCCTTCAGAGCAAAGCAGATCGCAGAAGGCAATCTTGCTGTGGAGCGGATGGATATTCAGCGCAAGGATGAAATCGGCGGCTTGAATGAATCCTTTAATCAAATGACAGATCAGCTGATTAGTCTGATTAAAGAAATCAGCACTGTCTCAAGCCGAGTAGAGACATTCTCGATCCATCTGAATGATGAAAATAAAAAGATGATGGAGTCTGCGAATCAAGTATCTGTCTCAACAGACGAAATGGCCAATGGGTCACAAGCGATTTCAGAAGACCTCCAGCATGGCGTCAGCTTGATTGAGAAAATGGACCAGCATGGACGTAAAAATTCCGAACGCTCACAAACGGTCATCCGCAGTACAGAGGATGCCATCGAAGCAGTAGAAAGCGGAAAGCACACGTTAACAGAAACAAAAACAGCGATTGAAAAAAATACACATGCCACGAGACAAATCGAAGAATCAGCAGGAGAATTCACGCAATACGCCAGCGGAATCTCGGCCATGGCCAAAACGGTTTCTGACATTGCGGACCAAACAAACCTGCTTTCCTTAAACGCAGCCATTGAAGCGGCAAGAGCAGGCGAAGCTGGAAAAGGCTTTGCCGTTGTAGCAGATGAAATTCGCAAGCTTGCTGATGAATCGTCTAATGCAACAAGACAAATCTTTGACATGGTCAGTCATATTGAAAGAGGCATTCAATCCATTAGTCAAACTGTTCAAGAAGGGGTCAAGCTTTCACTTCAGCAGCAGGATGCCATGGACAAAACCTCACACTCCTTTGAAGATATAGAAACAAAAGCGCAGCATATTAAACAAGAAATGGCGGTCTTAAATGACCAAATTATGCAATCAACAGAACTTGGCGGACAAGTGCTGCACTCGATTGAAAATATTAGTGCAGTGGTAGAAGAAACAGCAGCTGGCAGCGAAGAAATTTCTGCCTCAGCCAATGAACAGCTGCAATCGTTCCATCAAATGAACAAACAGGTCGAAGAATTGATGAATATGACGGCAAGGTTAAATGAAACCGTCCATCGATTTAAACTTTCATAAGAAAAGCACCCTTCCCGTGTTGTGTCAGGGAAGGGTGCTTTTTATGATCATTTGCCTGTAAAAAAGATCGCAAGTGTGCTAGGTCCAGAATGGGACCCAACAGCGGCGCCGATGATCTGAATATCAATTTCTTTTGGGTGAAATTCGGCTTCGATTAGTTGTCTCATGTCTTCTGCCAGTGCAGGATCATCACCGTGACTAATGCCAACTGTTTGGTTCGACCAATCCGTTCCGCGTTCTTTCATCAGTTCAATAATGCGTTTCAGCAGTTTTTTACGTCCGCGGATTTTTTCAAGCGGGATGAGTTTTCCATCTTCAACATGTAAAATGGGCTTAATGCTTAACAAACCGCCAACAAATGCGGACGCTTTACTGATTCTTCCGCCTCTTGCTAAATACGTTAAATCGTCTACAGTAAAAATATGTTGTAAAGATTCGCAAAAATGCTTTACAGACGTTTCAATTTCTTGTATTGTATTTCCGTCAATGGCAAGTGATTGAGCGTGTTTGACAGCAAGCCCATAGCCGAGTGAAGCGCATTTAGAATCAATGATTCGTAAATCAAAATCAGGGTATTCTTCCTTCACTTCGTTTGCCATCATCACAGCTGTTTGGTATGTACCAGAAAGCTCTGATGAAAAAGCGACATAGATGGCAGATGTATGGGTTTGAGCGGCAGAAACAAAGGCTTCCTTGATCCGGTTTGGTGAAGCCTGTGACGTTTTTGGACTGGCTCCTTGTCTCATCGCATCAAATACTTGTTTTGGTTCAATGGTGATTAAATCCTCAAATTCCTGCTCGCCAAGCAACACGCGGAGCGGAATGAGCGTTATGTTATGTTCATCATAATAAGAAAGAGGCAGATCAGCAGCACTGTCTGCTATGATATGAACAGTCATATAAATCCCTTCTTTCTAAAAAATAAGCCATATTTTACATCTTTTTAGCCTAACTATATCATAGAAATCATCTTTTCGTGTTCAAATTCTAAATTTTAGGGAAAACCATAGAGAGAATGGTAAGTGGAGGAATGACAACATGTTCATTGGAGAAGCAAAAAAACTCATTGTCGTCGTTATTGGTGCATTACTCAATGCGATTGGACTGAATTTATTCTTAATCCCAGCTGACGTATATGCGAGCGGTTTTACAGGGGTTGCCCAGCTGCTATCTAGCTTAATCGATCAATATGCGCCATTTTATGTATCAACAGGGATTCTATTATTTATTTTAAACATTCCAGTCGGCATTTTAGGCTGGATGAAAGTTGGCCGTTCCTTTACTTTGTACAGCATCATCAGTGTTGCACTGACGACCATTTTCCTCGGCATTTTACCAGAAACGAGTGTTTCCCACGATATTTTATTAAATGCTGTGTTTGGCGGTGTCATATCCGCAGTAGGGATTGGGATTACGCTCAAATACGGGGCATCAACAGGCGGACTCGACATTGTTGCCATGGTTTTAGCGAAGTGGAAGGATAAACCAGTTGGCACGTATTTCTTCATTTTAAATGGAATCATCATTTTTACAGCAGGATTATTACAAGGTTGGGAGAAAGCATTATATACCCTTGTCACATTATATGTGACCACAAGGGTCATTGATGCCATCCATACAAGACATGAGAAGCTGACCGCGATGATTGTCACGAAGAAAGCAGATGAAATCAAAGAAGCCATTTATGGAAAAATGGTCAGAGGCATTACGACTGTACCTGCAAAAGGCGCATTCACCAACGAGCAAAAGGAAATGATGGTGATCGTCATTACAAGGTATGAGCTGTATGAACTTGAACAAATTATTAAAGAAGTCGATCCAAAAGCCTTTACAAATATTGTGCAGACAACCAATATTCTTGGATTTTTCAGACGAGATTAAAAGGTGGGTAGCAGATGAAAAAAGGGTTTGTGCTTCTTCTCATTGTATTGGTTTTAGCCGCTTGTGGACAACAAAAAAAGGATGAACCAGACAAGGAGGTATCCGGTCAAATGGGAGAAAAAACGGTTGAGCTCACAGTAGACCCCGTCCAGAAAGGTTCTTCAGTTCAATTTAACATGTCACTGAAAAATGAATCAGATCGAGATATTGAATTTACTTTTAACACAAGCCAAAAATTCGAACTTAGTGTGTATGACGAAAACGGGAATGAACAATACCGCTATTCGAAAGACCGCATGTTCACACAGGCCATCCAATCTTTTGTACTGAAAAAAGGCGAAGCCTATGATTTTCAAGATACATGGTCAAACGGTGTAAAGCCGGGAACATACGAAGCGGTCGTAACGTTTAAAGGAAGAGCAGAAGGGCTGAAGCAAATCACGGAGAAGAAAACGTTCCAAGTCAAATAAGCACGGGAATCAGAAAAAGCTGGCCACATTAGGTGGACAGCTTTTTTATGTTAGAGATCATCGAGCAAGTCTTGGAAGGTATGCAGCTGGTTTCTTTCTGCATCTGTCGAATTAGCAAATGCAGAGGATACGGCATTTTTCGCTCGTTTGACCGCCTGCTGACGCTCTAACCCAGATGAAAATGAAGAAGTAAGTGCTTCTTCAGTAAATGATTTGGCTTGATCAAAAAGTTCGTTTCTCACAATGAACCTCCAGAAGCATCAGTCTTCATATTTCCTCTGTCTGACGCTTCTTCAAGTGTCGAACGATAAGGAAAACGTGCGTCATGAAGACTGACAGAATCTTTACCTTGTTGTATAAAGCGTTTCGATTTGCTTCTTTTACCCATTCGGAATCCGCCCCTTTACACAAGCTGACAGGACAACCTGTCTAACGGTAGTATGCCCGTTTCCATCTGCTATGTATGAATGGAAAAATTAAAGCGAGAAGTAATTCGTTAGAAACTTTGCAATCCCATCTTGTTCATTCGTATCAGTGACTTCATTTGAGACACGTTTCACGGCATCAATTCCGTTGCCCATTGCCACACCGCATCCAGCAAATTCAAGCATTTCTAAATCATTGTCTTCATCTCCGAATGCCACAATCCGCTCCTTAGGAACGCCGTAATAATCACTGATCTTTTGCAGTCCAACGGCTTTGTTCATGCCTGTTTTAATGATTTCAATCACGTGCCACGGGGCAGCCCAGCGCCTGTGATCAATCACTTCTGCATGAACATCTGATAAATAGCTTCGAATGGCTCCGACGTCCTCTTCTTTTGCATGAATTAACACGCTCGTCACATTCTCCCCAAGGTTGTCCCTAAGGTCTCCAACGGTGACTTTGTTTGCATTCATATTAAATATATCAATGAGTTTTTCATCATGATAATGGAAATACAAATCATCTAACACTTCAGCTAACACATTGTGCACTTTATATTCTTCACTAATGTCTACAAGCTGTTTGACCACTTGAAGATCAAGTGACGTATGAAATCTGCCCCATTTTTCATCAAGAGGATGATGGACAAACGCTCCGTTAAAATTCACAATGGGTGAATCAAGCTGTAATTGCTGATAATAAGGAGAGCTGGATCGAAATGGCCGGCCTGTTGATATACAGACGTGATGTCCGCTGTCTCTCACTTTTCGAATGACGTCAAGTGTATGCGCAGAAATGGTTTTATCATCTTTTAATAATGTGCCATCCAGGTCAAGTGCGATTAGATAAGGTTTAGTCTCCATAAAATCTCCTTTGATCTGTAAGTGATAGGAGGCAATTCATGTTAGCGCCTCTATCTATAGTGTATCTTTATCACATCTTTGTTGTCTACATGTTAAAATAAACAAAGACGGGAATGATAAAGGAGGATTCATAGGCTGTGATCACCATTGATGAGCAAATTACGCGCGATATTCCATTTTTACATATCGTAAAAGCTGAAAATAAAGACAAACCGCTGCCGCTTGTATTTTTTATTCACGGATTTACAAGTGCACGCGAGCATAATTTACACTTCGCCTTCCATTTGGCGGAAAAAGGCATGAGAGTCATTTTGCCTGACTGTGCTTATCATGGTGTAAGATCAGAAAACCTCAGCTTAGAGGAACTGGCATCAAAGTTCTGGGAAATTGTCCTGAACGAAATTCGTGAAATCGATATACTCAAAACATACTTTCAAGAAAAACAATTGATTGAAGCCGATCTGATAGGCGTTGCGGGTACATCCATGGGCGGTATCACCACCTTTGGTGCACTTGCCAAGCATGATTGGATCAAAGCCGCTGTCAGCTTGATGGGAAGTCCAAACTATACGACGTTTCTAAAAGCACAAATCATGGACATGCGTCACAAAGGGTTGATGAAAGATATTACAGACGAAGAGGTTCATCTGCAATTAGACGCCCTGCGCCCATACGATTTAACGCTGCAAACGGATCGATTAAACAAAAGACCGCTGTTATTCTGGCATGCAGAAAACGATCCTGTCGTCCCTTATCGGCACGCAAAATCTCTATATGATGAGTTAGCGGCCACACAATATAAGCAGGATCCGCACCTGATTCGTTTTATCACTGATGCACAAGCTGGCCATAAAGTCTCAAGACAAGCGATGTTTGAAACGATTGACTGGTTTGTGACACATCTGAAAAGCACAAACGTTTAGTCAAAAGAAAAAGTACGTTATACTAATGGAAAAAGGAGTGGATATCATGGATGAAGCATTGAAAGAAAATATTTTAGGCGCCCTAGAACAGGTGATTGACCCTGAGCTAAATGTCGACATCGTCAACCTTGGGCTTGTCTATGATGTCGATCTTGATGAGAATGGAAAAGCGGATATCACCATGACCTTAACATCAATGGGTTGTCCTCTTGCACCAATTATCGTGGATGAAGTCAAAAAAGCATTGAGTGATCTTCCAGAAGTAAAAGAAACAGAAGTTCACATCGTATGGAATCCGCCTTGGACACGTGACAAAATGTCAAGATACGCAAAAATCGCGCTCGGTATTCAATAAGCAAAAAAGAAAAATGCCTGGTATGAGTTGAACTCATGCCAGGTTTTTTTATGAAAAGTTAAGGTGGAGGAAGAGAGTAGCTTGATATAATGGATGTAATTTTAAAGAACGGAGTACCTATCATGAAACGAAAATGGCTATGGATCGTTCTTTTGATCGTATATGTTGCTGCATTTTGTGCATCAATCACCATACGAGAAGGCAAGGCACGCAATAAACAGGATCTTGAGGCTTTTACAGATGTCAGTCATCTCATGCCTGTCAAAATCAAAAAAGTTGTTCAAGGAAAAGAAATAGACACGTTAAAAGAAGTTATAAAAGAAGCAAAAGCAAAACACCTGCCGATTTCTATTGCCGGCAAACAGCATAGCATGGGCGGCCACACGTATTATGAAAACGGCATTGTGCTCGATATGACGGAATTCCGCCAGATTTTAGCGTTTGATCCAAAGAAGAAAACGATTCGGGTTCAAAGCGGTGCTACATGGGATGATATACAGAAATATGTGAATCCATACGGTCTTGCTGTGAAGGTAATGCAATCGCAAAATATCTTTACAATTGGCGGATCTTTAAGTGCAAATGCACATGGACGTGACATTCGCTACGGGTCACTCATTGATACGGTACGTTCCTTTAGGCTGTTAAAAGCAGATGGTGAGATTGTCACAGTAAAGCCAGGTGATGATTTGTTTTCTGCGGTCATTGGGGGATACGGATTGTTCGGTGTCATTTTAGATGTTGAGCTTTCTTTAACAAAAGATGAATTATATAAAATGGAGACAACCTCTCTCAATTACGATGAGTATACGGATTATTTTCAAAAACATGTCAAACACAATAAAGAAGTACGCATGCATCTTGCCAGAATCTCCACAGCAAAAACAAACTTTTTGAAAGAAATGTATGTGACGAATTATTCCCTCACTTCAAATCAAGAAATCGAATCATATCAAGAGCTGAAAGAAGATCAACTCGTCATGCCATTGAAATTTATGCTCGGCCTTTCAAGGAGATTTGATATGGGGAAAGGTCTGCTCTGGAATTTGCAAAAGAAGTATTTCCTAAGTCAAAATGATCAGCTGATCACAAGAAACAATGTGATGCGTTCTGATTCTGCCTTTTTGGAATATGAAAATGATTCAGACACAGATGTGCTGCAGGAATATTTCGTTCCAGTTGACCGTTTTCGTGCGTACATCGATGAGATGAGAGTTTTTTTACAACAGGAAGAATTGAATTTAATGAATATCACAATCCGCTACGTTCAAAAAAATGAAAATGCGGATCTCTCATATGCGAAACAAGATATGTTTGCTCTTGTGCTTTTAGTGAATTACGGGTTTGAAAAAGAAGAGAAAGCGGAAGCAGAGCGGATCATTCGAAAAATGACAGATATCACGCTGCGGCACGATGGAAGCTATTACTTACCGTACATGCCTTATCAAACGAAGGCGCAAATGAAGAGGGCTTATCCTAAAACCGATGTATTCTTCCAAAAGAAAAAACAAGCAGATCCAGATGGTACGTTTACCAATTACTTTTATGAGAGGTACAATACACAATGAATGCAAAAGCAATGAAATGGTTCGTCTACTCACAAAGTCTGCTATTTTTCGCCAGCAGTTTGATTTTCCCTTTTTACATTCTTTTTATTAAAAATGTTGGATCAAGCTATTCACAGTTTGGTCTCGCCTATGGTCTGTTTGGTTTAAGCGGTGCGTTTATTCATTTACTTTTAGGGAAACTGCCAGAAACCACCGACAGGCGGCTCTTTTTAATCATTCATTCGTTCGGTATGGCGTTTCTTTTGCTGCTTTTTCCGCATATAACAGAAGTGGAGCAAGTGTATATCATTCAGCTTGCGCTTGGTGCGCTGGGCGGCTTTCAAAAACATGGGGAGAAACTGCTTGTCACTGATCTGACAACAGAGAACAAAAGAATGAAAGAAGTCGGGCACTATCATTTTTGGACAGCCCTTTTTTCATCCATCGCCATTATGCTTGGCGGCCTGTTTGCTGATTTCTTTACCGTTTACTTCATTTTTTATGCAAGCTCCATATTATATTTATGCAGTGCGCTCATGGTCATCTATATCAAAAACTAAAGATAAATCCGCATGTCTCATGAAGATATGCGGTTTTTTTGTTGAAAAAAAATGAAAACAAATATTAAATATACAATTGAATTAATTTTTATACATGTTATAATGTTAAATAATTTCACAAAGATCAAGAGGGTGTATTGACGTTGAAAATAGGTATTATAGGTGCTACAGGGTACGGTGGTGCGGAATTGGTTCGTATCTTCAAGCATCACCCGCATGTGGAGGAATGTATATTGTATTCATCAAGTGGTGATGGGCAATTATACAGTCAATCTTATCCGCATCTAACAAACATGACTGACCAAACATTAAAAGCGATTGACCCGGCTGCCATTGTGCAAGAGACAGATGCTGTGTTTTTAGCAACACCAGCAGGCGTATCAAGTGAACTGACGCCAAAGCTTATGAATCAAGGGGTGCCGATCATTGATTTATCAGGTGATTTGCGCATTCAAGATGGAGCAACCTATGAAGCTTGGTATAAACGAAGGGCAGCGGATGAAGCATCTGTTCAACAAGCGGTGTACGGTTTATCCGAACTGAATCGTGACAAAATTCAACAGGCTGAAGTGATTGCCAATCCGGGCTGCTTTCCTACCGCAGTTCTTCTCGGTTTAGCACCGCTCATCAAACAGAATGTCATCGATGAATCCATGATCATAATAGATGCAAAAACAGGGGTGTCCGGTGCCGGACGATCTGCCTCACTTGGAACGCATTTTTCAGAACTAAACGATAACTTTAAAATTTATAAGGTGAATGAGCATCAGCATACGCCAGAAATAGAGCAAATATTAAGAGAATGGAATCCGCAAACGGCGAACGTCACATTTTCAACGCATCTTGTCCCGATGACAAGAGGAATTATGGCGACGATGTATACACAATTAAAATCAGATGTCACAAAAGAAGAATTGATGAAGCGAATGAAAGGCTTTTATGAAGATTCCTATTTTGTCAGAGTGAGAGATCACGGAATTTATCCACAAACGAAAGAAGTATACGGCAGTAACTTCTGTGACATTGGCTTTCATTTAGATGAGCGAACAGGAAGACTTACAATCGTGTCTGTCATAGACAATCTTATGAAAGGCGCGGCCGGCCAAGCGGTTCAAAACTTCAACATTATCAAAGGCTTACATGAAGAGGCGGGCCTCACAATGACACCTCTTTATCCATAAGAGAACAGGGGAGACAACAAACATGATCGAATTGAATGAAAAAAGCATTGTCAAAATAGACGGTGACGTATCATCACCAAAAGGCTTTGAAGCGAAGGGGATTCACATTGGCTTGCGCTATTCAAAAAAAGACCTTGGCCTTATCGTCAGCGAAGTACCAGCAGCAAGTGCAGCGGTCTACACACAAAGTCACTTTCAAGCTGCACCTCTCAAAGTCACACAACAAAGCTTAAAAAAGACAGGACAATTAAAAGGTGTCATTGTCAATAGTGCCATCGCTAATGCATGTACTGGTGAACAGGGATTAAAAGATGCATACGACATGCAGGCTGCCTGTGCAGATATGTTAGGTGTAGCTCCTGATTACATTGCTGTTTCTTCTACTGGTGTCATTGGAGAATGTCTGGAGATGGATAAAATCAAAAAGGGCATCGCCGAGTTAAAAGAAGCAAAAGCCGAAAAAGGCCATTTTGAAGAAGCGATCTTAACGACAGATACTGTCATTAAAAATACAACATACACCCTTACGATAGACGGAAAAGAGATCCTCATTTCAGGCGCAGCAAAAGGATCTGGCATGATTCACCCGAACATGGCGACAATGCTTGGCTTTGTCACAACAGATGCAAATGTCGAACAGGAAGCCTTACAGCAAGCGCTTCGTGACATTACGGATGTGACCTTTAATCAAATTACCGTCGATGGAGAAACTTCGACAAACGATATGGTGCTTGTGATGGCAAATGGCATGGCAGAAAACGATGTACTCAATGAAGAGCATCCAGAATGGCTATTGTTTAAAGAAGGATTAAAACTAGCTTGTGAGGATTTAGCCAAAGAGATTGCGAGAGATGGAGAAGGTGCAACCAAATTAATTGAAGCAAAAGTCGCTGGTGCTAAAAATAACTTGGAAGCCGGCATCATTGCGAAAAAGATCGTTGGTTCAAGTCTTGTTAAAACCGCCGTATATGGTACGGATGCCAACTGGGGCCGAATCGTTGGAGCGATTGGTCATAGCGCAGCTTCCGTCACACCGGAAGAGGTAGAAGTCTATTTAGGCGGACAATGTTTGTTCAAACACAATGAACCGCAGCCATTCTCAGAAGAAGAAGCAAAAGCATATCTAGAGCAGGATGAGAT
Organism: Bacillus sp. BD48; assembly: GCF_046566805.1. Lineage (NCBI taxonomy): Bacteria > Bacillati > Bacillota > Bacilli > Caryophanales > Bacillaceae > Bacillus > Bacillus sp. BD48. Next base: position 748,613 of record NZ_JANGFM010000001.1, on the reverse strand, counting down.
TACGATTTTCATTCAAATGAGTGAGGGGAATGGTGAAGCAGCAGCATGGGGCTGTGACCTTACCTATGATTATGTGAAAATTAACGCGAGCTATCGCACATAAAGAAGGAGATAGACATGAATAAAACGATCGTGTTCAAGTGTGGGGGCAGTGTCATTCGAGAACTTTCAGATACCTTTTATGAAAATGTCCGCTCACTTCAAGCCGCTGGATTTAAACTGGCTATCGTGCATGGCGGAGGACCTGAAATCACCAGCATGCTGCAAAAATTAGAAGTGAAAACAGAATTTGTTGACGGGCAGCGTAAAACAACGAAGCCTGTGTTAGAGGTAGCCGAAATGGTTCTCTCGGGAACGGTCAATAAATACTTTGTGTCAGAGCTCGCAAAGCATGATATTTCATCTGTCGGCGTATCCGGCAAAGATGGGCAGATGCTTGTCGCCGATTTCCTAGATCAAGACGTTTACGGGTACGTTGGCGAAATCAAAGAAGTTCATCCAGAGATGGCAGAAGCACTCATGGAAAAACAATTCATTCCTGTGATTGCGCCGCTGTCTATGACGGAAGAATGCCAAACCTTAAATGTGAATGCCGATTTAGCAGCATCAGCTGTCGCCGGAGCCATGAAGGCTGATAAGCTCATGTTTGTCACAGATGTTGAAGGCATTTTAAAAAATGGTGAACTATTAGATGTCGTCACTGAACAAGAAGCCCTTTCACTCATTGATGAAGGCATTATTTCCGGGGGAATGATTCCGAAAGTACAATCCGCATTGAGTGCTTTATCAGGTGATGTGGATGAAGTCATGATCGTAAATGGCAAAGGCAGTATCTTTACAGGAGAAACCTTTAAAGGAACAAGAATTGTGAAACAAAAGGAGGCGGTCCTGTGAGTCATCTCTTTCAAACTTATGGACGGTGGAATGTTGAAATTAAAGAGGCAGCAGGTTCTTGGGCAATCGATACAAATGGAAAAAAATATTTAGACTTTATACAAGGCATTGCGGTTACAAATTTAGGCCACAATCACCCAAAGGTCAATGAAGCCATTAAGGAACAGCTTGACCACGTCTGGCATGTATCAAATCTGTTTGAAAATGGACTGCAAGAAAAAGCAGCAGAAAAGCTGGCAGAAAACAGTTCAGGGGATCTCGTGTTTTTTTGCAATAGCGGGGCAGAGGCAAATGAAGGTGCCATTAAATTAGCACGTAAAGCGACAGGGAAAACAAATATCGTCACATTTTTGCACTCTTTCCATGGGCGCACGTATGCTGGTATGGCTGCCACGGGTCAAGATAAAATCAAAACTGGCTTTGGTCCTATGCTAGAAGGCTTTCACTACGTACCGTTTAATGATCCTAACGCTATGTCAGCGTGTGAAGTCGATGATGTGGCAGCGGTGATGCTGGAGGTTGTGCAAGGTGAAGGTGGAGTGAATCCAGCGACACCAGAATTTCTAGAAGCCGTTCAAGCATTTTGCAAAAAACATGAAGCACTGCTGATTGTAGATGAAATTCAAACGGGCATCGGTCGAACAGGAGCAGCATTTGCATACGAAGAGACGGGTCTTGATCCTGATATTATCTCTGTGGCAAAAGGGTTAGGAAACGGCTTTCCAGTCGGTGCAGTCATAGGGAAAAAAGAGTTAGGAGATGCATTCTCCCCAGGTTCACATGGCACAACATTTGGTGGAAACATGCTCGCCATGGCCGCTGTAAATGCGACACTCGATGTGATTTTCAAAGAAGAGTTTCTTTCAGAAGTCAAAGAAAAGGGCGATTACCTGTTAGAAAAGCTGCAAAATGTCAACCAGCTGAATATCGTAAAAGAAGTTCGGGGAAAAGGATTGATGGCAGGTATTGAATGTGATCAGCCAGTCGGAGACTATATCACAGCACTTAGAGAACAAGGGCTGCTAGTGCTTCCAGCTGGTCCGAATGTCATTCGTTTATTACCTCCGCTGAATGTGAAAAAAGCAGAGCTGGATCAGGCGATCGAAGCAATTGTTCAAGTATTAGCAAATAAAACAGTTTCTGTGTAAATTTTTTTACAAAGAAACGTATAAAAATGCATAGATATCATTAATTATTCAATTTTGGGGTGACATAAGCATGAAAGGTTATTTGAATTTAGAAGATGGAGCCTCTTTTGAAGGAGATCTGACAGGAGAAGCTGGCATCACAGGTGAAGTGGTCTTTTTTACAGGTATGACAGGTTATCAAGAGGTACTCACAGATCCTTCCTATAAAGGTCAGATCATTGTTTTCACATATCCGCTGATCGGAAATTACGGCATCAATCATGAAGACTTTGAGAGCAAAAAGCCTCAAGTAAAAGCGGTGGTTGTTTACGAGGCAGCAGAGCATTTTTCACATCATCTTGCAGCGGTCAGCTTAAAAGATTATTTACAAAAGTGGAATATTCCGCTTCTGACACATACAGATACGCGCGCAGTCGTGCAAAACATCCGGGCAAATGGAACAATGAACGCTGTGCTCAGTGTAGACGAAAACGAAACGCCGCCTGCAATGAAACAAGACAATGTCGTCGCACAGGTGACAGATAGCGAGATATACACACAAGGCAGTGGTGAGGAACATGTGGCGCTCATTGATTTTGGCTTTAAAAAATCAATTGCAGATTCGCTTGCAGCGCGCGGCTGTAAAGTAACCGTCATTCCATATAAACAAATGGAAAAGGTGTTTGAGATGAAGCCGGATGCGATCCTGCTGTCAAACGGACCTGGAGACCCGAAAACCATGACACCATATTTAAAAACAATTCATGACATCATGATGACATTTCCGACACTTGGGATCTGCCTAGGTCATCAATTAATTGCTCTAGCACTTGGCGGGGATACGTATAAGCTGCCATTTGGCCACCGGGGAGCAAATCATCCTGTACAGGATACAGAATCCAAACGTGTCTTTATGACAAGTCAGAACCATAGCTATGTTGTGAATGAAAAAAGCATGAATGACAAAGAAGTGGACGTGAAATTCCTTCATGTCAATGATGGATCTGTAGAAGGATTCATTCATAAAGAAAAGCTGATTATGTCAGTGCAATTTCATCCAGAAGCACACCCAGGGCCTGCTGAAAGTGAATGGGTATTCGATGATTTTATTGAGAAAGTGAAACAAGCAAGGAGAGAAGTCGCACATGCCTAAAGATCAAAGCATACAAACCATTCTAGTCATCGGGTCTGGTCCAATTATCATTGGTCAGGCAGCAGAATTTGATTACTCAGGAACACAAGGATGTATGGCCTTAAAAGAAGAAGGCTACAAAGTCATCTTAGTGAATAATAACCCAGCAACCATTATGACAGACGAGTCATTTGCTGATGAAATCTATTTTGAACCGCTTTCAGTTGATTCAGTGGCCAGAATTATTGAAAAGGAAAAACCAGATGGACTTTTAGCCAACCTTGGCGGACAGACAGCTTTAAACCTTGCTGTCGAGCTAGAAAAAGCAGGTGTGCTGAAAAAGCATGGGGTGACCCTGCTCGGAACGTCAGTTGAAACAATTGAAAACGGTGAAGATCGAGAGAAATTCCGTGCTCTCATGAAGCATCTGAACGAACCTGTGCCAGATAGTGAAATTGTGGATAATGCGGAAGATGCTCTTCAATTTGCAAAAGAAGTCGGCTTCCCAGTCATCCTAAGACCAGCATACACACTTGGCGGTAAAGGCGGCGGAATCGCTCTAACAGAAGAGGCGTTTAAGCCGCTCATTGAAGGAGCTCTTTTAGCGAGTCCGATTCACCAGTGTTTAGTTGAAAAAAGCATAGCTGGCTTTAAAGAAGTCGAATATGAGGTCATGAGAGACCGTCAAAATACGTGTATCACGGTATGCAACATGGAAAATATCGATCCAGTTGGAGTGCATACAGGAGACTCGATTGTCGTTGCACCTTCCCAAACATTAACGGATCAGGATTATCAAATGCTCCGTTCAGCGAGCCTGAAAATCATTTCAGCGCTGGATGTAGTCGGCGGGTGCAACATCCAATTTGCTCTTGATCCACTCAGTAAAGAATACTTTGTCATCGAGGTGAATCCTCGGGTCAGCCGTTCTTCTGCTCTTGCATCAAAAGCAACAGGCTATCCGATTGCGAAAATGGCAGCAAAGCTTGCGGTGGGTTATACACTAGACGAATTGAAAAACCCGCTCACAGGTACAACCTATGCTAGTTTTGAGCCGGCACTAGATTATGTTGTCGTGAAATTCCCGCGCTGGCCGTTTGATAAATTTAAACAGGCAGATCGTAAATTAGGCACAAAAATGAAGGCGACTGGCGAAGTCATGGCGATTGATCGGAATTTAGAGTCAGCCATCCAAAAAGCAGTTGCATCACTTGAAATTAAAACGAAGGGCTTCCACCTGCCAGAACTGAAAGAGCAATCGACAGAACATTTATTTGAACTCATCAAAACACCAGACGATCGCCGGTTTTTCGCTGTAATGGAGCTTCTTTCAAGACAAGAAACGGTTGAAACGATTCATCAAACGACGAAAATCGATCGATTCTTCTTACATGTGTTCCAGAATATGATCACGCTCGAACAAGAATTGAAAGCTCATAAGGGTACACTATCAAAAGATACCTTGAAAAAGGTAAAGGAAAAGGGTTTCCTTGATGAAACGATTGCTCACTTTACCGGTCACACGGAAGAGTCAATCAGGCAGCTTCGTCAAGAATACGGCATTGCTGCTTCATTTAAAATTGTTGACACATGTGCGGCGGAATTTGATGCAAAAACGAATTACTTCTATTCCACCTACTTTGGAAAAAGCGATGGTGAGCATCAAGAAAAAACAAAGCAGCGTGCACTCATTATTGGCTCTGGCCCAATTCGAATCGGGCAGGGGGTCGAGTTTGATTACAGCGCTGTGCATGGCGTTCTGACCTTGCAAAAACTTGGATTTGAAACCATCATGATGAACAACAATCCAGAAACAGTAAGTACTGATTATGAGATTGCAGATCGCTTATATTTTGAGCCGATTACATTAGAGCACATTTTAAACGTTGTGGAAGCAGAACAAATTGATTTCGTCATTGTCCAATTTGGCGGACAGACTGCGATCAATGTCGCAGAAGGCTTGGAAAAAGCCGGCGTCACGTTGTTAGGTACGTCCTTTGATACACTTGATGCACTCGAAGACCGTGATTTATTCTATCAGCTTCTTGATGAACTGAACCTTCCTCACGCAAAAGGAGATACGGCTCATTCAAAAGAAGAAGCACTCGTACATGCGAAAAGCATCGGTTATCCTGTATTAATTCGCCCATCGTATGTCATTGGCGGAATGGGAATGATCGTTGTTCAGTCAGAAGCACATTTAGTATCACTGCTTGATCAGCCAGATCATTTGCCATACCCAATCTTAATTGATGAGTACGTGACGGGAAAAGAAATTGAAGTGGATCTTATTTCTGACGGAAACAAGGCCTTCATTCCAACGATCGTAGAACATATTGAGAAAGCGGGCGTGCACTCAGGTGACAGCTTTGCCATTTTACCAAGTATCTCAATCAGTGAAGACATCAAACAGCAGGTGCATACCGCGTCTGAACAAATAGCGAAGAAATTATCGTTCAAGGGCATTATGAATATCCAATTTGTCATCAAAGGTGATCAGGCGCTTGTATTAGAGGTGAATCCGCGGGCAAGCCGGACTGTACCAGTCGTCAGTAAGGTAATGGGCATTGATATGATCCCAATGGCCACTCAATTATTAGCTGGTGCCTCGCTTGAAGAACTAAACCCTGCAACGAAAAACAAAGGGGGGACAGCGGTCAAATTCCCAGTGTTCTCATCACATGCCATTCAAGATATTGACCTCAAGCTGACACCTGAAATGAAAGCGACAGGAGAAGGAATGTGTGTAGGCAAGAACGCCGAAAGCGCCTTGAAAAAAGTGTTTGCGCCGATCTGGAAGCAAAAAGGAAGCCTCTTTATACAAGGCAGCGAGCAATTGATAGATGAAGCGAAGCATGCAGGTTTTGACGTCTGGACTGGCAGCTTTGAATCCTGGCTGCAGAATGAGGATAAATCCCTTCATATTCATTTAGGAGAAGATGAAGAGGCAAAAGAGCAGCGTGTAAAAGCACTCACACACGGCGTTCAAGTCCTAACCGAATATGAAACTGTTCAAGCATTCCTGCAAGGAAAAAATGGAGATGTGTCACCAGTATCGCTCCATGAATTATATAAAAAGGAAGTGACGGCATGAGTCAAGTTGACGTGCAACCGGCATTATACGGAAAAGACTTTTTATCGTTAAAAGATTTCTCAATCCATGAGATTGCTTATTTAATTGAAAAAGCAGAAGAGATGAAACAAAACCCATATCAAGATTTATTCAAAGGGAAAACGTTAGCGATGATCTTTGAAAAATCTTCAACTAGAACCCGAGTCTCGTTTGAAGCGGGGATGACGCAGCTAGGAGGACATGCGCTTTTCCTCAGCTCAAATGATTTGCAAATTGGCAGAGGTGAAACCATCAGTGATACAGCGCAGGTGCTGTCTGGTTATGTAGACGGCATTATGATTCGAACCTTTGAGCATGAGAAGGTTGAAGAGCTTGCACAATACGCGTCCATTCCAGTCATTAATGGATTAACTGACTACTCACATCCATGTCAGGCGCTTGCTGATTTATTAACCATTAAAGAAACAAAAGGTACTTTAAAAGGAATCAAAGTGGCCTATATCGGTGACGGAAATAACGTGGCACACTCCTTAATGGTCGGCTGTGCGCAGTTAGGCTGTGATATTGCGGTTGCATCACCAAAAGGCTATGAACCGCTTCAAGAAGTCACAAACACTGCCCGTGAGTTTGCAAAACAATCAGGCGCAGAAGTGACCGTGACAACAGATCCTGTCGCAGCTGTACAAGATGCAGATGTTATTTATTCAGATGTGTTTACAAGCATGGGGCAGGAAGCAGAAACAGAGAAACGTCTTGCTGAATTTAAAGAATATCAAGTCAATGACGAACTGATGAGTCATGCAGCAAAGGACTATATTTTCCTTCATTGTCTCCCGGCACATCGCGGTGAAGAAGTGACGGCAGATATTATTGACGGGCCGCATTCAAAAGTATTTCAACAGGCAGAAAACCGTCTGCATGTGCAAAAAGCGTTAATGAAAGAACTCATGTATCAACCATCCAAATAAATCAAAGTGTCCCTGACTCGTATGAGCAGGGACTTTTTGCATAAAGGATTGGAGAGGCAATGGACGGGACATAATAACATCAATCGAGAAAGGAGGATGAAAATGGGTCAGCAGCATCAGTTTAAATCAGGGAATAAAGCACCGAATAATGGTGTGTATATCGAGATCGGTGAAACTGGCAGTATGGTGAAAGATCCTTTAAAGATTAAGCTTAAAGCAGGCGATGTCTTTCCTGATAACTCGAACCATAATCGTGTTTGGACCTACCAAAGAAAGCCGTAAGCAATTGACTAAGAGTCAGCAGGAATAAGACTTTAGAGGCATGTGTCATGCCTCTTTTTTCTTTATAATAAAAAACAATTAAGTTCAAATTTTCAAATAAATAGTATGAAAAAAAGAAAACTTAAGGTAAAATATGTAAGAGAATGATATTGTTGAAAGGATTTGTGTGATGGAAAAGATGAATCTCAGTGAAAGTGTTTGGAATAAACGCTTCACCTCATTATTCATATCAAGACTCATTAAAAACACAGGAGAAAGTTTTGCTTTTACATCCGTCCTTTGGCTATTGATTTTAAGAGGGGATGGAGCGCTCGGTACAGGACTTCTTCTAGCAGTAACGGTTCTCCCTTCATCTTTGTTAGCCCCAATTTTAGGACCTCTTATGAAAAAGCACCATTTGTCTAAATGGATGTTCGCTTCAGATGTTGTTCGAGCAACAATTGTACTCATTATTCCTCTTCTGCACTTTTCGCATCTATTGCCTCTATGGTTATTGATCTCATTAATGGTTATTCAATCGGCAACAGGTGCAGCGTATAATCCAGCTTCCGTGGCTATCTTACCGCAGATTGTTCCAAAGCATCTCATTCAAAAAGCAAATGCGATCCTGCAATCTTCTTTTGAGATTGTCGCACTTGCAGCAGTCATGGTGGCTGGTCTTTTGGTTAAATTAATTGGACCTGCTGATACCCTGCTGATCACCACTGCTTTATTTGTCATTTCTGGCCTGTTTATTATCGGGGTCAAACTAAAGAAAACCGATGAAGAAAAAGCAGCAGGCATTAAACAAGCGAAGAATACATATTTGTATAACTTAAAAAGAGGGTTTCTCGTTGTCAAAAACCATCACATTTTATTTGCGCTCACGCTCTATTGTATCTTAATGAATGTCGCAGCAGCTCCATGGCAGGCACTATCAGCGGTATACGTAGCAGAAGCGCTGCAAAGCGACTCCATGGTGTATTCCATTTTAAGAGGCGTTGCCGCAGTTGGCGCGTTTATGATGGGCTTTGCTCTGGCAAAGGTGAAAATTAAGAGATTTGGTTTGTTCTTTATTGTCGCTGGCATGATTGAAGGGGCTGCGTTCTTTATGACAGGGATGAGTACATGGCTGCCGGTCGTTCTGCTTGCTTCCTTTATTTTTGGAGCTGCTGTCAGTGCGATCAATGTACCGGAAATGGTCATTATTCAAACGTCTGTTGACCAAGAGGATCAGCCGCAAGTATATGCTGTGATCAATGCGTCATCAAATGTCTTTCTCCCGCTTGCAGCTGTCGTATCAGGCGTCCTCGCAGAAAGATTTGGAGCGGGACCTGTCATTGCCGGCGGAGGAATCCTTGAAATTTTATCAGGTATCGCGATCTTCCTGTTTACAGGGCTTGCGAAAAGCCATTTGACAGCGGACAAACAAAAGTCCGAAACCGTCGAGGTGTAAACGATAAAAACCCCCTGTATGTTGAAGGCAGGGGGTTTTAGCGTGCCGCTTTTCAATCAAAATGAAAAAGAAAAAAGAGCTAAACATCAATTTAGCTCTTTTTCACAAGTCATATTAAGAGTGTTTTGTTGAACTTTCCGTTTCTTTCATTGGACTTACTTCAGCAAAGATGAATAAAATAACCGTAAACACAACTGCAAGAATGGAAGTGAGCGTAAAATCATAAGCAGCTCCATTCATAGAGGCAACGATGTAACCAGCCATATGTGTCAGCAGAAAAGTCCAAATGAGGGTGATAATATAATGCATAATCCCACCGTCCTTTATGTAACAATCTATTGATTATCATACCATAGATGCAAGTGAAGGGAAAAGACTGTTTTCCGCCTTTATGTGACCATTTTGAGACCTTCTGCTATAAAAATAAAAAGAATTCTTCTGTCTTTAGGGGATTTCCTTATTCCTACAAGAGTTGTTGTTCATATCATAGAAAGCAGAATCACTGAAAGGAGGCTGGCCATATGGGTGTAAGCGAACGTTTTTTCCAGCTTGGTTCCCAGTGGAACATCATTCACCTTCCTCAAAAACCAAATGGCTTTGGCATTCTAATCCTCGGTGACCGAAATCACTTTGTGCAGGAAAATACATCATTCTGGCTTCAGCATTATGGAAGAAACCAGCTTTTAACTGCCTTAAAGGATGAAGGATATACATTGTTTAATAGTCATCTTCATGGGAATCACTGGGGATGCGAAGATGCTGTTTTTAGTGCTAAGCAGCTCGTGCATCACACGCTAAAACACGAAATATTAAACCGGGAAATCCATGTGCTCGCAGAGGGAATGGGGGCACTTGTTGCCATGAGCCTTGCTGAGGAAATGCCTGAAGTGCTAAGGTCCATTGCGATGGTGAATCCATGTCTGCATCTCTCTGCACAACGAGAAAGAGAAAAAGAACACAAATTCTTTTATAAGCAGCTGATCAAAGAGTTAGCAGAGAGCTATGGCTGCTCTGAAAAGGAAGCTGAAACGTATCCACTGCCTTCTTGCCCTGTTCATTCTGCTCATGTACCGATTCATATATGGCAAAGACTAAACGGCGCACCTTATGCATACGAACTTCACGCAAAGCCTTTTATTGATCAGCATATGAAAAATCCAGAACATTGTCAGATCGATCTCACGCTGCATATGTTCGATCATCCGAGAAGAATCTTTCAATCCATTCACAAGTTTTATAAATCGCATGAAAGAGAATTGTGATGAATAGGATGATAACAGCCCTTCATAGAAAGGGCTCTTCTTTTTATTCGATATTAAAAAAGGGGACATGAACATGGAAACAGGACTGATCATAGGGGCAGATGAGTTTTTTGGCCTGACACTTTGTGAATATATGATGAAAGAGGGCATTCAAGTGGATATCACGCGTCCTCATGATCTTAAAGAAGAACAAAAGGGACTGTTAGAAGAGCGGATGATGTGGCTAGGCAGAAATGATCTTGTTCGAGTCATTGACCTTCAGGATAGCAAAGACACGTATGACCTCATTTTTATTCAGTCAGAGGAACCGCATAACAGGCAGGAAGACATCAAAGCAAAACATGGCATGTACCGGATTCTTTATGAAAAATCTGAAAATGAATCAGCGAAACAGAATGTACCGGCAGTTATTCTTCCTCGCATGTTCGGACCATGGACACTCAATGAAGAGAGGACAAAGCGTGCTGATTCACTTTTTGTAGAAGATGTGGCAAAGGACTTGTTACAATGGGCATCGGACACAGGTCAAAGAAAGGACATGACGTATGAATTGAAGGTAGAAAGCCAAACAGATGACAAACAGGCAGAAGACATGATTGCAGAATGGAAAAGACAAAACTCAACATTTTTCGACAAAAAGCAAGAATGATCTTCCATCTTATCTTTTTTCAGTATAAAATAAACCTATATTTAACATACAGGTTCATCACTGCATGTTGCAAAAGGGAGTTGAACATGGCATGAAGTACCAGCGGCTTGTCATGATCTTTTCGTTCCTTCTTCTATTATCTGCCTGCTCGCAGGCTCCTTTAAAAGGAAAAATTGAGAAGGTGGGTTTACTCGTCCCCGATACGATTAATGATCAAGTTTGGGGAACGAAAGGTTATAAAGGCTTATTAAGTATCCAATCAACATTTGGTGTAGATGTTTATTATAAGGAAGGAATGGTCGACAAGGAGAAAATCGTTGATGCCATTGAAGAATTCCATAAAAAAGGAGTCAATTTGATTATTGGCCATGGTAATGAATACAGTGAAATTTTCAACTTGATCAGTGAAGATTATCCAAACATACAATTTATTACGGTCAATGGAAACAAGCCTCAGGCGGACAATGTCACAAACGTGACGTTTAAAGGTGAAGCAATGGGCTTTTTCGGAGGCATGACAGCTGCACATATGTCAAAAACAAAAAAGATTGGTATTCTTGCTACATATGATTGGCAAAGTGAAGTAGACGGCTTTATCAAAGGGGCAAAATATCAAGATGAACATGTACAAGTGTTAGCGGAGTTTGTTGAAAACTGGGATGATGCTGACAAAGCGGTGGAGCTCTATCAAAAATTAAAAAAGCAGGGCGTAGATGTTGTGTATCCAGCAGGTGATGGTTATAATATCCCTGTCATTGAACAAATCAAAGCCGATAATTTATCAGCGATCGGGTATGTCACCGATCAATCCAACCTCGGCAGCCATACGGTTTTAACGAGCACTGTACAGCATGTTGATAAAGCGTACAGTATCATTGCAAAGAAGTTTAATGAAGGCAAGCTAAATGAACAAGGTGAGTACTCCTTTGATTTTAAAGAAGGAGTGATCGAAATGGGGAAATTTAGCTCCACCATTGACGACGCTTTTGTGAAAGATATTGAAAGTGATATTGCGTCTTACAAAAAAACAGGCAAACTGCCAAATGAAAAGTGAGGAGACGACGACATGCAGCACGAAAAATCGATGGAATTTTTACAAATTGCCATGAAGTATTTTCCGCAGGCGAAGGAAGAGTTAGATAAAGCAGGGATTCAGCTTGACCCTGAAGCACTTCAGCCGCTTCTAACATTATTTACATCTGTCATGCAGGAAGCATATGAGCTTGGAAAAGCAGATGCAGAATCAGAAAAAGCCACAGAATAGTGGCTTTTTTTTATGATAATTTTTTCTTAAAAGCACTAATCATAGGCCCAACATCTTTAAACACAGGCTTCAGCTCATCAATGGAGTTCATAATGTTCCCAATTTGATTCATGACATGCATGTAGTCAATCGAGTCATCACTTGAAGATGTCTCCGCACGTTCCTCCTTTGCCTCTGTCTTACTTTTCTCCTTTTCAATCGGCTGTCCAAACATCATTGCTGAGAAAATATCTTTTTGCGCCATATCACATGTTCCTTTCTACTATTGGTATATATCATTAATCTATGAAAAAAGTGAGAGGAAAGGTTAGACGTTTGTATTGCCAAGAAGAAAAAAATAAGGTAAAATTAGTACCAGATACTAATATAAGATCACAATATCACATGCTCGTATGAGTAAAAGGAGTCTTATTCAATGAATGCTGGAATTATTGGCCTTGGCCGCTATATACCTGAAAAAGTATTAACAAATCATGATTTAGAAAAAATGGTTGAAACTTCTGACGAGTGGATTCGTACTAGAACAGGTATAGAAGAAAGAAGAATTGCATCTGATGATGTCAATACATCTCATATGGCGCTTGCTGCTGCAAAAAAAGCATTAGCTGACGCAGATGTGGCTGCAGAAGATATCGATATGATTCTTGTGGCGACAGTCACGCCAGATCAAGCATTTCCGACAGTTGCTTGTATGATTCAAGAGCAGCTCGGTGCACATAAAGCATGTGCAATGGATATTAGCGCTGCGTGTGCTGGCTTTATGTATGGGCTTGTTACTGGAAAACAATTTATCGAATCAGGAACTTACAAACACGTGCTTGTCGTCGGTGTAGAAAAGCTTTCTCGCATTACCGACTGGGATGACCGCAATACAGCTGTTTTGTTTGGAGATGGAGCTGGAGCTGCTGTGCTGGGAGAAGTCAGCGAAGGCAAAGGAATTCTATCATTTGAACTTGGAGCAGATGGAAGCGGCGGGAAGCACTTGTACTTAGATGAAAAAGATCATACAATCATGAATGGACGAGAAGTATTTAAATTTGCTGTAAGACAAATGGGCGAGTCAAGTGTAAACGTCATTGAAAAAGCTGGACTATCAAAAGAAGACGTTGATTTCTTGATCCCGCATCAAGCAAATATTCGCATTATGGAAGCAGCACGCGAACGCTTAGAGCTGCCAGTTGAAAAAATGTCGAAGACTGTCCATAAATATGGAAACACATCAGCAGCTTCTATTCCAATTTCACTATGTGAAGAAATCGAAGCCGGAAAAATTCATGACGGCGATGTGATTGTAATGGTTGGTTTTGGTGGCGGATTAACTTGGGGCGCAATCGCTATGCGATGGGGCCGATAAAAGAGTGGGGTGCACAAATTAATGGATAAGAAACGAGTAGTTGTTACAGGTTTAGGTGCTTTGACACCACTTGGCAACGATGTAGAGTCAACATGGAAAAATGCTTTAGCGGGTGTATCAGGGGTTGGGCCGATCACACGTGTCGATTCAAGTGAATATACCGCAAAAGTAGCTGCAGAACTAAAAGATTTTAACATTGAAGATTACATGGAGAAAAAAGAAGCGCGTAAAATGGCACGCTTTACGCAATATGCAGTCGTTGCTGCTCAAAAGGCGCTGGAAGATTCACGTCTTGAAATCACAGATGAAATCGCACCGCGTGTTGGTGTATGGGTTGGGTCTGGTATTGGCGGACTTGAAACATTTGAAGAGCAGTTCGAAGTGTATTCAAATAAAGGGGCAAGACGCGTAAGTCCATTCTTCGTCCCAATGATGATTCCTGATATGGCGACAGGCCAAATCTCTATTGCACTTGGCGCAAAAGGGGTTAACTCTTGTACAGTGACAGCATGTGCAACAGGTACAAACTCAATTGGTGATGCATTTAAAGTCATTCAGCGCGGCGATGCAGATGCGATGATCACAGGCGGAACAGAAGCGCCGTTAACAAAGATGTCGTTTGCAGGCTTCTGTGCGAACAAAGCCCTTTCGACAAATCCTGATCCAGAGACAGCAAGCCGTCCATTCGACAAAAACCGTGACGGATTTGTCATGGGTGAGGGTGCAGGAATCATTGTTCTTGAAGAACTTGAGCATGCGTTAAAACGTGGTGCGACCATTTATGCAGAAATCGTTGGTTATGGTTCAACTGGAGATGCCTACCATATCACAGCGCCAGCTCCAAACGGTGAAGGCGGCGTCCGTGCAATGCAAGAAGCGATTCGAGATGCAGGTTTGTCTGTGGAAGAAATTGATTATATCAATGCCCACGGTACAAGCACACCTTACAATGATAAATTTGAAACAATGGCGATTAAAGAAGTGTTCGGCGAGCATGCGAACCAGCTTGCAATCAGTTCGACAAAATCAATGACAGGTCACTTACTTGGCGCAGCAGGCGGAGTAGAAGCCATTTTCTCTGTTCTTGCGATTAAAGACAGCGTCATTCCTCCAACCATTAACCTTGAAACACCGGATGAAGAATGTGATCTTGATTATGTAGCAAATGAAGCACGTTCAAAAGAAGTACAAGTTGCTTTAAGTAACTCACTTGGTTTTGGCGGGCATAATGCGACAATTATTTTCAAAAAATACGAAGCGTAATACTTCCTGAGAAAGCGGCGATCGATAAACAGATCGCCGCTTTTTTGCATATGATGAAAATGGAGGTGTTCAGCGGTATGGGTCTGATCAATACACAATATCTCATTCAACAATCATCATCATTTCAGGAGCTTGCAGCGCGCTTTGTTCCTTATTTTAAAGGGGCCGAGGAAAAAGAATGGTCGTCTATCCTCGCTCACCTGCAGCATCACGGGATGGTTCGGTCTTGGAGTTCGTGCCAAAACATGATCGACAAGCAAAAGGAAAAAGGGTACTTCAAGCTTGTCATGAAAGAATATCAAACGCTTCAAAAACAGTGGGAAGGTCCAGATATTCCTGTGTTTATTTTACCTGTCAATGAGACCAGCAGAGAAATCAGAGAGCAGTTTTATTATCAATCCGGCATGGCATTTGATGACAAGGTCTTTCTTTTTTTGTCTCCAAATACCCCGAAGGAGCGAATCGGTACATTGCTGACTCATGAATATCACCATGTATGCAGGCTGCATTTTCTCACAAAAGAAGAAAAAGACTTTACATTCCTCGATACAATCATGATGGAGGGGCTCGCTGAATATGCTGTGTATCATAGATATGGAGAAAGCTACACAGCGAAATGGACCACCTTCTATAGCGAAGATCAGCTTCAGCGCATGTACAAGAAATGGGTATCTGGACATCTAGATCAAAAAGTCCAGGACGACGAAAGGCTGATACAGAATCTTCTTTATGGAAAAGGGAACTACCCTAAAATGCTTGGTTACGCCACTGGGTTTTATATCGTGAAAAAGTATTTCAATGAGCACCGAATCAGCGAGGAGTCGATGATTGCAGAGCCGGCAGAAACCTTTTTAAAGGCGATAGAATCACAAAGTGAATAATTCGCATAAAAAGAGACATATTACAAATTTACTAAATACTTCTTGATTTCGTCATAACGATGTAATAATATACAAATAATTCTTTTTATTTTAAAAAGACGGAATATTCAGGTTCAATTCTATTGATCTATGGAGAAAGGGGCGAATGAATGAGCACGCTGCTTGAAGTGCAAAACTTAAAAACTTATTTTTTTCGAAAAAAGGAACCGATACCTGCTGTTGATGGCGTTGATTTCAGCATCAATAGAGGAGAAACTGTCGCATTAGTCGGTGAGTCTGGGTCTGGCAAAAGCATTACGTCCTTATCCATTATGGGTCTGATTCATGGAACGGGTGGGAAAATTATGGACGGTTCCATCAAACTTGATGGAAAGGACCTTGTTACATACAGTGAAAAGGAATTATGCAGCATCCGCGGTAATGATGTATCTATGATCTTTCAGGAACCCATGACCTCACTTAATCCCGTCTTAACCATCGGAGAACAAATAACAGAAATCCTCATCTATCACAAAAAACTTTCAAAAAAAGAAGCGGTCAAAAAAGCGGTTGATCTGCTGAAGCTTGTTGGTTTTTCCCGTCCGGAGCAAATCATGAAAGATTATCCGCACCGTTTATCAGGCGGCATGCGGCAAAGAGTGATGATTGCCATTGCGCTAAGCTGTGATCCGAAGCTTCTCATTGCAGATGAGCCGACAACTGCCCTAGATGTGACCATTCAAGCCCAGGTACTCACATTAATGAAAGATTTATGCTCTACCTTTGGTACATCTATTCTTCTTATCACACATGATTTAGGTGTCGTGTCTGAAGTTGCAGATCGTGTGATTGTCATGTACTGCGGACAGGTTGTTGAAAACGGGACCGTCGAAGAGTTGTTTGAACAGCCGCTTCATCCTTACACAGAAGGGCTGCTTGAATCGATTCCTGTCATTGACGGAGACATACAGCCGTTAACAGCGATCAAAGGGAATGTTCCTGCGCCAGATCAGCTTCCAGCTGGCTGCCGATTTGCTCCTAGATGCCCGCAAGTGAAGGAACGCTGCCTGGGAGAGCTGCCTAAGCTGAGAACATTTGAAAATGGCAGAAGCGTCAGATGTTTCTTATATGAGGAGGCAGACCAAACATGACCCTTACTCAAAATCAAACACAAATAACGGAATTACTAGAGAAAGAAACGATCCTTGAGCTGAAACAGATTCGAAAACATTTTCCGATTAAAGCGGGCGTCTTTCAGAAGAAAGTCGGTGCAGTGAAAGCTGTTGACGGCATAGACTTGAAGATTTATAAAGGTGAAACATTGGGCATTGTTGGAGAGTCAGGATGTGGTAAATCCACATTAGGCCGGACAATGATCCGCCTATATGAACCAACTGACGGTCAAATCTTTTTTAAAGGGCAAGACATCTCGCGCGTATCAGAATCAAAGCTAAGACAATCTACACGAAAAAACATCCAAATGGTTTTTCAAGATCCCTTTGCATCACTCAACCCTAGAAAAACACTTCGAAGCATCATCAAAGAACCCTACAAAACACATCACTTATATTCCTTAAAAGAAAGAAATGAAAAAGTAGAACAGCTTTTATCAAAGGTAGGTCTTCATCCAAGCTTTGCGAACCGCTATCCCCATGAATTTTCAGGCGGGCAGAGGCAGCGAATCGGCATCGCTCGTGCACTTGCCATGAATCCCGACATGATCATCGCAGATGAGCCTGTATCAGCACTTGATGTATCCATTCAGGCGCAGGTCATTAATCTGATGGAGGAGCTTCAGGAGGAATTTGATCTTACCTATCTATTTATCTCTCACGATTTAAGTGTGGTCAGGCATATTAGCGATAGAGTCGGCGTCATGTATCTCGGCAAAATGATGGAGCTTGCCGATAAGCACAGTCTGTACGATGAACCGCTCCATCCGTATACACAGGCCCTGCTTTCTTCTGTTCCCGTCACCCGTAAAAAAGGGCAGACGAAAAGAGAACGCATTATGCTGCAAGGTGACCTGCCGAGTCCTGCGAATCCGCCAAAAGGCTGTGTATTTCACACAAGATGCCCGCATGCGAAAGAAATCTGTAAAGAAAAAGTACCAGCATTTGAGGAATTAAAAACGAACCACTTTGTTGCCTGCCACCTCTACAACGCTTGATCAAGCTTGTATAATCTCATCTTTGAGAGGGGGGATGAAACAGGATTCTGTCATTATTTTTAAAAAAAGATAGGGGGAATTGTCTATGAAAGTTAGAAATAGAAAGTCCATTTTGGTCAGTTTACTGATGATTTTTACATTAATCCTTGCTGCTTGTTCTGGTGGAAATAAAACGTCTGGAGACAGTGAAAAGAAATCCACTGGTAAACCTGTACAAGGCGGCGATCTTGTCATCGGTTCAATTGCAGAGCCGACATTATTTAACTCGCTGTATTCTACAGATGTAGCAAGCTCTGATATTGAGGAAAGAATCTACAGCTTTTTACTTCAAACCGACGGAAAGCTGAACCCTCAGCTATCGCTGGCAGAGGATATTAAAGAATCTGATGACGGCAAGCAGTTTGATGTCACCATTAAAAAAGGTGTGAAGTTTCATGATGGTGAAGAACTGACTGCTGATGATGTTGTGTTTACATACAGCATTCCAATCAATAAGGACTACAATGGGGAGCGCGGATCAGGCTTTGAAGTATTAGAGTCTGTTAAAAAGACAGGGGACTACTCGATCGAATTCAAGCTCAATAAAAAAGATCCCTATTTTTATAATGTCACACTAGGAAGCTACGGTATTTTACCTAAGCATATTTTAGGTGATGTGCCTATAAAAGATCTCGGTGAAAACGAATTTAACCGAAAAAAACCAATCGGTTCAGGTCCATTTAAATTTGCAGAATGGAAAGAAGGAGACTACGTTAAACTAGAAGCCTTTGACGATTATTGGGATGGACGTCCTTACCTTGATACCGTCACGATTAAAACGATTCCTGATCAGAATGCAGCGGTTGCCCAGCTGTCAGCAGGAGATATTGATTTCTTTGCTGTACCAGGATCCGAGCTGCAAACAGCTGAAAAAGTGAGCAACATTAAAATTGAATCTGATTTAGGACTCAATTATTCATACATTGGCTGGAACCAGAAAAATGAACTCTTTAAAAGTAAAAAGGTCCGTCAAGCGCTGACACATGCCATTGATCGTCAAACGATTGTTGATCAAGTGTTAGATGGAGACGGCAAAGTAGCCAACATCCCAGAAAGTCCGCTGTCATGGAACTATCCAAAGGATGAAAGTGTTCCTGTGTTTGAATTTGATCAAGAAAAAGCGAAAAAGATGCTGAAAGAAGAGGGCTGGGAGGATACAGATGGAGATGGCTATCTTGATAAGGATGGTAAGAAATTCTCCTTTGTATTAAAGACCAACCAAGGAAACAAAGTTCGTGAAGATATCGCTGTCGTTGTCCAGCAGCAGCTGAAAGAAATTGGTGTAGAAGCAAAACCGCAAATTGTGGAATTCAGTGCACTCATTGAGCAGACGACAGCACCTAAATGGGATTATGATGCACTGCTGCTCGGCTGGAGCCTTGCGACATTCCCTGATCAGTTCAGCATCTTCCACTCAAGCCAGTCTGAAAAAGGCTTAAATAACATCTGGTATAAAAATAAAGAGGTCGATAAGCTGTTAGTTGATGCTAAAAAATTAAGTGATCGAAAAGAATATTCAAAGGCGTATGAAAAAATTTATAAACTGATCGCAGAAGATCAGCCGTATACGTTCCTTTACTATGCTAACTCACATCGTGCTATGCCATCTAATCTCCAAGGCTATTCTTACCACCCGAAAGATGAGTATTACAAAATCGAAAAATGGTGGCTTGAACAGTAGACTGCTAGTGAAGAAGGGGGAGAATTCTCCCCTTTCACCGTGAGAACAATCCCTTGCATTCGGTGTCAGTTCTCTGCGGGTGCTAAAAAGATCATTTCGTTCGCTCCGCTCAGCACGAGGATTCAAGGGTTTTCATATCACGCTGAAAAGAAGACAAAAGGCTAAAATAACATCATTTTGGCCTTTTTTTCACAGAATGGCGATCCGATGAAAAAGGAGTTGTGCATATGGTTACATATATCATTAGAAGGACATTGCTGTCGATTCCCATCTTATTGGGGATTACCATTTTGTCCTTTGCCATTATGAAAGCAGCACCAGGCGATCCGATGTCACTCATGATGGACCCTACCATTAGTGCGGCAGATCGGGAAGCCTTTATTGATAAGTACGGCTTGAACGATCCTGAATATGTGCAATATATGAAATGGCTTGGCAATATGCTTCAAGGTGACTTTGGCACATCCATTGTCAAAAAGGGAACGCCCGTGGCTGATTTGATTTTTGCCCGGCTGCCAAATACCCTCATCCTCATGATCTTTTCTACATTAGTTGCCCTGCTGATTGCTATCCCATTTGGTGTTCTTTCAGCAAAACGTCCGTATACAAAGCTTGACTATGGCATTACGGTTACATCTTTTATCGGACTGGCTATTCCAAACTTTTGGTTTGGTCTCATCCTCATTATGGTTTTATCCGTGAACTTAGGGTGGTTTCCAACTGGCGGAGTCTCTACCTTGAATGCCGATTTTAATGTGTTTGACCGGCTCCATCACATCATTTTACCAGCCTTTGTTTTAGCAACGGCTGATATGGCTGGGCTGACCCGGTACACAAGGTCGAGTATGCTTGATGTCATGAGGCAGGATTACATTCGCACAGCAAGAGCGAAAGGCTTTAGAGAAAACAAAGTCATTTTTAAGCATGGTTTAAGAAACGGTCTTATGCCTGTCATAACGATTTTCGGATTGATGATACCATCCTTTATTGGCGGCGCAGTCGTGGTGGAACAAATCTTCACATGGCCTGGACTTGGAAAGCTGTTCATTGATTCTGCCTTTTCGAGAGATTATCCGGTCATTATGGCAATGACCGTTATTTCCGCAGTGCTTGTGGTGGTTGGAAATTTAATAGCGGATATTTTATATGCAATCGTTGATCCGCGTATTGAATATTAGAAGGGAGCTGAAGCACAATTGGCACAGCCTAATATGGGAACACCTCCTGTTGATATCAAATTAAAGGAGGGCCTTCCGCCAAAGCCAGAGACGATGCTGCGTTTATTTTGCGAGAAATTTTTCAAAAATAAATTGGCGGTTGCCGGCTCCGTGATCTTATTGGTCATTATCTTTTCTGCCATTTTCGCTCCAGTGATTGCTCCATATGCACCAGAGCAGCAAGATTTATTGAAGCGGCTTCAGCCGCCAAGTGCTGAGCATTTTATGGGCACTGACAAGTTTGGACGCGATATTTTCTCAAGGGTGCTATATGGCGCGCGGGTCTCTTTATTAGTCGGTTTCGTCTCAGTGGTCGGTGCAATCACCATTGGCACTGTCGTTGGCGCGGTCGCGGGGTATTTCAAAGGATTTGTTGATTCCTTGTTAATGAGGTTTGTGGATGTCGTGTTGTCGATTCCAGACATTTTTCTATTGATCACGCTTGTCACCATTTTCAAGCCGGGCGTTGATAAATTGATTTTAATCTTTGCTTTGACCGGCTGGACAACAACGGCCAGGCTCATACGCAGTGAATTCTTATCACTTCGAACAAGAGAGTTCGTACTTGCGGCGAGAACCATTGGAACGAAAAATCATGTCATCATCTTTTCGCATATTTTACCGAACTGTATCGGTCCTATTATTGTATCGGCTACATTAAAAGTAGGCTCCGTGATTTTAGCTGAATCAACGCTCAGCTACCTTGGCTTTGGTATTCAGCCGCCAACGGCAAGCTGGGGCAACATGCTGCAAGATGCGCAAAATTTCTCGATTATGGTGCAAGCTTGGTGGTATCCGCTTTTTCCAGGTTTATTCATTTTGCTGACTGTTTTATGCTTTAATTTTTTAGGAGATGGGCTGAGAGATGCGCTTGATCCTAAAAAACTAAAGTAAAGTTTAAAGGGGCTCTGCATGCGCTCTCCGTTTCCTGATTGAAATAAACATGAAGCCATCATTCGCTCAGCTTGAAGTTTTGATAAAGTTGGAATAATTTCTCTATCCCTTGCCCATACTGTGGACAACAGTTTTTATAAAGTGAGGGATTGGTTATGTTATTTCTTCATGACGTATGGGTGAATTGGTTTGAAGGGGAAGAAAATGGCTACAATGTGTGTCATTTTCATGAGTGGCGCAAGGAGGACAGCGTTGAGCTGTTAGATCAAGTGCCTTTACTTAAGGTGCAGAGTCCTTTGTTTGATTACATAGAAAATGATCTTTCAGAGCTGCCAAAGACGCTGCTAGAGTCTGTATTTGAGAAATCATATATTCGAAAAAATCATGAACGCCGTAAATTAGAGTATTGCTTTGTGGTCACAGACGGCATACGAATCATTGCCGTGGATACGATTGGGTATTCCATACCTGTGAGAAAAAGCCGCTTGATCCCAAGGCAGGAGCAATTGGTGTATGAAATGGTGAAAGATGTGAAGGCAGAGGAATATGAATTTTCTAAGGACAGCCTTGAATCGACGAAAGAGTATCACATCCTATCACTGCCGCCGCAGCATATCAGCGGATTAACGAGAAAAGAAAGACAGCTGAAGCAGCTGATGTTTATGGCGCTCGATCAATTAAAAGGACTCCAAAATAGGGCAGAAATTGCGTATTGGTATACGGAATGGAACCCGCGCATGTACAACCAAATCAAACGAATGTCATTCGAAGAGATTTGGAACATGCTTTACAATGAGACGATTGATGGGTGGTCAGAGAATCATTTAGCCTTCTGTGAAAAAATGATTAAAGGACAGCCATTTTTCGAAAAGCTTTGGGAAATGGAAAACGAATCAAAAGTAAATTAGAAAAAGCTTGCAGCGTGTCGTGCTGCAAGCTTTTTTTATTTGCGTTTTCTGCCAAGACCCATCGCATTCTCCATTTTTTTCAGCATTTTGTTTGCTGCACGGTTTGCTTTTTCAGCACCTTCGTCTAGAATACGGTCAAGCTCGTCTGATTCAATGAGTTCATAGTAACGATCTTGAATAGGTTTTAAAGCATTAACGACAACGTTCGCAAGATCTCCTTTAAACTCACCATACCCTTTGCCTTCGTACTTTTGCTCCAGCTCTGCAATCGATATGTTGCCTAATACAGAATAAATCGTCAGCAAGTTGGCAATTCCAGGCTTGTTCTCTTTGTCATACCTCACGATGCCTTCTGAATCCGTCACAGCACTTTTAATTTTCTTTTCAAGCTGCTTTGGTTCATCTAATAAGGTAATGAAGGATTTTTGGTTCGGATCGGATTTGCTCATTTTTTTCGTTGGATCAGTTAAAGACATAATCCGAGCGCCTTCTTTTGGAATTTTCACTTCAGGCACAGTGAAGATGTCATTGTACTTTCGATTAAAGCGTTCAGCAAGCGTTCTAGTCAATTCAAGATGCTGCTTTTGGTCTTCTCCAACAGGGACTAAATCAGTACCATATAATAAAATATCGCCAGCCATTAATGGGGGATACGTTAATAGGCCTGAAACAACAGCTTCCTTACCAGCGGATTTGTCCTTAAATTGGGTCATTCTTTCTAATTCCCCAATATAAGCAACACATTGCAGCATCCATCCTGCCTGGGCGTGAGCAGGTACCTCTGATTGGATAAACAATGTCGCCTTCTCTGGATCAAGTCCAACAGCTAAATAAAGAGCTGCTAAGCTTCTAATATTTTGGCGGAGAGCTAATCGGTCCTGACTCACTGTAATCGCATGCTGATCTACGACACAAAAATAGCCATTATAGTCATGCTGCAAATCGACAAATTGCTTCATTGCTCCAATATAGTTCCCTAATGTGACAGAACCGCTCGGCTGAATGCCTGAAAAAATTGTCTTCTTTGTCATACTAAAAACCTCTTTTCTTCAATATAAAAAGGCCCACCCGTCACTTTTCAACAGAAAAGGGACGAATGAACCGTGGTACCACCCTTGTTATTTCACATAGAAATCACTCAAGACGTTGATAACGGAGACTGCTCCGTCTAAGCCTACTCACTTTTTTGGAAGTGTTCGGTTAGCTGCTCCAAAGCCCATTCCATACATGCCATTATCTGCTCACACCGGCCGCAGACTCTCTGTAAATGGTGAATATATGTACTCTTCTTTTTCATCGCAACAATATGTCTATCTATTATAAAGGATGACCATGAAAAAGTCACGAAGCCATTATGTGACCTTCTCATCATGCCTATTGACACTTAAAATTTTAGATAAAATAACAAATATCTGTTAAAAAGGATGATTAATTATATGTATAAAACATTATTCCTGCTGAATTTGTTAAATTATTTTAATCAATTTACGCTTTAATTTGTTGAAGTGATTGAGACTTTAGTTTATAAAAATCCCTCTTTATCCCCATTTACGTTTTTAAAAAATATATGAAATTGATATTGCAATAAATTATTCTATTCATTATAATGAATTTGTTCACACGTTTGTGCTAGGCTCTTTACATAGTGAAAATTCAGAAAAAACAAAAGAAATAGAAAGTAAGCTATTCAGGGACTTTTTTACGCTATTTCTTAAATCTGAATCTCATCTTCTATCGAGACCTTTGAACTAAAAACATATTATAAGGGGGAATACAGTTGAAAAAGCGTTGGTCTGTTGTTACTTTAATGCTTATTTTCACACTTGTATTAAGCGCTTGTGGTTTCAGCGGAAACAAATCAGGCGACAGCACGAGCAGTTCTGGAGAGGCTAAAACAACATTAAATGTGAATATCTCCACTGAGCCTTTTTCTCTACATCCGGGATTGGCAAATGATTCAACTTCAGGTAGTGTCATCCGTCAGACTTTTGAGGGATTAACAAGAATTAACGCTGAAGGAAAGCCAGAAAATGCAATGGCTTCTGATATCAAAACAAGTGCTGATGGTAAAACATACACATTCACACTTCGTGATGCAAAATGGTCTAATGGTGACCCTGTCACAGCTAAAGATTTCGAATATGCTTGGAAATGGGCATTAGATCCTAAAAATGAATCTCAATATGCTTACCAGCTTTACTATATTAAAGGTGCTGAAGCAGCAAATAAAGGGGAAGCAAAAGTTGATGATGTTGGCATTAAAGCTAAAGACGACAAGACGCTTGTAGTTGAGTTAGAGAACCCAACACCGTTCTTTACTGAACTAACTGCATTCTATACTTATATGCCAATCAACCAAAAAGTGGCTGAAAAGAATAAAAACTGGTACACAAATGCTGGTGAAAACTACGTATCTAACGGACCATTCGTTCTTTCTCAATGGAAACACGGCGGTTCTATCACGCTTGAAAAGAACAATGAATACTGGGATAAAGATACTGTGAAATTGAAAAAGATCAACATGTCTATGATCAAAGATACAAACACTGAGCTTAGCATGTTCAAAAAAGGCGAGCTTGACTGGGCTGGTTCTCCAACTGGAAGCCTACCAACTGAGTCTTTAAAAACATTGAAAAAAGATGGCGGTTTGAAAATCCAAACGATCGCTGGTATCTATAACTACAAATTCAACACAAAAGTAAAACCTTTAAACAATGCAAACATCCGTAAAGCCCTTACTTACTCAATCAACCGTCAAGCGATCGTTGACAAAATTACGCAAGGTGAACAAGTTCCAGCAATGGCAATCGTTCCACCGACAATGAAAGGGTTCACTGACAACAAAACTGGCTACTTCAAAGATCATGATGTAGCAACTGCTAAAGAACTTCTTGAAAAAGGTGTGAAAGAATTAGGTTACAAGTCTGTTTCTGATCTTCCAACATTGAAACTTTCTTACAACACAGATGAAGGCCACCAAAAGATTGCTCAAGCAATTCAAGAAATGTGGAAAAAAGATTTAGGCGTGAAAGTTGAACTTGATAACTCTGAGTGGAACGTATACATCGACAAAATCCACAGCGGAGACTACCAAATCGGACGTATGGGCTGGTTAGGTGACTTCAATGATCCAGTCAACTTCCTTGAGCTTTACAAAGATAAAGACGGTGGAAACAACGACACTGGCTGGGAAAACAAAGAGTACAAACAATTGTTGAATGATTCTGCAAAAGAAACAGATCAAACGAAGCGTGAAGAAATGCTGAAAAAAGCAGAAGAAATCATCATTGACGATATGCCTGTAGCACCAATTTACTTCTACACTCAGCTTTGGGTACAAGATCCAAAACTTAAAGGTGTAGTTGTATCTGGACTAGGTGATGTTCAATACAAATGGGCACATTTCGAAAAGTAAGAGTTATAGTGTAAGAGATCTACGGCAAGGATCTTAAGGTATATGGAGGATGTCTCTCCATATACCTTTCTTGCTGATTAGAGAAATTGTTGTAAAATCATGGAGGTGCAATTCCGTTGCTTAAATATATCGGTAAGCGATTAATATATATTTTAATCACACTGTTTGTTATTGTAACTGCAACTTTCTTTCTCATGCAGGCAGCACCTGGTGGTCCATTCTCTGGTGAGAAGAAACTTCCTGCTGAAATTGAAGCAAACCTAAACGAGCACTACGGGTTGGACAAGCCCTTATTTGTTCAATATGTAAGCTACCTAGGTTCAGTTGCAAAATTAGATTTTGGTCCCTCATTTAAATATAAAGGACAAACCGTAAATGACTTAATCAGTTCTGGATTCCCCGTTTCCTTTACCCTCGGAATTGAGGCAATTCTCCTCGCATTAGCATTTGGTGTATTGTTTGGGGTCCTTGCAGCGCTCTATCATAACAAGTGGCAAGACTATACGATTGCCATTTTAACGATCTTTGGAATCTCAGTTCCAAGTTTCATTTTAGCGGCGCTACTACAATATGTATTTGCATCTGAGGCAAGCATTATAGCGATCTTCCCAGTTGCAGGATGGGAGTCTTGGGCCAGCACCGTACTACCTTCTATTGCACTTTCCTTCATGCCAATGGCATTTATCGCTAGACTTGCACGGTCAAGTATGCTTGAAGTACTAAATAGTGACTACATTAGAACGGCTAGAGCGAAAGGATTAACAAAATCAGCTGTGACGATCAAACACGCCATCCGAAACGCATTGTTACCTGTTATCACATACATGGGACCAATGGCTGCTTCAGTTTTAACAGGTAGTTTTGTCGTTGAGAAGATTTTTGGTATCCCTGGATTAGGCTCTCACTTTGTCACAAGTATTACAAACCGTGATTACACCGTCATCATGGGTGTTACAGTCTTCTACAGTATTATTCTATTAGTCAGTATTCTAGTCGTTGACGTCCTCTACGGTATTATCGATCCTAGAATTAAACTGACGAAGGCGAAGAAAGGGGTCTAACACATGGAAGAGATGAGAAAAGATTTATTTGTGCCTGCGACAGCTGACGCAGCAGAATCTGAAAAAATTTCTAAACCTAGTCTATCTTTATGGAAGGATGCTATGCTTCGCTTCCGTGCCAATAAACTTGCAATGGTTGGACTCACAATCATTTTTATTATTGTGATGCTGGCCATCTTTGTTCCGATTTTTTCTAAATACGATTACTCCACGACCGATTTGCTGAATGCTGACCAGCCGCCTTCAAAAGAGCACTGGTTCGGTACAGATGATTTAGGACGTGACATGTTTGTCCGTACATGGGTCGGAGCAAGAATTTCGATCTTCATCGGTCTTGCTGCAGCGCTCCTTGACGTAATCATCGGTATTATTTGGGGAAGTATTGCTGCGTTCAAAGGCGGCCGTACAGATGAAGTGATGATGCGTATTGCAGACGTTTTATGGGCGATTCCAACACTATTAATGGTCATCTTAATGATGGTTGTTCTTCCTAAAGGATTATTAACGATAATCCTCGCCATGACAGTCGTAGGCTGGATTAACATGGCACGTATTGTTCGGGGACAGGTTTTACAATTAAAGAGTCAAGAGTACGTTCTTGCAGCACAAACATTAGGTGCGAAAACATCTAGACTTTTATTTAAACACTTAATTCCAAACTCAATGGGACCAATTCTTGTGACGATGACATTAACGATTCCTTCTGCTATCTTCACAGAAGCATTCCTAAGCTATCTAGGGCTTGGTGTACCGGCTCCGTTAGCGAGCTGGGGAACAATGGCGTCTGACGGAATTCCGGCCATGACGTACTACCCTTGGAGATTATGGTTCCCAGCCGCATTTATCTGTATTACAATGTTTGGTTTTAACGTGGTTGGAGACGGACTAAGAGACGCTTTAGATCCGAAGTTGCGTAAATAAGGAGTGATTAGGATGGAACGTGAACGTATTCTAGAGGTGAAAGACCTTGCAATCTCATTTAAAACATATGGTGGAGAGGTTCAAGCCATTCGTGGTGTGAACTTCCACTTAAATAAAGGCGAGACACTTGCTATTGTAGGTGAATCTGGCTCTGGTAAAAGTGTGACATCACAAGCCATCATGAGATTAATTCCGATGCCGCCGGGTTATTTCAAGCGCGGACAGATCCTGTTTGATGGGCAAGATATTGTCAAGAAAACCGAGAAACAAATGCAAACCATTCGAGGAAAAGACATCTCAATGATCTTCCAAGATCCGATGACGTCTTTGAATCCAACGATGAAAGTTGGGAAACAAATTACAGAAGTGCTGTTCAAGCATGAACAAATTTCAAAAGAAGCGGCTGAAAAAAGAGCCATTGAACTATTGGAGCTTGTTGGAATTCCAATGCCTGAAAAAAGAATTAAACAATATCCGCACGAATTTAGTGGCGGGATGAGACAAAGGGTTGTCATCGCCATGGCACTCGCAGCAGATCCAAAGCTGTTGATTGCCGATGAGCCGACGACTGCACTTGATGTAACAATTCAAGCACAAATTTTAGAATTAATGAAAGAAATTCAGCAAAAGGTTGACACTTCGATTATCTTTATTACGCATGATCTAGGTGTTGTTGCTAACGTCGCTGATCGTGTAGCTGTTATGTATGCAGGACAGATTGTGGAAACAGGGACAGTCGATGAAATTTTCTACAATCCAAAGCATCCGTATACATGGGGACTTTTAGCATCAATGCCGAGCCTTGACACAGATGGCGGAGATGAAGGAAAGCTGACGGCAATTCCAGGAACACCACCAGATCTGACAAACCCGCCGAAAGGAGATGCATTTGCACTCCGCAGCGATTATGCAATGAAAATTGACTTCGAACAAGAACCGCCAATGTTCAAAGTATCAGATACGCATTATGTGAAATCATGGCTACTTCATCCGAATGCACCTAAAGTTGAACCGCCTGCTTCTGTAAAGGCGAGAATGCGTGAACTAGAAGGTAGCTACGAAAAACCTGTATTAGTAAAAGAGGGTGAATAGCATGGCAGAAAAACTGTTAGAAATCAAAAATTTGAAGCAACATTTCCATACAGCAAGAGGAACTGTGAAAGCAGTTGACGGTGTTTCATTTGATATTTACAAAGGTGAAACGCTTGGTCTTGTAGGTGAGTCTGGTTGTGGTAAATCCACTACGGGCCGTTCGATCATTAGACTTTATGATGCGACAGACGGTGAAGTTCTTTATAAAGGGGAAAATGTACACGGGAAGAAATCAAGACAAAAAATGCTTGAGTTCAACCGTCAAATGCAGATGATCTTCCAAGATCCATATGCTTCACTCAACCCTAGAATGACAGTGCTTGATATCATTGCAGAGGGCATCGACATTCATGGCCTTGCGAAAACAAAGCAAGCGCGTAAAGAGCGTGTGTACCAATTACTTGAAACCGTTGGCTTGAACAAAGAGCATGCGAACAGATACCCGCATGAATTCTCTGGTGGTCAAAGGCAGCGTATCGGAATTGCACGTGCATTAGCAGTAGAGCCAGATTTCATCATCGCAGATGAACCAATCTCTGCATTAGACGTGTCGATCCAAGCGCAGGTCGTCAACTTATTGAAAGAGCTTCAAGAGGAAAAAGGCTTAACGTATTTATTCATTGCGCATGATCTGTCCATGGTAAAATACATCAGCGATCGTATCGGCGTGATGTATTTCGGAAAATTGGTTGAGCTGGCACCAGCGAATGAATTATACGAAAACCCGCTGCATCCATATACAAAATCATTGCTGTCTGCGATTCCGCTTCCAGATCCAGATTATGAGCGTAACCGCAAACGAATCAAGTATGACCCATCTGTTCATAAAGGAACAAACACCGAGTTCCGTGAAGTAAAGCCAGGTCACTTTGTGAGCTGCACAGAGGAAGAATTCAAAGAGCTTCAGGCGAAACAATCATAAGAAGAAAGAAGCACTGCTAAGTCAGTGCTTCTTTTTTTAGTTTACAAAAAAACAAGATGATGGTAATTTTTAGTTAAGTACAAGCAGATACCGGAGGAAATCAGATGTCCAATTGGAAAACTTATCGTTATTCATTACTTCATGTTCTCATTGTATTCATGCTTTTTTCAACTTCTTTTTTCAGGAAATCAAACGGAGGAAAGTGGATGCTTGCGTTTATGGTGCTCATTGGGATTGTGTCTTTTTCGGTGGAATATATGCTTAACCGAAAGACAAGCGGTCAGAAGCAAGAAGCACGTCGTGTAAAATACCTTTATTTGATCATGTTTCAAATTGCGATGACACTTATCCTCTTTGGCTGTTTTCAACTCGTTATGAATCGTTCGTTATAAAACATTTTTTACGTTAATTGAAAAAAAGTGAAACTACTTAAGACTTTGCTGCGTCTTACTAGTACAGGCGTTTAAATAGCAGGAAATCGGGAATATCTAAGG
The DNA here is from genome assembly GCF_046566805.1 of Bacillus sp. BD48. NCBI lineage: Bacteria > Bacillati > Bacillota > Bacilli > Caryophanales > Bacillaceae > Bacillus > Bacillus sp. BD48. The sequence continues at coordinate 718,236 of NZ_JANGFM010000001.1, read as the reverse complement.
AAGTGGTTCTTAACTATAGCATAAGGAGCAGATCCATGAATTGGTATGAAAAGCTCAGTGAATACTTCCCGATAGAAGAAATGAAGTCAAAAGAGCATATGGAAGCTTTATTAAAGGAAAGAAGTGATATTTATCATAAGGAGGAAGGACCTCATCATGTGATGATGTACGCCGAATTTGATTCTTTCATCTTTATTGATTATTTATTTGTTTCCAAAGATGCAAGAGGTGAAGGCCTCGGGTCAAAGCTTATTCATAAGCTGAAGGAAAAAAAGAAACCGATCTTGCTTGAGGTCGAGCCTGTAGATGAAGATGATGCAGATACTGCAAAACGCCTAAAGTTTTACCAAAGAGAGCACTTCAAGCATGCAGAATCAATCGGTTATAAACGCAGGTCACTTGCAACAAATGAAGTGAACCGCATGGAAATTCTTTATTGGTCGCCTCTTACAAATCATGAGGAAGAAATCATGGAAGCCATGAGGAAAACCTATGAACGAATCCATACGTATAAAGATGAAGAATGGTATGGACAATCGTATGAGGATGTTGATGATGTATTGAAGGTCATTGAAAATAGAAAGCAAAAAAATATTTTCGATCATCTCGACTAAATGAGAATGTTCAGACATCAAGCAGCACCACAAAATGAATGAAATTGTCTACTTTTTGTCACAAAAATTGCAAGAAAATCTGTTCACACTTACTTTTTTATAGTATAATCACTATAAAGATTACTTATTTAGAACAATTTTAATTTAAGAATACAGATCAATATTCATTCTACAAATTGAGGAGTGAAGATTTATGGTAACATTATACACATCACCAAGCTGTACATCATGTAGAAAAGCAAGAGCGTGGTTAGAAGAGCACAATATCCCATATCAAGAGAGAAACATTTTTTCTGAGCCTCTTTCAATCGATGAAATCAAAGAAATTCTTCGAATGACAGAAGACGGTACAGATGAAATTATCTCAACACGTTCAAAAGTATTCCAAAAACTAAATGTCAATGTTGAGACAATGCCGCTTCAACAATTGTATAAACTAATCAATGAGCATCCAGGTCTTCTGCGTCGTCCAATTATCTTGGATGAAAAAAGATTACAAGTTGGGTACAATGAAGATGAAATTAGACGTTTCTTACCAAGAACGGTTCGTACATTCCAACTAAGAGAAGCTCAGCGACTTGCTAACTAATAAAAACACGAAAAGCTGCCGATCATTTGGCAGCTTTTTTTATTTGTTTTCAGCCGTTTGCTCGTAAAAGAGGCTGGCTAATATGACCGCTATGACGGTTAAAAACGGAAGCATCAATTCAAGCGTGGCATGCTGTGCCATAAATTCAGTCAATTTCACATCACGCACAATCATTTCGCCACCTGTAAAGGCCAAGAGCGCACTTCCTCCGTATAAAAGAAACGGAAATTTGGTTAAAGCTGCATGAATCAGCTTGCTTCCCCAAATAATAATCGGTACAGAAATCATAAGACCAAACGCGGTCAGTAGCATGTTGCCTTTAGCTGCACCTGCAACTGCTATGACATTATCAAGTGACATAAAGAGGTCGGCAATCACAATGGTTTGAACCGCACGCCAAAGGGAGCCGCTGCTCTTAATCCGAATGGATTCCTTCTTTTGTTCAATTAACAGATTGTATCCTATATAAAGGAGAAAAAGACCGCCAATAAATTGCAAATAAGGGATAGTCAATAAATAAACTGCGGCACCAGTCATTGTAATTCTCATCAGCACGGCCAAAAGTGTGCCGATCAAAATGGCTTTATTGCGTTTGTCATGTGATAAGCTTCGACTGGCCATCGCAATAATGAGCGCATTATCTCCGCCTAAAATTAGGTCTATGCCAATAATCATCAGTAAGGATACGATCCACTCTGTTTCCATCCATTTCACCTCATGTCCCAAATAGAGCTCGTACAACCAATATATGAAGACAATTCAAATATATGTTTCTGCAAGTTTTCTCTGCAAAAAATGCGTTTTTATTTCTTTTATTCATGTTTTATCATAAAATAGACAGTACGAAGCAATACCTCAATTCTTTAAAAGGTTAACATGTAGACGGAACGGGTAAAGTGTAGTAAAGTACTATTAATTGGGAGCTTGTATGTCCCTTCAACATCTTATATAGAAGGGAAGGTTGGCAAAATGGAAATCGAAAGAATAAATGAACATACAGTCAAATTTTATATTTCCTACGGTGATATTGAAGATCGCGGATTTGACCGTGAAGAGATTTGGTACAATCGTGAGCGCAGTGAAGAGCTGTTTTGGGAAGTAATGGACGAAGTGCACGAAGAAGAAGAATTTGCAGTAGAGGGACCGCTTTGGATTCAAGTACAGGCACTTGACAAAGGTCTTGAAATTGTCGTGACAAAAGCCCAACTTTCTAAAGATGGACAAAAGCTCGAATTGCCGATTCCAGAAGATAAAAAAGGTCAAACAGATGAAGAAAGCTTAGACGCACTGCTTGATGATTTTAATAAAGAAGAGCAAGATCAAGAAGAACATAATGAGAAGGACAAAAAACTTCAACTTCAATTTGTGTTAAAAATGGATGACTTTGAAGATTTGATTGCACTTTCTCAATTAAATATGCAGGATTTTACCACAAGTTTATATTCGTTTGAAAACCGTTATTATCTATATGTTGACTTCCACGAGGATTTGTCAGATGAGCAAGTGGAGAATAAGCTCAGCATTTTGCTTGAATATGCTCATGAATCAGTGGTCAGCATCTACAGACTGAAAGAATACGGTCAGCTGATTATCGAAGGGAATGCCCTTGAAACGATTCAACAGCACTTCTCGTAACTAACAAAAAGTCGATTTCTATAGAGGAATCGACTTTTTTATCTGAATGAATAGGTAAATAAAGAGATCGGCAAGGAGAAAATGAAATGAGAAATGTAGTCAAAGTTCTATTTTTTCTTATCATTACGATAGGTGCTTATTTAATCATCCAGTTGATTGCCGGTGATTTAGCGGTAAGTGTATTAAGTTCTGTCAGTGTTCTATTTACTTTATCGATTATTTTCATCGGCTTTGTTATTTTCTTGGAGAACCGGAATCCGTCTCAAACGATTACATGGCTTGTCCTCCTTGGCAGCTTTCCATTATTCGGCTTTTTGTTCTACATTTTCTTTGGACGCAATATCAAAAAGCGCCGGCTGTTTGAAAAGAAGGCGGTACTGGACGAGCAGTTAATCCAGGAGGATGAACGTATTCATAGAGAAGCGATTGAAAAAATGACGCATATGGGTGATCATCAGCAGCTCTTATTTAAGCTGGCCCATAGACTTGGACATACCCCTATTACATATCGCACGTCCTCTAAAGTCTTAACCAATGGTGAAGAAACATTCTCTCATATTTTTGAAGAGATCAAAAAAGCAACACATCACATTCATTTAGAATATTACATTCTCCGCCACGATGACCTTGGCCAAGAATTAAAGGACATTCTCATTGAAAAAGCGAAAAATGGTGTGATTGTCCGCTTTTTATATGACGATGTAGGAAGCTTAAAGCTCTCGCGTCAATATATTGCTGACCTAGAAAAGGCTGGCGTTCAGATCGTTCCGTTCTTACCAGTAAGGCTTCCCCTTTTAAATAATAAAATCAACTTCCGAAATCATAGAAAAATTGTCGTGATTGATGGAGAAGTGGGATTTGTCGGCGGACTTAACATTGGTGACGAATACATGGGTAGAAGCAGACAATATGGATTCTGGCGTGATACCCATCTGATGATTAAGGGCGAAGCTGTTCGCGACCTCCAGCAGATTTTCATGCAGGATTGGTATTATATGACGAATGAAAGATGCTCAGGTGTGGACTATTTCAAAGATTTCAGCCACCTTGAGAGTACAACAGAAGGCGTACAAATGATTGCTGGCGGGCCTGACAAGCAGTGGGAGGTCATTAAAAATCTCTTTTTCTCCATGATCATCTCCGCCAAAAAGTCCATTTGGATCGCATCACCGTATTTTGTGCCGGATGATGATATTTTGTCCGCATTGAAAATTGCCGCATTGAGCGGAGTAGATGTACGGATTATTGCTCCAAAGAATCCTGATAAACGAATTGTCTTCCATGCATCTCGTTCATACTTCCCGGAGCTTCTTGACGCAGGGGCAAAGGTGTACGAGTATGATCAAGGCTTTATGCATAGTAAATTTATTATTGTGGATAGCGAGCTGGCTTCGATTGGAACGGCAAACATGGATATGAGAAGCTTTCATTTGAACTTTGAAGTGAATGCCTTCCTTTATAAAACGAAAAGCACAGAGAAGCTCGTCAACGATTTCTTAGGTGATTTAGAGCAGTCACATGAGATTGTTCCAGAAGAATTTGCAAAGAGACCTTTGAGGGTCAGACTGTTTGAATCAACAGCAAGATTATTGTCACCACTTTTATAAAGATTGTATTTTCCCCCTTTTCTAAAAGGGGATTTTTTATTTTACTGAGGAAATGATCAGTAAAATCATCTTTTGACACGATAAAAATTCATTTTGCCTATTCGCTTCCTTATAGACGAACAAGCTATAATACGGTCATCAAAGAACAAGGGGTGAACTGAATGAATGCAGCAATTATGGATAACGGTAAGCTTCTCCGAATGACACATCATCTATCGAAAAGCCGTCTGGAGCATGTAAGGACGACGTGCAAATTTTATTGTCCTGAATGCAGTGAGGAGGTGCAATTAAAGCTAGGGGAGCATCGTATCTACCATTTTGCGCATAAACAGCTGACCGCATGTCCGTTAGCCTCAGGGGAAACGGCTTATCATCAGGAGGGAAAGGAAGCCATTATGAATTGGCTGAAGTGGCTTGGATATAAACCGGCTCTGGAAAAGTATATGTCAAAGATTCATCAGCGTCCTGATGTCACTGTCTCTATAGGAAGTACAACCTATGCAATCGAATTTCAATGTGCAAATATTTCCCGGCAAGAGCTGCGAAGAAGAACAGCGGGTCTTCGTGAAGCAGGATTCTGGCCTATATGGATGATAGGGGCAAATCGTTTAAAACGAAAATCTGCCCAGCTTTTTTCTTTCTCCTCCATTCATTGGGAAATTTTAAGGGAATCAGAGAAGCGGCGGTTGATTTTTTTCTGCCCGATCCAGAATCGGTTCATCCATCTTGATCAATTTCTCGTGTTTCAACCAACGAAAGTATGTGCCGCAATGACTGTCAGACCACCTTCAGCATACCGTGAAATTCCGGCACTCTTATCTCTGTCCTCAAGCAAGCATCAAGTAAACCAACAATGGCTTAAATGTATACAGCAATTTAGGCACCGTCCTCCCCGCATTTTATCAAATGAAAGCAAACGTATGAGAGATATTTTTTATGAGCATCATCAAACAGCATTCCCTTTTTTGCCAACTGAATTATTTATCCCAGTGCAAGAAGCGTATATCTTTGCAAGTCCCGTGTATGTTTGGCAAGGGTGTCTCTATGATTGGATGATAAGGAAAAAAGGAAACGGAAGAGTGACGATTCAACAGCTGATGATGGAAATCAATCGATGTGTGCAAATGAAAGAAGTAAAACTCCGATATGGCGATGTTTCAAGAGAAGAAATAAAAGAGGTGATCACTTCATATGTAAAGGGGCTTGTTAGACAAGGGTTTTTACATATGACGAAAGAGGGTAATTATGAAGTATCGTCGAATCAAATGCCTATACGAACAGTAGATGAAGTGTTAAAACGGGATGCTTTCTTATTTCATTAGCATGTTTCATGACCACTTTGATCATGATAAGAAAAAGGTGGTGCTGCTATTGAATCGAAAGAAACGCTTTTTTCTCATTTTTTTAGTCTGTTTGGTATTTATTTCTGCATATGATTTGACAAATATAGTTCAAAACAAAGAAGATAAATACAACACCAATTTTTTTCACTTTCCGAAAGGTTGGTTCAACACAACTCATGCAAGGGGGATTCATATGACTTCACAAAACAAAAACAATCATTTACCAGACAGAAGCGAAGTAAAAGAAGAAAACAAATGGCGTCTTGAAGATATTTTTGAAAGCGTCGATGCATGGAACAAGGAATTCGAAGCGGTCAAAAAAGAAATTCCGAAGCTGGCCCAATTTAAAGGCAAGCTGGCCCATTCTGCTGATGTCCTGTATGAAGCCCTAACCTTTCAGGATCAACTTTCTGAAAAGCTTGGCAAGCTTTATACATATGCGCACATGAAATACGATGAAGATACAACGAACTCATCATTTCAGGCGTTAAATGATAAGGCATCAAATCTATTTACACAGCTGTCTAGTACATCTGCTTATATTGTTCCAGAGATTTTATCGATTCAAGAAGATAAATTGCAGCAATTCATACTGGAAAAAGAAGAATTAAAACTGTATTCACATGCTCTCGAAGAAATTAATAAAGAGCGTCCACATATTTTAAGTGAGGAGCAGGAAGCTTTATTAGCTGAGGCCTCTGAACCACTTTCATCTTCATCTACTACTTTTAGTATGTTTAACAACGCCGATATTTCGTTCCCTTCTGTAAAGGATGAGAATGGAGAGGAAAAGAAAATTACCCACGGCAACTTTATCACATTTTTAAATAGTGATGATCGTGAAGTGAGAAAGAATGCCTTTAAAGCTGTGTATAAAACGTATGATCAGTATAAGAACACACTTGCTTCTACACTGAGCGGTTCGATTAAGAAGGATAATTTTTATGCAAAAGTACGAAATTATAAATCGGCAAGAGAAGCAGCACTATCACGAAACAGCATTCCGGAAGAAGTGTATGACAATCTAATTGATACAGTTCATCAATATTTACCGTTATTACACCGCTATATTGAATTACGTAAAAAGGTATTAAAGCTTGATGAAGTGCACAATTACGACTTGTATACACCACTTGTGAAAGATGCTGGCATGAAGCTCACCTACGATGAAGCAAAGGATTATATGCTGAAAGGGTTAGCACCATTAGGAGAAGAATATGTGTCCGTGTTAAAAGAAGGACTCGACAATCGCTGGGTAGACGTTTATGAGAATAAAGGGAAACGAAGCGGTGCGTATTCATCTGGAAGCTATGGTACAAATCCATATATCCTCATGAACTGGCAAAATAATATTGATAATTTGTTTACGCTGGCTCATGAATTTGGCCACTCTGTCCACAGCTACTATACAAGAAAGCACCAGCCATATCCGTATGGAAACTATAGTATCTTTGTAGCTGAAGTGGCTTCCACTACAAATGAAGCGTTACTAGGCGAATACCTGCTTAATCATTTAGACGATAAAAAGCAGCGTTTGTATGTGTTAAACCACTTGTTAGAAGGATTTAGAGGAACGGTATTCAGACAAACGATGTTTGCTGAGTTTGAGCATCTTATTCATGTGAAGGCACAAGAAGGAGAGGCTTTAACGCCAGAATTTATGACAAACCTTTATTATGACCTGAATAAGAAGTATTTTGGTGACGGCATGGTGGTTGATAAGGAAATTGGATTAGAGTGGACGAGAATCCCTCATTTCTATTACAACTATTATGTGTATCAATACGCGACAGGCTATAGTGCGGCGCAGGCATTAAGCAAGCAAATCTTACAAGAAGGAAAACCAGCGGTAGAGCGCTACACAGATTTCCTTAAAGCAGGAAGCTCTGATTATCCAATCAATGTGCTGAAAAAAGCAGGTGTTGATATGGCTTCTAAAGAACCAATTGAAGCAGCATGTCAATTGTTCGAAGAAAAACTAAAAGAAATGGAAGAGCTTATCTCAAAAACAGGTGAGTAATGAAAAGACTTCTGTCAGAGGTGTGAGTGCTATCTCATCTTTTGACAGGAGTTTTTTTCTCATAAAAAAAGACCTCTTCAGGTGTCGAGGCCGTTCCTTGTCAATCATCAACCTTTAAAACCTCTAAAGGTCTTACGGTGATTCATTCGATAAAGCGTAAAAAGAATCGAAGCAAACAAGAGTGGAGACGTCAAATAAAGAGGAAGCATCTTCATTAAGCCTAATATATTTAAAAAGAAACATATGCCAATGGCAACAAGTCCAATAGTTGTGCTGCGCATGCAGATCCCCCCATTTTTTTGTTACTTTTACTATATGAAAGTGACAACCCTCTTATGTTTTGTGACAAAAATATGAACATATAGTATATCTGTTGTCATAAGTCGACAAAATTTGATATACTACAGATGTGAAATTAATCACATACAAACATTACCCCTTTGTTTGACCGTGAAAAATTTCTCCCATCCCCTTTGTTGTCGTTAAGACATAGTGAAACCGCGCTTATCCCGGCGCGGTTTCTTCGTGTTTATAATTAGAACAAACGTTCCTGATGGAGGTAAAGAAAAAACATGGGTCAGCACCCATGTTCATTCTCACAGCGATAGACATCAAGATCTGTATGGTGATCATTCTCTTTATAGCGCCAAAACATTTCTTGCTGCACTTGTACACGTTCTACTTTTTGAGAGAAAGCCAGCTTCTTCATTTCTCGTTCAACTTCGTCAAGCGTCAAGTCATAGACAACGGCTATCTCTTTTGCGGAAGCAAATTGAAAGTAAGCAATAAACCATTCAATTGGAGGCCGTTCTGAAGGTGTTGGTTTTTCACCAATCATTTCAAAAAGGATTTCCTCGTATATATCATAAGAGTAGGCACCTGAAATTTTTAATCCTTCATCTCCATTTACGGTATTAAAAAAGGCGAAGGTTGGAAGCTCAGATACGTCCATTTCAGCTGCAATTTTCATATCACATTGTAGGGCTTTCACAGCACTTTGAGAATGAATGTCACGCTGGAATTCTTCGATGTCCAGTCCAGCATTTTTTGCATTTTCTAGAAGTACCTGCTCACTTGTGACATCCTGCTGATGGCAAAAAAGTGATTCTTGAATGAGACGCAAAAATTTCATTCCGCATTTTCTACCTTGAAGCTCCGCCGCTTTTAGTGCGAGTGAGGCGAGGTAGGGTGATGTCACAATTTGTTCAGACAGCATTTGTTCTTTTTTGGTCTGTGTTTTAGTGGCAAATTTCCCCCATGCTTCAGTCAGTAAATGCTTCTTTCTTTTCCGATTCAATGCATTAATACTAGAGCTTGTTACCGTTCGTAAAGTGAAAAAACGGCCATATTTCATTTTTAATTTTTTAATGGATGGCTCTAATAACCAGCAGTCCGGGCTTAGAGGATCAATGAATACATAGATTTCAATCGGCTTTTGAGGATGTCCGTGACAGTGTGAGAAATATTGATCGTGCGTATTGCAGCTCAAGATCGTCCATCCTTTTCAGGTGTTTGGTTGACCATATGGCGAGCCGTCAGAGAAAGCCGCTCAAATAAAAAGTCACGAATATCGCCGGTTAATCCTACTTGATCCATTGCATCCTCCATGCATTCAAGCCATGCGTCAGCCCGCTCCTCAGTAATCGGAAAAGGGAGATGTCTCGCCCGCAGCATTGGGTGGCCATGCTCCTCTGTATAAAGCGGTGGTCCGCCTAAATATTGCGTTAAAAACTGTTTTTGTTTTCTTGCTGTTTCTTTTAAGTCATCCGGGAAAATAGGATGAAGCAAAGGATGACACTTTACATTTTCATAAAAAGTATCAACAAGTTGCGATAGAAGTTCCTCTCCAACCGCTTCGTAAGGTGCGTTAAACGATTGTACCATGTTGACTACTCCTTTTACTCGTAGTTAATAGGATGACCCACCCTATTGCGAATTTCATTTATTTCAAAAGTGATATTCAGTTTGTTCTATTTTATTGTTTCTATTCTTGTACTTATTTTAACAACCTCAACTCGATTCCACAAACAAACCGCTTTGGCCTATTGGAAATAAAGAGAGAAACGGATTCCGTGATCAATTGACCATATCATAACACATTCAGTCAAAAAAGGGGGAAAAGCGACATACAAAAAACCGAAGAGGTTATTCTCTTCGGTTTAAGCGAAATATTGAGCTGTGATTTTCTTGACATAATTTTGTGTTTCTTTAAATGGAGGAATGCCCCCGTATTTATCTACATTTCCTGAACCTGCATTATAGGCAGCTAAGGCGAGAGAGATATTCCCGTTATATTTATGGAGCATTTGTTTTAAATACTTCGTTCCGCCTTCAATGTTTTGGGACGCATCAAAGGCATTGCTTACGCCAAGTGACTTAGCCGTAGATGGCATGAGCTGCATGAGACCAAGCGCACCTGCATGGCTGACAGCATTCGTGCGATAGCCGGATTCCTGCTTGATGACCGCGTGAATCAGCTTTTCAGGAACGCCGTGCTTTTGAGCCATTTGTGACACGATTTGATTAATTTCTTTTGATGATGACCCGCTTGAGACAGCCTTTTGAAGCGGCGGGGTGTAGCTGTTGTTTAAGACATTTCCAATGCCATTCGCTGTATTCAATTGATTGTCATTTGCATACAAAGATTGGGCCTCAAGCTGATCACTGCCGGCAATCGCAGATAAATATGGGTTTGTACGCGCATATTGCGTGTTCGGAGCCGTTGATGGGTCCGTACCCATGAAAGCAGAGATGGAAAGCGGGAGACGCGATAATTCTGATCCGTCTAAAAAATCTTTCAGCAGCGACTGAAATGACGCTTGGGCATTTGATTCTTGACCGTCAGACATTTGCGTTTGTGCTGGATCTGTTTGTAACGTTTTAAGCGCTTGAAGCTGCATAAAGGATTGAAGTTGATTAACGTTCATCATGTTCCTCCTTCAAGGAATTCATCTATTCTGTGTTTTCATTTTCTCTTCATAAAAACGAACGACTTTGTTTTTCGTGTTTCGTACTGGGATATGAAATTTGCGGAGCAGTGCGGAGAAAGCGGCTTGTCCGATTTCCAGCTCGCTCACTTCAAATTCAAGTTCATAGTCCTCTACTGTTAAATATCGGCTGTGATCCAAAACAATTAAGCCTTCTTCAATCATTTTTTCTGCTCTTGACGTTTCAAGCGAACCAAAGTACACAATTTGATCCTTTTGAATGTTCAGGTGGTCTAATCTGTCCGCAACTTCACCTTCTGGCAGCTCAAAATCGTCAAGTTGTGATGGGGGAGTGATCGTTTGGTGTGTTTCGAGCAAACCTATCTCGTGCGGTTCCTTTAATGTGAGAACCCAATGACCGTCTTTTTCTCTCATTCTTAATGCAGCCAATTTAGATTTTATATCAAATTGAGGTGTATCAAAATAATAGTTGGTTTGCGTGTGGAAATCCGCATCATTCAATTGAAAATGCTGTTTCAGCTGTTCAAATTCTTCTTTCATTAATAATTGCTTTAGTTCTATTTCAATTTCCTGTGCCATTTGACATCAACCTTTCGTTTAGAGGAAATATGATTATTGTACATGAAGTGTGTTCACCATGTAAAAGACTGTTTTTTCTCTATATTTTCTTTAGGCATGGACCAAAATGAATGAAGAAGCATGGGAAAGAATCATTTAAAAGAGAAAAACAGGATTTTCTCAAAAAGTTCGGTTTATCAATATTGAACTTGATATGATAAAATAAAGCTGTACTTTGTTGTAAAGGAGATCATGATGCAAAACAGAATTGAAATCACAGAAGCAACTTTAAAAGAAGACAGGCTGATTTTGACAATCCAGTCAGTAGAGCAAATCCAAAAAGCAAAAGCATCAGGACAAATGCTTGTTGATTCTGATCACTTTGCGTTCGTTTACATACTTGAAACTGAGGAGTCCTTTTCGTATCTTATTCTAGGGGAACATACATGGGCTCCATTAAAAGAAGCAATGATTCGTGACATCCCTGTCTATTTGGCATCGGATGAACATTCGCTAGAACTCATTCAGCTTCAACAGGAATTAGATTATTTAATCGACAATATTAAAGACAATGCCAATTACGGAGATATGGAAGAGAAAGTGAAAAGCACATTCCTCTGAAATAATTAGGTATATGGAATTGGGGGAAGTTTCATGGACAAAAAACAATGGGATCAATTCCTCGCACCGTATAAACAAGCAGTCGAAGAATTAAAAGTGAAACTAAAAGGCATTCGAAAGCTGTATGAATTCGAGGATGACCATTCACCAGTAGAGTTTGTCACAGGCCGAGTGAAACCCGTTGCCAGCATATTAGAAAAGGCAAAGCGTAAAAACATCCCGATGCATGAGATTGAAACGATGCAGGATATTGCTGGGCTTCGCATTATGTGCCAGTTTGTAGAAGATATACAAGTCGTGAAAAAAATGCTCCAGTCACGTAAAGACTTTGTGGTTGTTGATAAACGCGACTATATTGCAGAACATAAAGAAAGCGGATACCGCTCGTACCACCTTGTTGTGTTATATCCGCTGCAAACCGTAAGCGGAGAGAAACAGCTCCTCGTCGAAATCCAAATTCGTACGCTTGCCATGAACTTTTGGGCGACCATTGAGCATTCTCTGAATTATAAATATAGCGGGAATATCCCGGAGAAGGTCAAGCTGCGCCTTCAAAGAGCATCTGAGGCAGCATCTCGTCTCGATGAAGAAATGTCCGAAATCAGAGGGGAAATTCAAGAAGCCCAAGTGGCATTTTCCCGGAAAAAGAAAAACGACAGCTGAGCCAGTTTGATCAAATATGATGCTGCCCTCTCGTAGCAGCAAGGTGAAAAAGGAGAAGAATTCATGAAATTTGCAGTTTCTTCAAAAGGGAATTCTGTATCTGACACGCTCAAAAGTAAAATTCAGACCTACTTATTGGATTTTGGTATGGAACTAAATGAAGAGGAACCGGACCTTGTCATTACGGTTGGTGGAGACGGTACACTTCTTTATGCGTTTCACCGTTATAGCGACCGTCTAAATGAAACAGCTTTTGTCGGTGTTCATACAGGTCATCTTGGTTTTTATGCTGACTGGGTGCCAAGTGAAATTGAAAAACTTGTCTTAGCCATTGCGAAAACGCCTTATCATATTGTGGAATATCCGATCTTAGAAGTCATTGTCAGATACAACGACGGCGGCAGAGAAGAGAAATATTTAGCGATGAATGAATGCACGATTAAAAGCATGGAAGGGACACTTGTAGCAGATGTTGAAATTAGGGGTCAGCTGTTTGAAACATTTAGAGGTGACGGTCTTTGTCTGTCTACACCATCTGGCAGTACCGCCTATAATAAGGCACTGGGTGGTGCCATTATTCACCCTTCCATTAGAGCCATTCAGCTGGCAGAAATGGCTTCAATCAACAACAGAGTGTTTCGGACAGTCGGTTCACCGCTTATTTTGCCTGACCACCATACTTGTGTGATTAAACCAAGGAATGATGTCGATTTTCAGGTGACCATTGATCATTTGACACTGCTTCATAAAGACGTCAAATCCATTCAATGCCGAGTGGCAGACGAGAATGTCCGTTTTGCCAGATTTAGACCGTTTCCGTTTTGGAAAAGGGTGCAAGATTCCTTTATCGGAAAAGGAGAATAAGAAAGAGGTTGTTCCCGCTGGAATACTTTACGTTAAACAAAACCATAACAGCCAAAGAAGAAGGGATGCTTTTAAAGGAGTATTTAATTGATCTTGGCATTTCGAAAAGAATGCTGACAGATATTAAGTTTGATGGCGGTGACCTCCTCATCAATGGAGAGCATGTTACCGTGAAGTGCGAGCTGCATGAAGGGGACAGGCTCACCGTTTTATTTCCCGAGGAAAAAGTGAGTGAAGGGTTGAAGCCTGCACCCATTCCGCTTGATATTATATTTGAGGACGAGCATGTCCTTGTGCTGAATAAAAGACCATATATTCCTTCGATCCCTTCTCGGGAGCACCCTGAGCACAGTATTGCGAATGGATTGCTGCATCATTATGCCAAGCAATCTGTTCGGCATACGGTTCATTTGGTGAACCGCCTTGATCGTGACACATCTGGCGTCATGCTTGTGGCGAAGCATCGCTTTGCTCATAGCCTTTTATCAAAAGCGCAAAAAAGTGGAGCGGTTAAACGAACGTACAGAGCGTTTACACATGGCATGATCACAGAAAAACATGGGACGATCGCTGCAAAAATTGCCCGAAAAGGGGATAGTATCATCGAGCGGATGGTTGATGATGCTGGGCAGGAGGCAGTGACGCATTATTCCGTGCGAGCGGTAATCGGTGAGTTGAACATGTCGGATGTGTCTCTCTCACTTGAAACCGGAAGAACACATCAAATTCGTGTTCATATGCAATTTCTTGGGCATCCGCTCATCGGAGATACGCTGTATGGTGGAACGGCTGAGCGGATAGACAGGCAGGCACTGCATAGTGAGACCCTTGTGTTTCCTCATCCGATGACAGGTGAGCAAATGACATTTTCAGCTCCGCTACCTGATGACATGAAATCCTTGCTTCTTTAAACAGAGAAACCCGGTCACCTGCAGCGCAGGGCCGGGTTTTTTTATGATGTGAAATGCTGAAACCTTGAATCGTCATAAGGCATAGATGAAGGAACAGAGACTGTTTTAAGCTCAGGGTATGTGAGGGCAGACAGCTGGTTGCCAAATACGCAGCCTGTATCAATATTGACGGTTCTGCCAACGAATCGGGGTACTTTCACTGGTGTATGGCCGTACACAATCCACGGTTTTCCGTGATACTCCTTTGCCCAATCCTTCCGAACAGGCCGTCCATCTGGCCATGTTTCTCCTGTGACGGCACCAAATAATAGATAGGACCGCATCTGTTTATTCGGCTTTTTTCCAATATCCTTTTCCTTCATCGCTGCGTGTGCAATGATCAGCTCATCAGGAACGAGTACATCATAAAGCGGAGCCTTCTCGAATAACTGCTTAAATTCATGTGACAATTTGTTTTGTTCATGAATTGGCAGTTTTTTTATTTCGTTCACTGTGGTTTCGATGCCATGAAGCAATTTGACCGGATTTCCTTTTAAATAGCGGTAAAGCTTAAAGCAATGGTTGCCAGGTACATAGCGGATTGCGCCGTGTGAATAGGCATGAATGACAAACCGCATGACGTCTACTGACTGAGGTCCACGATCTGTTAAATCACCAACAAGGGCCAGCATTCTCTTATCAGGATGGACGGGTAATCCATGTTTGAGTTCGTATCCTAGTTTGTGTATGAGGGTAAGCAGCTCTTCGTAGCAGCCGTGGATATCGCCAATAATATCGAATTTCATAAGGTTTCCTCCTGATTTTTTCATCCATTCATCGGGTATAAAGAAGTTTGAATTTTAGAAAATATAACGAATGGCTTTCATTTCATTTGGGCAATTGTTAGAATCAATGCTTTAACGTAAGACTTAAAAAATTAAACATGAATGTTAGGAGGCTTTAGCCAATGGAGCATACATCTGTTTCATCACTCGTTGTCGTTATTATTGTCGCCTTTTTCACCCCTATTTTATTGCACCGATTTAAGCTGACCATTCCGGTCGTTGTAGCTGAAATCATCATGGGGCTCATCATTGGGAAAAGCGGTCTTCAACTGGTTGTCGAACATGATGCGTGGTTAGATACATTATCCATGCTTGGATTTATTTTTCTGATGTTTTTAAGTGGGCTTGAAATAGATTTTTCTTCTTTTGAGTCAAAGAAGAAAGCAAGAGAACTTCCAAATGGTTTAAAAGAACCAAATACATTTAAAGCAGCCTTCATTATTTTTCTTGGGGTATTTTGTATGTCCTTTATCTTGTCCTATGCGTTTGTACTCGCAGGGTTTATCCAAAATGCTTTTTTAATGACGCTTATTATCTCTACCATCTCATTAGGCGTAGTGGTTCCAACCTTAAAAGAGGAAAAGTTGATGCAGACGAATATCGGCCAAATCATTCTGCTTGTAGCTGTCATTGCTGATTTGGTCACGATGATTTTACTTGCTGTGTTTTCCTCTATTTATGGAGATGGAACAGGAAACATGTGGCTCCTGCTCTTATTATTTGCTGCAGGCATTCTTCTTTATTTATTTGGCCGCGTATTTAAGACAAAGTCAATTTTTCAGTCGATGTCTAAAGGAACCGTGCAAATTGGGACAAGGGCAATCTTTACTCTCATTATAGTCTTAGTTGCCTTATCTGAATCACTTGGGGCTGAAAATATTCTTGGGGCGTTTTTAGCTGGCGTGCTTGTGTCTCTTCTTTCGCCAAATAAAGAACTCGTTCAGCAGCTGGACTCATTTGGCTACGGATTTTTAATCCCGATCTTTTTCGTGATGGTCGGGGTAGATCTGAATATATGGGCACTGTTTAAGGACCCAGCCATCATGATCATGATTCCGCTGCTGTTTATTGCGCTGCTTATGAGTAAGCTTATCCCGATTCTTTATTTGAAAAAATGGTATGACATGAAAAAGGTCATTGGCTCCGGCTTTTTATTAACTTCAACGCTATCACTCGTCATTGCAGCTGCAACGATTGGTGAGCGGCTCGGTGTCATTGATCATAAAATGTCAGGAGCGCTGATTTTAGTTGCTGTGTTAACGAGTATTTTAACACCTGTTTGGTTTAAAGCGCTGTTTAAAAAAGAACAAGCGGCAAGCCATAAGAAGCGTGTGACCTTTATTGGTGCAAATCAGCTGACCTTACCTGTCACACTTGATTTGCATCAGGATGAATATGACATTCGGATTTTGCATGTTTTTCAAGAAAATAAGGAAGCACTGCTGGCAGACTCTATCTTTGAAGTCGAATCAATTGAACAATACGACGATGAGACGCTGAGAAAGGCAGGCGTCGGCCAAGAGGATGTCCTTGTCGTCGCAACTGGCAGTGAGACGAAAAATAAGGAAATTGCTTTATTTGCAAAAGAAGAAGGTTCAAAACAAGTCATTGCAAGTGTCAACAAAGCAGAGGCAGAGCTGACATTGAAGGAAGCGGGTATTGATACGTTTTCTACTTTCCTTTCATCTAAAACGGTGCTAAGAGCTTTGATTGAAGCACCTGATGCGATTCGATTGCTAACAAATGAAGATTCTTCTTTGTATCAAATTCAAATGAACAATCATCGTTATCATAATGTCATGCTGAGAGAATTTCCTTTCACCGGTGATTTGGTATTTGTCCGTATTTTCAGAGGGGTAGACAGCTTAGTACCGCATGGAGATACGACACTTAGAAGCGGCGACCGTGTGCTTGTATCGGGCTCCCGGGAGTATGTGGCAGGACTAAGAGCCCAATTAGAATGACAATGAACCCTTGACCAATGAACAATTCCTGATTAAGATAGAGGTACAACATCATATATTTGATCCACTAGGGGAGTCCTTTAAAAGGGCTGAGATAAAAGTGTCGACTTTTAGACCCTCATTACCTGAACAGGTTCATACCTGCGTAGGGAAGTGGTGCGGTTTTTGACTATGCTTTTTACAAATTCCAAGCCACTTTCCACGCGGAAAGTGGCTTTTTTATATGGAAAAACAGGAGGAGAGGAACATGACGTTTTCAACAGAATGTAAAGAGGCTGCATCAACATGGTGGAATGGAAGCTTTACGCATCCTTTTGTCAAAGGGATTGGAGATGGCACACTTTCACTCGATCGTTTCACCTATTACGTGATGCAGGATTCGTATTATTTAACTCATTTTGCAAAGGTGCAGGCATATGGAGCGGCGATTAGTGAGGACTTACATACGACGGGCAGAATGGCGTATCATGCTCAGGGGACGTATGAAGCAGAGCTGTCGCTGCATAGGAAATTTACAGAGCTTTTGCAGATTTCTGATGAAGCCATTGAGAACTTTAAGCCTTCCCCCACTGCTTATGCGTATACCTCTCATATGTACCGATCTGTAAAAAGCGGACGGTTTGAAGAGATTTTAGCCGCGTTATTACCATGTTACTGGCTTTATTATGAGGTAGGTGAAAAGCTGAAACAAACAACACCTGACCATCCAATTTACCAAGAATGGATTTTGACCTATGGAGGCGATTGGTTTAAGGAACTCGTCTTCGAACAGGTGAACCGATTTGATGAACTAGCGGAAAAAGCACCAGAACATGTACGGGCCAATATGAAAGAAAATTTTGTGATTTCCAGCTATTACGAATATCACTTCTGGGAGATGGCGTATCAAAAAGAAATGTGGCAAACAGCATGCTTGGATGGGGTTGGTGCAAATGGAACTCCACGCAGTGACAAATGATTCGCTTCCTGCGGGTGAACTGATCAAACAAATAAAAGCCATTGCGTCTGAAGTGGATTTTATTCATATTCGGGAACGGTCTAAAACAGCAAGTGAGCTTGTTGATCTCGTGAAGAATCTCCTTTTAGAAGGCGTGCCGAAAGAAAAGCTCGTGATCAATGACAGAGTAGACGTTGCGCTGCTTACCAATATTCACAGGGTGCATCTCCCGGGCCACAGCTTTTCGCCAAAAGAGCTGCGAAAAAAATTTCCTCACCTTCATGCGGGAGTGTCTGTCCATTCGATAGAAGAAGCGAAAGCAGCAGAGAAAAATGGAGCAGAGTATGTCATGTTTGGTCACGTATATGACACCTCTTGTAAACCAGGACTTCAGGCAAGAGGTGTACAGCTTGTGAAAAAACTGACTTCTGCACTAACGATTCCAGTGGTGGTCATCGGCGGAGTGACCCCAGAACGAGTACCAGAATTGAAACACGCAAATGTGAAAGGAATCGCTGTCATGTCTGGGATTTTTACTCATCATCAGCCGCGTATGATGGCACAAGCATTTTCTGAAAAGGTAAAGGAGAATCCTTATGAAGAAGCATTATGATGTAGCAATCATTGGTGGTGGAATCATAGGGATGTCCATCGCCTATCACCTTGCAAAATCAGGAAAACAAGTGGTCTTATTTGAAGCGAATGAGATAGGGATGCAAACGACAAGTGCAGCTGCCGGGATGCTCGGTGCACATGCGGAAGGAGAGGGGCACGAGGATGTTTTCTTTCAGGCTGGCAGAGCAAGTCAGGCATTGTACGAAAAATTAAAGGTCGATCTTTTGCATGAATCAGGCATTGATATTCGAACTTCAGCGGGCGGTATCATGAAGATCGCCTTTACAGAAGAAGAGAAACAAGCCCTTTGCCGGATGCAGCAATTGTCTACATTTAAATGGCTTGACGCAAGCAGTGTAAAAAAATGCATGCCTCAAGTCACAGATCACATGCTGGGAGCAGGTTTAATTGAAGAGGATGTTCATGTGGAGCCTTACGCGGTATGCAGGGCTTTGTGGCAGGCGGCGGTTCGGTACGGAGCAGATGTGAAAGAGTGTACACCTGTGATCGAAGTGAAGCGGGACAAAGAAGTGTTAACTGTCAGAACAATGAAGGGTACATTCACATGTGATGACCTGACAGTCGCAAGTGGTGTATGGTCTGGCCGTTTTTTTGAAGAGCTCGGATTATCGCATTCTCTTTATCCAGTAAAAGGGGAATGTGTGTCTGTATGGAATAACGGTCCAGCGCTCACACACACCATTTATCATGATCATTGTTATATCGTTCAGCGAGATAGCGGAAAGCTTGTCATCGGCGCAACGATGAAGCCAAACGAGTGGCAGGCTGTTCCAACGCTTGGCGGCATGGAAGCTGTGATTCAAAAGGCGTCTCAGCTTATGCCTTCTATTAAGGAGATGCCGATTGAAGAGTGCTGGGCAGGCCTTCGTCCGGCGACAAACGACCGGCATCCTTATATCGGAAGACATCCAGAAGACAAGCGTATTCTTTTTGCTGCAGGGCATTACAGGAACGGTATTTTACTAGCGCCGATTACTGGAGAAATCATTCGTGACCTGATATTAGACGAACCGGTCAAAGAGGAATGGCTTCATGCGTTTCGTATTGGACGAAAGGAGGCACTATTCGTATGAAGATTCAATTGAATGGCAGAATCGTTGATTTCGATCAAGAGAATGGAACGATCTATGATCTGCTATCAGCCTATCAGCTTGAAAACCGTGTGGTGATCGTTGAAAAGAACCATGAAATCATTGATAAAGAAGCGTTTCAACAAGTAGAAATTCAACCAAATGACACGATTGAAATCGTTCACTTTGTAGGAGGAGGATGACCCAATGCTGCACATTGGCGGAAAAACATTCACATCAAGACTATTACTCGGAACAGGGAAGTATCCATCATTTGAAATTCAAAAAGAAGCGGTGAACGTATCGGAAGCCGAAATTTTAACCTTTGCTGTCAGAAGAATGAACATATTCGAAGCATCTCAGCCTAATTTTTTGGAGCAGCTTGATTTATCAAGATATACGCTGCTTCCGAATACAGCTGGTGCAAGTACAGCAGAAGAGGCAGTGCGTATTGCCCGTTTAGCAAAGGCTTCTGGGCTGTGTGACATGATCAAGGTAGAAGTCATTGGCTGTTCAAGGTCTCTTCTGCCAGATCCAGTTGAAACATTAAAAGCATCTGAAATGCTACTCGAAGAAGGATTTATCGTGCTGCCATATACATCTGATGATGTGGTGCTGGCAAGAAAATTAGAAGAACTCGGTGTCCACGCCATCATGCCTGGTGCTTCTCCAATTGGTTCAGGCCAAGGCTTGCTAAATCCTCTGAATCTCTCATTTATTATCGAGCAGGCGAAGGTGCCGGTCATTATTGATGCTGGCGTAGGCTCTCCGAAGGATGCAGCTTATGCGATGGAGCTTGGAGCTGACGCTGTATTACTAAATACCGCTGTGTCTGGTGCAAAGGATCCTGTGAAAATGGCAAAAGCAATGAAACTCGCGATTGAATCAGGAAGACTAGGCTATGAGGCAGGACGTATTCCGCTGAAAAACTATGGGACAGCGAGCAGTCCACAGGAAGGAATGCCGTCATTTTGAGCACTCGTTACTCACGCCAAGAGCTTTTTCAGCCAATCGGAACAGAGGGGCAAAAGCGGCTAAAGGACTCAAAGGCGGTCATTATTGGAGCGGGGGCACTTGGAACCGCTAGTGCTGAAATGCTCGTTCGTGCCGGCGTTGGATCTGTCACCATTTTGGACCGAGATTATATTGAATGGAGCAACCTTCAGCGTCAGCAGCTTTACACGGAGCAAGACGTGAAGGATCGGCTGCCAAAGGCTGTGGCTGCTGAAAAAAGACTCAAGCAAGTAAACAGTGACGTGCACGTCAAAGGAATCGTGATCGATGTGACTGCTCACAATATTGACGAACTTGTCAGTGAGGCTTCGATCATTGTCGATGCAGCGGATAATTTTGAGGTGAGAATGATCGCAAATGATGCCGCCGTTAAACATCAAATACCGTTCCTTTATGGGGCCTGTGTGGCGAGTTATGGCATTCAGTTCACTGTGATCCCTGGTGAGACGCCTTGTTTACACTGTCTGCTTGAACATTTACCCGCACAAAGCATGACATGTGATACAGCAGGTATCATTAGTCCAGTTGTGCAGCAAGTGGCGGCATATCAAGTGGCAGATGCACTTAAATATTTAACAGGACATCAAGTGACTCCAATATTAAAATCCTTCGATTTATGGAAAAACGAACGGTCTGATATTCGGTCGGCCGCGTCTTTAAAGAAGAAGCAATGTCCAAGCTGTGGACTGAAGACCTATCCATTCCTTTCATATGACAAGAGAGCGAAGGCGGATGTACTATGCGGCCGCAATACGGTACAAATCCGCAGTGCAGCAGAAACACCGCCGCCTTTACATGAAGTAGCTCTTCGGTTAAAGAGGGCAGGGATGGATGTGCTTGAGAATGCATATTTGCTTTCATGTCAAAAGGATGAGTTTAAACTTGTCTTATTTAAAGATGGCAGAGCGCTTGTACATGGTACGAATGATATTGCCAAAGCAAGAACCATTTATCATCAATGGATTGGCTAATGAGAGGTGTGAAGAAATGACGATCAAAAAAGCATTCACAATCGCGGGTTCTGATTCTGGCGGCGGAGCAGGCATTCAGGCAGATTTGAAAACTTTTCAGGAGCTCGGTGTGTACGGAATGTCTGCGATCACAGCGATTACTGCGCAAAACACACTAGGTGTTCACGGGATATACCCGCTTTCAATCGAGGCGTTAGAACGTCAAATAGATGCAGTGGCAGAAGACTTACCGCCAGATGCCGTCAAAACAGGGATGCTGTGGAGTGCAGACATGATTAAGATCGTAGCTGAAAAAACGGTTCAATATGATATGAAGCTGATTGTAGATCCAGTCATGATCGCAAAAGGAGGGGCCTCTTTATTAAATGAAGATGCGGTCTCTGCGATGAAAACACACTTGCTTCCTGTCAGCTATGCCGTAACGCCAAACCTTCCTGAGGCAGAAGTACTGACAGGCATACGTATTCAGACGAAAGAGGACCGCTATCTGGCAGCGGAGCGTCTTTATGAGCTCGGTACGAAACATGTCGTGATCAAAGGCGGTCATGGTCCATCTAATGGGATGATTACAGACCTGCTGTATGATGGAAAAGGCTTTATTGAAGTCACAAATGAATATATTGATACACCACATACACATGGTACAGGCTGCACGTTTGCAGCAGCATTAACAGCTGAAATTGCGAAAGGATTTTCGATGAAGGAAGCCTTTGAAACAGCAGAAACCTTTGTCCATGAAGCCATCAAATTCCCTTTACGTATTGGATCTGGACACGGGCCTACGAACCATTTTGCTTATCAGCAAAACAGAATCAAACGTTAAAGGAATCGAACCGTCTTCACTTGTGAGGGCGGTTTTTTCGTGAAAATGAAACTTTCTTTCAGCGGAAATTGTCATTCTCTTATGATCTGTGATAATATTATGATCAGGTACTAATACTATGTCTTGAAAAAATAGGAGGCTTTATTACATATGAACTTTTCTTTAGAAGGCCGTAATATCGTGGTCATGGGTGTTGCCAATAAACGGAGCATCGCTTGGGGAATTGCTCGCTCACTTCATGAAGCTGGAGCTCGTTTGATTTTTACTTATGTTGGAGATCGTCTTGCTGAATCGGTAAAAGAGCTTGCAAGCACACTTGAGCGTGATGATTCAATTATTCTTCCATGTGACGTGACAAGTGATGAAGAAATCGAAAAATGTTTTGCTGCAATTAAAGAAAAAGTACAAGTCATTCATGGCGTTGCGCATGCAATTGCATTTGCAAACAAGGAAGAGCTTGTTGGTGAATACTTGAACACGAACCGTGAAGGTTTCCTTTTGGCGCACAACATTAGTGCATACTCATTAACTGCTGTAGCAAAAGCAGCACGTCCATTAATGACAGAGGGTGGAAGCATTGTGACGCTTACATACCTAGGCGGAGAGCGTGTTGTATCAAACTACAACGTAATGGGTGTAGCGAAAGCATCACTTGAAGCAAGTGTGAAATATTTAGCGGCTGATTTAGGCGCAGAAGGCATCCGCGTGAACAGTATTTCTGCTGGTCCAATTCGTACGTTATCTGCAAAAGGCATCAGTGGCTTTAATACCATTCTGAAGGATATTGAAGAGCGTGCACCACTTCGCCGTACAACAACTCCTGAAGAAGTTGGCGATACAGCTCTATTCTTATTCAGTGATCTATCTCGCGGCATGACAGGTGAGAATCTGCATGTTGATTCTGGCTTCCATATCATTGCCCGTTAAATGAATACATGACTTGCAGCATACCGATGAAGGGTATGCTGTTTTTTTATTTTTCTTCTGATTTGAGGCCTCCGTTCATATATATAAGGAATGAATCATTCGGGAGGGATTAGTATGTCAAATAAAGGTGATGAGAATCAAAAGCCGCTGATGTATATTGTTCAGCCGAGCTATCATGAATCAAAGCCGGCGATGCAAAATATTGTGAGAAAGCGAAAGAAATCAGAAAAACAGCCAGAAAGTGATACCAATGCAAAAGATGTGATCAAAGAAAGCACGCAGGAGGAGCCCGCAGCTCAAGAAATAGAGCATAAAAAAGAAGCCGAGCCGCCTAAACTTCAACAAGAACGAGATATGACACAAGCAGCTGAGTTTACAGAAGAACAAGAGATCCCACAAGAAGCCGAGCCTGCGCAGGAACAAGAGATTACCCAAGAACCAAAGCACATACAAAAGCGAGAGTCTCAAGAAGAAGAGGGAAACCAGCCAGAAGGTGTCTTTCATGAAACAAAAGAAGAACCAAGAAGAAAACGAGTGAAAAAGCCTTTAAGTCAGATGAGTATTGATGAAAAAGTCGATTTTCTCACAAGACTGCCTCATAATATGCCAAGAGCTCTTTGTCTGATTGAAGCTGATGGTAAAACATATAGAGGAATCATCATGGATCGAAAAGATGATACAGTGGTCATTCGTACAGCAGGCGGGGGAAATCCAGTCGAATTAGCGATTGCTGAGATTTCTTCCATCCACCCGCTTGGTTTTTAACAAAGAAAAAGTCCCATATAGGGACTTTTTTTGTTAGCAGTTACGGTTGATGAGTCGTGGGTTTAGGCACTCGATTGCGCAGAAGCAGTCAAGGTCTACTTCAATGCAATATTTCGATTTTTCTAATCGGAACACATCACATAAGGAATCTTTATCTGTAAAATCTAAAATATGACGGTCTTTGTCAAATGCGATAAGCAAGCTGAGTGTTGCGCAGTGATCAGAGATGTGTTCGACTCTGAAAAATGCAGTGCTGAAGCAAGGGCCTGCATCTACTTCTCCGACGTTTCCGAATGCGACGAATGGTTTTGATTTGGATGTAAAGAGAACAAACGGGACAGTGTCACCTAATGAATGCGATGGAGAAAGGAGATTGCTGTAACAGCTGGTCGGACAATCTTCTTCGACGGCATTTTGTAAGTCGTTAATGTTTTCAACAGCCTCTGCTACACAGTTCCATGAATGTTTGCGGCTCATATTCAACCCTCCTATACTAGGAAATTTGTTTGAGTGTTTGAGCACTGTCATCATCTACAAGCTATCTTTGCCGGCTCGTGCATCTACTTTTAACCAATGCGGAAGCAGCCGCTTCTTATGCTGACTGCTCCGCATGATTGGCTGTCATTCGTGAGGAAGGGGATGCTTTGACTCATGACAAGTTAGATCAGCGGCCTGTTGATTTAGCCGTGGTGATGATGCTTTTTATCTTTTGATGGCATGACTCTGTCGACAAGCTCTGGGTTTAAGCATTGGATTGCGCAGAAGCAGTTTAAATCAACCTCAATACAAAAGTCCGTTTTTTCTAGACCAAAGAAGTCAGGGTCACAAGGGTGACACACGCTTAGCGTATGTCCGTGTACATCAACAGGTCTTAATACAGATAACGTAGCACAGCAGTCGTGTAATTTTTCAACCCGGAAGAAAATAGATTCGAAGCATTGGCAATCGTCAACGAATCCTCCAATGTTTCCAAAAGTAGAGAACAATCCGCCCTTTTTATCAAAAAGTAAAAACGGAATCGTATCTTTTCCAGAAACGGTTGGGCTTAATAAATTACTGTAGCAGCTCGTAGGACATTTATCTTCTACAGCTTCCTGCTCTGCTAAAATCTTATCAACCGCATCGCATACACAGTTTTCATCATGTCGGCCATGGTGTTTTCCGCAGCTCATGGATTTCAGCTCCTTTAACAAGGTATTTGACTTTAGTCCTTAACAACATATGTATGCGCCCTCTAGTTGGTGTGGGTAAATGACCATTTATATTTGATGTATTTTGATAAAAGGAAAAGCAGAGCTTTTCGCTCTGCTTTTGTACATTAGAGGATACCGATTGCAACGATTGTCGCAACAAGTGTTTGAGTAAGTGTTTGGATTGCGATAGAGATGTCCGCATCGATTGTAGATACTGTAACGTTTCTTGAATTTTCGATGACAAGTTTTTGGCGGTTTGTTTGTTTGTGAGTAGCGGCTTGTAAAAGATCCTGCGTCACGCGGTCTGCCAAATCACCGTCAGCGATTGAGATATTTGTAATAGTGATGATCGCTGTTTGAACAGCTACTTGGATAGATGCTGCAACCTGTGCATCAACAGAAGAGACGTTAATGTCACAAGAGTCTCTGACGATAATGACTTCCTCAGATGTCTGCTTTGTGACGCTTACTTGATCAAAGTCTTGTAATACATCTTCATCATCATAATAGTCGTCACAAAGTGCTTTTCTTTCATAGTTGCAATCGTCGTGGTGTCTGTGGTGTCCGTGGTGTGTACAGTTACGATCTAGAGCGACCCAAGAGTATGGTTTAGAATCCATTTCTATTCCTCCTTCCGTTTACTTTATTAAATGCTGGAATACGTTGTTTTGTCTCGGGCATTTACCCTAGCAGGCAACCCATTTTTATTTATTCGTTATTACGCTGCGCATCACGACGCTGCTGAATACGATCTCGAAGTGAATTTCGTTTTGGACGTGCTTTTGGTTCAGGCTGTACTTCTTCTACATGCTTTGCTGCCTCAGCCTGCCTTTTTTTCTCCTGCTGCTGTTCAACGAAATCGTTTGCTTTCTTTTGCAAGTCCTCCACTAATTTCAAAATCATTCTTCTTTGATCTTCTGAAATATTTGCTTTCTGATCATCGGTGATATTGTTTTTGTTTAACACATCACTTACAAGAAGACTTGTTAATGGATCAACATCAGTATTGATTTGAAACTCCTTTTTTTCGTTCTCTTCAGCCACGATGATTTCACCTCTTTCATACGTCATGTTAGAAAAAGAAAGGGTCAAAGAATGCCGGCTTCAACTAAGAGTACATTCAATGTTTGAGTGAGAATTTGTACGGAGTTCATAATGGATGCATCTGATAATGTAATTGTGACGTTATAGCAGTTGATGATTTGAATCACAGTTTTCTTTTGGACTGTCACTTGTTGTGTGGATAAAAGCTGATCTGTGATGTCTGCAGCCAATTCATCGTCTGGTATAAGAAGCTGGATTAAAAGAGTAATGATTGTCGTTACGGTCGCTTGAAGGGAGAGTGCAGCTGTTACATCTGTTTTATGAATCGTGACATTTTCGGAATCTTTGATCTCAATGAAATCATCATAATTGCTGATTAATTCGTTTAACAGTTGTGTGTATAATAAATCAGCACTTTCTTCAATAGACAATACTTTCACTCCTTTCTTATCTATACATTATTTAATGCAGCAAGGACGCAAGGTGGAATCGGAAAGTGTAAAAAAGTACAACCCAATTTTATTTCCGCTTGATTCATCATGGCGGTCTTTCTTCTTGCATATATAAAGAAAGGACGGAAAAAAAGAGAGAGGGAGGTGGAGGCTTCTGAGCGGTGCTTTATCATTTGTCGTGTTTGCCCTCGCATCCTTTAGACTGACGAGACTGATTGTGTTTGATACCATTACTGCCCCTTTCCGCCGTTTATTTCATGAGGAACAAGAAGAGGTAAACGAACAAGGTGAAGTGGAAACGTATATCATCATTAAAGGAAAAGGACTGCGGTCTTGGGTAGGGGAACTGTTAAGCTGTTATTGGTGTACTGGCATATGGTGCACTGCTGCCTTACTTCTGATATACATATTTTTTCCTGTCATCAGCATGTGGCTTAATTTACTATTAGCCATTGCCGCAGCAGCAGGCATTATTGAAGCGATCGTCTCAAAGCTGGTGAAATAAACAGGCATTCTGATCAGACACGCTTTCAAAAAATGCATATACTATCATGGAATAGGAAAGGAAGGGTTGCGATGAAACCAACTGAAACGCCGTCACATATGCTTCAAGGTTATCCAGCGCAGTCAAATCAACAATCTGTATATACGAAGAAAATCAAAAAAACAGGCTGCGGCTGTGGAAACAAAAAGAAACCTCAATAGAAGAGAAAAACAAAAGCCGGATTTATCCGGTTTTTTTGTTGCCCTTTTTTTGAATGGTGCATATGTAAGAGAGAAGGGGTGACCAGAATGGATGCATTCGAACAATTAATCGGTTCCTTGTTCACTAAACCCCATGATGGGAAAGAACAAGCGCACGAAAAGGCTGAAATGGATCTAGCGGATAAAGCGAATGATCTTGAGGAGCACTTAAAAGCATTTGGCGTGAAGATGGAAGCTTTTGCGAAAGAAACAGAGGCATTCATGATGCGTCATAGAGAGGCAGATTACGTCTTTAAACAGCAGAAATAAAATTCCGCACTTTTTTATGTGATCGTCCAAACCATTTCTTTCATTTTTCATACTTTGTAAGGGAGAAGAGGAGGTGCTTATATATGAGTTGTTACGGTGGCGGTTATTGCGGCGGCTACGGCGGTGGCTACGGCGGCGGATATGGATCAACATTTGTTCTTGTCGTTGTGCTTTTCATCCTTCTAATTATCGTTGGTGCTTCTTTCTTTAACTACTAAAAAGTAAGAAGGTGAGGGAAGCAAGGGGGAAGCCTTTTGCTTTCCTTTCTCTTTGGTCAAACAAGGCTTTAGGATAGGCACATATCTCGCCTATTTTCATATAGTAAGGTGATTACTCCACAAAGAGGAGGCAAATGAATGGATAATAAATTCTTTAAAAGCGTAGAAAACAAAACCGGTGTGAATATGAATGATGTGTTTAAACTTGCAGGTTCTTTGCAAAATGCCAACTTTAAAGATGAGAATACCGTTCGAGGTGTCATTAAAAAAGTAGCACAGCTTGCGAACAAACGTGTACCTAAAGAAATGGAAGACAAAATCGTTCAATCGATTACAAGCGGGAAAGAAAAGCTTGATTTCAATACAATCGCTAAAATGATGAACAACAAAAAATAAACAACAGGCTCTCCGTTTAAAGGGGGGCCTGTTGTTTTTGCGTAAATAATTCACGGTTTTTCTTTAGAAGAGGATACAAAAAACGAGAACGATGAGCCGTTTTTCCTCGTCTAAATGATGGAACAGACAGATAAAGAGATTGTTCTGCTCTTGTCATGGCAACGTATAATAAACGGCGTTCTTCTTCCAGCGCTTCTTCATCACCGTTTCTGAGTTCTTCCAGTGAGAAATCATGAGGCAAGGCCCCGTCGACCACACAAGTGATGTATACTGTCTGGAACTCAAGTCCCTTTGCGCGGTGTATCGTCATGAGCTGAACACCGGGTTCATCTGTTTTTTCCTTTTCGGCAGACTTCATATGTTCGGCATGTGCGAGAAAGGCTTCAATCGTTTCAAAGCGTTTGGCGGCTGTTTTCACATCACGTACATCATCCGCCCCTTTTTCAAGTACATTCGTATCGTTCACCCGTTTTTTTAAGTAATCCCCGAGTCCCATCTTTTGTTCAATAAATGTCACCGCGTCCGATGGCTTTAATGTTCGTAACGTTCGGAACAAAGGAACAATTGATTGCAGCTTTTTTCGTTGAAACGGCTGTATATCTGTCAGTTTTCCGAGCGCTTCTACCATTGAGCAATCTTCTGTGATGGTCAGTGCCTTTAGTGTATTCAGGGTTTGCTGCTTTAAAAAGAAAACCGGCAGCAGCTGTTTCATGGCGGCCACATCATCTGCATCCTGACTTAAAGAAAGAAAGGCGAGGAGAACCCGAACCATTCGTCTGCTGTAGAAGGCTTTGACGCCGGCATCTGTCTCATAAGGGATCGCCGATTGATGCAGCCGTTCATAAATCGCACGGCCCCCTGTATTCGTTCGAAACAGTACGCAGAAGTCATTCGGTTTTCCACCGTTTTTAATTTTCTCTTGAATATCTGCGACAATCATCGTCGCTTCCTCTTCTTCATCATATGGATAAAAAAGCGTCGGAGGAATTTGCTCCTCGCGGACGGCTTTTAACGTCTTCTCATAACGATGCTGATTTTTCTTAATAATTGCATCTGCACTTGCGACAATCGTATGGTGAGACCGGTAATTCGCATGTAAATGGACGATCTGAGCCGAAGGATAGTCCTGTTTGAATTCAAGAATGAAAGCAGGATTGCTCCCTCTAAAGGCGTAAATGGCTTGATCATCATCGCCTACACAAAATAACTGCTCTGATTCTCCGGCTAAAAGCTGAATTAATTGATATTGTACTGGATTAATATCCTGAAATTCATCCACTAAAATATACTGGAATCGTTCTTGATACCGTTTTAGCAGTTCGGGCTGTTCTGTCAGCATATGTAAGCAGGCAATCGCCATATCATCAAAGTCAAATTGCTGATTGTCTCGTTTTTGCTGTTCATATGATTGATAGATCGTCCACATGTGTTTTTCCTTTTCATCCTTTAAATCAGGAAGTTCACCTGGTAAAAAGGCATTTTTCCAATAGCCGATCGATTGCAGTACTTGATCAGTAGGGTAGTCTTTCTCATCAAGCCCTTCATTCATTATGGCTTTTCGAATGTATTGCTCCTTTTGCCAGTCAAACTTGATCAGATGCTGGCCGTTCCATTTGCTTGCGTCATCGTGAAGCAGCATTTTATAAAAAAGACTGTGGAAGGTGCCTGTCACTACTTGGCTGGCTTGTGAAGGATGAAGCTGGTATTGCTTGCGCAGCCTTTCTTTCATCTCACTGCTCGCTTTGGTCGTGAAAGTTACGAGTAAAATATGGTGAGCAGGAATATGATGATGGGACATGAGATAAGCCGCTCTAGCCGTCAGGACTCTTGTTTTCCCGCTGCCGGCACCAGCCAGCACAAGCATCGGACCATCTTGATGTGTGACAGCTTGAAGCTGCGGTGTGCTAAAGGTGATATGCGGAAAGAGGTCGATCGTATGAACTTGTTCATTCTCTTCTAAATGTAAGGCGTCGCTCAATTGAATCGACCTTGGTTCCTGCCAGTCATATGATTCGTTTGTTTGCGAGATGATCTGTTTACCGGTTGGAAAACGGAAGCCGCCAAGTTCTTTGTAGGAAGCTCTTTCCTCTTGTTCTGCCGTTTTATTGTGATCAGCTTGTTCTTCAGCTTTTTCACAGATCTCTTGCTGAGACATGTGCTTATGAATAAAGGCAGGTTCATCATGTATATTTAATCTAAAAAAGACCGGTTTTCCGCAATATGGACAGAATAATTGTCCTTTTTTTCCCTCGTCATGGAGGAATTGATAGTGTTCTCTCGAATACGTATGTAATGAGATCGTTCGATCATGTCGTCGTGCGCATTTCAAAGCTAGTCCTCCAATAGTCAATCAATCTTAAAATGAAACACATCTAATCATATCAAATGAGGCGTGTTTCAAACAGTCATAATTAGGGAATAGTAGAGTAAGAGAGAAGCAAAGGAGGCGTTCTTGATGGGATATATAGCCCCGATTCAGCCGGATCTGTATTTTCAATATATCAATCGTCCAGCTCCTCAGGATAAAGAAGACTACGCGAAAGTAACAAAGGTTACTCGCACCTTTCATGACAAGATATACAGAGAGCTGGAGAAAAAAGAGGACTTAGTGACAGAAGCGGAAACGAAAGTACAGCAAAAAAAGCGGGAACGCTTTGTACGAGATATGTTTATGGAGGAAGGCAAGGGCATTCATATCAATACGTATATATAAATGATTGCGCTTTCTTCCTGTGGCGAACGATAATGAAAAAGAAAAAGCCAGGGCATCTTGAATGCTCTGGCTTTTCTTTTGGTCAAACAGACAGTGTTTTTGTCATTTTGACATGTTTGATTCCTGCTTCTTCAAACGGTTCAGAAACCGCTTTATAGCCTTTCTTTTCGTAGAAAGGAAGCGCTTGGACTTGGGCATGCATCACCGCTTCTTTTGCTCCATTAGCAATCGCTTCTGTTTCTAGCGCTTCTAATAGCTTGTGGCCAAGGCCGAAAGAGCGCGCCTCTTTTAACACACAAATTCGTTCAAGTTTTGCCTTTGAACCCTCAATGATCCGCAGTCTAGCGGCTGCCTGAGGCTTTTTGTCATCATTGTAAATGACAAAATGGGTGGCTTTGTCCTCTAGTTCATCTATTTCGATCTCTACTGGAACTTCTTGTTCTTTTACGAATACTTCTTTTCGTACATAATATGCATCTTCTCGTTGTGTTTGTTCTGTTACGATGACTGTTTTCAAATGTCTTTAACCCTCTTCTCCTAAAATAAATGTTTCATAGACGGTCCAAGATCCGTTCTCTAATTGATATAAAAGGTGGAAGCGATCCACTGTTTCTTCATGGTCAATCTTTCTCAGCTTTAATGTGCCAAGTACGTCTGAATGCTCATCATCTGATAGTTTTTGAGCCACTGTCACATGCGGAACAAAGGCATATTCTGGTGTGCCGGCAAGTGGATCTGCGTACAATCTTTCATTGAGCGCCATGATGTCCTCGTTCGGTTCTACTTTCATATAAATGACGTTGTTTACAGGAGCGAATGAACTGAATTTTTTAATACGTAACGTAATAGGAGAAGCATTTTTTGCATAATCTCTTAACGTTGAGACGACCTCAGCCGCTTCTAGATCCGTTAATTCAAAAGGTGTTCTTAATGTTAAATGAGGCGGTATGAGTGCATAGTTCGGATCATAACGCTTCCGGTAAGAGTTCGCAATATCTTGCAATTTTTTTGATGGAAATATAACAACTCCGTATTTCATCATGTTCCCTCCTGAATAAGAAAGTATTTATTATTGTTTATTATAACAAAATTCAGTTGATTAACGAATATGGGAGCATTCTTTTTAACGAAGGCGCAATGAGCGGCTGCCAAAACGTCCATTTATGATCTCCTTCGAATGTCTCAAATAAATAATCCGCACCAGATTGTTCAAGAAGGGCCTTTAAATCTTCGTTCGGCTGAACAAAATCAAGCACCTGGCCATCTGTTGTTTTCACAGCGGTTTCCTCAAGCCCAATTTGATGGATAATGGCATAATGAGAAAGGGCTGTCGACTGTTTGACGGCATCTAGAACCGACTCGTCAACGTAAGGGGACTGTAAAATCAGTCCGCCAAATAAAGAAGGATAATCAATGGCTGTCATGAGGGAAATCGTCGCACCCAGTGAATCACCAATAAACGTTCGTCCTGATCCAATTTGATAGGTTGGATAGTGTTTATCAATATAAGGGACCAGTTCATTTGCTAAAAAGCGTTTATACGCTTCAAACTTTGTACCGTCTGGATGATACGTGTTTCGTCTTTCTGTGACATTTTCATAAGGGACACCAATGATAATCGAGCGTTCCATTTCTTTGTTTTGCATCAATTCTTCTGCCTGTCTGCCTATTTTGCCTAGGCGGAAATAATCATGACCATCCTGGGCAATGATGACATGATATGTATAAAGGGGGGAGTAATTGACTGGCAAATAGATCAAAATGGTCATGTCCGCCCCAAGTTCTTTTGACTGTAAGGTTTCTTCTTGAATGATTCCTGTTTTCTTCACCATAATCCATTCCTCCAGCTAACCAAATTCATCATAAAGTGAAACGTTTCCATTCATTGTAACATGAAAAACAGCGTTGTTCCTATATGCTAACATGCAATCAAATCGTATAACATCGATTCTGTTATAAAATACAGAAAATTTTAATTAATCATGACATTTCCCCTTGAAAAATGAGATTTAATGGGTTACAGTATTAAGAATTAGAACAGACAGACAACACATTCTTATCGTGAGAGGTGGAGGGACTGGCCCTTTGAAACCTCAGCAACCGGTATGCATCACTTCATGTGATGTACCAAGGTGCTAAATCCAGCAAGCAGCTTTTTTGCTTGGAAGATAAGAGGAAGCGATTAAACCCCTTCTTCTTATGAAGAAGGGGTTTTCTGTTTTGAAATCAGATTTTTACTTAGGATGGTGTCAAATGACAGAACATGTGGAAACGAAATTAGCGCAGATTGGAAACCGTAGCGAAGAGGTGACTGGCACTGTCAGTCCTCCCATTTATCTCTCGACAGCATACAGACATAGAGGGATAGGGGAATCTACAGGATTTGATTACATTCGAACGAAAAACCCAACAAGACAGCTCGTAGAGGATGCAATTGCTTCACTCGAAGAAGGGACGGCCGGTTTTGCCTTCAGTTCGGGAATGGCGGCGATCCAAACGATCATGGCTCTATTTGAAAGCGGAGATGAACTCATCGTCTCTTCAGACCTATATGGCGGTACATACCGTTTGTTTGAAAACGAATGGAAAAAGTACGGCTTACGTTTTCTTTATGATGATTTTTCAGATGAAGACTGTTTACGCTCTAAAATCACGCCAAACACAAAAGCGGTCTTTATTGAAACACCGACAAATCCACTGATGCAGGAAGCAGATATTCAAAAAATAGCGAAGATTGCAAAAGAGCATGGTGCTTTGGTGATTGTCGACAACACCTTTTACACACCAGTCTTGCAAAAGCCGATTACGCTTGGAGCGGACATTGTCATTCATAGCGCAACCAAATATTTAGGCGGACATAATGACGTTCTTGCAGGACTTGTGGTGACAAAAGGAGAGCAGCTGTCTGAAGACATGTTCCAGCATCAAAACGCGATTGGAGCGGTTCTAGCACCATTTGACTCATGGCTTTTAATGAGAGGTATGAAAACACTGGCTCTTAGAATGCGCCAGCACGAGGCAAATGCGAAGGAGCTGGCACAGTTTTTAGAGCAGCAGCCAGAAATTCAAGATGTCCTTTACCCAGGAAAGGGAGGCATGCTGTCTTTCCGAGTAGCTAAAGAGGACTGGGTCAATCCATTTTTGAAGCAGCTGAAAACGATTTGTTTTGCTGAAAGCCTTGGCGGAGTCGAAAGCTTCATTACGTATCCTGCAACACAAACGCATATGGATATTCCAGAAGAGATTCGCATTGCAAACGGTGTGTGTAACAAGCTGCTCCGTTTCTCTGTTGGCATCGAGCATGTAGATGATCTGAAAGCAGACCTGAAACAGGCACTATCACAAGTAAAAGAGGAGGTACACGCCAAATGACCACACACAATTGGACACTCGAAACACAACTCGTTCATAATGCGTTTAAAACAGACCGTTCAACAGGTGCAGTCAGTGTACCGATTCAGCATGCATCCACATTTCATCAAAGCAGCTTCGATGAATTTGGCCAATATGACTACTCGAGATCGGGAACTCCGACACGTCAAGCATTAGAGGATACGATTGCAGCGCTGGAAGGAGGAACGAGAGGGCTTGCCTTTGCATCAGGCATGGCAGCCATTTCGACTGCTTTTCTTCTATTATCAAAGGGAGATCACGTCCTTGTCACAAGAGATGTGTACGGCGGGACTTTCCGAATGATCACCCAAGTTCTTTCAAGATTTGGAATTGAGCATACCTTCGTGGACATGACGGATTTGAATGAAGTCAAAAGAGGCATTCAATCGAATACAAAGGTCATTTACATGGAAACACCGTCGAATCCAACACTAGGGATTACAGATATTGAAGGTGTCGTTCAGCTTGCGAAAGAGCATGGCTGTTTGACTTTCTTAGATAATACGTTTTTAACACCTGCGCTTCAGCGTCCGCTAGACCTTGGAGTTGACGTTGTTCTGCACAGCGCAACGAAATTTTTAAGCGGCCACAGTGATGTACTGTCAGGCTTAGCTGTGGTAAAAGATGAGAAGCTCGGAGACGAACTCTATTCACTGCAAAACTCCTTCGGGGCGGTCCTTGGTGTGCAGGATTGCTGGCTTGTGTTAAGGGGGTTAAAAACCCTTCAGGTGAGATTAGAAAAAGCCAGCCAAACGGCATTTGAACTCGCTGCATTCCTCAAAGAACATCCTGCGGTGAAAAAAGTATACTACCCAGGCTTAGATGACCATCCCGGGGCAGACATCCAGCGCAAGCAAGCAAGCGGAGCAGGAGCCGTTCTCTCATTTGAACTAGAAAACCAAGCGGCAGTCAAAGAATTAGTGGACGCCGTCACATTACCTGTATTCGCCGTCAGCCTCGGCGCCGTCGAATCCATTTTGTCGTACCCAGCCAAAATGTCACATGCGGCTATGCCAAAAAAAGAAAGAGAAAAAAGAGGGATTACAGATGGGCTGCTTCGTTTAAGTGTCGGAGTTGAAAACGGAGAAGACCTCAAACGTGACTTCAAACAAGCACTCGATCAACTAAAGCCCGTCCTTGTGAACCAATCATAAAGAAGGAGAGAAAAAAGCCGGCACGGCCGCCGGCTTTTTGACCTTTTTTGAACAAAACCATTGACGATTTATGATGATGGTTATATAATAGAGACTGTCAGTAACAGAAAGCCCAGAACTGATACATAACCCGATTCCGTAGCTCAGCTGGGAGAGCGCTACCTTGACAGGGTAGAGGTCGCTGGTTCGAGCCCAGTCGGAATCATATGAAAAGTCGTTGATGAAAAGCCATTCTTGAACTATTCAAGGATGGCTTTTTTCTATTTAAAATTTGAAAACCATACTGAGAATTTTAGTGTGGTCATTTTAATATAACCTAACTGTTGTCTTTTGATATGAAAATATGAGCGTATGTTTTAAGTGTTGCTATTATAGTACTGTGTCCGAATTTTTAACTAACAGCTTTATTTTACATTAAAATAGTTGAACATGTATGTATTAGATGATTAAACCTTATTATTGTAACATCACATTCGTTATCCAGTTCGGATGTTAGTTCACTCATGTTTAACCCATTTAGATTCCATACGTGATTCTTCAATTATTATCTCTCAAATTTCTTGATAAAACTGATCTTTTGAAACGAGATATCCCCGTATACTTGAGGAAAGATCGCTATTGAGTAGAGCTTTGCATGATAAATTAATGTTTAATTGTTCTTTGACTGCTCAACTTTTTCTTTCCAAATTAACTGTGTTAGCATGCCACAATTTAAAATCTCTTTAAAATTTTCAACTTAAACGTAAGTAGATGTAACGATGGTAACTTACTCATAAATGTAAGAGGTCACTTGATTAAGTAGAGTCATTGTTTGCTCGTTTTCTAGAAACAATGTTTAGAACAAGCATTAATATAAACAATATACCTCCAACTATCCCTGTGATTACTTTTTAAAACGGAAATTATAGGCTATCCTTTGAATGAAGGTCAATCGTATGTTATGAGTCATAAAGTGTTCGGTAAAGGTACAGGTGAAGGCAAAGTTTTAGAGTATATGGTGAATTTAAAGGCATCCAAGTACATGAGGCTGTGGCATGAGAAACGTGGATATGACCATGAGTTCATCTTCTTACTCAATATGGTAAACCTAAGCAAATCTCAGAGTCATGGGCAGATTATTTTTGCTCAGATGTTCTGTCTGACATTCTCGGTAGATGGATTAACCCTTACCTATTTAATGCCTCTTGTATCACTTGCCTCCTTGAAGTTAAAAAGATCAAGTTGGAATTGGTTAGCAAATACATCGCACATCACGAAGACATACCAACTACAATTAAAAATTATGATTTAAGGAATTTTGAAGAAGAATAAAATCAAATCTTCATATAAAAAACGGGCTTTTTTATTTAGGCATTCCCCCAACCTATTTTTCACAAAATCCATATTATGTGATCATTAGGCATAAGGAGGAAATGAGAAAATGTTTAATTATTACCCATATGAAATGTATAATGTTAGGCAACATGTCCCACCACACCAACATGATTGGACTGATCCGCAGGCTGCAGATTATATAGCCCAATATAGAGGTCAGTATATTCGAACTTCTATTACAGGATATGGCGTTGTGACCGCACAGTTAACAGATTATAATCCCACAACAGGCACAGTGGACTTAAATGTCTATTTTACACCAGGTCGTCCCCCATCATTTATGAGGGTAAATAGGCAAGATCTAACGGCAATAGTACCTTTAGGGTTTCAGCCGCCACCTGAAATATCGGCACAGCCTGTGCCAACTACGTCAACTCCAACTGTTAAACCTGCTTTTTGTTCCTGGATGCCATATCATCCAATGTGTAGATAATAACTGGCAGCATTTTGTGAATATGTTGTATATATCTTTTAAATCCCTCTTTTATTCAGAATCAAGATTCTTCTTTTGAGGGATTTTGCTTATGATTGAAATAAAATGTAAAAAAAGAAGGTAATTTATCCTATCATGTCGAAATGTTCATATATAGAATAATGATAGGAGAGAATAAAGTTGCATTCCATTGGTATTAGAGTTTCAACCAAAAGAAAAGAATCAAAAGGGAAAATATTTTTTGCAGTAATCGAAATCGAGAATGACAATCTAAATTTAATTAGAACATCCAGTATTACAATTCCAACCTCTCTAGAAGTTCCAGAACAGTTGGCATATATAAGAACGAATCTTCTAGCACTAATGAAAGAATTTAACGTTAAATTCGCTGGGTTAAGAATTGTTGAGGGATCTGCGAACACTCAAATTTCATACCGGAAAAATATTGAGGGAGTTATCCAAGAGCTTTTTGCAAATAGTGAGATTAAAGCTTATGATCTATTGCTAATTAATAAATTCGCAAGAATATTTAGCAAAAATACTGCTGAAATAAAAAGCGTAATCGAAGGTGAACTTGATTTTGCTGGCATGTCGAAAAAAGAGTGGAAATCGCATCCTAAAGAAATTAGAGAAAGCATTCTGGCTAGCCTTTCAATTGTCTCATGCGGGGAAGCTATATGATAGCATATACTGACACAATATTAAAACTAGAGCTCAAAAAAGAAATTGGGGTTGAAGGCAGAAACTCAACTGTTCATATAGCTTATGACCCTCAGCTAGATACCGATTTAGTAATAAAGAAAATAAGTAAAACTGATTTCACAAAAGTTGAGAAATATTTTACTGAAGCTCAAATGCTTTATTTTACACAGCACCCCAATATAATGCCAGTAAAGTATGCCTCACAGGATGAGCAAAATGTATATATTGCGATGGAATTTATGGAAAAAGGTTCTCTTAACAGCCTTATAGAAGAGCGCTTCTTAACACCTAGGGAAATAATTAAGATATCTTTAGAATTCCTTTCTGGTATACACTTTATGCACGCAAAGAAACTTGTGCACTTTGACATAAAACCAACAAACATCCTAATTAACAATGCTAACAAAGCGATCGTAACTGATTTTGGTACAAGTAAATATTTAAATGATTTCGGTTTAGCAAGACCTGATAAATTATACGGTCTACACATTCCTCCAGAAAAATTCGATTTTGGGCATTTCTCATTCTTTAGTGATATTTATCAAGCTGGTCTTACAATATATAGAATGTGCAATGGTAACAAGTTTTTTAAGGAACAACTCGCAGACTTGAACATAAGAAATGCAGAAGAACTTGCTGATGCTATTTCTTCCAACAAGTTTCCTAATAAGAAAAAGTTTCTTCCGCATATTCCAAAAGAATTAAGGAATATTATAACTAAATCACTTTCGATAAAAGTAGAGGATAGATACGAAAGTGTTTTGGAAATGATGAATGATCTTGCTAAGCTTGAAAATAAGTTAGATTGGCGTTACAATGAAGTAACAAACATACATTCGACTGTTTCGCATAAAACAGATACTCACTTATCTGAGGTTTCTGTTTTAAAAATGGAATCAGATCAATGGTGTACTGAAGGTTATAAAATAAGATTAGCCGACGACAAACGAACAAAAATAAATAAATTTTTTATTAAAAATTTAAAAACAAAGCAAGATGCTTTCGAATCAATTTATAAAATTCTTTAGTTGAAGAAAGGTGTGATCAAGGCATGGGTTTTGAACTCAAATTAAATACAAAGAAAAACAATGTAACGCCATACCCTCTTTGCACCTTGAAAGAAAGATTGATTAAAGATAAGGCTGTGGACATGAAGGATAATTATCGAATTATTGATTTGGAGAATGGTTTTGTTAAAGTTGTCCCAATCTATGAAAATAAGTTGGTTAGATAATTAAACCCTTCAGGTTAAATTGAAAACAAGATTAACTGAGCCTCACCTTTGGTGGGGTTTTTCTATGTCATCATTTAACAACCATTCCCTTCTGCCGATAATTCTTTTGAGGTGGTAAAGGAATGAGTTGGTACCCGTTCAAAAATTTTAGGGAAAAGAAAGCTGCTATAAAAAAGTTTAAAAACGAAGAGTTCAACAAAGCAAATCTTAGGAATAACTTAGTTAGCATGAAAACAAATGTGTTCGTTGAATATTTAGAATTTCACTTCTCTCTCGATGGACAGAGGTATCGATCTTATAGAAGTAAGCTTCGAGTAATAAATTCACTTGAAGAAGAAGTGCTACTGATAGCCATTTCGAGAATTAAGGGGCTTGAAAAGGTTTATGAAACTAAGTATATTACTTTTTATGTCGGTGCTATTCTCACAGCTGTAGTACAAGTATTAACAGCATTCGGCAATTTGTTTCCTGGTTACACTATTGTTTTTAGCCTTATTGTTATGGCTTTTTCCATGTTAACATTAAAGATATTTTTAAGGTTAATGATGAAGGATAAAAATTTCATAGCTGTGCTTATATCATTTAGAGATTTATTGGAGAAAACACTCGACAAGAAGCATTTGAAAAATGAAAATGATTGATTCTCAACTCTTTAATAAAGGTATCCCTAGAAAACTATGCAAAATCAATTTAGATGTAATAAAAACCCACCCCGATCTGGGGTAGGTTTAAACTCATTTATAGACGTAACATGTTCCATTGATAACATCAATACAATCGAATGTTCTATAATATGAGTCTCCATCATCATCTCTAAACCAAACACGAACTTGTGCTATTCCCTGACTATTATAACCAAGCCAGTTATACTCATAGCCTTTGTGTTTGTTTCGGATAGGTGTTAAATCTCCTGGTTTTACTGGATCTGATGCATGAGCTGGGACAGCAGATACAAGCAAAGCCCCTGTAACTAAAACACTTCCAATGATTTTTTTCAAATTCATAAATGACACTTCCTCTCAAATTTATGTATCTATTGAACCGCTAATAGACATCCTAATATTAACATTTAATTTATTCATAATTTGTCGAATTGTGTAGTTTTATTAAGATATTTTCCATTTTTAACTTATAATAACATCTTATTCAACAAGATGATTATATGCTAGAGAAAAAGTCTTGTTGACTTTTAAAAAAGCCTCAAAATAACTTCAATCATAAGCGCAGTTTCCGATATTATCCATGAGGTGACTATAAATGAGAAGCACACTGAAGGAAAATAGAGA
The DNA here is from genome assembly GCF_046566805.1 of Bacillus sp. BD48. Classification (NCBI taxonomy): domain Bacteria; kingdom Bacillati; phylum Bacillota; class Bacilli; order Caryophanales; family Bacillaceae; genus Bacillus; species Bacillus sp. BD48. The sequence continues at coordinate 677,326 of NZ_JANGFM010000001.1, read as the reverse complement.
AATTAAGGAATGAGAAAACAGAAGTTTACTAAGCAAAATTTAAAGCATAATTTGGTGGAGTTGAGTTCACGTGGACTCATTGTTTACTTAACAAAGAATTTCCCAAGAAATGGTCAAGATTATCCCGAACATAAAAAGAAGATGATGATTCTAAAATCATTAGATACGGAAGATATATCAGGCGCTATCGCTCGAATGGATAGGATTAATCATGTTAATGATCAAAAAAGATTCTTCTTCTTTATTGGAGCAATGTCTACGATTATTGGCGCTGCAATTGGTACCATTCTTGGGAACATAGAATTCGATCTAGATGCAACCAATTTAGAAATTGCTACAACTATTGCAATGATATACATAGTTCCTGTAATTATTTGTCTAATGTTTTCTTGGACAGTGATAATGGACAGTTTCAGCAAAGCGACGGTTAATTATTTTAAAGACTTGCTTATCCTTGCAAGAGGTGAGAAAAAGAACGATATTGAAATTGTTTAGCTTATCCCCTGTTCAATTTTATTTATATCCAGTTTACTCATCGTAAATTTTGGCGATATGTTGAAGAATACACTCATTTTCAATGAGGGTATTAAGTTGCCTAAATTGAACTTAGGGAGTATATGAATTAACTATCGACTAAACCTATAGTGGGAAAGTCCACATTCGGAATACTGTCGTTTTAAGCTACGGTATTCTTTTCAGTTCGTTCAAATTTTGTGTATAATTATGGAAAAGGAATTAGGGGATACAAGTGAAGGTTCTTAGATTTGAATATGAGAAAAATAGTTTTAAATTATATGCGATGTTTATGGACGATATTTCAACCATGAGAGATGTTGATATTCAAAGAGATATGCTAAATAAGAGTAAAAATATAGTTAAAGCTGGCCTGGGCTTTGAGGGCTATTTGAAACAAGAACATTTTTCAACATACGAAGAAACCAATTCTGTGCATTGCTCATATACGTTTGGAAAGAATAACAAGATAAGAAGCGTTTAGAACGTGAGTTAGACGAAATTAAGACTATGAATTGATTGAGGATTAATTATTAACCCATGTTATCATAGAAGAAAATGGATAATGGGGGATTGTCAATAAATGCTTAAATCAAAGTTAGTTGTTTGGACGTTTATTATTGTGACTGGATTCTATATGCTGGTGAGTATATGGAACATTGCTGTATTTCCAGATAAGACATGGACAGATTACGAAGGACAGATTTTAATTGTTGTTTTTGGAAGTATGGTAAATGGTTTAATCGCTGCATTCTTTATGTACGCAGTAGCCATGTTAGTGAAATATATTAATCGCAATAAGGCTTAAATTTGCATACAGTCATAAGTTTAAAACAGGCATATAAAAAGGTAACAAAAAAGGTAACATTTTTTTCAGTTTTTAAAAAATACGAAGGAACACCAGAGGATACAGAAGGGGAAGGAAAGCTTATGTATCAAGGTTTATAAGTGAATAGAGGGTATCGCTAATAATCACAGGATTCCATATATCTACCTTGACAGGGTAGAGGTCGCTGGTTCGAGCCCAATCGGAATCATCGTTTAAACCCTTGCGTAGCAAGGGTTTTTTGTTTTTTTTGCAACGAATATTTGTTCTGTTTCTTTTGATTGGGGACGAACTGTCCGGCTCTTTTCTGAATAGCATTAATGCTCTCACCAGCCTCTATAAGGAGAACGACCATTGTATGTCTTAAATCATGTAGTCGAATGTTTTTAATTTGTTTTTGTTTTTGATTTTAGACCATTTGGAAGTAGGGGTTGTGTAATAATAAGGCTAATCAAAGCCATTATGAAATAAATATTGGTGATCATCTCTTTCCCATTAGTCACCAACTAATAGTTTTTCTTTTTTCCAAATGATATAGTACTGCTTTAATTTATCCATTGTAGAGTAATAGTATCATCATATCCAGTTTAAGTGGTTACTTACAAAAAATTTAGAATTTTTTGCGAGAATCCTCCTATATGCAATACGGACTTTAAATATTTTCATTTATAATTCTCTATTTGTCTATATTTTTCATAACGCTGTTGTATAAGCTCTTCCGAGGATAATGGTATCAATTGTTTTAGAGATGATTCGATTGCAGATTCAATCATGTTTGCCTGTGATTTTATATCATTTTGTGCTCCGCCTTTAGTTTCAGGTATGATTTCATCAATAATTCCTAAATGTTTTAAATCTTTTGCTAAAATTTTCATATGTTTAGCAGCTTCTGGAGCATACTTAGTGTCCTTCCATAGGATAGATGCTGCTCCTTCTGGCGAAATTACTGAATACCATGAATACTCTAACATATGGATGTGGTTACCGACACTAATGCCAAGAGCTCCACCACTTGATGCCTCTCCAATTACAATACAAACAATTGGCACTTTAAGTGTAGCCATTTCCAATAGATTTCGAGCTATCGCTTCAGAAATTCCACGTTCTTCAGACCCTTTCCCTGGATAGGCGCCTATTGTATCAATAAATGTAATAATAGGGCGATTAAATTTATCAGCTTGTTTCATAAGTCTTAGCGCTTTTCTATAACCTTCTGGATGTGCCATTCCAAAATTTCTTTCTATATTTTCCTTTGTACTTCTACCTCTTTGATGACCAATAACCGTAACGGGCATTCCTTTAAATTTTGCAATACCACCTATCATTGCTTTATCATCACCATATAATCGATCACCATGAAGTTCGAAAAAGTTTGTAAACAATAAAGGTATATAATCCAATGTCGTGGGCCGGTTACGTAGCCTTGCAATTTGAACTCGTTGAAAAGGTGTAAGATTAGAATAAATTTCTTCTTGCATTTTATTTAAACGTTTTTCTAATAAATGAATTTCTGACGATAAATCTACATTATTTTCTTTCATCATTTTCTTTAATTCATCAAATTTCTCTTTTAGTTCAATAATAGGACGTTCAAAATCCAAGCTCATTTTATCCTCCAAAGGTTATGATTTACCTCACTCTAATCAAAAGACTTAGAAATAGAATCAATAAATAATTCAAAACCATCCACAACTATTTTTTGTTCTGATTCTGATAAATTATTGAGGATACGTTGATAAAATGTAAGGGATTGTTCTCTTAAGCGATTAACAGTAATGTGTCCTTTTTCTGTGAGGTGCAGAAAAAGTTCTCTTCTGTTTTTTTCATTTACTTCACGATAAACAAGCCCCATTTTTACTAACTTATCTACCAATCTACTTACAGTTGAAGTCTCTAATCTAAGTTTATTGGATAGTTGCCAAACAGTTAATTTTTCCACCTCTAGTTCCTCTAACGCCATCATTTGAGAAGTTGGTAGAGGTTTTTCAAATGGTCCATTGGGCAAATTTTGAGATTCAAAAACCCCAGTGATTATAATCATTTTCTTAATATCTGTTCTTAGTTTTAAGGCATCTTCTCTTTTCAAAAAGGTCACTCTCCTACAATTGATGTATTATACAACAATTGTATTATACATGAATATGATTTTTTCACAAGCTTAACGTAGGCCACTATTCAAGAATGTACAGTATTGCAGCTGATCGATACACAACATCGATCGAAACACAACTTCTCAAAACATATAGGCAAAATTAAAACAGACCCTGCATGGTCTGTTTTTTTATGGGGACGGATTGGGGGCGAACCCTTTCAGTTTTCTTCAGAAATGCACATTTTTTATCGAAAGGCTCATCATAGAACCTTATTAAATCAGCCTTTTTCAGGGAAGGTCTGTTTGCTCAGGATAAGGTCATTCACCTTAACTGGGTAGAGGTGACGGTTCGATCCAGCAGAATTAGAGACCATCGTAAAGAACTCTTCTCTGTTAAAGATTAAAGAAGCAATAAGTAAAAAAATATGAAACTATTTTATTTCCTCATCCATCACTTTCTTATATTTTTCAAACTCAGAATCCTTCATTTCTCCGTTCATTTGTAACAGGAAATTCCCTTTTGAATATGTGTGAGAGAAGAACATAGATCCAGCATTTCCTAACTCATCATAATAAGATTTGGCCTGGTTAAGATCCGTTTCATTGCCAAATTTAAAAATCCTTCCTCCAGCATTTTCGCCTAAAGAAGGAATGAGAATCCTTTTTCCTTCTTCTCTTATATTTCCAAACTCTTTTTGTTCAAGATCGGTTGGTTTTTCTGCTTCAAGCCCAGCACTTTTGAAAGCTTCAATCACGTTGTCTGTGGTGAGCTGTTTTTTAGTAGATGCTGCACTGCTACAAGCTGTTAACAATAATAAACATGTAAAAAATAATACAAAATATTTCTTCATAGTAGATCCTCCTGATTGATAGATGCATAAGGATCTTACACTAAGTAATTCCTGTTTACTATCCTTTCGACAAAAATAGACAAATATGAAAAAATAAAGAAGGGTAAAATGATAACGTTCAGGTGAATAGATATTTGATAAACTATTTAGCGAGGGGGAGAAAGATATGAAGTCATTTTTACTAATTGGACAATCAAATATGGCGGGGCGCGGCTTCAAACATGAAGTTCCTCCGATTTATAATGAAAGAATCATGATGCTGCGAAATGGTAGATGGCAAATGATGACTGAACCCATTCATTTTGATAGGCCGGTAGCTGGCGTAGGACTAGCGGCTTCCTTTGCGGAGGCTTGGTGTAAGGATCATGAGGGAGAGAAGATTGGCCTTATTCCTTGTGCAGAGGGTGGCACTTCCATTGATGAGTGGTCACAGGATGGAGCATTATTTCGTCATGCAATAAGTGAAGCTAAATTTGCAAAGGAAAGTAGCGAATTGGCAGGGATATTATGGCATCAAGGAGAAAGTGACAGCCAAGATGGGAAATACAAAGAATACTATGAAAAAATACTAAGATTGTTTCATGAACTAAGAACTGAATTATCTGTACCTAACATTCCGCTTGTAATAGGAGGTTTGGGCGATTTCTTGGGAAAAGTGGCATTTGGCGCAGGATGTGTGGAATATCAACTGATGAATGAGGAACTGCAAAAATATGCACATCATAACGAAAATTGTTATTATGTTAATGCCAAAGGCCTTGGATCTAACCCAGACGGAATTCACATCAATGCGATGTCCCAGAGAATATTTGGTATAAGATATTATGAAGCATTTCGAAAAAAAGAACATATACATGAACCATTACCAAATGAATATGAGTTAGTGAATGAATGTCATAATAGAATGAATACCTCAGCGGAGAAAACATATATAGCACTAGAACAGTTCACGTTAGGGAAGATGACTTACGAAGAGTTGCTGAAGGTTTTATCGTAGGCTAAGTGATAGACTGAAATATAATATATCTCTTGAAAGGATGATTGTGGTGGTGAAAACAGAAAAAGTCTCCTCCTGAATACAGTAAATCACATTCAGGAGGAGATAAAATGTTTAAACAAATAGACGAAAATTATCCGAGAAAAGAGCACTTTCATCATTATATGACGTTAACCCGATGCTCATATAGCCTGGTGATCGATCTAGACATCACGAAATTGCATGCAATATTAAAAGAAAAAAAGCTAAAAGTATATCCTGTGCAAATTTATTTGTTAGCAAGGGCTGTGCAAAAAATACCGGAGTTTCGGATGGATCTAGTGAACGATGAACTTGGTCACTGGGATCTTCTCCATCCTAGTTATACGATTCTAAATAAAGAAACAAAGACATTTTCAAGTATTTGGACGCCTTATGACGAAAACTTTGCTCAATTTTATAAAAGCTGTGTGGCCGACATTGAAACATTTAGCAAAAGCAGCAACCTATTTCCGAAACCTCATATGCCAGAAAACATGTTCAATATTTCAAGTCTGCCGTGGATTGATTTTACTTCTTTTAACCTTAATGTATCTACAGATGAAGCTTATTTACTGCCGATATTTACGTTAGGCAAATTTAAGGTGGAAGAAGGAAAAATCATCTTGCCAGTCGCCATTCAAGTACATCATGCTGTTTGTGACGGCTATCATGCCGGTCAATATGTGGAATATTTGAGGTGGCTTATAGAACATTGTGAAGAGTGGTTAAGCGAGTCATTGGTGTAGTCATTTGATTTTTAGAAAAGCAGACTTGATAGAGTCTGCTTTTTTGTTATGTGAAGAAAATGTGTAAAATCTGTTACTCAACTGTTCTTTTTGCGGTTTCTTTTCGGTGCCTTGTAAACTCATACATGTGATAATAAATGTAATATAAGGGAAATTAGTGGAAGGGGAATAAGGGATGGAGAAAGTTCTTTCTTCACATGTTGGTGTGAAAATAAATGAATGGTATAAAATGATTCGGCAATTCAGTGTACCTGATGCAGAGATTTTGAAAGCTGAGGTAGAACGAGAAATTGAGCGAATGGAAGAGGATCAAGACCTGCTCATTTACTATCAATTGATGTGTTTTCGACATCAGCTTATGCTCGATTATATTAAACCTTCAGAAAAACGATCGCCTTCTGTTTCTGATTTGGTTGATAAAATCGAAAATTCAAATCATCAACTTTCTGGTATGCTGCAATACTATAATGCTTTTTTTAGAGGAATGTATGACTTTAGTAAAAAAGAATACATAAAGGCTATCCAATATTATAAGATCGCTGAAAGGCAGCTCGCATTGGTGGTCGATGATATTGAGCAAGCGGAGTTTCACTTCAAGGTGGCTGAAGCCTACTATATTATGAAACAAACTCATGTTTCTATGCATCATATTATAAAAGCCTTAGACATCTATAAGCAGCATGAACAATATAAAGTTCGCCAAATACAAAGCTTGATTGTTATTGCAGGAAATTATGATGATTTCAAGCGATATGACAAGTCATTAGAGCATCTAAATACAGCTTTTTCTATAGCAGAAGAGCTCGCCGATAATATGTTAATTGCTAAAATTCTATTGAACATAGCGAATACATATGATCGACAACAAAAGTACACTGAAGCAATCATACGCTACAGAGAAGTTTTAGACATTATTACGCCACTAAGTATCAATATAAAACCAATCACCCTATTTAGTTTAAGTTGGTCGTTGTATAAGTCTAGTCAACATGATGAAGCCGCTCCACTCGTAGAAGATGGTCTTAAGTGCTCCTTAGAGATAAATGATTCGTTGTGTTTGATGTTATTTAAAGCTTTAAAAGCGATTTATATAGATGCTAATGAGAAAGCAATTCTAGAAGTGCTAGATTATTTTGAGGAAAAGCAACTATATGTCTATGTCGAGGCATTTGCTCAAAGTATAGGATTATCTTCTGAAAAAAAAGGGGACTTTGAAAAAGCTGCCGAATATTACAGAAAGGCTCTTAAAGCTCAAAATGATATTCAAAAAGGAGAGTGTCTGTATGATTATTAAAAAATTACTAGTCATTGTATCCATTGTATTGTTAAGTGTTTCAACAGCAGAAACTTTGAAAATCATTGAAACAAAATCAATTCGGAATACAACTATGGAGGAACAACAAAAATCAAATCGAAACACGACTATGATTGATCGAAATACAACCTCTGAAAACGTATAGACAAGATTAAAACAGACTTTAATAGTCTGTTTTTTTATGAAATAGAATGAGCAAATGAACAGTTGGTCAATGTTATACTTATCTCAATAGATATAGGGAGGCATCCACTTTGAAACCATTTTGGGAGAAAGAAGAAGAGAGTCCTTTCACGTTAGAAAAGATAGATGAGGAAAAAATTCGTGAGGCAGAGGGAACACTTGGTGTCACTTTACCTGATACATATAAAAAGCTCATTTTAGAATGGAACGGTGGCTTTACAGTTCGCAATGCTTTTCCAACCGAAAAGCCGAATTCATGGGCAGATGATCATGTTCAATTTGACCATTTAAGAGGAATCGCCAAAGGTGATGGAATTATGACTAGTCCTCAGTTAAGTGATGAATTGGAGCTGCCTCAGGGACTTGTATTCATCAGCGGAGAAGAAGATACATGGGTCGTAATGGATTATCGAGAAACGAAAGAACATCCTCCTATTCACTATATTGATTTAGAGATGGGAGTCGATTTTAAGCTGGCAGATACTTTCGATGCTTTTATTGAGCAGTTATATACAGCTGAAGACGCCATGGTCGAGGTAGTAGAGATTGATGAGGAATCCTCGGATTTGTATGTCAGTAAAGAAGAGCTTGAACAAATTTTTGAGAGACAAGACCTTCGTCAGCAGAATCTCTTTAAAATGGCACATTATCCGATGGAAGAAATTGAAGAGATTGAATGGTTTTTCGATCGTATGAAACAATGCATCCAACAGATAAAAGATCAACATGTTTTGTATAAAGCAGCGACAACGATTCACTCCATCCTTCTGTTAAACCCGGATATGCAAAGAAATGACCTTATCAATCAAGAGCTGAAAGAAATAGCGGAGTTTCTAGAAAATAGTGGTGAGCCTAATACCGCTTTTTTGGGAGAAGACATTCATCCAGGGAATAAACGATAGTGAAAGACGAAAAGCCCCTGAAAAGGGCTTCTTTTTGTAATCTTATTGAAAGTCATATTTAAATAAAGTATAGTAACTTTATTGACAAAGAGGAGGATGGTTAAAAATGATGCATGCAGGAAGATTACGCCAGCAAACTTTGAACAATCAGTAATTTCATATGTTCAAAGGCTCTGTTTTCATCAAACGGAGTAAACGGGGTAGTCTGCACATTTTTAATGATCTTCAGCGGGAAAGTATGCAATTTCACTAGAAGACAGGCAGATAATTGTTCTGTCTTTTTTTGTATGTTTTTATAATACAAAGAAAGGCATAAGTCTAGCTTTGTTTACTCTGACCACATAAAGTAGCCTGTTTGTGGTTTTTTGTGATGATATTCTTGATGCCTATTGATCATGATTAAATGAGCAATTGGAGGAATGAATATGAATAGACTAGAATTAAAGCAGTTAGCCAATCATCACGGATTAGAAATTTCAGAGAATACCATCAAAATAAATGAATCAGGTGTGGATTTCCGTGTCGCACATGTCGAAGATTTACATGGTGACCAATGGATATTAAGAGTGCCTCGCAGACCTGAATCAATGAAACATACCTTACAAGAAAAAAAGACATTAGATCATATTAGAAAACAGGTTCAATTTCAGGTCCCTCAGTGGTCTATCTTTACAGAAAGTCTGATTGCTTATAAACAATTAGAGGGGGTACCGGCGGCTAGTATTGATGTGGAGAAGCAATCGTATGTGTGGAGTTTTGACCAAACGAATGTACCGCAAGCTTATTATGAATCATTAGGAAGAGTTTTAGCGAATGTACATTCCTTAGATCAACAGCCTTTTAAAACGATCGGTGTGGAGAAGCTCAGTGCTCATGAATTAAGAGCATCAATGAAACAGCGAATGGAACGTGTCAAATCGCAATACACCATTAACAGCGGTTTATGGGAGCGCTGGCAAGAATGGCTAGCTAAAGATTCTTTATGGCCGCCTTTCGTGGGAGTGAAGCATGGAGATTTGCATCCTGGCCACATTCTGATTGATGAAAATCAATGTGTGACGGGTGTGATTGATTGGTCTGAAGTGGGGGTTGGTGATGTATCTGCAGATTTTTTGTCGCATCAACTTCTCTTTGGGAAAGAGGGATTAACGAAACTTATCCATGCGTATGAAAAAGCAGGCGGGAGAACTTGGCCAGGAATGGATGAACATATAATAGAACTTCTGACGACAAGTGCGATCACTGTGGCCGAGTACGCACAGAGATCAGGATTGAAAGCTATGCATGAAACTGCAGTATACATGTTGGCAAACGAAAGTTAATCAATCAGAACGAATCCAAAAAAAGCCCTGAAAAGGGCTTTTTCAGCGTGTAGACAAACCCTCGCATTCGTTGTCAGTCCTGCGCGCTGGTGCTCACGAATGTCAAATTCGCTCCGCGCCAGTGCTCGTTCTTCCTAGACTGCAAAGGTTTTCTACCACGCTGAAAAGAAGACAAAGGGCTAAAATAAAAATCATTTTAGCCCTTTGTCAACAATCTGAAAAAGCCCTGAAAAGGGCTTTTTTTAATCTAATTCATGAAAAAACTGTTTGAGTTGGTCAATGAAAACGGATTTGGATTTTCCTTTTTTATAAATGAACTCGATATTGATGTTGAAATTGATGGATGGCTCGATTGAAATTTGTTTTAATGTTCCTTGTTCTACTTCATTTCTAACACAATGATGAGGTAGAAACGATAGTCCCATTCCTTGCAGCACTAAATTTTTTGCAGTTTCCATATGATCAACCTCAATGGAAATGTTCGGTGTGATGTTGTTTTTTTGAAATAATCGGTGGAGCATGAACCAATCAAATGACCCATAGTCAAAGAAAATAAAAGGCTGTTCTTCTAGTTCTTTCATATTGATGTTGCCTAGGCTGGCAAGCGGGTGATGAGTTGGAACGAACAGCCCGATTGGATCGCTGAAAATAGGGATTGATTCAATTTGAGGATGTGTTTCAGTCCTGACAATGCCAAAGTCTACTTGGTTATTAATCACTTTTTGGACTACATCCTTTGAATGTCCTGTTACAATTTTCACTTTCAGGTTTTCGTATTTTTCTTTTAGGGCGGGCAATATGTGAGGCAATAGATTATTGGAAATTGAGGATGCGCATCCAATCGTCAATTCATAAGGGATCATCGTTTGTTTGAGATTATGCTTTGCTTCTTGATAAGAATGGAGAATCTTTTTGGCATGCGGGTAAAACTGTTCACCTTTTTCCGTCAGAGATAGTTTATTTCTCTGTCTATTAAATAATTTCAGGTCTAATTCTTTTTCTAATGATTGAATACGTGCCGAAACAGAAGGCTGGGTTAAATACAGCGCTTCCGCAGCTTTATTGACACTGCCTAGCTGGCATACATAAATAAACGCTTCTATATTCTCAATATTCATTTTATCCCCTTATGCTGCGTTCTTTAAATGTTTAGTTTTTCAAGCTCATACACTAATTTTACAGCTTCTTTCGCCAAAATGACAGTAGGGTCAATCACTTTCACATCTTTAGTTGACCTTAGGACTAAGGGGATTTCTGTACAGCCGGCAATGATGGCTTCTGCTCCTTGATTGATTAAAATTTCTGCAGCTAACGCCAATTCACTTTCGCCTTTACTTAATTTTCCTGCTTTCACCGCATATATCCCATTCATCACGTTTTTCTGAAGATTTTCACTAGGAGTCATGACGTCAATCTTGTGATGAGCACAAGCCTTTTGATAGAGCTGGGTTTTTAATGTTCCATCAGTACATAGTAAGCCTACAGATGTATAGTGATGTTTGTTTAGGTAATTTGCGGTTTCTAATGGCATGTTCATAATAGGGATATGAGTGGAATGTCGTACGTTTTCTAAAAAGAAGTGTGCGGTATTGCATGCAATGAGAATAAAGTCAGCTCCGGCGCGTTCTAATCTCCTGGCTGATTCAATCATATAATCTGTAGGATCGTCACCTTTCCCAAAAATTGCAGTGGTTCTATCAGGAATTTTCGGGAAATTATCAGCAATCACATGTAAATGATCCTGATCTTTAATAGCGGGAGTATGTGAAATGATTTTTTTCATCAGATCAACCGTGGCTAAAGGACCCATCCCGCCCATAATACCAATCGTTATAGACATAGATATCACCACATTTCATTTTTTTCTATTATAAAAAAAGAAAGCATGGTAATCGTTATAGAAAAGTTCTATTTGTATATAGAAAGTTGATCAAAAGCGCCTTTATCTGTCTTGAAGTATGAGTTGCAATCTATTCAAAAAACATTAGAATAAAGAAAAATTGAAAAAGGAGCAACCATATGAATTTTAATTTAAATGAAGCTTTAGATATGTTGAGTCGAACTCCTCACACGTTAGAAAGTCTTTTGTCCGGTTTATCGAAGGATTGGCTTCACAGCTGTGAAGGGGAGGGAACGTGGAATCCGATTGAAGTCATTGAACATTTGATTGAAGCAGAAAAATTCAACTGGATTCCTCGATTAAATGTGATTCTTGCTGATGGAGAGAATACACCATTTCCTGCGTTTGACCGCTACTCTCATTTGAACCAATCTGAAAGACAGATAGAACAAGCACTATCTGAGTTTCATCATGTGCGGATGGAGAATGTGGCATACATTCAGCGCATGACACAATCAGGCCTTGATTTAGAGAAAAAGGGCGTCCATCCGGAGTTTGGAGTCGTGCAAGTGAGCGAATTACTCTCTGCGTGGGTTGTCCATGACTTCACCCATATGTCCCAAATTGTTCGGGTCATGGCGGAACGATATCGAGCCGATGTGGGTCCATGGAGCGCTTATTTAGGAATTTTAAATAGGAAATAAATGTTTAATGGCGCTTAGCGGCCCACTCAGATTGAAGAATGGCATACTGATATTCATCGACCCAATGTCCCTTAGACATATAATTTTGCAGCAAATGTCCTTCGCGTCTCATTTCTAAACGTTCCAGCACTCGAATGGATTTTTCGTTGCGCACATCTGTAAAGGCAATGATTTTATGTTTGTTCAATGTCATAAAAATATATTCGAAGATTGAACTGAGAGCTTCGTGAATATAGCCCATTCCTTGGTATTCAGGCGCGAGGGTAAAACCTATTTCAACGATTCTAGGTTCACTATCTAGTGTATGGATGGCGCAATCTCCTATCAGCTGATTGGACTCAGATAAGGCAATAGCGTATTGAAACCACGTCCCCGGTTGATTAGGTTTTTGCGTCATTTGATGTTGAACAAATGATTCAGCATCTTCGTACGTGTAGTTTTCCCAAGATTGAAATTTTGCAATAGAGGGATTTGCTCGGTACTGATAAAATGCTTCAATATCCTGTTTATCAAATTTGCGAATCACAACCCGGTTTGTTCTTGTAAATATGCTGTTTGCATTCTTCATGTGTTTACCTCACTTTTTAGTTTGTTCTTGATTTGAAAAAGTCTATCAGCCATTCAGATAGCTGCTGTTGTGCTTTGCTGACAAATCGATCTGCATAATAAATTAATTCCAAGTGACGGACAGGAGCTGGCTCAGCAATAGGAATCGAAACAATATTGGGCCACGTCGAATGTTGTTTTAGTAATCCTCTTGGCTGAATGGTTGCACCGATTCCCGCTTCAACCAGCTGCAATAGCGAAGATGCGGACCCGACCTCCATGGCAGTGTCCAGTTCAACACCCTGTTCTTTACATACGTCATCTACTAAATCCCTTCCTAGATATCCCTTCGGATACATGACCAACGCATGCTGAGTCAGCTCTTCTAAAGTCACTTCACTCTTTTGGGCCAAATCACTTTCTGAATGAACAAATAATTCGTAGGGTTCACTACCAAGTGGAATTTGAACGAGACGCTTATCCGCAGGCCCTCGCAGTCCGATGCCGAGGTCTACTTTATGAGAAAGGACTTCTTCACGAACGAAGATATTTGAATAGGCCTTCAGATTGGTTTCGGGATAAAGGGTTTTAAAGTCTACAAAAAGTGGAACCAGCTGAAAATCAAGATCGGAGGGGAGTACTGCGAGACGAACGGTTCCTCGTTTTTCTGATAATAGTTCTTTCATCGCATTTTTTGCATCTCTTTCAGCTTGCAGCATTTTCATGCCATATTGATAAAGCAGCGAACCAGCTTCGGTAGCAACGACCTTTTTGCCGATTCGATCAAAGAGCGGCATCCCAACTTCTGCTTCAAGCAGTCGAATTTGCTGGCTAAGTGTAGGTTGTGATATGCCTAGCTGCTCAGCAGCCTTTGTAAAATGCAAATGATTGAATACAGCCATAAAATAGGTAATATGCCGAGTATCCATATGTCTTCCTTTCGTAAATGATAGTCTTTTTCTATCATCATAATATGATTTATTGTATTGATCAATGAATGCAGCAGATTTATACTCAAAGTAACCTTAACAAGATGAGAGAGAAAGAAGGGTATTGATGAAAAAAATATATTATTTAGCCGCTTTATTTTTAGCGGCATTAAACTTACGTCCGATCATTACGTCAGTGGCTTCCATGATGAGCATGATTCAATCAGAGCTTGGTGTAAACGCTCTGACAGCAAGTCTTTTGACCACTTTGCCTGTCCTTTGTATGGGAATATTTGCTCCCGTTGCAACGATACTTAGCCGGCGGTTTGGTTTAGAGAGAACGCTGTTTTTCTCGATTCTTCTTATCACGATTGCCACCGCACTGCGTGGTACAAGCCAATCGGTTGCTATCCTGCTCATGACTGCGTTTGCAGGAGGTGTAGGGATTAGTTTCGCGGGTCCTTTATTGTCTAGTTTTATTAAAAAATATTTCCCGAGAAATCCCGGTATTGTTAGTGTGTATTCAATTTCTATGACAATAGGTGCAGCGCTCGCTTCCGGTTTCACGATTCCGATTTATCTGCGCAGTCAGCATCATCTTCCATTTGCGTTGTCCTGCTGGGCTATTCTAGGAGTGATTGCACTTATTCTATGGGTCGGTTTAGTTCGCAAAAATGAGCAGAGTGATCATGTCACTTTGCCGTTAAAATTGCCGCTGAGAAACAAAAAGGCCATTCAATTCACCTTGTTCTTTGGCTTTATGTCCAGTATGTTTTATTCTTTGACGGCATGGATTTCACCGATTGCTCTTAGTTTCGGAAACAGTCCGCAATATGCTGCCATGCTCTTGACCATATTTACACTCATTCAGATTCCGGTGGCACTACTCGTTCCAGCGGTCGTTACTCGATTAGGAAAACCGAAATTATTTCTCATCTTATGCAGTCTGTCTGAACTCATTGGACTTATCTTTCTACTTCTGCCCATGCCGATCTTGCCAGCCGTCATTTTCCTCGGTATGGGTGCCGGAGGGTTGTTTCCTTTAGCGCTTATGCTCCCGATTATGGAGACGAGTACTCCGGAGGAAGCCGGAACCTGGTCCGCGATGTCGCAGATGGGCGGGTACATCGTGGGGGGATTCGGTCCATTTTTCATTGGCTTGGTTTTCGATCTAAGCGGACATTTTTATGCTTCCATTGTGGCAATGCTTGTCATCGTCATGCTGATGATTGGGGTTCAGTTATCCATGAATCTCGGTAAAAAACGCGAAGTAGGATCCAATTAACGATAAATGGACCGGCGCTTTTATATGATGGCTCAATTGAAATCGCCATAGCCTATTCCTAAAATAGGCTATGGCGATTATTTTGCTCAATTATCGTGCAAGATATTTTTCAACTTTACGGGTAGCCATTTCTGCAGCATCCATGATCATTTCACCTAATGTTGGGTGAGGATGAATCGTCATTGCTAAATCTTCTGCTGTAGCGCCAATTTCAATAGAGAGAGCTAGTTCTGATATAAGAGTAGATGCTTCAGCACCTACGATTTGCGCCCCTAGAATAAGCCCAGACTCAGCATGGGCTACAATCTTCACAAAACCTTCTGGTTCTTTTAATGCAAGCGCTCGGCCATTAATGGAGAACATTGTTTTCCCAATGACAGTCGGAATGGATTGTTGCTTGCAATCCGTTTCGCTTAGTCCAACACTCGCCAATTCTGGGCTGGAAAAAACAACGAGAGGGATCGCTTTATAATCTATAATAGAAGGTTTACCAGCGATTGCTTCTGCTGCAACCTTCGCTTCATAGGAAGCTTTATGAGCCAGAGCAGGACCCTCGGTGATATCACCAATCGCATATATGTGCGGAATGGATGTTCTGCATTGTTCATCAATTTCAATACGTCCGTGAGGGGGAAGAGACAACCCGATAGTATCAAGACCTAATGTTCCATCTGTATTCGGTTTTCTTCCGACAGTAATCAGTGCATATTCCGCTTTCACCGTGTAACTTTCTTTCTGTTTCTCATAATGAAGATCAATTCCGCTCATATGCTGCTCGGCATCTGTGACGTTTGCTCCTGTAATCAGCGTGATTTTATCTTCTTTCAATTGACGAACGACAGGCGAGACAAGTTCACTTTCAAAGCCTGGCAATACTTGATTGCCACCTTCCAAGATGGTGACTTTTGTTCCAAATCTTGCAAACATCTGCCCTAGTTCAACACCAATATACCCACCCCCAACTACGACAAGGCTTTTAGGGATCTCGGGAAGGGAGAGTGCTTCCGTGGAAGACAATATACGACCTCCGAAAGGGAGTGATTTAATTTCAATTGGACGGGAGCCGGTTGCTAGTATAAGGTGTTTGAAGTTGACTCGCTTCTCACCTTTTTCGGAATGCTGAATGACCGCTGTATGCGGATCGATCAAGCTTGCCTCGCCTTCCAGTATGGTCACTCCCGATGACTTTAACAAAAATTGGACGCCACCCGCTTGTTTTTCCACAACAGCTTTTTTGAACGCTTGAGCTTCCTTGAAAGTGCCGCCTTCTTGAAAACCACCCCATTGTGTGCGGAGTTTGAACCTCTCTGCTTCTGCTATTAGCGCCTTTGAAGGGATACAGCCTACATGGGTGCATACTCCACCTAACTGATCACGTTCTACAATCGCTGTCTTCATGCCGAGATGAGCTGAACGTAATGCCGCCACGTAGCCTCCCGGACCTGATCCAATTACTAATGTATCTACTGTTTCTAAATGAATCATTTCTTGCACCTCCAACTTTAAAATATGATGATCATAATATATTATAGTCATCATATTTTAATGGAGTCAATCCCATCTAGTAAGGAAAGATGGATTTCAGTCAATTGACACAAGATAATATGATGAATATAATATTTTGATAAACATACTTAGAATCAGTGAAAGAGAAGGAGGTTAGGTAGAGGGATGCCTTATCCGAAAGGTCATAAGTCAAAAGTGAGAGAGCAGATCATTGTAAGTGCTGCACGAGCATTTCGAACAAATGGCGTTCGTAATATCAGTTTGCCATTCATTATGAAAGGGGCAGGTCTAACTCATGGAGGGTTTTATGCTCACTTTAAGAACAAGGATCAGTTGGTGATAGAGGCTTTTCATTTTGCTATTACTGATACGATAAAGCTGCTGCAAAGTGTTGCAGACAAGAAAGCAGACCAGCCTCGAATTCAGACGATCATTGAATTCTATTTAAGTTCCGTTCATCGTGATCAGACAGAGGTCGGCTGTATACTGCCTGCGCTGGCAGGAGAAATTTCTCAATTATCGCAAGAGGTACGGAAAGCTTATACCGATGAACTGAAACGATTTATGGAGTTTATAGCTGATGCTGGAAACATAGATCTCTCTACGAGTTACGCACTAGTAAGTAGCATGATTGGTACAATTGCTCTTGCACGTGCTGTCAATGATTCGCAGTTCAGTGATCAATTGTTACTGGCAGGCATAATACAGGCAAAACGTGTTCTTGAGGTGAATTAACATTCAAATAAAAAACATAGGGGATGCTGCGATGTTGATTAGAGAAGCAAGCATAGAAGATTATCCAGAATTAAGGCAAACCTATTTAGAATCCCGACGCCAGAGCTTTCACTGGCTCAAGCCAGAAGAACTCAATCTGCAAGATTTTGATCAAGATACGCAGGAAGAGCAAATTTTTTTAGCTGAGGAGAACAATAAAATCCTTGGATTCATTTCTCTATATGTACCAGATCGTTTTATTCACCTCTTGTTTGTCCATCCAGAAGCTGCTGGTCAAGGGGCTGGCGATCTGCTGCTCAAGCAAGCTATAAAAGTTTTGGGAACACCGGTCACCCTCAAATGTGTCTCCGAAAATCACAAAGCTTTGTCTTTTTATCAAAAAAGAGGCTGGAAGGCTGTTGTAGAAGAAGGAGAACCTGGGGCGAAATACTGGGTGCTTATTTATGAATAGAAGTCATTTTATCTTATCATTTTCACGGCCCTTTATTGGGCCTTTTTGCGGTTTCTTTTCGGTGTCGAATGGTTCATAAAATGATAATATATGTCATTATAGGGAAAATAGAGGAAGGGGTAAGAGCTGATGGAGAAAGTGCTTTCTTCTCACGTCGGTTTGAAAATCAATGAATGGTATTATCATATTCAAAGATTTAACGTACCGGACGCCGAAGCATATAAAGAGGAAATCAAATCAATGCTTGATCATATGGAAGAAAATCAAGATTTATTATTGTATTTCTCACTCATGGAGTTCAGACATAAATTAATGCTTGATTACTTGAATCCTTTAGAAAATGGGAAAGAGCGGGCCAACTTCAAGGAACTCGCAATGAAGATCAAAAGGGACCAAGAGAAATTAACAGGATTACTCGAGTATTACTTCAATTTTTTCTACGGCATGTACGAATTTGAAAATTATGAATACCTAAATGCAATTACCTTCTATAAACGGGCAGAAAAAAAGCTGTCTCTTGTCAGTGACGATATTGAACGGGCCGAGTTCAATTACAAGATGGCTGAAATCTATTACCACATGAAACAAACCCACATGTCCATGCACCATATCGCACAGGCGATAGAATGCTATCGAGAAAAAGATACATACACAGTAAGAGAAATACAATGTTCTTTTGTCATCGGATTAAACTATATAGATATGGGCTGCCCCGAAAAAGCAATACCCCATTTTCAACACGCATTAGAAAAAGCCGCCGACAACTCAACAAAACGATTAAAAGGATCAGCACTCTATAATTTAGGGTTGAGTTATTTTCATCATAATGACCTTTCAATGGCAATTAAATATTTTAATGAATCTATTCATTCATTTAAAGAACAAGGTTATGAGCATTTAAACAAAATTCTTGATCCGCTGGTCATGTTGACAAAATCATACTTTAAAAATGATCAGAGTGATTTAGGTTTATATGCATTAAACTATGGATTTGAATTAGCTGAAAAATTAAAGGATGATATTTTTATAAATACATTCATTATGTTGAAATCACTATATATAGATAACAATGTTAATCGTATAACAGAGTCAATGGCTTATTTGGAATCAAAGTCTTTTTTTGCAAATCTTGAAGATTTAGCGAAAGATGCAGCGAAGCATTATAATAAAGCAGGAGATATCGAACGCTCAAACGAATTTTATGAGAAGATTCTATATTTCCAACACCAAATTAAAAGGGGAGACTGTCTTTATGAAATTTAAGTCAGTAGCAACCGTATTTATAATTGTCAGTGTGTTAGGTGCTTTTAGCTATGTTTCGTCAAACGATATCCATAATGAAGCCCAAAGAGGACATACATCTAGTATCGGTTATTTTGCTTAAACTAAAAAAGCCTTGTCAATGGCTTTTTTAGTTTTCAATGTGCTAAGCCTTCAAAAAAATGAATAGTAATAAAAGTGAGCGGCCGTTGTCCGTTCTTTTTTGTTTTAAAGATTCAAATCTTGAAAAAATATGTATTTTCCATCATACATCACATTATTTTTAATATCCTACTGCATTATATTTTAAAGGATGTTACCGTTGTTTGTAAGGAATGATTGGCCAGTCTTCCAATACGAGTTGGAGGGAAATCATGAATTACAACATTGAAATGTTAACGAATATGAAAATGGTGTATATGAGAAATATCGGATCATATGGCAGCAAAGAGAATTTTGAGATGATGAAGAGATTTAAAAAATGGATCAAGCAACATCATTTAAATGATGAATTAAAGGAATATGGTATATATGGTGTTCTTCAAGATGATCCTGAGAAAATTCCACCAGAAAGATGCAGATACGACCTCATGCTTATGACAAATAGAGATTTCTCAAAAGATCAAATGGTTCAGACTGGTCATTTTGAAGGGGGAACGTATGCTGTGTTTACAGAGACACATACAACCGAAAAAGTGAATTTGTTCTGGAGACAATTGCCCCAAATGATCCAAAACAATCAATTGAACATGCGTCAGGCACCTATTATAGAGCGATATAGAGAAGAAGAAGGCGTGTGTGAGTTCTTACTACCTATCTTTTAAACACTTTATTGACCTTCAATGAAAACAGACCTCTTATGGTCTGTTTTCATGAATAGTATATGTTTAAATATTCTACGACTCATTCCATTAAATATCGATACTGATCCTCATTCGTATCTTGAAATGCTTCTTCTCGATTTGAAGGTACATCCATATAAACGATTTCTTCAGAGAATTGTGAAGAAGTAAAATCGATTCTTGTTCCATTCACTACGTTGTAAAAGTGCCATCCGTTGGGTAATGAGGTCTTGTTTATTTTTCCACCTAAAAGATCATGGACGACTAAAGAAGTAACGCCGCATTGTCCGTTTGCAGGGTTGTCTTTACTCCATTTTGAACTAGATTGAGAAGACCATGCTTTTTCAAGAGCATCAATGATTTCGTCTGTCGTGTAAAGGTTCATCATAAAAATCCTTTCTATTTAAAAAGTGAAATGAATGTAGTATCTGTTTAGTCTATAGTAGATTTTTTTCGATCAAAATCTAGATGCTATACTATGATTAAACCAATATTTACAATGAAGGGTCATGACAGGAGGAGCATGGTGTGATATTCATCATAGGCATTGTAATCGCTTTTATTGTTGCTATTTTAGGCTTTACTGTTTTCGTAAATGTAGGTAATGGGTTGGGAACGGTATTTAGCATCATAGGCGCAATGGTCATTTTATGGATTGCGGGAAGGCTGCAAAGACAAAAAGAAAAGAATGATCCAAACATACTATTAGATCAAATGATGATGCTTTTTCACGAAGACGGGTTTCAGGCTTCAACATACATCTTTTCACAAAATGTTGATAAAGGCTTTGCGATTGATGATGAGCGAAAGGAAATGCGCTTTATTACACATCAACCTGGCGGCTCATCTCGAAACTTCAGGTTTGAAGTGACTGAGCTTTCCTTGAAAGAGTTGAAACAAGTTGACATGTTAGAGGATGGTATACCGATTGAATATTCTACTGAGAGTGATAATAATGAAGAGATCTCGACACTTGAATTAAGATTAACTATGAATGATCAGGATTCATCAACGATCACGATCACCTTTTTAAAATTTGATGTGCCAGTTCGTAAGAGCGACGCCGAATATTTGACTGAACGAGAAAATCTGGAGGAAATTTATCATGAAATTGATTCAATGATGAAATCTGTGGATTAACGAAATGACTGTTCATAAAGAAGAAATCACAATTTGAGGTGGTTTCTTTTTTTATGTCAATCAAGACAAAGCTGGTTCAGTCATTGCGGTTGAATGTTTTTCACAAAAATGAATAAAGATAGACTAGACACGAAAACGAACATTGATATCGAAATGACTCATGTGATGAGGAGGAAACATACATGCAAAAGCTTTGCAGGGAAGTCTGGATCGAGGTTAATCTTGATGCGATTAAAAGAAATATTGAAGCCATTCAAGCGCATATTCCAAGGAAAAGTAAGATCATGGCTGTGGTGAAGGCGAATGCTTATGGACACGGTTCAGTGGAGGTAGCTCGTCAGGCACTGGAAAGCGGTGCGACGGAACTCGCAGTTGCTAGTTTGGAAGAAGGCATTGTATTGCGAAGAGCAAAAATTGAAGCACCGATTCTGGTCCTTGGATTTACCCCGCTCGACTGTGTGAAAAGGGCTGCAGCTTGGAAAATTGACCTCTCCGGCCTACGAGAAGACTGGATTGTTCAAGCAAATGAGATTTTAGCGGAAGAAGAAAGTCAGCATCGCCTGGGGATTCATGTCAATGTCGATACGGGGATGGGACGATTAGGTGTACGAACAAAGGAAGAGTTGTTAGCAGTGGTAGAGGCGCTTGAAGAGAGCGAAAACCTGAGATGGGATGGAATATTTACGCATTTCTCCACTGCGGATGAGCCTGACCCTGATTTCACACTACTGCAGCACAGCATTTTTATTGATTTTCTTCGTTTCTTAAAAAAACAAGGCATTACACTGCCCACGGTACATATGAACAATACAGCGGCTGCTATCGCATTTCCTGAATTTAGCGCAGATATGATTCGGCTCGGCATCGGGCTATATGGACTGTACCCCTCGCAATACATTGAGAGTTTAGACGCTGTTAAGCTAGAGCCCGCTCTCAGTTTAAAAGCAAGGATTGCGTTCGTGAAGGAAATGGTGACAAAGCCAAGGACCGTCAGCTATGGGGCAACTTATGTAGCGAAACCTGATGAAGTCATTGCGACCATACCGATCGGTTACGCAGATGGGTACTCACGTGCTTTATCCAATCGAGGATTTATGCTTTTCCGCGGAAAACGAATGCCGATTGCTGGCCGAGTCACAATGGATATGACCATGATCAGTTTAGGAGAAATGAAAGCAAAGCAAGGCGATGAAGTCGTTATTTACGGCCGTCAAAAAGGCGGAGAAATTTCTGTCGATGAAATCGCCGAAATGCTCAATACGATCAACTACGAAGTCATCGCCACCTTAAGCCGCCGCGTCCCAAGGTTTTACCGTCGAGGCGGGAAGATTATTAAAATATCGACACCGGTGATGTATGTGTGAGGATAAATTATAGGTGCAATTTGGAGATATTCATTCTGGTGTACAATGATAAAATTTAAATTATGTTACAAATATGTCGATAAAAGGAGGGATATTTAAGATATGGAGGAAAGAAACGATGAAAAAAGGTTTATTTTTAGTGCTTTTGACCATTTTGATGATGGTCACCATTAGTCCATTGAAAGCTCATGCAGCTGAAACAAATGGGTGGATGAAGCGAGCGGACTTACCGGAAGAGCGTATCGGAGCAAGTGTAGGAGTAGTTGAAGGGAAAATATATGTATTCGGTGGAGCTAGTCAACAGTCTAAGTTCAATGATTCAACATATATGTATGATCCTAAAACTGATTCTTGGACAGAAAAATCAAATATGCCTAGAGAAAGAACTGGCGCTGCTTACGCGACAGTAGGTAAAAAAATCTATGTCATTGGCGGCCTTACTGATACAACTAAAACAGTTCACAAAACCATCGATGTTTATGATACAGAACTAGATCAATGGACAGAAGAACCAATTAAGATACCTGAGAAATTTATATATACATCCTATTCAACTGGTTCCTTAAGAGCAGTTACAGTTGGAGAAAAAATTTATATAGTAGCATCTTTATCAAGCTCTCAAGTAAATTTTTATTCCTATGATACGGTAAGTGGAGAGTGGGAAAGCTTAGATAATTCTCAATTAGCTTCTCGTCAGGGAAGAAGCATTTCAGAGATAAATGGAAAGTTATATATTGCTGGTGGTGAGGCTAATGTTAGCCGAGCGAAAGATAAAGACATTTTAGAATATGATATGACGTTAGGTAAGTGGCAACGCTTAAAGGATATTCAATTAAATTCTTTTGCATATGAAGCTGCATATGCGACCGCCAATCATAAATTATTTATGATTGGCGGTCAGCAAATTGGAGATAGATCGAGTAAATTATTAAAACAAGTTCAGATATTTGATCCACAAACTAGTCAAGTTCAAGATTCTTTATATGAAATTCCTGAAGGTAGAGTTGGATCTGTAGCAGTTATTGCTGATGATCAATTATATGTTATTGGTGGAAGAGATTATGCTGAATCAATTGGTAGTCATTCTGTCAAAAACAATTTTAAATCTGTTATCTCTATTCCATTAAAAGATCTGCAAAAAGTGTCAAAGGATCAGGATGAAACAAAACCAGATGATGGCACAAGCGAAGAGCCGAAAGATAAAGACGGGACAAAGCCAGGTGACGGCACAACCGAAGAACCAAAAGATCAAGACGGGACAAAGCCAGGTGATGGTTCAACAGAAGAACCAAAGGATCAGGACGGAACAAAGCCAGGTGATGGCACAACCGAAGAACCAAAAGATCAAGACGGGACAAAGCCAGGTGAAGAATCAACAAAAGGTATACTTTCAATTACGATGATAAACGGGCTGCAAAAGGATTATTTGCTTTCAATGAAAGAAATCAACGATTTTCTTAACTGGTATAAAGAAAGAAGCTTTGGAATTGGGATGAACTTCTATGAAATCAATGATGAACACAATAAAGGTCCTTTCACAAGTAAGAAGGATTACGTGGTGTACCAAAATATCTTAATGTTTGATATCAAGCAATACTGAAATTCATAAATTGTAAAGCTGCTGATAAGATCAGCAGCTTTTATTTTTATAAAATTGTTAAAATTAGGAGCAGCGTCATAAAAAAATATGATATTTTTTAAAAAATCTGCTAAACATCCTATAACCACATCCGATAATAGAATTGTCAGGGTTGATAAGCCCTAGAATAAAGGACTTTTTTCAGACAAGGACGTCTGTCAGGTCCCACATACATGGAGGTAATAGGAAATGAGAATTAACCACAATATCGCAGCACTTAACACATTAAACCGTTTGTCTGCAAACAACGGTGCGAGCCAAAAGAATATGGAGAAACTTTCTTCTGGTCTTAAAATCAACCGTGCAGGGGATGACGCAGCAGGTCTTGCAATCTCTGAAAAAATGCGTGGACAAATCCGCGGATTAGAAATGGCTTCTAAAAACGCACAAGACGGTATCTCTCTTATCCAAACAGCTGAAGGTGCATTGACTGAAACACATGCAATCCTTCAACGTATGCGTGAACTAACTGTTCAAGCAGGTAACACAGGTACTCAGCAAACTGAAGATTTAACTGCTATTAAAGATGAGATGGATGCACTTGTTGAAGAAATCGATGGAATTTCTAATCGTACTGAATTTAACGGAAAAAAACTATTAGATGGTACTGAAACTACAGGTTTTACTTTCCAAATTGGTGCTAATGCAACTCAGAATATCAATGTTACAATTAGTAGCATGGATGCAACTACTCTAGGCGTAGATACTATTGATGTTGCGGCTACTGGTTTCAGTTTTGACACAGAAATCGCAAAAATCGATACAGCAATTAAAAGTGTATCTTCAGAGCGTTCTAAACTTGGTGCAGTTCAAAACCGTCTAGAGCACACTATCAACAACCTTGGTGCTTCTGGTGAAAACTTAACAGCTGCTGAGTCTCGTATCCGTGACGTTGACATGGCGAAAGAAATGAGTGAGTTCACAAAGAACAACATTCTTTCTCAAGCGTCTCAAGCAATGCTTGCACAAGCGAACCAACAGCCACAAAACGTACTTCAATTACTACGTTAATGAAAGGCCCCTTGATGGGGCTTTTTTTATGCTGTTTTTTCCTTCACATTTTCTCCAGTCTTATGATTCTTAAATCCCTCTGATAAATCATGAAAAATGACCTTTAAATTTGGCATACTCTAGCGAAACGATCATATTGAATGAGACTTATTCCTTATTTATTCCTTTTTTGTTAAACATATTCCATTAAAGTTCGATAAATGGATTGTAAGGCTTACAAAAAAATTCTATTTTAGAACTTTTGGATAAGGACGTCCAATTGGTTCAAACACACGGAGGTCATTTAACATGAGAATTAACCACAATATCGCAGCACTTAACACATTGAACCGTTTGTCTGCCAACAATGGTGCAGGGCAAAAGAACATGGAAAAGCTTTCTTCTGGACTTCGTATCAACCGTGCAGGAGATGACGCAGCAGGTCTTGCAATCTCTGAAAAAATGCGTGGACAAATCCGCGGATTAGAAATGGCATCTAAAAACGCACAAGACGGTATCTCTCTTATTCAAACAGCTGAAGGTGCATTAACTGAGACACATGCGATTCTTCAACGTATGCGTGAGTTGACAGTTCAAGCTGGGAACGTTGGTACTCAACAGACTGAAGATTTAACGGCGATTCAAGAAGAACTCACTGCTTTGGTTGATGAAATTGATGGAATTTCTCAGCGTACAGCATTTAACGGCAAGAATTTGTTGGATGGTAGTGTTGAAGATGGATTCCAATTTCAAATTGGCGCAAACATTGAGCAAAATATCAACGTACAGATTGGTAAAATGGATGCAGAAACTTTAACTGTAAAAGATATTGTAGTGAATGAAGATGGTTTTGACTTTGACACCGAAGTAGCAAAAATCGACGCAGCAATCGGTGCAGTATCTAAACAGCGTTCAGCTCTTGGTGCAGTCCAAAACCGTCTAGAGCACACAATCAACAACCTTGGTGCTTCTGCTGAAAACTTAACAGCTGCTGAGTCTCGTATTCGTGACGTTGACATGGCGAAAGAAATGAGTGAGTTCACAAAGAACAACATTCTTTCTCAAGCATCTCAAGCAATGTTAGCTCAAGCAAACCAACAGCCGCAAAACGTACTTCAATTATTACGTTAATGAAAAAGCCCCATTAAAGGGGCTTTTTTTATTTCAATTGAATGACAGCAAGTGCTCTAGACGGAAGTCAGGAACCGCTTCATGGAAAAAAGCTCGGTTGCCTTCATCGTTCTTTTGATCCCATTGCTTCCACCATTCGGCGGTTTCTCCAGAGGTGTCAGCTTGAATCATGTTGTGCAGCTGTTCTAAGTTAATGATTTCTCTAGGTTCTGTTAAGAAAGAATGCATCCGGTGATACGCTTCAAGACATTCAGGCTGTTTTGTGACAATGGCGTATTGTACGTAGCGATTTAAAAATTCCTGTACGAACGTCAAGTGGGGGATGGTTGTTTCTCCTTTTAACTCGACGCCGTCCCACGCCATATCAGCAATCGCACAAAGCCACCAGCCAAGTTCACTCGCGTGTTGCATTTGTTGTAATGTGTCCTTTTCAAAGGATAGCCGCTCATTTTTTTGTGCATGTTTGAGCATACGGTCAAGTGTTTGTGCTTCAAGAGCTGCCTTTGTCATGCCCTGCCCATGAATGGGATCTAATGTACACAAGGAATCGCCCATCACCAATAATCCACTTGGCCAATCCTGCATTTGTTCATAATGATGTCTTACGCAAGAAGGGACTCTAAATCCTTTTGGTTTTGTAAAGGGCGTTAAATGGGTGATGGCTTCTGCTATCGCGGGATGGGTCAGTGCAGCGGTTTCTGAATCAAATTGATCAGCATCTGTTGTTGGATAATGTGAACCGCCAGCTGCAGAAAGAAGAACAGCCACTAAATCATGATCTACCCGTTCAAACAGTCCTGTTGGGATTTGTTTATGGGGCTGGCCAACTACGACCATTGATTGTAGGTACGGCGCACCTGGTGGTATTTGATAGTATCTTGTGCTGTAGCCTAGAAACACACTTAACTCATCAGTCTGTGGTAAGGTCAAGCCAGCGTCTTTCAGCCATTTTGGCAATTTCGACATTCTTCCAGACGTATCAATCACTAAGTCTGCTTTCATTTCATGAATGCTTCCAGGCTTTACTTGCCGGTCCTTCACGATCAGTCCAGTGACTTGATTTTTTCCTTCTTCAAACTGAAGCGAGATGGCTTCATGTTTTTCTAAAAACTGCACCCTGTCCTCATTTACCATTCTTTGCATCAGCACCCACTCTAGCAGAGCACGTCTTGTAACCGCAGTTTCTTCAGTATCGGTGAGTGCTAATTCGCCATCTTTTGTAATAAATCGAGATGTCTGATGCAATGTGTTGTACCCGCCCAATTCCAGTAACTCTTTTGTATAACCAGGGAATAGACGTTCAACAATTTGCTTGCCAAGTGGCAGCATTCTATGTGGATGAAAAGCTTGAGGAGTGCCGAGACGATTCTCAGGAGAATCTGGCAGTTCATCCTTTTCAATGATCAATACTTGATGATAATACGTTGATAAAACTTTTGCAGCGAGCATCCCAGTGATACCTCCGCCAATGACGATTGCCCGCTCATATTTCATGGGTTGTGTCACAACATGCGCCTCCAATAAATACACAAAATGGTTACATGACCATTTCATCATATGTTGATGGATTAATTATAGCAAATTTACGTTTGAATATAGAAAGTAAACGTACTTCTTTTTACTCGTAAATATGAAGAATTTCTACAATCATCATCATTATTTTTAAAAAGTAACTATTAATTTAAGAAGAACGACCGATAAACTATATAAGGGGGTAGAGAAATTGGATATACTACAGAGTATTGTGACAGCAGCACCTTATATGATGCAGATTTTAAAAAACGAAGTGACGATGGGTGTCATTGATCGAGAGAAATTCTTGCTGTATTTGCCGTCGAAAGATGTGGATTTTCAAATTCGTGCTGGAGAACTTATTAAACCAGATGATTTAAATATGAAAAAAGCGCTCAGAGGTGAAACATCAAGTATGTTTGTGCCTGAATCAGTTTACGGAATACCGTTAAATGCAATGGGTTTGCCAATTTTTGATGAAAATCAACAAGTTATTGGTGCAATCGCCTTAGGTTTTCCACTTAAAAATCAATTAGAGCTTGAAGCGTATATGGAGTCGTTAAATGACATCATTCATAGTATTCAAGAAAAGGTGCATGTGGTGGCGGCTCATTCAGAGGAGCTTTCTGCGACAAGTGAGGAAATGACGTTACAAACGCAGCAAACACTTGAAAGCTCGAAAAAAACCTCCGATATTACAAAAATGATTAAAGGCATTTCGAAACAAACGAGTTTACTGGGATTGAATGCATCAATCGAAGCAGCGAGGGCAGGAAAAGAGGGTGCTGGTTTTAGTGTTGTAGCAAGTGAGGTTCAAAAGCTTTCAAGTGAAACTTCACGTGCAACAGAAAACATTGAAAGCTCACTGCAAGGGATTTCCTCCAATATACATACATTACTTGAGAGTATGGGTCATATGAAAGGTTCATCAGCAGAGCAAGCTTTACTTGTGACAGAGTTTAGCGAAATCGTGGAACGATTGACGATCGTAAGTAAAGAAATGAAAGAATTCATGCAGCATGTAATGTCAACGTAAAAAACGAATCCAATTGGATTCGTTTCAGCGTGTAGACAAACCCTCGCATTCTTTGTCAGTCCTGCGCGCTGGTGCTCACGAATGTTCAATTCGCTCCGCGCCAGTGCTCGTCCTTCCTAGACTGCAAAGGTTTTCTATCACGCTGAAAAGAAGACAAAGGGCTAAAATAAAAATCATTTTAGCCCTTTGTCAACAATTTGAAACGAATCCAAAAGGGATTCGTTTTTTTGATGCGCTATTTTCTTTTGTTCCGATCAAAGCGATAATCGTATGTTTCTCCCTTTACCACATTTAAAAATTCATGCCCAATTTGAACAAGCTGCCCGTTTTTCCATTTGATGAGAGGGTCTTTATCAGGGTATTTCCAGTAAATCGTTTTCTTTCGGTGGGTGAGTTTGTTTTCAATTTCTGCTCTAACTGCGTTCTCCTTTAGTTTCCCACCGCTATGTCGATAGGTATTGATGATATATGTTCCGTCAGGTGATGTCATCGAGCGGATAAAGGTTCCGTGAGATACGCCTTGAAGAGAAAAGCATTTCCAGTAAATGATGCCAGCGAAGCTAAGGGATAAGATGACAAGGGTGATGGTGGTTTTCTTCTTTAACATGAATTCCTCCAGATGTAGATCACAATATTTCTAATTTATGAGAGAGAATGCAAAAAGATTCATATAGTCCAAAAGTTCTATTCATTTCAATTATCGGTCATTTTTTCTCAGAATTCAACAGATAGCCGTAAAAATAAGGAAAATTTAAGGATGTTTCATGTTGATAGATCGTTCGAAATTCCTTTACAAAAGAATTTGAGAGCAGTAGACTTATGCTCATATAGAGAAATGGGGAAGATGGAATGACACAAATCATTGATACATATCAAAGTTATGAAGAGCTTTCCGCTCATGAAAGAGAAGGAATCGACTATCAAATTCTTCACGAGCGGAAAGGTGACCAGCTTTTGGTTTTGTCCCCTCATGCCGGAGGGATTGAATCTGGTGTGAGTGAGCTCATTCATGAAATCGCAAGTGATCATTCTATGTATTTATTTGAAGGCCTTAAAGTGAAAGGCAATCATGTGCTTCACATTACAAGCACACGTTTCGATGAGCCGGTGTGCCTTTCTCTAGTGCATACCCATCATTATACGTTTGCACTCCATGGCTACGGGGAAACGGAGGTGCTTCAAACATTAGTGGGCGGGACAGACAGAGAAAAAGCGGCAGAAACAGTGAAACGTTTAACGCTTCATGGATTTCCCGCAGTGCTGCTATCTGAATCTGATCGCTATTCTGGAACACACCCTCACAATATTAACAATCAATGTCTGACCGGAAAAAGTGTACAACTTGAAATCAGTCAGGCGCAAAGAAGAGCATTCTTTCAAGACTTCAGACGGAGCTATCGTCGTGAAACGCAAAATGAGCAATTTTATCGGTACACAAATGTACTCAAGCAAGTATTAGACCTTTACGAATAAACCCCTGTCGCCCCATGCAGAAGAGGCTTACGTTTGATAAACAGCTTCTTTTTCCGCGACCTTTTCGGCTTTCATTAAATAAGATGTAAACTCTTGTTGGAAGCGAATGCCTGCTTTCCGCTGTTCGAATAAGGCCAGCCGTTTTTCAGCAAAAGCCCAGGTGACGTGAAACGTTTGCGCAATGTGCAAAATGGCTTGCTGCCGAAGGTTTGGAAGCTTCATTTGCATCAGCATAAAGGTCGGCACACAAAAGTGATACATGAATTGTTTTGCCTGAAACTCTTGCAGCTCTCGAAAGAGTTTGTGCATCTTGAAATGATTGCCTGCATGCTTCAGCACATGACAAAGCTCGTGAGCAAAATCCTGCCATTGTTCCTCTGAAGATAGAGATCTGTTTAATATAATACTGTAAAGACCTTGATGCTTGATCATCATGCTGCCAGTATCCTCATAGTGTACCCATACATGAAATTCAGAAGCGATCCTTTGCATGTCTCTATAAGCAGGACCGCTTATTTGTAATTTGGCATATAACCGCTTAATCTCTTCTTCTAAATGGGTTAAAAAACCAGTCATTTAAAAACCTCCAAGCAAACGTACGTTCTATTTTTGGCGTAAAAGAAAAGTCCATATAGGACTAAATAGCTAATGAAGCTATTGCTTACTTTTAATATCGGCTTATTTTTAACAATTTTAACATAAAATCAAGGAAAAATGGAATTAATTCCTGTTTTTTTCTTCATTTTTGCGTTTTCCACTACTAAAAATAGTGGATTGAATTCAAATTTTACCATAGTCTTCTCACTAAAACAAACTCATGTTGTCTTACGAACGCCACCAATTGATGAGAAAGATCAATTCAATCTAGCAAAAGGGAGTGCAGAACATGGTAGAAATTTATCAAGATTTTATTCCAGTTGGAAACGGGAACCGCCCAGGATACGCCATGACACCGATGTATGTGACGGTGCATAACACAGCAAACACGTCAAAAGGAGCGGATGCGAAAAGTCATGCGGCCTATGTGAAACGCCCAACGACTGAGGTGAGCTGGCACTTTACAGTGGATGATCATGAAATCTTTCAGCATCTGCCGTTAAATGAAAATGGCTGGCATGCAGGGGACGGACAAGGCAATGGTAACCGAAAGTCGATCGGCATTGAAATTTGTGAAAATGAAGATGGGAATTTCCAGCAAGCGGTCAAACATGCGCAATGGCTCATCCAAAAGCTGTTAAAGGAACATAACATTCCACTAGCTAATGTGGTCACACATCAGCATTGGTCTGGAAAAGCATGTCCACGCCTGCTTCTTGCTACATGGGATGAATTTAAAAAAGGAATTGAAACGGCAGGAGATCCAGAGACGGTCATCACGTATGTCGTCAAAAGCGGGGATACGTTAACGAGTATTGCTAAAGCTCATGACGTCACAGTTCAAGATCTACAGAAGTGGAATAACATTAGCGATCCAAACAAAATTCAAATTGGACAGGTTCTCAAAATTTATCGAAACGATGGAAAAATGATGTATGAGCTGCCAGATGGGGTTTTAAAGGTGACTTCTCCTCTAACGAAGGGAGAGCACGTACGTCTCGTCCAAAAAGCGCTTGCTGCTGTTTATTTTTATCCTGATAAATCGGCTGCAGATAAAGGCATCGATGGTGTTTACGGGGAAAAAACGGCAAATGCCGTAGCACGCTTTCAGCTGATGAATGGGCTGACAAGTGATGGGGTATACGGTCCTAAAACGAAGGAAAAGCTGCTTAAACTGTTAAATCAGTGAGTGTTTCTGTTTGTATGATTGGATGGCTGTTTCACTTTTTTCAATTAATCGCCGAGTATATGGGGAAGGCTGATATTCGGCAAACTGAACATATCTCAGTTGTTTGATTTTCTTTTTCATTTTGGCACCTCAATCGTTGCAGCGTATGGTGTATTGTATGCAAGTCTATGTAAAAATGGAATCAGGACGCGGATATCGTTCCGCGTCCTTTAGTGTAATCAAGCCTTTTTGTTTTTATACTCATCCAGAAGCTGTTCATTCTTTTTAAAAATTCGCTCAGTATGGGGACTTACCTTATAATCGGCCATACTGATATGGCGTTTTTTCTTTAAAATCTTAAAAGGGTTTTTCTTAGGGTTGTTGTTATCCCCTTGAAGTGCGTGGTCCATCTTCATCACCTTCCTCTTCGTCAGGCAAGATTAGGTCATAAATTGTTGTAAGTGATGTCATTAATAAATAGTCGAACTCCGTGACAATTTCATCGGAGGTGAGCTTAATGACAAAGTGAGCATCTGCTACAGAAAATGGGATGAGCACTAAATGACCGAAATCATCGTAATATACTTCCTGCCTGTCAAGCTTCGCCTGAATAAGAGCCCGCTGGTCAAGTGTCCGAAGCAGGTCGTCTTTTTGTTCCTGCGTATCGTATGGACAAAGCACCGCTTGAATATTCATCTTGTCGGCAAAAGAATAAATCAGCCGCTCAATTCCCTCTATATATGCCTCTACACTTCCATAATATACATGGATCGGTTCATTTTTCAATAGGTATTGGTACGTTTTTAGTTTATTGAGGTAGGAATGAAGCAAATCGTTATTTTGTTCAAGGAGTTGATGGGTGTCGGTTTCCAGCTCATGATTTCCGAGTTTCTTTATATAGGAGCTAAGAAAGATGAAAGCATCGGTTAATGCGAAAAAAACGGCAATGATCAAGTAGTGCATCCAATCGGTGAAGATCGAAGAAGGGTCATTTGTCCAGTACACAACAGCACCAGCTACATAAATCCAATACCACGTTTTACGAATGGCAAACATCTTTTCTTTTACTTTTTGTTCAAAGCGCCATACTGCAAATACATACACAGCAAGAGCACCTAGCAATAACCATACGGTCAATTGAAAAAATAATAGCATGTTCTTCTCTCCCATAGACAGATGAATACTTGTTTATTTCTATGGATATGATTGGAAAACCTGCTTCATGAAAAAATGTCCTGCAGGTAAAGTGTTTGAGTGTGCAGGGCAAATAAAAAAAGACCTGTCAGACAGGTCTTTGAAATTAGAGAATCGCATTTAACACGAAGTATATAAGAGCTCCTAGAGTTCCTGAAATCGGTAATGTGATGACCCAAGTGACAAGCATACGTTTTGCCGTACCCCAGTTTACCCCTTTGACTCTGTGTGCAGAACCTACACCTAGAATAGAAGATGAGATAACGTGAGTGGTACTAACAGGTAAATGAATAAACGTCGCACCGAAGATAATAGCTGCACCTGTTAAGTCGGCAGATACTCCGTTGACTGGACG
Organism: Bacillus sp. BD48; assembly: GCF_046566805.1. NCBI lineage: Bacteria > Bacillati > Bacillota > Bacilli > Caryophanales > Bacillaceae > Bacillus > Bacillus sp. BD48. The sequence goes on along the minus strand of NZ_JANGFM010000001.1, from coordinate 643,861 downwards.
AATTTTCATAATTTTACCGCCGACTGTTTTGATAATCTTCCAGCCGCCAATAGAAGTACCTAGTCCCATTGCAAGCGCACAAGAGAATTGTACCCAGAAAGGAATGTCGTCTGTTGTATGCAAATTACCTGCAATTAAAGCCATCGTAATAATACCCATCGCTTTTTGCGCATCGTTTGTTCCGTGGGTATACGATTGCAGTGCAGCCGTTAAAATTTGAACACGTCGGAATTGCTTATTTGTTTTTGCGAGATTGTTGTTTCTAAATATAATTTTGATAATGGTATACACGATATATCCCAATACGAAAGCTAGGATAGGTGAAAGCAAAAGTGCTTGAATGATTTTAATGAATCCCGAATAGTTTAAAGCGCCAAAACCAGCAGAGGCAATAACAGCGCCTGCAATTGATCCGATTAGTGCATGTGAAGAACTACTCGGAATCCCGTAATACCAAGTAAGCAAGTTCCATGTGATGGCGGCAATTAAAGCAGCCAAGATCACAACAGAGCCGTTTTGAAGTGTAAATGGATCTGCGATGTCTTTTGTAATGGATTTTGCCACACCCGTAAATGTCATTGCTCCTAAGAAGTTCATGAACGCAGCCATGATGATCGCATGTCTAGGCTTTAATGCCTTCGTTGAAACTGAAGTCGCAATGGCATTTGCTGTATCGTGGAACCCGTTAATGAAATCAAAAGCAAGTGCACAAATGACAATAAGTATGGTAAGGATGAGTAATGTGTCCATGTTTAACTAACCCCGTTACGCATTCTTCATAATGATTGTTTCTAGATTGTTGGCCACACTTTGACAGGAATCAGCGATTTCTTCAAGTGTTTCGTAAATTTCTTTGTATTGAATCACCTTAATTGGATCTGTTTCTTTTCCAAACAAGTTCTTTAATGATTTACGATGAAGATTGTCACAATTATGTTCAATCTCTTTGATCTTGATTGCGTGCGGATGAATATCTTTCAAGCGATTTTCAGCTAGTAAATCAATTGTGATTAAAATTTCTTTCGCACACTCTCTGATGTAGTGGCTGAATTTGTCGATATGTTCGTCAGAGCTTGTGATTGAGTAAATTTCTAATGTTGCTGAAAAATGCTCAATTCCATCTAAAACATCATCGAGGCTATTCGTCAATTGAAGAATGTCTTCACGTTCAATCGGTGTAATAAAGGCTTTGTTCAGCTCTTTAATCATGGTATGAACATGATTATCACCTTTTGTCTCATATTCCTTCAATGTGTCAGAAAATTCTTTCAGAGTGGTTTGATTTGTTACTTTATAGCTAACAAAATACTCAGCAGTTTCGTCTAAATTTTTAGCAATCTCCGTTAACAAGACGGAAAACTTGTCTTTTTTCCTTTTTAACATGTAAAAACCCTCCATTGTATAAATGAGACAATGCACACATCAAATAATTATATATTCTTTTGTCGAAAAAAAACAGGTGTAGTCGAAAATTTCTTCACTTTTTCTATTTGATCTTATTCTGACCTAAAGATGTGATCTCAACACACCTTTTTCTAAAAGGGGAAAAGCAACGAAAAAAGCGGGCCATTTTTGGCACCGCTTATAGGCTAAGAAGCCGAATGAATCAGCTTAAACCGTTCACAAACAAGAAGCATATCCTCTTTGAAATCTAATCCGTATGATTGGAGTGCTTCTGTGAAAAATTCTTTATGTTCTCTATACCAATAGTCATAAGATAAATCGCCTTCACCTTCTGCTTGTGCAAATGATTCGGGGACTTCATTCATTGGCATGACATCTACATGTGTGATTTCAATGATGGCTTTTGGTTCTTCCTGGCTGTCCAAAATGACCGCATATTGTCCAGGTTTTGGAAGCGGCTCCTGTTCCTTTTCATAAAACAGGTGTCCAGAACAAGTGGCTGTTTTTTTCCCTTGCTTGACAAGATCAAGCAAATGATCAGGATCTGATCCGAATGCCCACGCCGAAACAAGCGCGTCAGCAGGTGCTTTTTCTGATGTCTCTTTCCAATAGTTTTCCCAAAATAATCTGCTTTTGTTGTTCACTGTTTTTCCCCCTCTTTGTTGTGTTTATTATACCTTGAAGCAGAATCGTTGGAAATTCTGTGTCTTTATTCCTAATGAGAGAGTGTGTCATATGTTTTGAAAAGCAATGTTCGATTTGGGAAATGTAGGATGATAGGATGAAAATTTTTGAAATTTTAGAATAATCTATTGTATTCTGGTCAAGAAGTCGGTAAGGTCAAAGTAAGAATATGGAAGGGGTGTTGTTCATGAAACGCATTTCTCTAACTGTTTTGTCCATATGTCTGTTTGTTTTCTCGTTTTTTCTGCCAGTCAGCAAAGTCAATGCGAACGAATCACATGGGAGTAAAGTAGCTGTTGGGAAAGATGGTATGGTGGCTACTGCTCACCCACTGGCATCAGAAGTAGGTGCTGATGTATTGAAGAAAGGTGGAAACGCAGTGGATGCTGCTGTTGCCATCCAGTACGCACTGAATGTGACAGAGCCAATGATGTCTGGAATTGGCGGCGGTGGTTTTATGATGGTTTATGATGGAAAGACAAAAGAAACATCCATCATCAATAGTAGAGAACGAGCACCACAGGGCGCAACACCTGACATGTTTTTAACGGATGAGGGAACAGTCATCCCATTTGCTGAGCGGTCCACACACGGTAATGCGGTTGGTGTTCCAGGGACAGTAAAAGGCCTCGAGGCAGCATTAGATAAGTGGGGGACCCGTTCGATGAAGGAATTGATTGAGCCTTCCATTCAGCTTGCAGAGGATGGATTTGAAATCGATTCTGTTCTGGCACAAGCCATTGAAGATCATCAAGAAAAGCTGAAAAAAACGGCTGCAGCGCCAATCTTTCTTCCAGATGATCAGCCGCTCAAAGAAGGCGACCTGCTTGTACAGCCAGGGCTTGCTAAAACATTTAAGCTCATTGCGAAAAAAGGAAGCAAAGCATTTTATGAAGGAAAAGTAGCAAAGGCACTTGCAAATACAGTCCAAGATTTTGGCGGAACGATGACAACTGATGACATTGGTCATTATGAGGTCAAGACTGACAAGCCTATCTGGGGAGACTATAAAGGATACCAGCTTGCAAGTATGCCTCCACCAAGCTCTGGCGGTGTGTTTATGCTGCAAATACTCAAAATACTAGATCACTTCAATCTATCTCAATATGACCCCAAATCATTCGAAAAATATCAGCTGCTTGCTGAAACAATGCATCTCTCCTATGCTGACCGTGCTGCATATGCAGGCGACCCCGAATTCGTAGATGTTCCACTAAAAGGACTACTAGACGATGATTACATTTCAAAAAGAGCCTCTCTCATTCAATTAGATCAAATGAACAAAAACCCGAAAGAAGGAGATCCATGGGCGTATGAGGATGAAAAAAATCCATCCCCAATTGTCCCGCAGCCAGAAGATAAAACCATTGGCGAGACCACCCATTTTACTGTTGCTGATCAGTGGGGAAATGTCGTGTCATTCACAACAACCATTGAACAGTTATTTGGTACAGGGATTCTTGTTCCGGAATATGGCTTTTTCTTAAACAATGAACTAACAGATTTTGACGCAAGACCAGGCGGAGCAAATGAAGTCCAGCCAAACAAACGTCCATTATCCAGTATGACCCCGACCATCATATTCAAAGATAACGAACCGGTCATGACTGTGGGCTCACCTGGAGGAACGACCATTATTGCTTCTGTTTCACAAACCATTCTGAACTTGCTTGAATACGACATGGAGCTCCAAGATGCGGTGGAAGAGCCGCGGATTTATACAAACAGTACAACTTCTTACCGCTACGAAGTAGGTGTTCCCCTTGATGTGAGAACGAAGCTAAATGACATGGGTCACCGTTTTGGCAGTTCGCCTATTGATATAGGAAATGTGCAAGCCTTACTCATTGATCGAAAAGCAGGGACATTTACTGGAGTAGCTGACTCCTCGAGAAATGGAACCGCTGTTGGTGTCAATTTAAAGCTATCTGCCGATTAAGACCATTTCCCGGGAAAAGAAGCGCCTCTTCAAGATGGCGTTTCTTTTTTTGTTTAAATGAAAAAACAGAGTTGACACCTGTGAATAGTTTGAATAATATATAGACTAACATCAATCATATATAGCTGATCGGACAACCGAAGGCTCTTGGCAATTTGAAGTACAGGACTATGATGTATTTCAGGTGGCTAAGGGTCTTTTTTGCGTATGAAACGGCAAGGTTGGTGTCACTATTATTTGATAACGGGGAGCGGGATAACATGAAAAAGTGGAAATGGGTCTCTATCGTGACCATCATATTAGTCTTGGCTGTGACGAGTACTGCATGCTCAAACGCAAACGAAGCTTCAAAGCAAAAGGGAAAGGTTGAGCTGTTAAATGTTTCGTATGATCCTACACGTGAATTGTATCAGGAATACAATCAAGCCTTTCAGACGTATTGGAAAGACAAAACTGGTGAGGATGTCACGATCAAGCAGTCTCACGGTGGATCAGGAAAGCAGGGAAGATCGATTATTGATGGACTCGAGGCAGATGTGGCAACACTGGCTTTAGGGTATGACATTGATGCGATTGCAGATCGCGGACTGCTTTCAAAGGATTGGCAAAAGGAATTTCCAAATCAGTCCACACCGTATACATCGACCATTGTGTTTCTTGTGGAGAAAGGGAATCCCAAAAATATTAAAGACTGGGACGACTTGATCCGGCCAGGTGTGTCCATCATTACGCCGAATCCGAAAACGTCCGGCGGTGCGAGATGGAATTACTTAGCTGCATGGGCCTATGCGGATAAAACATTTCATGGGAATGAAGAAAAAACAAAGGATTTTGTCAAAAAGCTATATGAACATGTCGAAGTCCTTGATTCAGGTGCACGCGGAGCCACAACGACCTTTGTTGAACGCGGTCTTGGAGATGTGTTAATTGCATGGGAAAATGAAGCCTATTTGACGCAGCATGAACTAGGCAAAGACAAATTTGAAATTGTCACCCCATCGATTAGTATTCTAGCGGAGCCGCCCGTTGCGGTCGTTGATCAAAATGTGAAACGTAAAGGAACAGAGAAAGTGGCGAAGGCTTATTTAGATTATTTATATTCTAAAAAAGGGCAGGAAATTGCGGCGAAAAACTATTATCGCCCTAGAAATCAAGAAGTCTTAAATAAATATAAAGACCAGTTTAAAAAGATTGATATGGTGACGATTGATCAAGCGTTTGGCGGGTGGAGAAAGGCGCAGAAAAGATTTTTTGATGATGGCGGCTTATTTGATCAAATATACAGCGGACAAAAATAGGGGGCGATGTGATGAAGAAAGCACATGCAGCCGCCAATAAAAGAAAACGTATATTGCCTGGATTTGGTCTGAGCCTTGGGGTGACGCTCGTTTATGTGAGTGCGATTGTCGTCATTCCTTTATCCATGGTATTTATTTGGACGGCTTCATTAGGAGCAGAGGGGATTTGGAAGGTTTTTACCGATGCAAGAGTATTGAAGTCGCTTCAGCTGACCGTGACGACTTCCTTTGCAGCTGCTCTCATCAATGCAGGGTTTGGTGTACTAATTGCCTGGGTTCTCGCCAGGTACACATTTCCTGGAAAGAAAATCTTAGATGCTCTCATTGATTTGCCTTTTGCTCTCCCAACCGCTGTTGCAGGTATTGCCCTGACCACCCTTTATTCTCCTAATGGATGGATTGGTCAATTTCTGCATATAAAGGTGGCGTACACACCGATTGGGATTATTTTGGCACTGATTTTTATTGGCATTCCATTCGTTATCCGGACCGTTCAGCCTGTGATAGAGGGACTGCAGCAGGAAGTGGAAGAGGCTGCGGCGATTCTTGGTGCGACAAGGAGACAGACCTTTTTTCACGTGCTGCTGCCTGCCTTGTTTCCTGCGGTGATGACTGGATTTTCACTTGCGTTTGCAAGAGCACTAGGTGAATATGGCTCTGTTGTGTTTATTGCTGGAAATATTCCGTTTAAAACAGAAATTACACCGCTGATGATCATGTCCAAGCTTGAACAGTATGATTATCATGGTGCCGCAGCGATTGCATGCTTGATGCTGCTTCTTTCATTTTTCATCCTGTTATTGATTCACGGCATTCAGTGGTATGTTGAGCGGAAAAAACAAGTATACGTGAGGTGAAACCATTGGAGAGAGAGCTTAGTCATCCGCACCATGTTCAGTATAAAAGTCCTGTAACCGAATCTAAATCGGTGAAAATTCTATTGATTACAGTGGTGTATGCTTTTTTGATTTTATTTTTACTCATACCGCTGATCGCCGTTTTTTCAAAGGCATTTGAGAAAGGGTGGAGTTCATACCTTCTGGCCATCTCACATCCAGATACACTAGCGGCGATCAAATTGACCGTTTTCATTGTCGTCGTCACTTTGCCGCTTCAAATGATTTTTGGGGTTAGTGCTGCATGGCTTATCACAAAATTTAACTTCCGCGGAAAACGTTTGTTAACGACTGTGATTGACCTCCCGTTTGCCGTTTCACCTGTGATTGCTGGACTTGTATTTGTGCTTTTATTTGGTTCAAACGGGCTGTTAGGGCCATGGCTTATGGAGAATGGATGGAAAGTCATTTATTCTGTTCCAGGCATGATCCTAGCAACCATATTCGTTACATTTCCGTTTATTGCTAGAGAATTAATCCCGTTTATGCAGCATGAAGGCATTCATGAGGAAGAAGCATCGCTTACACTTGGTGCCAACGGATGGAAGACTTTTTTCTTTGTGACACTGCCGAATATCAAATGGGCTCTTTTTTACGGTGTCATCTTAGCCGGGGCAAGAGCGATTGGTGAATTTGGTGCCGTGTCGGTTGTATCAGGTCATATTCGAGGGATGACCAATACGATGCCGCTTCATATCGAAATTTTATACAATGAGTACCAATTTCAAGCCGCTTTTGCTGTGGCGTCTCTCATGGCGTTTGTGGCAGTCATTACTTTAATTATTAAGCAAATCATTCAGCAGAGGGATCACCGGCTTGGCAAGCGGTCAACATAAATGGAGGGATCGGTCTTGGGAATTACTGCAAAACAAATATCAAAACAATTTGGTCAGACAAAGGTTTTGCAAAACGTGGATTTATCGATAAGAAATGGTGAATTGATCTCTTTATTAGGACCGTCTGGCTCTGGAAAGACGACGTTATTAAGAATCATTGCAGGTCTTGATTACGCCAATAACGGGCAGATTTTATTCGGAGATCAGGATTACACACACATTCCAGTACGAAAGCGGCAAATCGGTTTTGTGTTTCAGCAATATGCGCTTTTTCGAAATATGACGGTTTTTGATAATGTGGCATATGGACTGAAAATTAAACCTAGAGGAGAAAGACTGCCTAAACAAGACATCAAAGAGCGGGTACATGAGCTTTTAGAGGTTGTTCAGCTGACGCAGTATGAGCAGCGGTATCCAGAGCAGCTGTCAGGCGGACAAAAGCAGCGTGTAGCACTGGCGCGCGCACTTGCCGTTCAGCCGAAGGCACTCCTGCTGGATGAACCCTTTGGTGCACTTGATACAAAGGTGAGGAAAGAATTAAGGCATTGGCTGAAAAAAGTTCATCGTGACTTTCAAATGACCACCATTTTTGTGACACATGATCAAGAAGAAGCATTCGATATTGCTGATCGTGTTGTGGTGATGAATGAAGGAAGAATCGAAAAAATTGGCACAAAGGAAGAAATGGCAGTACAGACAGACAATCTATTTGTATCTGAATTTTTAGATATAGGAAGCCACATTTAACAAGCAGTATAGAAGGTTAGAAGGAAAAGACGCGGTGGTCACTGCGTCTTTTTTTATAAAAATTTCCCTAGGAACATTGACTTATAATTTCGAATATTATAATATCTTTACAAAGGTAACAGCATTGAACATTTTTCAGAACACATAATTGTAAGCGCTTTATAAAAGGTTCTAATCTAAAATGTTCTTTATTTTTGTTACATGTGTTCATATTTATACCAAATGAAAGGGGTGGTTGTTTGAACAGCTTGTTTGAGTTAGATGAACAACTGATTAAGCTGCAGTTCGAAGCATCTTCGAGAGAGGAGGTGACCACATATTTAGCAGGGCGGTTAGAAGCTGGAGGGTACATTAAATCGAGCTTTTTACCAGCAGTGCTTGAAAGAGAAAAAACATATCCTACAGGTCTCCCGCTTGCAGCCTTTGGGGTAGCGATTCCGCATACAGATCCAGAGCATGTGAACAAACCGGCGATTAGTGTAGCTACTTTAAAGGAACCTGTTATTTTTCATAAGATGGGAAGCCCTGATGAAACAGTGCAAGCCAAAATTGTGTTTGTCCTAGCAATCTCTGAGCCTAGCAAGCAGCTTGTGATGCTGGAGAAGCTGATGACACTTTTTAGAAAAGAAGAAGTGATGACAAAGCTATCTTATATGACATCTTATGAAGAAGCGGTAGACGTGCTTCAGCAAGAACTAAACCAGTAGCCATTCACGAAAATATGTAAGCGCTTTATCTGAAAAATTCAGGAGGTGGATGTATGATCAAGCAAGCCGTCGATTTTATATTAGACCTTGGACCAACTATTATGCTCCCGATTATTATGACGCTTTTCGGTATGATTTTAAGGCAGGGCTTTAAGAAATCCTTCAGGGCCGGTATTACGATCGGGATTGGATTTGTCGGTGTCAATCTTGTCATTAATTTGCTCGTGAGCGGTCTTGGGCCAGCAGCGAAAGCCATGGTTAATTCCCTTGGGCTAAAGCTCGATATTTTGGATGTTGGATGGCCGATTGGAGCTGCCATATCCTTTGGTACACCCGTTGCCCCGCTCATGATTCCTCTTGTGCTTTTATTAAATGTTATCTTATTGTCCGTGAACTTTACGAAAACGCTGAATGTGGATATTTGGAACTTCTGGCATTTGATTTTCGCAGCCTCTGTTACTTACTACGCTTATCATAATATGTTCTTGGCTCTTGCTGTTGGCTTGATTGTCTCTGCGATCACGCTGAAATTAGCCGATTGGACGGCGCCGACAATCGAACACCATTTCGGATTAAAAGGCGTATCGATGGCTCATGCTGAAACGGTCAACTTTGCCCCGCTGATGTATGCGTCCAACCGCATCATTGATAAGATCCCTGGTTTAAACAAAATTCATGCTGATCCAGAAACCTTGAAGAAACGCTTTGGCATCTTTGGCGAACCGCTTGTGATGGGTCTCATACTTGGTATCATTATTGGTCTTCTTGGCGGCTATGATGCAAAAGGTGTGATGACGCTCGGTATTCAAATGGCGGCAGTTCTTGTCTTAATGCCAAGAATGGTTGCGTTATTAATGGAAGGACTCATTCCAATCTCTGAGGGCGCTCGTTCTTATATTCAAAAGCGTTTCCCAGGGAAAAATGTCTATATTGGTTTAGATACAGCGATTGTTATTGGTCATCCAGCGAATATGGCGGTAGCCCTTTTAATGGTGCCGATTACGATTTTGCTCGCTGTTGTTCTCCCTTACAATGGCATGCTCCCGTTTGCTGACTTATCGGTTCTGCCATTTACAGTTGTCTGGGCAGTAGCAGCCGCTCGTGGAAATATTATTCGCGGTCTTATTAACAGTATTTTTACATTAATGATTGTCTTCTTTATCGCAACGAACCTTGCTCCGCTTGCGACAACAATGGGGAAAGCAGTCGGCTTTGATTTCCCAGAAGGGGCAAACATGATTTCAGGTATTGATCTTGGTTCTCACGTCATTCCTTGGATCATGGTGAGACTTCTTGATCCGAGCAACCCGTACTTTATTGCAGCGATCATCTGTGCACTCGCTTATGCGCTTCTATGGTACTGGGTGCGAAATGATATTAAAAAGCAGTATGCGAAAGAAATGGGCTTAGATCAGAAAGACCAATAAATGAGCTGGAGGGATTCTAATGGCGAAGAAAATATTAGTATCATGCGGAACGGCAGTTGCAACATCAACGGTTGTGGCTAAAAAGGTAGAAGAGACGTTAAAGGAAAAAGGATATGATGTCGTCGTGGAACAGTGTAAGGCATCTGAAGTCCCGCAAAAAGCGGAAGGCGCCGATTTAATTGTGACGACAACGCCTGTAAGTGATACAAAAGGGACACCTGTGATTCAAACATTATCCTTTTTAACTGGATTTGGTATTGAAGATGATATCGAGAAAATCATCGATCATATCAAGTAGAAGACTATTGCAAGGAGGAGCTTTCGAGCTCCTTCTAGTGATCTGAAAGGAGGAAGTCTCATGCAGCATCATGCTTATAGCCGAACGTCTGCAATGTTGTCTATTTTTCTTCCAGCCGTGCTCATCTGTCTGTTTTTTCTCTGGTCTCTTTATACGTTATGGTCAGCAGGACCTGAGCCATTAGCTGTGTTAGGCGTTTATACACTGCCTATTCTCATGCTTTCTAGTATCACAGGACTGAACCAGCCGACAAACGTCATCATTAGTGACGATCAACTGAAGATAGGGGCTTTTGGCAGATGGCACACATATGCAGTTTCTGATATTAAAGGAAAGCTTTTTTTAAAGCCTTATCCTCATATCGGAAAAGTCTATGTCAGGGTGGGGCCAGCCCGTATATTCGGAGGGCGCTACTGGATATCCAGTGAGATGAGTGAGTACAAGCAGCTTGTTCAAACGTTGCAGGATTTTGCGAAGGTTGATGAAAAGGAGGATGCAGCTACATGAAATCAGCTGTCTTTTATTCTTCAGAGAACATTCGGTATGAGGAGCGGAACCGGCCAGTCATCGGTGATGATGAAGTTCTGTTAAAGCTGCGAGCCTGCGGCTTATGCGGAACGGATATTTACAAAGCAACGCATGAGACTGTACCTCCTGGGACGGTGCTGGGACATGAAATCGCTGGTGATATTGTCGAGACCGGCAAGCACGTGACAAATGTCCAAACGGGAGACAGGGTCTATGTGGCACATCATGTGCCTTGTTTCACCTGTGACTTTTGTCAAAAGGGATTTTATACGATGTGTCCGCAGTTTACAGCCACAAATGTAGAGCCGGGCGGGTTTTCAGAATATATCCGTGTACCTGCTTTGCATGTCAAGCACACGATGGGCAAGCTTCCGAAAGATGTATCGTATGAGCAAGGGGCGATGGTAGAACCTGTTGCCTGCTGCCTGCACGGATTTGAACGAGCACCTGTTCATCCAGGAGATTCCGTCTTGATCCTTGGAGCGGGGCAAATTGGCTGTATTCAATTGCAGCTCGCCAAATATTATTTGGCAGGGAAAGTGATGATAACAGACGTGAATGAGAACAGGCTGCTGCAAGCGAGGAGTTTAGGTGCAGACATCGCTTTTCATCCAGCAGCTGAGCCAGTGGAAAACCGGGTGATGAAAGAAACAGATGGAAAGGGAGCAGACCTCGTTATTATTTCTGTTGGGAGCAGTGCGCTTTTAAAAGAGGCGTTTCAGGCTGTAGCGCGAGGCGGGACGATTTTGGTGTTTGCTCATTTTCCAAAGGGCGATGTGGCCATTCCTGCTGAACGGTTTTTCAATGATGAAGTGAAGGTAGTAGGAGCCTATTCCTCTCATCCATATCACTATCGTGAAGCCCTTGAGCTTCTGAAAGCAAAAGTGGTCAACACTGAAAAGATGGTGACGCATCGTTATCCGTTAAGCCAGCTGCTTCAGGCGATAGAATGTGCGAGGCACCCTGAGGGTGAGAGCGTCAAAATCATGATGTATCCAGATGAATGAGTGTATGAGATTGAAAGAGAAAGAGAAGTTCTTTGGAAAAGGGCTTTGCCTTTCTCTTTTTTTCTGATAAAAGATGAAAACGCTTAAAAATGAGAGAGAAATGCTTGACTTCGATGATACTTAAACGTATGATAATTACAAATGTAACACATAAGAACAAATGTAAAGGGGAGAGAAGAAATGCAAAAACAAATCACTTTGCCTGAACAGATTAGTCATGAGAAATTAGCAGATTTATATAAACAAATGTGGTTAGTAAGATATTTTGATGAAAAGGTCGATCAATTCTTTGCAAAAGGACTTATCCATGGCACCACTCATTTATGTGTTGGACAGGAAGCATCAGCTGTTGGATCGATTGCCGTATTAAAAGATAAAGATAAGATCGTCAGCACACACAGGGGACATGGTCACTGTATTGCAAAAGGGGCCGAGGTCAATAAAATGATGGCTGAATTGTTTGGACGTGAAACCGGCTATTGTAAAGGAAAAGGCGGCTCCATGCATATCGCGGACTTAGAAAAAGGAAATCTTGGGGCAAATGGAATCGTTGGCGGCGGTATCCCGCTGGCAACAGGTGCAGCGCTCACATCTAAAATGAAACAGGAAGGCTTTGTTGTTCTTTGTTTCTTCGGAGATGGTGCCACAAATGAAGGCAGCTTCCATGAAGCTTTAAACCTTGCGTCCATTTGGGATTTACCGGTTGTGTTTATTTGTGAAAACAACCAGTACGGCATGTCTGGCCCTGTGAAAGAAATGATCAACATTGAAGACATTTCAACAAGAGCAGAAAGCTACGGAATGCCAGGTAAAACGGTTGATGGAAATGACATGGTCGAAATTATGAACACAGTAGATGAAGCAGTCAGCCGTGCGAGAGCGGGAGAAGGCCCATCACTCATTGAAATGAAAACATACCGCTGGAAGGGTCACTCTAAGAGTGATGCGAAAAAATACCGTACACGTGAAGAAGAGACAGAGTGGAGACAAAAAGACGGAATCAAACGCTTTAAGTCTCTCTTGATTGAACTGAATGTTTTGACAGAAGAGCAGGCAGCAAGATTACAGGAAGAAGCGAAGCAGGAAATTGAAGCGTCTGTAGAATTCGCCAAAAACAGTAAAGAACCGTCAATTGACACACTATTAGAGGATGTATACGCCTAATTAGGAGGGAAATCACGTGACAAAAACAACAGTGAGAGAGATTTCATATTTAGAAGCCGTTCGAGAGGCTATGAGTCAGGAAATGAGAGAAAACCAAGATGTCTTCATTTTAGGTGAAGATATCGGCGTATATGGAGGTGCTTTTGGGGTCACGCGCGGCATGGTTGAAGAATTCGGTCCAGAGCGCGTTCGCAATACACCTATCTCAGAGGCTGCCATCGCAGGTGGGGCAGTCGGAGCGGCTTTAACTGGTATGCGTCCGATTTTAGAACTTCAATTCTCTGACTTTATTACAATCGCAATGGATCAGCTTGTGAACCAAGCGGCTAAAACACGATACATGTTTGGCGGAAAAGGAAAGGTGCCGCTCGTCGTGAGAACACCAGCAGGATCAGGAACGGGTGCAGCGGCGCAGCACTCACAAAGCTTAGAAGCGTGGATGGCCCATATTCCAGGACTCAAAGTGGTTCAGCCTTCAACAGCCTATGACGCAAAAGGACTTTTAAAAGCGGCGATGGATGATGACAACCCTGTCATTTTCTACGAGCACAAGCTTCTATATAAAACAATCGGTGAAGTGCCTGAAGAGCAATATTCAATTCCTCTAGGGAAAGCAGATGTGAAAAGAAGCGGGAAAGACGTCACGATTGTAGCAACAGCGATTATGGTACACAAAGCGTTAGAAGCGGCAAAGGAACTAGAAGCAGAGGGAATCGATGTTGAAATCATTGACCCAAGAACACTTGTCCCATTAGATGAAGAAACTATTATCGAATCTGTGAAGAAAACAGGTAAATGTATCGTGGTTCATGAAGCGGTAAAACGAGGCGGCTATGGCGGAGAGATTGCAAGTATGATAGCGGAAAGTGAAGCCTTTGACTACTTAGATGCTCCAATTAAACGACTTGGCGGTCTTGCGGTCCCAATCCCATACAACCCGACGCTGGAAAAAGCGGTCATTCCACAAGTGCCAGATATTATTGAAGCAGCAAAAGAGCTTGTGCGCTCTTAAGTAAAGGGGAGAAGATCATGCCAAAAGAGATATTTATGCCGAAGCTGAGCAGTACGATGGAAGTCGGCACCTTGCTTCAATGGTTTAAAGAAGAAGGAGATTCGGTTGAAATCGGTGAGCCTCTTTTTGAAATTATGACAGACAAGATCAATATTGAGGTGGAAGCCTATGACGATGGTATTTTTCTAAAGAAATATTATGAAGCCGATGATCAAATTCCAGTCAATGCTGTCATTGGATACATCGGAGAGGCAAATGAACAGGTGCCAAGCGAACCGCCAGCACAATCAGATGAAGATTCACCAGGCAGCAGTGAATCGTCTTCATCAGGCGCGGATTCATCCAGTCCTGCTGAAGCCCCAAAAACACCTAATGAAAAAGTACGTGCCACACCTGCGGCAAGAAAAACAGCAAAGGATCATCATGTAGCGATTCACGAGGTATCTGGCACAGGACCTAAAGGCAGAGTTCAAAAGCGGGACGTCGAGGCGGCCGTCCACTCTAGTGAGAAAAATCAGCGCGTGTCACCGCTTGCAGAAAAAGTGGCTGCTCGTGAAGGAATCAATTTAGCGAATGTTGCTGGATCTGGTGCACACGGGAAAATTATGAAGAGTGATGTAACGGCAGCAGCTGTACAAACAGCAGAGTCTTCTCCAGTGAAAACACAAAAACTAGCTGGTATGAGAAAAGTGATCGCTGATCGCATGTCACAAAGTGCCTTTACAGCACCGCACGTGACATTAACAAGTGAAATCGATATGTCAAAAGCGAAAGAAGTACGCAAACAGCTATTGCCAGCGATTGAAAAAGAGACAGGCTACAGACTGTCGTTCACAGAAATTATCATTCATGCGGTCAGCAACGTACTCACGCGCCACCCGCAGATCAATATGACGTTTGAACAAAATGAGCTCCATTTCCATGATGATGTGCACATTGGTCTCGCTGTCGCTGTAAAAGATGGCTTAATGGTTCCAGTCATTTCTCATGCGAACCAAAAAGGGTTAAAACAGCTGACAAAAGAGGCAAAAGAAATCGGCCGAAACGCACGTGACCAAAAACTGCTGCCAGATCAGCTGAAAGGGTCCACTTTTACCATTAGTAACTTAGGTATGTATGCGATTGATACCTTTACCCCGATTATTAATCAGCCAGAAGTGGCGATCTTAGGGGTTGGGCGCATTCAAGAAAAACCTGTTGTGGTAGATGGAGAAATTCAGGTGCGGCCGATGATGGGCGTTAGTTTATCGTTTGATCACCGAGTGGTAGATGGCGCACCAGCGGCTGCCTTTTTAACAGACCTTAAAAAAGTGCTTGAACAACCATTTGAATTGCTAATGTAGGAGATGAATCGGATGACGAAAACGTATGATCTGACAGTCATTGGCGGAGGGCCTGGCGGGTATACTGCCGCCCTTCAAGCAGCTGATCGTGGACGAAAGGTCGCATTGATTGAAGAGGATTTTCTAGGCGGTACTTGTTTAAATCGGGGCTGTATTCCTTCCAAGACACTGCTTAAACATGCAGAAGTCATTGAATCAATTGAGAAGGCGAAAAGCTGGGGAATTGAAACAGGTGATATGGTCCTTTCCTTCGATAAAATGAGAAAGCGCAAAGACGACGTCATTGAAAAGCTTAGAGGCGGAATTGCCTTTTTATTAAAGCAAGGAAAGATTGATGTATATAACGGCAGAGGTACAGCTGTTACAAGGCACCGAATTGAGATTGAAAAACAAAATGGTTCAGAATCGATTGAAACGAAAGAGCTTATCATTGCTACTGGATCTTCACCTGCCATTCCGCCAATACCAGGGCTTAAAGACATTCAATTTGACACAAGTGATACGATCTTTGACATTCCAGATATTCCTGCATCAGTCGTCATCATTGGCGGCGGTGTCATTGGACTTGAGCTGGCTTGTATCTTCCAGAGTCTTCAATCAAAAGTCACGATTATTGAAGCGGCTCCATCCATTATTCCGCAAGAGGATGAGGAAGCATCTAAGCTGCTAGAAAGAGAATTAAAGAAAAAAGGCATCCATATCGCGAAGAAAACCACTGTGACAGAGGTGACGGAAAGCGAAGGAGTCAAAGCGGTTCATGCAGCAGACGATAAAGGGGAGACGCATATCTTTACGGCTGAAAGGCTACTTGTTTGTGTAGGAAGAAGACCTAGTGTATCTGCCGTCAGCCAGCTTGACCTTCAGCTGGATGGTCCTTTTATCAAGGTGAATGACAAGATGCAGACAAGTGTGGAAGGTGTCTATGCAGTTGGGGATGTTGCTGGCGGCTATCAGCTGGCTCACGCAGCAATGGCAGAAGCCGCTGTTGCGGTCAGTAATATTTGCGGTGTGTCTGAAAAGATGAATGCTGATATCATGCCTAGATGTATTTATACATTACCAGAGGTAGCAAGTGTCGGTCTGACTGAGAAAGAGGCAAAAGCCAAAGGACTTAACGTGCGGGCAGAACGATTTGATTTAGCGGCAAGCGGTAAAGCGCTAGCGGCAGGTGATCAAACAGGCTTTATTAAATTGGTATACGATACAGCCTATGGTGAAGTGATTGGCGCGACGATGGTTGGCCCGCACGTCACAGAGATGATTTCAGAAGCTTCCTCCTTTATGTATTTAGAAGGAACAGCAGAAGAGATGGCGAAAATGATTCATCCGCATCCGACCATCTCAGAAGGTTTTTATGAAGCAGCTCTTGATATCGTGAGTAAGCTGAGAAAATAATCAAGGGATAGGGAGGAGATGCATGTGCACGTCCAGCTTCATCAGAAAGCGGCACTTGTGACAGGTAGCACAGATGGATTTGGAGAAGCCATCTGCCTGGCTTTAGCCCAGGCAGGTGCACATGTTTTTTTACACACGTTTCATGATGAATCAAAGGCTAAAACCATTCGTGAAGACATTCAAAAAATGGGCGGTCAAGCGAGTATCATTCAGAACCCGCTGGAAACACCGCGTGATGCCACACGGATGCTAAGGCAAGTGATTGATACATGCGGTAAACTGGATATTTTGGTCAATCAAGCAGAGCAAGGAGCGGGCACAGGGCTTGATGACGTGAGTCCTGATGAGTGGGTGGATGAAGTGGAATCGGCTGTGAATACCGTCTTTCTTTCCAGTCAGGCTGCCGTATGGCATATGGTTGATCAGAAGCAAGGCTGCATCATTAATATATCGTCATCAGGCAGTATTACAGGTGATGGCGGGATCTCGCATGCTACATCGAATTCTATGCTGAATGCCATGACAAAAGGATTAGCGAGAGAATTTAAAGACAAAGGCATCCGGGTGCTTGCGCTGCTGCCGCCTCCTCTCCATTTGGCTTCTGATACAGAGCAAATCAAGGAGACTGTGGCCCATATGACGGTGTTCCTCAGTACATCCTATGGTGCATTTACAGATGGCGTGGCGATTATGCTTGATGGGGGTGAGAGCGCTGGCTAATGTTCAAAAACCAGTTCTCATCGTTGGCGGAGCCCAAGGGATCGGAAAAGAAATTGCAGAGCGATTTTTAAAAAAAGGGCACCAAGTCGCTGTGTCAGATATAGATGAAAAGGGACTATCGCTCTTAAAGATACAGTATCCTCAGTTGCTGACATTTCAAGCTGACGTTTCATCGTGGGAAAGTGTTCAGCAAATGATATCAGCAGCTGAAGGGGAGCTGGGCGGCATTGCTCACCTTGTGTATTCAGCAGGAATGACAAAATCACTGCCTTTTTTAGAAGTCGATTTTTCACTTTGGAAAAAGACACTGGCTGTGAACTTATATGGCCTTTACTATTGCATCAAAGCGTTGGCACCCTATATGTGTGAGCGGCAGGAAGGCAGTGTTGTCATTATTGGATCGGGATCTGCAATCACCGGCTCAGGAGGCGGTATTCAATATTATGCATCAAAAGCAGGTGCTTTTGGATTGATGCGTTCGCTCGTAAAGGAACTAGGCTCGCATCATATACGCATCAATGTGATTGCCCCCCGCGTCATTGAATCTCAAATGCTTGATACGCTCTATCCTACTGTAGAGGAGAAACGGCAGCTGCAATCACTCATTCCCATCGGAAGATTAGGAAAGCCTGAGGATATCGCAGGACTCACTTTATTTCTCACACGTGGCGAGGGGAGCTATTTGCACGGACAAATTATCCTGTTAGACGGAGGGAGAACGTATCAGCCGAAATATACTGAGGGAAAAAGAGCGGAGAGTTAATCGCTCTTTTTGTCATTTTCATAACAATTGTTCCAATTGGAAACGAATGTTTGGTATACTGGTAATCATAGTATATTAAAAGGATGATGTCACATGCTGAATTGGGAAGAAAGACGACAGCTCGTCAAAGTTGCTCATCTTTATTATACAGACGGGTGGACGCAGCAGGAAATTGCAAAAAAGCTCAATGTCTCAAGACCAGTCATTTCAAAGCTCTTACAAAAAGCAAAAGATGTGGGAATCGTTGAAGTGTACATTAAAGACGAAAGCATTCATACGGTGGAACTTGAAAAGCAGCTAGAAACAACCTTTCAATTAACAGATGCAGTCGTTGTCCCAAGTGTCGGGACAATGTCTGAGATGGTGAAGCGGGCAGTCGGTCAAGCAGGCGCCTATTATTTGTCTAAAAACATGAAAAATGCGGAGAAAATCGGCATTTCATGGGGGACGACGCTTGCTGAGCTTGTAAAAGAATATCCGTTTGAACGAAGAAACGATGTGAAGGTCATTCCTTTAGAGGGCGGAATGGGCAGGCAGGCGGTCGACATTCATGCCAATCAGCTGGCATATGAGCTGGCAAAGAAAATGAACGGCACGTGTTCCTATTTATATGCCCCTGCGATTTTAGAAACAGAAGAATTAAAAGAACGGCTTATGGCGATGCAGGACATAGAAGCTGTTCTTGAAGAAGGCAGAAATGTGGATATTGCCCTCATCGGTATTGGCAACCCGCATAAAGGGTCAACTTTAAAAACAGTCGGTTATTTAAAAGAAGAGGACTTATCTGGTTTAAGGCAATCAGGGGCTGTCGGTGATATTGGCTTTCGTTTCTTTGATGGAGAAGGAAAACCTGTCCAAGATGAACTGAATCAAAAGGTCATTGGCTTATCGCTGGAACAATTAAAGAGCGTCAAAACGGTCATCGCTGTTGTAGAAGGAACCCATAAAGCTGAGAGTATTTTAGGGGCTTTAAATGGCGGCTTCATCCAAGTACTGGTGACAGACGAACTAACGGCGGCAGCCATTTTAAAGGAAGCATCCGTCCAATAAAAGGCTGACAGTGTTCGAATGGTATAACAAGAGCAACATCAAACGAGAAAGGAGCTGTGTATCTTGAAGAAAACCGAAATGGAAGCAAACCTACACTGTACTCGGTGCCAAGAAGAGACCCTCCACAGCATCGTTTATGTGAATGATCAGATGAAAAGCGTTGAGTGTACAGAGTGTCATCAAAAGATCAGTGTGCAAGTCGACATCATGAAGGAATTTTACAAAGAAGTATACGAGAAAATAGCGACAAAGCCAAAGCGCATGACGCAGGAATATAAGTCGAACCTGAATGGATTTATCTCAAGGCTCCCAATCCGCGTGCTTAGTAAACCATACCGGCTCATGAGATATTTAAACGAATCATACAAAGTGATCAAACAATATAAAAAATAAAGCAGAGGGCTGTTTAGCGCTCTGCTTTATTTTGTGTTTTTTTCATATAATAATAAATAGGCAGTCCAGCAATGCCGATCAGCATGGAGATCAGGCAGCTTTTCCAATCGGTGATCATGGTGCTGATTAAGACGAAGAAAGAACCGATAATCGCAATGATTGGTGTCAGCGGGTAAAGTGGTACACTGTAAGCACGCTTTATTCCGCTGTTTTGTTTTCTCAGCTTAAAGACTGCGAAAAAGGCCATGACATAAAAGATGTAGATCATGAAAATCGAAACCTCTGACAGCTTCTCTGGATTACTGACGATCATAAACACAATGGCGATCAGAATTTGCACAAATACAGCGATCCAAGGTGTTTTAAACGTTGGGTGAATACGCGAAATCGCGTTGGCGAAGGGAATCTGCTTTCGTTCTGCCATCGCAAAAATCACACGTGGGAATGAAAGAACCTTGCCGTTCAAACAGCCAAAGATGCTGATGATGATCCCAATACTAATGATTTTCCCGCCAATTGGCCCAAAGAGCATGGTAGCAGCAGTGCTTGTCGCATTTTCACCTAACTGGACGATTTGATCAGCTGGCAGCACGTGCAAAAGTGCGACATTAATAAAGAGATAACAAGCCGTCACGATTAAAATTCCGCCTGCCATCGCACGAGGAAGCAGTTTCTCAGGGTTTTTCATTTCACCCCCAAGTGCAGCAAGTAAAATCCAGCCATCATAGGCAAACAGCGTAGCCAAAATCGCTGCACCGAAGTTCATTTGAGCGATACTATCGTTGACAGCCATAAAGATATTTTCGTTCCCTTTCCATATGCCAAACACAATAATAGCGGCAATTGGGACAAGCTTTCCGATAGTAGTCAGCCCCTGAACAAATCCGCCGTATTTTGTTCCCATGATGTTGATGATACATAAAAATAAAACGGTGATAATGCCGATTGTTGTAGACCATAAAGTCGAAAGAGAAAATAAATTAGCTAATAATGAACCAAAATAAAGTCCAAGTGCACCAATGATGGCTGGTCCGTAAATAATAATCTGCACCCAGCCGCATAAGTAGCCCCAAAATTCACCATACACTTCTTCAAGATAGGCGTACAAACCGCCGGTTCTCGGGATTTGTGTACCAATTTCAGCGACAGTCAGTCCGCCTGCAAGGGTTAAGATGCCACCTAACAGCCAAGCGAATAAGGCGATGTCTGAGCTTCCTGAATAGGAAAGGACGTTGCCTGGCTTCATAAAGACGCCTGACCCGATAATGGTCCCGATGACAAGAGATAGGGCGAAAAATAAGCCGATGTCTTGTTTTAACGCTGGTTGTTCTTTGTTCATTACACACGACCTCCTGCATCACTTTCGTACGTTACTGTGACATGTATTTTGTTCATTGTAATACGATTTTAGGAAAACAAGAATTAAAAAAATTTTCTGATTTTCGTATTTGTATTTAAAAGTGTTCATTTATTGGAGATATCAGGGTAAATGTAGTGTTAAAAACGAACGATGAAAGATTATTTCTGACTTAATGTTAATTTAATGACCAGAAACCGAACATCCAGTAAACGTGCAGCCAAATGGTTGACTTTTCTTGAAAAATGAACTATTTTATTCATAAGGATATTATCTCGAATTCGAGATAATTTAAAATAGGAGTGAAAATAATGAAAATCAATGGGATTCACCACGTATCTGCGTTAACAGCCAATGCTCAGAAAAATGTTGATTTCTACCGCCAAATCCTTGGCTTGAAACTTGTAAAGAAAACAGTCAATCAGGATGACCCGTCTATGTATCACTTGTTTTATGGAGATGAGGTCGCTTCACCAGGAACGGAGCTAACATTTTTTGAAATTCCAATGCTTGCCCGCCGTTTGGAAGGGACAAATGCGATCACAAGCACAGGTCTTCTCGTTTCTTCTGAAGAGGCACTCACGTTTTGGGAAAAGCGGTTTGAAGATAAAGGCGTGCAGCAAGAAACAGCTTCCTTGAGAGGCGGAAGACCTGCTTTGCGTTTTAAAGACCCAGAAGGGCAGCAGCTGTTTTTAACAGTAGAACCGAATACGCAAGAGGAAGGCTCACCGCCAGTGCATGACGATATTCCGGCAGCGTTTGCGATTAGAGGTTTAGGTCCAGTTGAATTAACCGTTGCAGAAGCCGACAAAACGATCGGTGTTTTAACGGATATCCTTGGATTCACTGAAAGAGCCCGTGAACAATCAAATGATGGTGAGATCGTGACCATTTTTGAGTCAGGAAATGGCGGCGCTGGAACAGAAATTCATGTGATCGAAAAAACAGAAGGGCCTTCTGAGCGTTCGGGAAGAGGAAGTGTGCATCACGTCGCATTTCGTGTGAAAGACGCAGAGGAGCTTGAAAAATGGTATGAAAAAATCTCAAAAGTAGGCTTCACGAACTCTGGTGTTGTGGAACGCTTCTACTTTAAAGCCCTTTATTTTAGAGAGCCGAATGGTATTTTATTTGAAATTTCAACAGATGGCCCTGGGTTTACAGTCGATGAAGGGGTGGATGAGCTTGGCGATCAATTAGCCCTTCCACCGTTCCTAGAGCATAAACGAGCAGAAATTGAACAAAGATTAACACCAATTCAGTCGTCATAAAAAAAAGCAGCTCATCAACTGAGCTGCTTTTTCATTAGGAACTGACCTGCTTAGATTCAGATTGTGTTAATGTGACCTGCTTTGTTTCTTGTTTTCCGTTTCGAATGAGGGTGATGCTCACGGTGTCTCCTATTTTTGCATTCGTGTATAGCTCATGACGTAATTCACTGCCAGTTTTGATTTGTTTCCCATTGATGCCGGTAATGACATCCTCTGACTTTAAGCCAGCTTTGGCGGCAGGTGAACCAGCGGCGATATCTTTGATGTACACGCCTTGATCGAGCTGACTGCTTTTGAGTCCGAGTGTTTCTTTCTGATACACATCTGGAACTTGTTCGAGATCCAGCATGCTGATGCCGATATATGGACGTTCAATTTTTCCTTTTGCAAGAAGCTGATCAGCAATTGGTTTGACATCGTTGATTGGCAGTGCGAACCCAATGCCTTCAACACCTGTTTCAGATATTTTCATACTCGTGATCCCCACAACCTTTCCGTCTGTTGTCAGAAGCGGGCCGCCGCTGTTACCTGGGTTAATGGCTGCATCTGTTTGAATGACATTAATGCTGCTTTCGCCTGCTGATGTATTCATAGAGACTGTTCGGTCGACGCCGCTGACAATTCCTTGTGTCACCGTTCTAGAAAGATCTTCACCAAGCGGGTTTCCGATCGCAATAACGGTTTCCCCAGCACGCAGTGAGGAGGAATTGCCTAATGCCGCAACCTTCGTCACATGACTGCTGCTAATTTCCACAACGGCTAAGTCAGTGAGCGGATCAGCTCCAACCAGTTTTCCTTCAATGGTTTTGCCATCGTGTAAGGATACGGTTAGTTTATTTGCCCCTTCAATGACGTGGTTGTTTGTTAAGACATAGGCTTTATTGCCTGATTTTTTGAAAATCACTCCTGAGCCTGTACCGGTTTCTTCCTCTTGACTGCTTTTGTTTTGCTGTGATTCATCGAAAGGCGTATTAAAATCGCCAAAGCTCGTGTCTGTTTGTGTTTGAGATTGGTAGTTTGTAATGCCGACGATAGCTGGTGATACATTTTCGACCATGCTGGAGATGCTGCTTGATGAATTTGATGTTTGGACGGCTGTTGTTTTTGACGAATTCGTGTGATTTGTCGATACTGCTTCAGTTTTCGCTGCCGAATCATTTGCAGTGCTGTCTGATGAATGCTGAGCATATGGCGTAAGAACGTAAATGCTTAACGCTAATATACCGCCCACAACACCGCTGACAAATGGCTTAAGCCAGCCGTTTCGCTTTTTCTGCTTTTGAGTTTGTTCAATTGTTTGTTTATCATCTTTGTGGTGTGTCATTTAAATCACTCTCTTTCATCGATTTTTTCATGTATGTGTTCAAGGGCGTATTACCGTATGTGGTGGAGACTGACTTTATCGTAAGAAAAAAGTGTGGGATAAAAATGAAAACATTGTGGGAAATTGTTAAAATAAGTAGTGAATCTAAGCAAAATAGAGGAGATTAAACTGTGGAGACAATTGGAATGATTGGATATGGAAGTATGGCTGATATGATGGTGCAAAAGTGGCTGGAAAATGAGGTGCTGCATGCTCATCAAATCATGATCCATACAAGAAGTGAAACGGAGCGCCTGCTGCAGCTCAAAGAAAAACATCAAGAAATCAACATTTGTTCATTAGACGAACTTTCTGCGTCATGTGATCTATTGTTTGTCTGCGTGCCGCCGCTTGCAGTACTTGATGTTCTGGATCAGCTGCCTTCTCAAGCGAGAACGGTACATATTGTGTCAGTAGCAGCAGCTGTGACATTAGAAAGGTTACAAGCGCATACAGCACAGCCAGTGTCTAGATACATCCCAACACTCACGTCAGCTGTTGGGACGGGCGTATCACTTGTTGCGCATGGTGCAACAGCAGGACGTGAGGAAACGGAGCGTTTGCACCGTCTGCTTTCAGCTTTCAGCATCGTCAGGGAAGTAGAGGAAGACCGGTTTGATGCGGCGAGCAATTTGACAAGCTCATCTCCTGGTTTTATCGCTGCTCTTTTTGAAGAAATGGCGAAAGCGGCTGTGAGAAATAGTAACCTTTCCTTAGAGGAAGCGAATGAATTTTTAACGTATGCCCTTTTAGGTACTGGCCAGGTCCTTGTAGAACGAGGCCTAACCTTTGCTGAAACTGTCGATAGAGTGGCGACAAAAGGGGGAATTACAGGAGAAGGTGCAGAGGTCATTCAACAGCAGGCACCTCAAATGTTTGATGATTTATTTACACAAACCATGAAGAAATATGAACAGCTGAAATCGCAGATCAACGAAGCGGATAAACACCACTAAAGACATAGTTAGTGGTGTTTTATTTGTTAAAAAAATCCTTTCTGATAAAGTCTTTTGACCTGTAGTATCTAAGTCTAAATTCCTTATTTTCAGACATTGTATTGAAAAATCAATCAAGTTCTCATATAATTTTTTAGAAAATTTAGAAAAATATACACAAATTTTATGTTTAATTAAAGGGGGATGGGAATGAAGCTCTATGTATCTGTCGATATGGAGGGGATTACTGGTCTAGCTGATCATACATTTGTTGATTCGCGCCAGCACAACTATGAGCGGGGCAGACGCATCATGACGGGTGAAGTGAATGCTTGTGTAGAAGCGCTTCTTCAGCATGGTGCAACCGACATTTTGGTCAATGACAGTCATTCTAAAATGAATAACCTTTTGATCGAAGAACTGCATGAAGAGGCAGTTCTCATATCAGGTGACGTAAAGCCTTATTCAATGGTGCAAGGATTGGATCAAACCTATGATGCAGCTGTTTTTTTAGGCTATCATGCAAGGGCATCAATGAAAGGTGTGATGTCACACAGTATGATTTTTGGGGTCAGACATTTTTACATAAATGATCATCCAATTGGGGAAATGGGCTTTAATGCGTATGTTGCAGGCTACTATGGTGTTCCAGTGATTCTTGTTTGCGGGGATGATCAAGCAGCACTTGAGGCAGAAAAGCTGATGCCTGGTGTGAAAACAGTAGCAGTGAAAGAGACCATCTCAAGATCTGCTGTGAAATGCTTACCTCCTGCCAAAGTGAATAAACAAATCTCGCAGCAAGTGGAAGCCGCGATGAAACAGATTGATCAAATGAAACCGCTGACGCCTCCTGATCAGCCGCTGCTTAAGATTGAGTTTGCCAATTATGGACAAGCTGAATGGGCGAATTTAATGCCGGGTACTGCCATCATAGAAGGAACAACGACGGTGACGTACCAAGCAGACAATATATTAGAAGCCTATCAAGCGATGCTTGTCATGACAGAGCTTGCCGCACGTACAACATTTTGTTAAGTGAGGGGGAGACAGCAGATGGCCAGCTTTTTGCTCAAGCGTTTTATTGCGATGATTGCTACGATCTTAACGATTACGACTTTAACGTTTATTTTAATGAAGGTCATCCCAGGATCGCCTTTCAATGAAGAACGAAATACAAACGAAACCGTCCAGCGAAACCTCGAAAGCTACTATCACTTAGACGAACCACTCTATGTACAATATGTCATCTATTTAAAATCCATTGTTACCTTTGATTTTGGTCCTTCCATTAAAAAGCCTTCTGAAAGTGTCAATGATCTATTGGCAAGAGGCTTCCCAGTCTCATTTGAACTTGGTCTTATCTCAATATTGATTGCTGTCATCTCTGGCATTCTGCTAGGGGTCATGGCTGCCCTCCGGCACAATGGCTTGATTGATTACATCGCCATGACCATTGCTGTTTTTGGTATATCCATTCCAAACTTTATCTTTGCTACCCTATTAATTCAGCAGCTTGCTGTGAATTTGCAGCTCTTTCCTACAGCGATGTGGACAAGTCCGATGCATATGGTGCTGCCAACCATTGCTCTTGCCGTTAGTCCGATGGCCATTATTGCTCGGCTAACAAGATCGAGCATGATTGAAGTGCTGTCTCAGGACTATATTCGCACGGCTAAAGCAAAAGGACTTTCTCCCTTTAAAATTGTGTTCAAACATGCGCTTCGTAATGCGCTTTTGCCTGTTGTGACCATTCTTGGCACACTTGTCGCAAGCATTTTAACAGGAAGTTTTGTCATTGAAAAAATCTTTGCGATTCCTGGCATGGGAAAATACTTTGTCGAGAGTATTAACAACCGTGATTATCCTGTCATCATGGGAACCACTGTTTTTTACAGCATCATTTTAATCACACTTCTCTTCATTGTCGATGTGGCGTATCGTCTCCTTGATCCTAGGATTCAGCTGCATCAGAAAGGAGGAAAGGCATGAGTATACACCTTCAGCATGATCCACCGAACAGACATCCTGAAGTGCCGGACGAATGGTTTTCTCCTCGAGAGCAAAAGAAAACGGAAGCCCATGCCATTAAAAGACCCTCTCTTTCATATTGGGCAGATACATGGAGACGGCTGAAACAAAATAAGCTTGCGATGTTTAGTCTATCGGTCCTGATTTTTCTTTTTGTCATGGCAGTCTTAGGCCCATTGCTTGCGCCAAATAGTGTGACAGAGCAGCGTCTTTCGATGCAAAATCTGCCGCCTTCGGCTGCTCACTGGTTTGGAACAGATGAGCTTGGACGAGATGTGTTCACACGTACTTGGTACGGAGCACGCATTTCGTTATTTGTGGGCGTCATGGCAGCCTTGATTGATTTTGCCATCGGTGTGATTTATGGGGGCATAGCCGGCTATAAGGGAGGCAAATACGACCATGTCATGATGCGGATTGTCGAGGTGCTCTACGGTCTTCCTTATTTACTCGTCGTCATTTTATTGATGGTGCTCATGGGACCAGGGCTTGTCACCATTATTGTAGCGCTCACTGTCACCGGATGGATTGGAATGGCAAGAATTGTGAGAGGACAGGTTCTTCAGCTGAAAAGCCAGGAATATGTCCTTGCCTCAAAGACCTTTGGTGCCAAAAGCCTGCGGATCATTCGCCGTAACCTGCTGCCGAATACGATGGGGCCCATTATCGTTCAGATGACCCTGACTGTGCCGACCGCGATATTTGCAGAAGCGTTCCTAAGCTTTCTCGGTTTAGGTATTCAAGCACCGTTTGCAAGCTGGGGCGTGATGGCCAATGATGCTTTGCCGACTGTGCTGTCAGACAATGGACATTGGTGGCGTTTATTTTTCCCGGCATTTTTCATTTCACTCACGATGTTTTGCTTTAACAATTTAGGTGATGGCTTGCAAGATGCGCTTGATCCAAAGATGAAGAGGTGAAGCGCTTTGAAAAAAGTTCTACAAATTATCGATCTGCACGTCAGCTTTCGGACATACGGCGGTTCAGTTCAAGCAGTACGCGGAGTGAATGTCGATGTATACGAAAAAGAAACCCTGGCCATTGTGGGAGAATCAGGTTGCGGGAAAAGTGTGACATCACAAAGCATTATGAGGCTTCTGCCTGCATACAGCTCGCATGTTGATCAGGGAGAAATCTGGTTTCAAGACCGCAACTTGCTGTCATTATCTGAAAAAGAAATGCGCGCCATACGAGGTGTGGATATTTCGATGATCTTCCAAGATCCTATGACGGCACTGAACCCAACCTTGACAATAGGGGATCAGCTGATGGAGGCGGCGAAGGAGCATCAAAAACTGACGAAAAAAGAAGTGCAAGAAGCCGCCATACAGATGCTTGATTTGGTCGGTATTCCGCAGCCGAAGGAGCGACTAAAGCAATATCCGCACCAATTCAGCGGGGGAATGAGGCAGCGGCTCATGATTGCCATGGCACTGATCTGTGAGCCAAAGGTACTGATCGCAGATGAACCGACGACCGCGCTGGATGTGACCATACAGGCACAAATTTTAGAGCTGTTTAAAGAGATTCAGAGGAAAACAGGGGTTACCATTATCTTAATCACACACGACTTAGGGGTCGTAGCCCAAGTCGCCGACCGGGTAGCGGTCATGTACGGAGGGAAAATGGTTGAAACCGGAACAAGACAAGATATTTTTTACAGTCCGCAGCATCCTTATACAAAAGGGCTCCTGCAATCTGTTCCAAGACTTGATATGAAAGATGAACTGATTCCGATTGAAGGAAGCCCGCCTGATTTATTTGCTCCGCCAAAGGGCTGTCCGTATACCGATCGCTGCCCGGCTGCCATGAAAGTATGTGATCATATCATGCCGCACGAAACGCAGCGGTCACCTACTCATACAGTGCATTGCTGGCTTCAGGATGAGCGAGCGAATCAAGCGATGTTATCTACAACACAAAGGGGGAGTTTTTGATGAGGAAAAAAGGGTGGATCATCAGTATTTGTTTGTTTATCATCATGCTGCTCGCTGGATGTACAGCCAATGAGCAAGCAGGTAAAGGATCATCAAGCGATAAGGATGAAAAGAAAGTATTAACCTTAAATAACGAAAACGAACCGACGTCATTTGACCCGCCGATTGGTTTTAATAATGTATCGTGGCAAGGGCTGAATAACTTAATGGAGGGATTAACGAGGCTGAATGAAAAGCACGAACCATCTCCTGCAATGGCGGAAAAATGGGAGATTTCAGAGGATGGAAAAACGTACACATTTCATTTAAGAGACGGTATCAAGTGGTCGAATGGTGACCCAGTGAAAGCGAGTGACTTTGAATATGCGTGGAAGCGTCTGCTCGATCCGAAAACAGGCTCCTCTGCATCGTTCTTAGCTTACATGATTGAAGGCGGAGAGGCATTTAACAGCGGAAAGGGAAAGAAAGAGGACGTAAAAGTCAGTGCTGAAAATGACAAAACACTAAAAGTCACATTGGCATACCCACAGAAATCGTTCTTAAATATGACCGCAAACCCTGCCTTTTTCCCTGTCAATGAGAAGATAGCTGAGAAGGACCCTAACTGGGCAAAGGACGCCAAAACCTTTGTTGGGAATGGACCGTTTCAGCTGACAGAATGGAAGCATGATGAGAGCTTCACTATGGAAAAAAGTGAGACGTATTGGGATAAAAAAACAGTCAAGCTGGATCAGGTAAAGTGGCTGATGATCAGTGATCGAAACACTGATTATCAAATGTATCAATCAGGAGATTTAGATACTGCCTTTGTCCCAGCAGAACAAAGTGAAAATTTGCTGAAAAATAAAGATGTGCAAATTGAAGATCAGGCCGGACTGTTCTTTTATCGTCTGAATGTGAACATGGAACCTTTTCAAAATAAGAACATTCGCAAAGCCTTTCAAATGGCGATCAATCCGCAAGATATCGTGGATTATGTAACAAAGAATAAAGAGAAGCCAGCTCGCGCCTTCGTTTCGCCGGGGATTCTAGATTCAAAGGGTGAGGATTTCAGAGAAGCTGGCGGCGATCTTGTCAAACAAGATACGAGTGAAGCTGCGAAGCTATTAGAAAAAGGGCTGAAAGAAGAGAACTATTCAAAGCTTCCGCCCGTCACATTAACATATAGTACAAAGCCTGAGAATAAGAAAAAAGCTGAAGCCATCCAGCAGCAATTAAAAGAAGCGCTGGGTGTGGACGTGAAGCTTGCAAACATGGAAGCCAATGTATTTGCAGAAGACCAAAAGGCGCTGAAATTCCAATTCTCGCAAAGTTCATTTTTAGCAGACTATGCAGATCCGATCAATTTCCTAGAGAGCTTCCAAACAGGGAATGCGATGAACCGGACTGGATGGTCAAACGACACCTATGATCAGCTCATTAAAAAGGCGAGCCAGGAAGCAGATGAACAAAAAAGAAACAGCATCCTTCATGATGCAGAGGCACTTCTCATTGAAGAAGCACCGATCATTCCAATTCATTTTTATAACCAAGTCCATTTACAAAAAGAGGGCGTGAAGGGAATTGTCCGCCACCCTGTTGGGTATATCGATTTGAAATGGGCGCAAGTAGACGGAGAGTAATTGAAGTAATGAGGAACACGGACGCTTTGAACAAAAGCGTCTGTTCCTTTATTCGTTCATGTTATAGAGAAGATGCCCATAGATTGAAAGAAACAAAGAGAAAGAGGGGATTGGCATGAACCAGCTGCCAGCAGCGCTTCAAACAGGGGATACGGTGGGAATTATTGCACCAGCAAGCCCGCCTGATGAATTGAAATTAGCAAAAGGGATTGCCTTTTTAGAAAGCCTCGGGCTGAAGGTGAAAAAAGGGAAGTATTTGGGCCGCCGGTACGGGTATTTAGCAGGACGTGATCATGAAAGAGTGGAAGATCTTCATGGCATGTTCCAAGATCCAGAAGTCAAAGCGATTATTTGTGCCTGCGGAGGGTACGGAACGGGAAGACTTGCGGAAGCCATTGACTATGACCTCATTCGCAGGAATCCAAAAATCTTTTGGGGTTACAGTGACATTACGTTTTTACATACGGCCATCCAGCAGCAGACGGGTCTTGTGACCTTTCATGGTCCAATGCTTTCCTCTGATGTGGGACTTGAAGAGGCCCATCCGTATACGAAGGATACCTTTTTGCAGCTGTTCACGCCAAAGGCCTTTACGTATACGCATCACTTGTCACCTCTTCATACCTTCTACCCCGGCACCGCTTCAGGTGACATCATAGGAGGGAATCTTGCCCTTATCGTGACAACACTTGGCACACCTTTTGAAATTGATACGAAGGGGAAGCTGTTATTCATTGAAGATATTGACGAAGAGCCGTATAAAATCGATCGCATGATGCAGCATCTTACCTCTGCTGGAAAATTGGATGATGCGGCTGGATTCATCATTGGAGATTTTCATCAATGTGAACCAAAAAAGAAAGACCAGTCCTTAACCTTGGAACAGCTATGGGAAACCTATATTGTCCCGCAAAAGAAACCTGCACTTGGCGGCTTTCGGATCGGTCATTCATCACCCAACTTTGCCATTCCAATGGGCGTGCAGGCTGCATTAGATGCGGAAGGGAAAAAACTGCACATTTCCCCAGGGGTCGCAGCGAAAGAGGCGATCAAATGAAAATCGTGGATGTTCGTACATGCAGAACGAGTGTACCGCTAAAAAAGCCTTTCAAAACCGCTTTAAGAACGGTGTATGACGCAGCATCCCTAATCGTCATCATCACATATGATCAAGGTGACGTCAGCTACGGAGAGGCAGTTCCCACATCGGTGATTACAGGAGAAACTTTGGAAAGCATCGACTATGCCATCTGTGAAGTCATTAGACCCATTTTGCTCGGGGCTTCCTTGGCAGAGTATGAACAAATCTTTTCTGCTATGAACCGCGTGCTTGCATGCAACACAAGCGCAAAGGCTGCGATCGATATGGCCATTTATGATGGCTTAGCAAAGCAGGCAGGACTTCCGCTTTATCAATACCTTGGCGGATATCGTCATCAGCTCGAAACCGACTATACAGTCAGTGTAAACCGTCCGCTTGAGATGGCGGAAGATGCGAAGCAATACGCAGCTGAAGGCTTTCAGACGTTAAAGGTTAAAGTAGGAAAAGATGATATACACACAGATATTCAGCGGATCAAGCGGATTCGAGAAAAAATCGGGCCGGATATTCAGATCAGGCTCGACGCAAATCAGGGCTGGACGTGGAAGGAAGCGATCATAGCCATTCGAAAAATGGAAGCGCTGGATATTGAACTAGTAGAACAGCCAGTGCCGAAGGAAGATATTGAAGGCCTGCGCCGTGTGACGGAAGCAACTGAAACATTGATTATGGCAGACGAAAGCATTTTCAGTTTTCATGATGCCATCAAGGTGCTTGAAACGAGAAGCTGTGATCTGATCAATTTAAAATTAATGAAATCAGGCGGCATAAAAGAAGCACTAAAAATCAATGCCCTAGCTGAAGCATACGGTGTTCAGTGCATGGTTGGCAGTATGATTGAGTCAAAGCTTGGCATTACAGCCGCCGCACATTTCGCCGCAAGCCAGCCGAATATCACCCGCTGCGATTTTGATGCCCCGCTTATGCTGAAAGAGGACATGATAGACGGAGGAATCGTCTACAAAGGAAAAGATATATTTTTACCGCTGCATCATGGGTTAGGCATTCAAGGGGTGAAAGGAGTCTCATGATGATGATATATGAATCAAAGGTTCCAGTCGCTAACGTATGGACAGCGCCGCAGTCTCCGAGAGAAATCGATCGAAAGGTACTTCAGGACTCCATCAACATCAAAGAATGGATTGACCAGCAAACATATGAAGAAAAGCTGGCTTTATGTGAAGAAAATTTGATTCAATCTCAAGTACTGCTCGGTGAACGAGTGATTGGATTAGAAGAGGCAGATGGCTGGATGAAAGTCGTCATTCCACAGCAGGCCAGCCGGAAACATCCAGAAGGCTATCCAGGCTATATACCTGCTGAGCAATTAAAGCAAGTAACAGAGGGAAGTGCGCCAGCTGCATCTCTTATCGTTTGTCAGAAAAAAGCCACGCTATATCAAAACGGGGAACCCGATATGGAGATTAGCTTTTTAACAGAGCTGGCAGCAGTTAAAGAAACAGATGATCAATTTCATGTTGTCACCCCATTAGGAATAAGAGAAATCAACAAAGCGGATGTACGTCCAGCTTCACATGCTTACTCTTTGACCGGCAAAGATGTCGTAGACGCAGGAAAACAATTTATGGGTCTTTCATATTTATGGGGAGGCATGAGCAGCTTTGGCTATGATTGTTCAGGCTTTGCTTACAGCATGTACAAAGCGTGCGGATATCTTTTGCCGAGAGACGCAAGTGACCAAGCAGTTCAAGGAACACCGGTTACATCAAGCCATTTAGAACAAGGCGACTTGCTGTTTTTTGCAAATGAAAACGGAAAGGGAGCGGTCCGCCATGTAGGGATCTACGCTGGGAACGGGATGATGCTTCATTCGCCTAAAACCGGCAGACAAATTGAGCTTCTCTCCCTTTCTGGCACTTCATATGAAAAGGAATGGGCAGGTGCAAGGCGGTATTTACCAAGCGAGAGGAGGAGCGATCATGACAGTTGAACCACTTTTACAAGTAAACAACCTTAAAAAACATTTTCATCTATCGAAAGGGAGAACCTTAAAAGCGCTGGATGGTGTCTCTTTTCAGCTGAAACAAGGAGAAACCTTTGGTCTCGTTGGTGAGTCTGGCTGCGGCAAATCTACACTTGGAAAAGTGCTCATGCGTCTTTATGAACCAACAGATGGTGAAGCCTTATATGAAGGGAAAAGTCTTCACCACCTTTCTAAAAAAGAATCATTTGATTTCAACCGGCAAATGCAAATGGTCTTTCAAGATCCGTATTCCTCCCTAAATCCAAGACTGTCAGTAAAAGATATTATGCTGGAGCCAATGGAGATTCATCAGCTTTATGGCAGTCAAAAGAAAAGGATTGCCCGCGTGAAAGAACTGCTTGAAGCGGTAGGATTAAGCTATGATTTTGCCACCCGCTATCCGCACGAATTTAGCGGGGGACAGAGGCAGAGAATCGGCATTGCAAGAGCACTTGCCTTAGCGCCAAAGTTTATTGTGGCAGATGAGCCGATTTCTGCACTAGACGTCTCCGTTCAAGCGCAGGTCGTGAACCTGCTGAAAAAACTGCAAAAAGAGGAAGGATTAACATTTCTCTTTATTGCACATGACTTGTCGATGGTGAAATATATTAGTGACCGAATCGGTGTCATGTATTTAGGTCATCTCGTTGAATTGACGACGAGTGATGCACTATATCAAACACCGCTTCACCCATATACACAAGCCTTGCTGTCTGCAATCCCTATTCCAGATCCTGACGTAGAGGACAAGCGCAAAAGGTTCATTTTAAAAGGAGAAATTCCAAGTCCAGTGAACCCGCCAAGCGGCTGTGTATTTCGAACAAGATGTCCTGCCGCAATGGATGTGTGTGCTGAAAAAAAGCCAGTATTACAAGCAGTGGAAGAAGGACATGAAGTCGCCTGTCATTTATACAATAGAAAATAGGACAAGCCCGATAAAAAGCCAGCAAGTAGACAAACTGTTCTACATGCTGGCTTTTTTAGTGGATGAACGCCGAATAGGCAATGTGCAGCATCTGAAAGAGCCGCCAGATTTAATAATTTCCGAAAAGTCCACTTCAATAACGGTGTACCCGTGAGCGGTTAATAAAGCATTTGTTTCTTGGTTGCTGGGCAAGCTGATCACTTTTTTCTGCCCAATGGATAAAACATTGGGTCCAAGTGTGAATTGCTCTTGTTCACTGATTTCAATCAGATCATAATACGTTTTGAGCAGCTGGAGATCCTCTTGTTTGAACGCTTCAGGATAAATGAATAACTCGTCATGAGACAGAATATTCATCACACAATCAAGATGCAAAATGTGAGGAGGAAGGTGAATCGGAATGATGTCGTGATCAGGCAGTTCCTTTTTGAGCTGATAAATAGCGGCTGGGCTGGTTCTTTTGCTCGTGCCAACAAACACACGGTTCTGATCCACAAGCACATCGCCGCCTTCAATCGTTCCGTCTGTCAAGGTGACAGCTGACCACCCTTTTGCCTGTGCCCATTCTTTAAGGTATTGTTCTTCCCCTTGCCGAACCGGAGCGGCCATCTTTGAAACAAACAGTGTATGTCCAATCGTAAACCCAATATCCCGAGTGAAGACTTGCTCAGGGAATTGGTCATTTGCAGGGAGCAGGATGGGCCGTACTTGATGATCTTTAAGTGTCTGGATCAATTGCTTATGCTGAGCGACTGCTTTCATTTGAGAAATATTTTCTTTCACAAAATGTTTCTGGGTTTCATTGATAATTTGTTTGATTTCCATATAAATAGGACTGCATAAAAGAACTTCTTGTAAATCGTCATATTCACTCATGCATTGCGGCATTTTGTATAATTGCTCTGCTTTCATAGAATCCATTAAATGGCCTCCTTGTTCGTTCATAGTTCTATTATTCCTTCTTCTAGTCATGGTTGAAACATTTCCGAAAGAAAATCTCTCACATAAGACTAAAGCAAAAAGTTTAGACAAACCTAAAAGAATAGTGTTTAATAAAAGTCGTTCCGCATCCACGAAAACTGCAAGAAGGAGCTATGATGATGAGTGAAGAAAATTTCAAATACTGCAAGGAATCGAAAGTTGTTAAAACCAGCAGGGTATTCCCTCTCGATACGAATAACCACCAAACGTTATTTGGCGGGAAATTAATGAGTTATATAGATGACATTGCCTCCATCTCGGCAGCAAGACACAGCCGCAGTGAAACGGTTACAGCTTCAATGGATTCTGTTGACTTTTTAGAGCCGATTGGACAAAAGGAGTCAGTATGCTTGGAATCCTATGTCACATGGGTCGGTACGTCTTCTATGGAAGTGTTCGTCAAGGTCATTAAAGAAAACTTGATGTCTGGAGAGCGCAGACTCGCAGCGACTTCATTTCTGACATTTGTCTCATTAGATGAAAACGGAAAGCCTAAACGAGTCCCGCAGGTGATGCCGGAAACAGAAGAAGAGATCATGCTTCATCAAACAGCGAAGCAGCGAGCAGAGGAAAGAAAAAGCCGCCGAAAGCATAGTAAGGCGCTTGCTGACGCACTTGGGACAGATAAACCTTGGGCGTAAAAATCACCCTTTAAGCGGTGATTTTTTTCTATGTCGGTATCTTGCATGGCAAGATAGTGTATGATAAGATGAAGCTATCTTGTGGTGCAAGGTACTGGAATCGGAGGAACAATCATGACAACATCCACACAAATGCTAAAAGGAATTTTAGAAGGCTGCCTGCTGTCGATTATTTCTGAGGGCGAAATTTATGGGTATGAAATGACGAAGAAGCTCGCGCATTATGGGTTTGACCAAATAAGTGAAGGCAGTATCTATCCGATTTTGCTGCGTATGCAAAAGGAACAGCTGGTGACCACTGTTACAAAAGCGTCAGCAAGCGGGCCGAAAAGAAAGTACTATACGCTCACACAAGCGGGAGAACAAGCGCTCACAGAGTTTATTGCCCGCTGGAATGAGCTTTCAAAAAATGTAAACCTCTTATTACAAAAAGGGAAGTGAGATTATGGTATCAAAAGAAACGAGACACATTCTACTAGAGCTGCAACTTTATCTCATATCAAAGGGAAAAAATCAGGATGAGATTGATGAGTTGATGGACGAACTGACAGCACATGCAGTTGAAGCTGAAAAAGACGGCAAAACAGGGGAGGATGTGTTTGGCGGAGATCCGCGGAGCTATGCTGATGAACTGGCAAAAGAGCTGTCAGGAAATCATAAAGACTGGGTGCCATTCGTCAGTGCTTTCTTAATTGGATCTCTTTTTTACATGATGTTAGCAGATGCCATCAGTCAAAGTTTATCGTATTCTTGGTATGCACTCATTGGTTATCCTCTGATTATAGTGTCCAATGTGATCATGACCATTGTGATGTTTAGAGCTTCAGCCTTTCAAACAAGCAGGAGGGCATTCTTTTACTTTTGGATATTAGGTGTTTTTCAGATGACAGTCTTGATAACAGTGAAATTATTGGATCAAAAACTTGGTACACCTTTACTTGTGCTGACCTCGAGCCAAAGATGGGGCGTCATTCTTCTTTTGCTGCTGTGCATTGTCTTATTAAATGCCATATTAAAGGCGAATATGGTGTCGCTCATTCCGCTGATCTTCTTCGGACCGCAGCTCCTATTCGAATGGCTTGGATGGACATCGCCTCTGATGCTTCTTTTCACAAGTCTGCTATCCATTGTCATTTTAGTCTTGCTCACGATTGTTTTTTTACGGAAAACAAACAAGAAAAATGAACACTCAATGTAATTAGA
Source organism: Bacillus sp. BD48 (assembly GCF_046566805.1). Taxonomy (NCBI): domain Bacteria; kingdom Bacillati; phylum Bacillota; class Bacilli; order Caryophanales; family Bacillaceae; genus Bacillus; species Bacillus sp. BD48. The sequence goes on along the minus strand of NZ_JANGFM010000001.1, from coordinate 606,904 downwards.
GCACATCTCTTGCGATGTGCTTTTCTTTTTCTAAAAAAATGTAGAAATGGAATTGTATTTTTCATTACAATGGGGAGAGGACAAAAATGAAAAGGGGTTCTGTTTTTGGATATCTTATGGGGATATGTACTCGTTTTTGTATTGGCTGCTTTGCCTTTTTTTGAAGTGATTGGTGTCGTTCCATTCGCAATCTTAAGTGGGTTGCATCCTGTGACAACGGCTGTAATTGGATTCATCGGCAACTTTCTCACAGTTTTGCTTCTCATTGTGTTTGTGGACCGGTTTAAAGCATGGTGGTTAAAGAGAAAAGAAGAGAAAGGTGATGAAAAAGGAGAGAAAAAGCAGCTGCGGGCGAGAAAAATTTGGGAACGATACGGTCTGCCTGGATTAGCGCTCATTGGTCCTTTTATCATCGGCAGTCATTTAGCGGCCTTGATGTGCATGAGCTTCGGAACGAAAAGAAGGCAAGTCGCGGTGTGGATGACCGTCAGTTTAATGATGTGGACAGCGCTGGCTGCTAGTTTAACCGGTGCGGGCTTCCATTACTTTGCCCCAGATTCAAATGGGTTGTTCGGAGATATTTTTAGCAAGTAAAAAAGGGAGGGTCATCAATGACACATCAAATAAGGACAGTGCTTGAAACAGAGCGCCTTAAACTGAGAACGATGAATGAACATGATGCGTCATTTTTATATGAGGAGCTGTTCCAGGATGAAGAAGTGATGAAGTATTATCCTTCTTTGAAGGATGAACAGCAGACAAAAGAGTGGATTGCATGGAATCAAAAAAATGACCGCATGTACCACACCTCTCTATGGATCATTGAAGATAAAGAAACAAATGAACGACTTGGACAAAGCGGAATTGTCCTGCAAAATATCGAAGGACAAACGGAGCTTGAGATCGGCTATATGCTAAAGAAAGCGGCGTGGGGGAATGGCTATGCTGCTGAGGCCGCAAAAGGCTGTCTTACCTATGGATTTGAAGAAATGAAGGTCAGACGGATGGTCAGCTTAATTCGTCCTGAGAATAAAGCGTCAGTGAAGGTCGCTTTAAAAATGGGCATGAAAAAAGAAAAAACCATTTCAAAATGGGACCAAATCATAGATGTATACAGCATTACCCGTAATGGAGAAAACGGCTCGCTTACCGAATAAGCAGAGCCGTTTTCCTTTTATTCACGCTGTTCTAACTGAAGCAAATATTTCTTCCGTTCAATCCCCCCGCCGTAGCCTCCAAGCTCACCACTTGTTTGAATCACGCGGTGGCAAGGAATGATAATCGCCAATTGATTGGCACCATTTGCATTACCAACGGCACGAACCAAATGCGGATCACCAAGTTTCGTGGCTAGATCTCGATAGGATCTCGTTTCTCCTGCTGGAATGCGTGAGAGCTGGTCCCACACCTTCATTTGAAAAGGGGTGCCATGTAAGGAAAGTGGTACAGTAAATTTGGTCAGCTTTTTCTCAAAATATAATGCCAATTCCTTTGCTAATTGCTGATGAACGTTTGTTTCTCCAACTAAAATGCGGGCATGATGCTTCTTTCTTAATGATTCAATTTCTTTTTCGAGTCCCCGCCTGTCCATAAATTCCAGTAAATACACATGTGTGGTATCTGTCACGCTGATCATCCGCCCGATTGGTGTGGAAATAAAATTAGCATAGAGAATGTGAATCTGTGCTTTTTTAGGTGGATTTCCCATGATTTTCGTAAATGCATCATTGAAGGCGCTTGAAGATTCATAGCCGAAGGTGACCTGCTGATCGATCACTTTTTTTCCGTTCAAAATTTCTTTAAAGGCAAGTCCCATTCGGCGTGATCTTGCATATTGAACAAAGGTCATGCCGTAAATGTCTTTGAATTTTCTTCGAGCTGTGGCAGAGTGAATCCCTAATTGGCGAAAGTCCTCTTCCTTCCAGCGTTTCTCGGGATTTTTTTCTACTGCTGAAACGAGTGTTTTGACTTCTTCAGGAATGCTGTTAGGGTATGTTAATGGTGTGCAGCGCTTGCATGGGCGATACCCTGCCAGCAGTGCTTCCTCCGCTGTAAAGAAAAACTCACAGTTTTCATATTTTGGCTTTCTAGCCGTACATGTGGCATGACAGAAGATACCGGTTGTCTTAATACAGGCAAAGAATGTACCGTCATATTGCGGATTCTTGTCAACAAGTGCTTGATAAAATTCATGTTTTTGTTCATCGGTCATCATCATATGAATCCACCTCTTGATTTTTTAAAATGTTTTTCAGCATTGTTAGGAGTACAACGGATGATCTGTAAATGCATCATCCTAAAGTTGAACGTTCATCACATCAATCTGATTTCATTATATCAGCGGTGTGATCGTTGCCGTACCCGGAATAGATCCTTCTCCCTCGTATCACAATCAAGCATCATAAACGTGTCAATCTCCTTCTTTTCTCATTTTTCACTTCATGTTTTAGTTCATATATTTTAGCTGCTTCTGTTTCATTTCTTCATAAAATGCTTCGACTTCTTGTTCGTAAAGAACGGTCTCCATGTCCTTGTATTTACGCTTGATCGTCAATGTCATAAAAAATAAATGAATTATCATATATGTTTGTTTCCCTTCAGTTCGCAGCCCCCGAAATAGCCCGCAAATCTTTTTTATCAGTTAAATTGTTTCTAACCCTTAGTATACGGCGGTCCCATAAAATTTCTTTCGAAAAATGAACAAGTATATTTGTGTGTGGCAAGCAAAGCGGTAGACCGGTATTTCGGGGTGTGATACACTTTTTTATACAGAATCTGCTATATGCTAGATCTGTTCATAATGACTTGGTTTTCTAGGGTTCCGTGCGGGTGGCGCAGTCTGGACCGAGAGAAAACACATAGGGTCTACACAATAGACCGTATGGACACGGAGGGATAAAAGCCCGGGAGATTTGATCAAACGATCGATTTCCAGGCTTTTTTTGTTGGTTGGAATCGTTCAGAAAGGAAGGGATCTAATGAAATGGGGAAATGTCTTGATTGCGGCGGTCTTTGAAGTCGGCTGGGTGATGGGATTGAAATATGCTGACTCTTTATTGGAATGGACTGCAACCATCGTTTGTATTGTCGTCAGCTTTTATTTACTCCTGAAAGCCACGACTGTACTGCCAGTTGGCACACTTTATGCCGTTTTCACCGGACTTGGGACAGCAGGTACTGTCATAGTAGGTATGGGAATGGGTGAGCCGGTCCAGCTAGTGAAATTACTTTTAATCATGGTGCTTTTAAGTGGTGTATTAGGGCTCAAACTGACCACAGGTGAAAAGAAAGGGGAGACTGAATCATGAGCTGGCTTTTACTCATTGGGGCAGGCATTTTAGAAATGCTCTGTGTCACCATGATGAATCAATTCCAGAAAGACCGGCATGTCAAATGGATTTTATTCATTGCAGCTGGCTTTTCGCTGTCCTTTCTCATGCTCTCCCTTGCAATGAATACAATTCCGATGGGAACGGCATACGCCATTTGGACTGGCATTGGAACTGCTGGAGGAGCCATTGTTGGCATGCTGTTTTACGGTGAGTCGAAGGACGCAAAACGTATTTTCTTTATCGCACTGATTTTATCTGCGGCGGTCGGGTTAAAAATCATTGAATAAGAAAAAGGCTGGCAGAGAGATGCCAGCCTCAGCATGTAGACAAACCCTTGCATTCTTTGTCAGGCCTGCGCGCGGGTACTCACGAATGTCAAATTCGCTCCGTTCCGGTGCTCGCCCTTCCTAGGGCTGCAAAGGTTTTCTATCACGCTGAAAAAGTAGAAAAAGGGCTAAAATAAAAATCATTTTAGCCCTTTTTTGTTACATCGAATGATGATTGGAATCGTTTTCATTTTTGCGGTAAAGCTGACTCACTAGAAGAAAACAGACACCAAATGTGAGCAAAGGAATGAGTCTCTCGCCGGCCATAAAAAGATAAATACCCGTGATCAGACATACGATGCCGAGCCAAAAGCTCACTTTACCAAACAAAGTCATGTTTTTCATCTCCATCACTCCTTTTGTAATAAAAGGTCTACTCACATTATATCACGCTAGGTGCAGAATTGAATGAATATTCAATAAAAAACAGGCTCTCCATTGCTTTTTCTCTTTCCAGTCCAGTATAATATTTCATTAGAATGAAAACGTAAATGAGGTCATGATACATGAGAACATTGATTACAGAGAAACTTGAATTACACAGACAAAAGCACGAGCAAAAAGGCAGATTGCTTGTCAGCTGCCCGGATCAGCCTGGTATTGTATCAGCTGTTTCTTCCTTTTTATTTGAGCACGGAGCGAACATCATTGAATCCAGCCAATACACAACCAATCATGAAAGCGGCCGGTTCTTTTTAAGAATTGAATTTGATTGGAAAGACATCTCGGCGAATATGGATCAATTGAAAAATAGCTTTGAGCCAATCGCAGCATCATTTCAAATGACGTGGAGCATGTCGCGTGCAAGTGAGCTTAAAAAGCTGGCAATCTTTGTGTCAAAAGAGCTTCATTGTTTAAATGAGCTTCTGTGGGAATGGCAAAGTGGAAATTTAATGGCCGAAATCGCAGTTGTGATCAGCAATCATGAAACGGCAAAAGATACAGTAGAAGCACTTGGGATCCCATTCCATTTTGTAAAGGCGAACAAAGATATTCGCAAAGAAGCTGAAAAAGAGCAGCTCGCCCTATTAGAAGAGTACGACATTGATGCGGTTGTGCTTGCTAGATACATGCAAATTTTAACGCCTGGATTTATTGAAGAGCATCCGAACAAAATCATTAATATTCATCATTCCTTCCTGCCAGCGTTTATTGGTGCAAACCCATACAAGCGGGCATATGAACGGGGAGTCAAATTAATTGGTGCGACTTCTCATTATGTCACCAATGATTTAGACGAAGGGCCAATCATTGAACAGGATATTGAGCGTGTAGATCACCGGGATGATGCGGAAGCACTAAAAAATATTGGCCGGACAATTGAGCGCAGTGTGCTTGCACGTGCTGTCAAATGGCACCTGGAAGATCGAATTATTGTTCATGAGAATAAAACGATTGTCTTTAATTGACCGCTTGACTTTTCTTTAGCAATTGGTGATAATATAAAAAAATTAACGAGCGTTGAAAAGGAATAGTAAGCAGGAACTGGTGCGTAAAGAGAGCAAATGATGTGCTGAAACATTTGCCGCAGACAGCTGCTGAACCTGCCCTTTGAGCCTTAGAGGAAAAATCTAAGCGCGTGCCTGGCGTTACAGGAGTTGAGTGGAATAAGCAGATCGCATGCTTATTCAATGAAGGTGGTACCACGGAAAATCCCTTTTCGTCCTTTACATAAGGAGAAAAAGGGATTTTTTTGTGCCTAAAGGTATAGCGGAGGGAATCAAGGATGAAAAAGCAAAGGATCGTCATAAAAATTGGCAGCAGTTCATTAACAGAGCAAAAAGGAGCCATTGATGAACAAAAGATGCAGGATCATGTAAGAGCGATAGCAAAGCTCAAAGAAGCAGGGCATGAAATCATTTTAATTTCGTCAGGAGCCGTTGCAGCAGGATTTGGCAGCTTAGGCTATCCATCAAGACCTGTGACCTTAAAGGGGAAACAGGCAGCTGCCGCCGTTGGTCAGGGCTTGTTAATGCAGAAATATACAGAGCTTTTTTCACAGTTTCACATGACACCTGCTCAAATGCTTTTAACACGTAATGACTTTTCAGATCGAACAAGGTATCGAAATGCTTACGCAACGATGATGGAGCTGCTGGAAAGAAAGATTTTGCCGATCATAAATGAAAATGATTCAGTCTCGATCGAGGAGCTTACCTTTGGGGATAATGACATGCTGTCGGCTCTTGTTAGTGGATTAATCCATGCAGACCAATTGATCATATTAACAGACATCAATGGCATTTATGATGCAAATCCAAATGAGCATCCTGAGGCGAAGCGGTTTGATGTATTGACCCACATTTCAGAAGAATTGTTTTCATATGCGAAGAGCACTGGTTCAAAGGTTGGAACAGGCGGAATGAAATCGAAGCTGTCTGCTGCACAAACGGCACTATCACTTGGCGTGAAAGTCTTCATTGGCACAGGCACTGGGGAAGACAAGCTGCTTCGCATTCTTGCGGGGCAAGGTGATGGAACGTATATCGGTGAACAGGATTTATCAGCTGTGAACAACCGTCGTCAATGGATTCAATTCCACTCACCGGTCTCTGGAAAGATCATGATTGATGCAGGAGCAGAAGCGGCGATTTTGCATAATGGCAGAAGCCTTCTTCCGGCAGGAGTCATTGATGTCGCTGGTGACTTTTCTAAAGGAGAGGTTGTAGAAGTCGTCGGTCCAAACGGATTAGTTGGGAAGGGGCAAACCTTGTACGCATCCGATGAGCTTCTCGGCATTAAAGGAATGAGAAGTGACGAGCTTTCAAATGAGAAGCCTGAGGTCATACACCGGGATCACTGGGTACAGCATGTACAAAACTGAGGAGGGAATACGATGAATGAAGTTCTTGAAAAAGCAAAAAAAGCAAGTGCAGCCAAAGATCAGCTGCTCCTAAAAACGACGGAACAAAAAAATGCTGCCCTGCACGCCATTGCGATTGCACTAAAAGCATCTTCAGCTTATTTAATGGAGGAAAACCAAAAGGATGTTCAGGCTGCTGAGGAAAAGCAGTTCACGCCATCTGTCATTGACCGGATCACACTCACGGAAGAGAGAATTGAAGCCATTGCAGACGCGACTCTTCAACTCATTCAGCTAAAAGACCCAATTGGTGAAACGTTAGAAACCATTCAAAAAGAAAACGGTCTGTTCATCGAAAAGGTCCGTGTACCCCTTGGAACGGTTGGAATGATTTATGAAGCAAGACCAAACGTGACAGTAGATGCTGCGACCCTTTGCTTGAAAACGGGGAATGCTGTTATACTGCGCGGAAGCTCCTCTGCTATTCATAGTAATAAAGCGATTGTCAAGGTGATACATGAAGCGCTTCAAACGACGGATATTCCTGTAGACAGTGTGCAATTGATTGAAGATACAGGCCGTGAAACGGCGAAAACGCTGTTCACCTTAAATGAATATCTGGATGTCCTCATTCCGCGCGGCGGGAAGAATTTAATTGATCTTGTCGTGAGAGAGTCGACTGTGCCAGTGCTTGAGACAGGTGCAGGAAATTGTCATATCTACATTGATGAAACAGCAAAAAACGAAATGGCTGAGCGGATTGTGCTGAATGCCAAAACCCAAAGACCATCTGTTTGTAATGCGATCGAGAGCATTGTCATTCATGAAACATGGGCAAAAACATACGGTGCTTCGCTATTTGAAGCCCTTCAATCAAATGGGGTAGAGATACGCGGGGATGAAGCCGTTTGCGCGCTTGCTCCTAGTGCTGCATTAGCGAAAGCAGAGGACTATGCAACGGAGTTTTTAGCACCAATTGTCAGTATTAAAATTGTAGAAAACATAGAAGAAGCGATTCATCATATTCAAACATATAGCTCCAAGCACTCTGAAGCGATCATTACGGAAAATGATGAGCATGCAGCCCTTTTCTTAACAGCTGTCGATGCTGCCGCTGTCTATCATAATGCCTCTACTCGTTTCACAGATGGCTTTGAATTCGGCTATGGAGCAGAAATAGGCATTAGTACACAAAAACTTCATGCAAGAGGGCCAATGGGTCTGCCAGCCTTAACGTCTGAAAAATTTGTCATTCGTGGCCAAGGACAAATAAGAGAATAAGGAATTTAAAAGAGAGTCTTGTGACAACAGGCTCTCTTTTTCCTTTCATTTTTGTATTTCTCCGGTCAAGTATGATAAAATATGGTAATGTTTTATATTTTGAGAAGATTGGAGAAGGCAACGTATGGCGAAAATCATTCCCTCTTCGGATATTGGAGTGAAAATCAACAAGTGGTATGAATTAATCCGCAGATTTGATTCAGAACAAGCAGAACAGTTAAAACAGGAAATTCGCACCTCTCTTGATTCAATGGAAGAAGATCAGAATTTGCTTCTCTATTTTTCTTTAATGGAATTTAGGCATGAGGTCATGCTCGATTATTTAAAGCCATTAAAGGAAGGAAAGCTTCGCGCCAACTTTTCCGAGCTTTCGAAAGAAATAGATGAGCATCAAACGCATGTCACAGGCATGCTTGAATACTACTATCATTTTTTCAGAGGCATGTATGAATTCGGACGTAGGGAGTACATTGCTGCCATATCGTCTTATCAAAAGGCAGAGCACAAGCTATCTTTTGTATCAGATGATATTGAACGTGCGGAATTTCATTTTAAAATGTCAGAAATATATTACCACATGAAACAAACACATATCTCAATGCACCACGCTAAACTAGCGCTGGATGTTTATGTTCAGCATGAACTGTATGCGCTTCGCACCATTCAGTGTGAATTTATTGTGGCCGGTAACTACGATGATATGAGAAGACATGAAAAAGCATTACCACATCTCGAAAAAGCACTTGCGAGATCAAGAGAGTTTCAGAATGTGCGTTTTATTGCCTCCTCTTTGTTTAATATGGGCAACAGTTATTACCGAATGGGAGACTTGAGCCGCGCACTCGAATTAATGAAAGAATCCATCTCGTTATTTGATCAAAATCAATCCGATCATCTTCGTCGATCTATAGACCCTCTTTATACAGCCGCTCAGATATTATACAAACAAGGAAAACACGAAGAAGCATTACACTACAGAGAAGAATGTATGAAGCGAGCAGAAGCTCTTCAAGATGACATTCATATACAGAAAACCATCTTTCTAGAAGCATTGTATTTAAGACAAGATGCTGAGCATATCAAACGTATTTTCCATTTTTTAGAGTCTGCCTATGCATATCCAGATATAGAGGAACTGGCATTAGATACCGCGAAGTATTATAATGAAATGGAGGATTATGAAAAATCTTCCATGTTCTATAGGGAAGCGGAACATGCTCGAATCTATATTCAGAGAGGGGATTGTTTATATGAATTTTAAAAAATGGGCAGTCGTCTGTACAAGCATCACCATCATGGCATTGTGGCTGGCAGGTGCAAATACCGACCCAGATAACAGAAACCACACGCTAGAACAACCGAATCCGCAGCATGATATCATCTAAAAGCCCTTGTTAAAGGGCTTTTTTTTACTGCCTAAACACAATTCTGCGGGAGATGTTCATAAAAAGGATATGAGGAGGAAAACTTAAAAAAGAGTCTTTATTGATTGACTCTACAATTTAAATTGTGTACAATTAAATTGTAGAAAATATTATTGGAGAGAAAGAGGGTTATATTCATGTCAGACGTTTTATTTACAGCAACGGTATCAGCTGTCGGAGGAAGAGAAGGAAAGGTTGTTTCAACAGATGGTGTACTTGAGCATGATGTAGCAATGCCTGGAACACCAAGAGCAAAAAAACTTGAAAAAGCAACAAATCCAGAGCAATTATTCGCAGCAGGCTACTCTGCATGTTTTGATTCAGCCCTTCAAATGGTAGCGAGACAAGAGCGTATTCGTTTTGAAAGTGAAGTTACAGCACATGTCAGCTTATTAAAAGACAGTTCAGATGGCGGCTTCAAACTAGGCGTTCAATTAGAAGTAAAGGGAACTGGAATTGAGCAGTCAGCATTAGAAGAACTTGTTCATAAAGCACACGGCGTTTGCCCATATTCAAAAGCAACTCAAGGAAATATTGAAGTAGAACTAGTAGCTGTCGCACAATAATAGACATCATAAAAGGCTGAGGGAATGTTCCCTCAGCCTTTTGGTTGTGTTAAATTTTGCAAAAGCTCATGTAAAGAGGCACGCAGTGTTTTTAGCTCTTCTTCCGATCTGCCTGTCCCAGTCAGCATGTGAGACGGAATCGCAGTAGCCTTCTCTTTTAGCTGTTCTCCGTAATCCGTTAAACGAATTTGCACAGACCGCTCATCCTCTTTCGAACGTTCGCGGATAATGAGTCCGTTTTGCTCCATTCGCTTCAGCATGGGTGTGAGTGTACCGGAGTCTAAATAAAGAAGCTCTCCCATCGTTTTCACATTTAATGTTCCATGCTCCCACAATAAAAGCAGTGCCAAATATTGCGGATACGTAATGTTTAATTCTTCTAATAACGGTTTATACTGCTTCGTCATCTCTCGTGAACTTGCATATAACAAGAAACAAAGCTGATTTTCCAGCTTCATATGTTCAAATTCATTTGTCATGTCAGTCACCAACTATTTTTTGTCATACTTATCATTGTATAAGATTTTCTTCCTTTTTAAAATAAATACAGACGAAAAATGAAAAATTCTTCAATGTGCGATAAATGTTTGAGAAATGAATAGAACGTGAAAAGGATGAATAGATGAAGGAGGAGATGAAGATGAAACCATTATTCACAGCAAAAGTAAAGGCGCAGCATGGAAGAGCTGGACATGTTCGTTCAGAAGATGGTGTGCTCGATCATAACATTGTCATGCCTAACGCAAAGAAAGATGGAGAGACTGGCACAAACCCAGAGCAATTATTTGCAGCAGGCTATGCAGCTTGTTTCGGAGGAGCACTTGAGCAGGTAGCGAAGAAGCAAGGGGTAGAAATAGAATCGGACATAGAAGGACATGTCAGTCTTTTAAAAGATGAAAGCGACGGCGGCTTTAAGCTTGGCGTAAAGCTAATTGTGTCTGCGAAAGGTCATGATCATGAGAAAGTGAAAGAGCTTGTCCATGCTGCACATGAATTCTGTCCATATTCAAAAGCAACAAGAGGGAACATTGAAGTAGAGCTTGAAGTGGCGGAGTAATAGTAGAAGACACCTGCTTACGAGCAGGTGTCTTTTTTAATATTCTTTCTTTTTATCATATGCTTCCCAGGCTTCAAATGGCGCAAGGGTTTTTTGAGGTGTCAGCTTGTAAAATGGTATATTTCTTGATTCGTACTCTTTATTGATTTCTTCATAAATAAACGAGTCATCAAAACCAGAATCCGCTGCATCCTGATGGCCAGCGGCAAAATACACCGCTTTCGGTCTAGCCCAGTAAATAGCACCAAGGCACATCGGACAAGGCTCACAGCTTGTGTATAGAGTGCAATCTTCTAATTGGTATGTATTCAGCGTCTGGCACGCCTTTCGAATGGCTGTAACTTCAGCATGTGCGGTTGGATCATTTGTTGTTGTCACATTGTTGCTTCCCTCGGCAATAATCTGACCATCCTTGACAATAACTGCTCCAAAAGGGCCGCCAGTACCACTATTGACTCCTTCTACTGCAAGATCAATTGCGCGTTGTAAAAAATCTTCGTGATTCATTGTCTTCCTCCCTTTGTTCGACTGACTTCTCTAGTATAAACGAATCATGCTAGAAAAGAAATCATCATAGTAGAAGATCGAACAGGACAATTTGCGCATAAAAAACCCCTGCCATGTTCAGCAGGGGAGAGACATTCAGTTATGCGTGCTGCGCCAGCTTTTTACGAGCGACTTCAGCAGCGGTGACCATGTTTTTCAAAGCAGCAATGGTTTCAGGCTCTTGTCTAGTTTTTAGACCACAATCCGGATTCACCCAGAAGCGATCTGTCGGACAAACGTTCAGCGCATCATCAATGATTTCGCTCATTTCTTCAACAGATGGAACGCGCGGGCTATGGATGTCATAAACGCCTAGTCCAAGTCCTTTCAAATACGGATGCTTTTCTAAGTAATCGAGGAATCCGCCATGACTGCGTGAATGTTCAATTGTAATCACGTCAGCATCCAAGTCTTCAATCGTATCGACAATATCCTCGAAGTTACTGTAGCACATATGTGTATGAATTTGTGTGTCATTTTGAACGGATGATGTGGATAAACGGAATGACTCTGCTGCCCAGTTTAAATATTCTGCCCAATCACTTTCTTTGAGCGGAAGACCTTCCCTTAGCGCAGGCTCATCCACTTGGATGACTTGAATACCTGCTGCCTCTAACGCTTCTACCTCTTTACGCAAAGCGAAAGCGATTTGGAATGCAATGTCTTTACGAGAGATATCCGTTCTTGGGAATGACCAGTTTAAGATGGTGACAGGTCCTGTCAGCATTCCCTTGACTTTTTTCTCTGTTAAGCTTTGTGCGTAAACCGTCTCTTTCACTGTCATTGGCTCTGTAAACTCTACATCTCCATAAATGATTGGCGGCTTCACGCAGCGTGATCCATAAGATTGCACCCAAGCAAATTTCGTAAAGGCAAATCCGGCTAGCTTTTCACCGAAGTATTCAACCATGTCCGTACGTTCAAATTCTCCATGTACGAGCACATCCAGGCCAATTTCTTCTTGAATATCAATCCATCGTTTTGTTTCTTTCTTAATAAATTCATCATACTCTGCATCTGTCCACTCATTTTTGCGCCACTTTTGACGAGCACTGCGCACTTCGGCAGACTGCGGGAAGCTGCCAATCGTTGTTGTTGGAAGAAGCGGAAGCTCAAGAGATTCGTTTTGGATACGCAGGCGTTCTTCAAAGGCTACTGGGCGTTTAAAATCCTTTGATGAAAGGTTGTTGCGTTCTGCTGTTAGATCCGCATTTGTTCCTTTTGCGAACTCTTTTAAAGTAAGAAGTGCTTGTGCTGCTTCGTTAATGTCGGCATCAATGGCAGCTGCTCCTTTTGTTAAGCCTTCTTTTAGCAGTGTCAATTCAGCCAGTTTTTCAGTGGCATAAGACAGTCCGTTTAATAGTTTTTCTTCAAGCTGTTCGCTTGGGTGTTTGGCAACTGGCACATGCAGTAAGCTGCTTGATGGCTGCAGCCATACTTCTTTCGGTTGAACGTCAGCGATGACTTCAGAAATAAAGGATAATCTTTCGCCAAGATCTGATCTCCAAATATTTCTTCCATCAATGACGCCTGCTGCTAAAATTTTATCTTTCGGGAAGCCGTGCTTTTTCACTTGATCAAGGTTGCGACCTTGATCATGGACAAAATCAAGACCGATCGCTTCAACAGGATATGTGACAAGCTCTTCATACGCATCTACTGAATCAAAGTATGTTTGAAGAAGAATGTTCAAGCCAGGTACGGCTTCTTTGATCGTTTGATAGATTTCTTTTACGGCTTTTACGTCTTCACTTGAAGCTGTGACAAGTGCAGGTTCATCAATTTGAACCCATTTGACGCCGGCTTCTTCAAGTTCTTTTAAAAGCTGAATATAAAGCGGCACTAGACGCTGCTGGATTTCTTTCACTTCATTTGCTTCATAACCTTTAGAAAGTGAGACAAATGTATAAAGACCAAGTACAACAGGTTTTGTTTCAACACCAAACGCCTTTTTCACTTTTTCGTAAGCTTCAAGCGGTTTGTTGTGTGTGAGTTTAAATTCTGTGCTTTTTTCGTATTCTGGAACGATGTAGTGATAGTTTGTATTAAACCATTTTGTCATTTCACTTGAGACGGCATCTTTTGTTCCTCTTGCCATCGCGAAGTATGTATCTAGCGGGTCTTTTAAGCTGCGGAAGCGCTCTGGAATCCAATTGAACATAACAGCAGTATCCAGCACATGATCATAGAAGGTGAAGTCTCCAGAAGGAACAACATCAATTTGCTGATCGATTTGTGTTTTAATGGCAGTTAAAAATTGTTCATCCAGTGTGCTTAAGAGGGTTTCGCGGTCTGTTTGACCTTTCCAGTAAGACTCAAGTGCTTTTTTCCATTCTCTGTTTAAACCAATTCGCGGAAAGCCTAGATTACTTGTTTTAACAATTGTCAATTCCAATTCCTCCTCTAAATATAAAAAGACATTTACGCTCATGATCAAGATTGATGAGGGCAAATGTCTGGTTTAAAAGACAAAATGTGTGTGCGAAATAAGGCGTGAGTATCACTAACGCTTTTCCGACATCTCCTATCAACCGTAGGGGTTTGATGTGATAGAGCGGCTGGTATCCTGGCTGGTGAATCTGCAAGCTTTTCATCCTTCCCATCCTGATGACAGTGGATTCATGAGAAAAGCTCTCCTCACTCACAGTGGCGGGACCGCGCCGGATTTTCACCGGTCTTCCCAATTAAAATTCGACGTGTGATCGAATTACCGACTCTCAAACTATGAATTTATTGTGTTCGATTATATAACGTTCACTTCATTTCGTCAAAGTAAATTTTGAATAATTTTAATTAAAAAAATCCTGAGAAAATTCTATCTTTTCTCAGGACCTCTATTTAAGCTATAGAGATAAAAGATCTGCTTCCAATGTTTTTTCTAAAAGAACATCAGGCGCAGTTAAATATAAAAATCCATTCCCTACAAGGGCTTTCGACTGCTTTAATGGTAAGGTTCTTCTGACAAGCTGAGCATAGACCTCAGGCTCTGTCAGTTTGCGCTGGAACGCTTCTTCTTCAGCATTTTTGATAATGGCTAGTGCTCCGCTTACGTGAGGGGCAGCCATTGAAGTCCCTGTGAGTCTTCCATATTTATGGTTAGGGAGAGTGGATAAAATGTCTTCTCCTGGAGCAACGAGGTCGATTTCTTTATTGGCATTAGAAAATTCAGAGGATTCTCTTGCAAGGGAAACAGACCCGACGGCAATGACTTCATTGTATGCTGCTGGGTAGGAGAACTCTTCCGTACGCTCGTCCCCGTCCCCTTCATTTCCTGCTGCGCACACAACAAGCACACCGCTTTTTACCGCATTTTGAATGGCTTCCTGCAGGGCTGGCTCATTGCTTGGACCACCGAGAGACATGGAGATAATATCAACTTTCTGCTCTGCGGCATAGTTGATGCCGTCAATGATCCATTCATATTTTCCGCTGCCATTTTCACCGCCAAGAACTTTTACAATGAGCAGCTTGGCTTCAGGGGCAACCCCTAAAATTCCGCCATTTTGATCTGTTGCGGCAATCGTTCCTGCAACATGGGTACCATGCCCATTGTAGTCTTTTACATTTTCAGCATCTCCATCGTCATCATCGGTAAAGTTCTTCCCTCCGATAATCTGATCTTTTAAGTCGGGATGCTCTGTGTCACAGCCTGTATCAAGGACAGCAATGGTTATGCCTTTTCCTTTGAAGCCACTTGACCAAAGTTCGGGTGCTTTAATCTCCTGAATACTTTCCGGCGTCTCTTTCGCTTCCATCACATTGGCTTTTACTTCATACGGAATTAAGCGAATTTCACCTTTCATAAGAAAGCCCTCCTTATTTTGTTTTCAAAGTAGATTCAGGCTGCGTAATGTTATTGTATAAAAGAAACTTTTGATCGGAAAGGGTCAATTGTAATAATTTTTCAAATAATCAATCTATTATCGAAAGTGCAGTTCTCCTCACTTATTGACGAAAGAGCTCACCTTTTGAAGAAAACTCTTGATATCATATGAAAAAGAAGGAAATGCTGCATAGTGAGGTTGCACCTGTACAGAAAAAAATGGGTGAATAGAACTAAAAGAGGCAGACTAAAAAATAATGAAATCAAGTAACAAATGAGAAGAAGGCACAAGCCAAATGTTTTTGTTCAAAAATAATTCCCTCCATAAAAAAATAGATGTGAAGATTGTGACTGTTCCAAATGAGAAAGGCAACATATAATAATGGAAAGACAAGCTTGCCTTTCAGATAGGAGAGATAGAGATGAACAAAGGGAAGATACTCGTAGTCGAAGATGAAAAGAAAATCGCAAGGGTGCTGTCACTTGAACTTGAATATGAAGGATATGAGGTGACAGTCAAAGAGACAGGAATGGACGGCCTTCAAGCTCTTGAAGAAGAAAGCTTCGATTTGGTGCTGCTTGACGTCATGCTTCCAGAGTTAAGCGGGCTTGAAGTGCTGAGAAGGGTTCGGAAGACAAACACCGCGACACCTATTATTTTGATTACAGCAAGGGGAAGTGTTCCTGATAAGGTAAGCGGGCTCGATCTTGGGGCGAATGATTATATAACAAAACCTTTTGACATAGAAGAATTATTAGCGCGAATTCGCGCGCAGCTAAGATTGAATATACAGGCACAAGAAGAAAAGGAGACAGAGCTGAGCATAGCAGATTTAACGGTCAACGAGAAAACAAGAGAAATAAAAAGGGCTGGGCAAATGCTTGAACTAACGCCGAGAGAGTATGACCTGCTTGTCCACTTCCTGAACCATCAGCAGCAAGTGCTCACTAGAGATCAGCTTTTAACAGCCGTTTGGGGCTTTGATTATTTCGGTGATACAAACGTGGTAGATGTCTATATCCGTTATTTAAGGAAAAAAATCGATTACCCATTCGAAAAACAGCTGATTCACACAGTGAGAGGTGTGGGTTATGTGATGAAAGGATAAAGAATGAGATTAAAAAATAAGATTCAGCTTTATACGTCGTTGTCTTTGTTTTTAATGGTGCTCTTGTTTCATACAGCCATTTATTTTATTTTTTCGATGACCTTGACGCAAAAAGATATGTCCCGCTTGTCTGAGGTGGCTGAAAATATAGCCATTGCTTTAAAAAAATCAGAAGAAGAGGGTCTTCCATCCTCTGAGCTGCTGAAGGCATACTTGCCTCAAAATGGCATGATCCGTGTTGTGACAGAAACGGGAGAGTCAAAACTGACAGTCACAAAGGAATCAACGTTTAGTTCACTGCCTTTTACATACGAATCGGGCCAGACGGCAGAAATCAAAGAATACAATAAGCATATGATTGCGTTTGCTGCTATTCCGGTCATCTGGACAAATGGTGAGATTATGTCGCTTCAAGTATATGAAGAAATCGAAAATACGGAAGAGAACTTAGCGTTATTAAAAATGATTTTAATCGCTACTGGCGTTTTGATTATTGTGCTTTCCTATTTTGCAGGTCACGTTTTAACAAAACAAATTGTCCGGCCGATTAGCAGAATGACAAGTACCATGAAGGTAAGTATGAAAGAGAAGGCGTTTAAACGAATTGAATTAACAGGCGATTCAAAGGATGAATTATATCAAATGGGACAAACCTTTAATGAAATGTCCGAGATTCTCGAGAAGCATTATGAAAAAGAACAGCAATTTTTGCATGATGCCTCTCATGAATTGAAGACACCGATTACCGTCATTATGAGCTACAGTAATTTATTAAAACGCTGGGGGCAAACACGTCCAGAGGTTGTAGAAGAATCCTCCCAAGCGATTCATGATGAAGCGAAAAAAATGAAAAGGCTGACAGATCAATTACTGACATTGGCGAAAAACGGTCAGCCGTTATACTTGGATATGAAGCCGGTTGATCTTGGTCATTTGTGCAAGCAGCTATGTCATACACTTGAAGTGGCCACGAATCGAACGATTCAAGCCCATGTGCAGACAGATCAGCCGCTGATCGCAGAAGGAGACGAAGAGAAAATCAAACAGCTTTTGACCATCTTAATTGATAATGCGGTCAAATATAGTAGAGAGCCAGTTGATGTGACCTGCGGATGGGCAGGAGACAAGCCATTTATTTCAGTGATTGATCAAGGAATTGGCATAAAAGAAGAGGATTTGCCGAAAATATTTGACCGCTTTTTCCGTGTGGATGAAGCGAGAAACAGTGAGACGGGCGGAACCGGGCTCGGTCTTTCAATTGCGAAGCAAATTGCAGAAGAACATGGGGCCGAGCTGAAGGTAGACAGCCGTATCGACGAAGGGACAGCCATGACCATTCTTTTTCAGAAATAAATGGGTCTTTTCTCATCAATTTCTCATTTCCTCCTTATAAAATAGGAAATAGGAAGGAGGCGCTGCATGTCTAGAAAAACGAAAATGGTGCTTGCGCTCGCAGGATGTTTTGTGATTCTTGCGGCCTTTGCAATGCTCATGATCCAAACCATTGATCAAAAAATATTAAGTGAAGCAGAAATGAAAAAAATGATCTCAAAAGACTACAATGGAAACATTACACATATTGATTTAATCAATCATAAACAGGACTATACATTGACGCTGGAAAATGCAAATGGCATCTATCAAATCATTGCATCTTCTGCAAGCGGTCAAATGAAAGAAATTAGACAGTTAAAAAGCTATCAGAAGCCGAATGAAAAAAATGCTGAGCTCCAGGCAGAAGAGGCGGCTGTTAAAAAGGTGAGCGGAACCGTCATTCAAAAGAAAGAGACGTCAGATCGTTTTATTTTTACTATCCAATCAAAAAAAGAATTATATCAAGTCGATGTCGACAAACAATCATTTAAGGTGCTTGAAGCAGAAAAGAAAAAACCAACCTCTAAAGAAAAGAAGCTCACGAAAATCACCGTCGAGGAAGCCATCCAAATTGCCGTCAAAGAAGTTGGCGGAACAGTGGATGATGCTGATCTTGAAACATTCAGCGGCATGCTCGTATTTGAGGTGGAGCTAGATTTGCCTGACGGCAGAGAGGCAGAGGTGCTTGTGAACGCCTATACAGGAGACATTGAGGGCATTACGTACGAAAACTAATCTTTTTCTCATGATATTCTCATGTTTCTTTCCTTCCTTTATCATCTTGTTTTTTTAAGATATAGAAGAAATCAAACAGAGGAGGAAATGAACATGATGAAAAAAGTACTAGTAGCTACAGCATTAACGGGAACTCTTGTCGCAGGTGGTTTCACACTTCAAGCGCAAAATACAAATCAAACAGCAAACGCCGAGCAAGTGGTGCAAAAGAAATCGTCATTTGTTTCAAAGAAACAAGCTGAAAAAGCAGCCTTAAAAGTGGTGAAAGGCTATGTAGATGATGTGGATCTAGAGCGTAAAAAAGGAAAATGGGTGTATGAGGTCGAGATTAAAAAAGGCGGCTTTGAATATAAAGTATATGTCGATGCAAAAACTGGAAAAGCGCTGAATGATCCAGTCAAAGAAAAGAAACAGAATGTGAAGATCACGAAAAAACAGGCTGAAAAAATGGCTCTTGCAAAAGTAAAAGGCACAGTCACTGATTCTGATTTAGATAAAGAAAATGGTGTGTACATTTACGAGATTGAAATCACAACACCAAGCGGCGAGGAAGTTGATTTTGAGATTTCCGCTAAAACAGGCAAAATCCTGAAGCAAGAATGGGATGATTAAGCCATGACCAAACCTTACACTTTCATGTGTAAGGTTTTTTCATTGGGACAAACTACGGGAAAGGAGGCGAGAGAATATGAAGAAAAAAGAAGAAGAGCAGACAATGGATCATGCGGAATACGTTCCGCACCCTGATGGAGAAGGATATGCTTTGTTTTTGCATGATTCCTTTCATCTCCTCTCCCAAGAGGATATGAATCAGCCGGAAGAGGAATAAAAAGACATGAAAGGGCGATGGCCGAGCTGTCTATCGCTCTTTTTTGAAAAGTAAGCGAATACATAAGGATATTTGGCATCTTGCTTATTGACATCATTCCGCTTTTTCTGTAATCTCAGTGTGTTAACAATATGAGACTTCGTTAGGTGAGGCTCCTGTATGGAGATACGCTGCTGCCCAAAAATGTCCAAAGACGCCAATGGGTCAACAGAAATCATCGACATAAGGTGATTTTTAATGCAGCTGGATTTTATCCTATGCCATACAGTGCTAAAGCTCTACGATTGAAGGAGCAAGTGTTTATTTTGTCATGCTTACAAAGCGCCTTCATTCGGTTGAAGGTGCTTTTTTATGAGAAAAGGAGGTGTGGGGATGGATCATCCCGATTCGAGACACATAGAGAGTATGTCAAAAGATCAGATTGACGCATCAGATAGAGGAGATCCTGACCCCCGCACATTCTAAGGGATTCGGGTATCTCCTGACTTTGGGGAGGTAACAGCGATGATACAGAACATTACGTACGATGAACTCATTTTAAGAATCATTATTTTATTAAGAGATGGCAAACGCAAAGAATTTAAAAACATTATGGAAGAACTTCAGCCATATGATATGGCCTATTTATTTAAAGAGCTTCCAGAAAAACATCGCGGCCGTTTCCTCAGCTTTTTAACAGTCGATGATGTGACGGAAATGATGGGTGAGCTTGAGCGCGAATACCAAGAAATTGTGCTTGAAAAAGTAGGGAAAGACAAGGCCACCTTCGTCACAAACAAAATGGATAACGATGATCTAGCCAACTTGTTTGATGAAATGGATGATGAGCTAAAAGATCAGCTTTTATCAAACATGGAGGCAGAGGAATCAAAGGCCGTCCAGCTTCTCATGAATTATCCTGCTGAGACAGCAGGCCGGATCATGACCAACCGGTACGTATGGATTCCTCAGCATTATACGGTTCAGGACGCAGTTGTAAAGCTGAAAAGCTTTGCTGAAATTGCAGAATCGATCAACTATTTATATGTCATTAATGATCAAAAGCAGCTAGTAGGGGTTCTGTCGTACCGGGATCTCATTTTAGGTGAACCAGATGAAAAAGTGCAGGACCTTATGTTTACAAGAGTCATTGCGGTTGGAGCCTTTCAGGATCAGGAAGAAATCGCAAAGCTGATTGAACGGTATGATTTTCTTGCCATTCCTGTTGTGGAAGAGAACAATGTTCTAGTCGGAATCGTCACAGTCGATGATATCATTGATGTCGTCATTCAAGAGGCAGGAGAAGACTATGAGAAGTTCGCTGCCTCTGGTAAAGATATTACGTTCGACACGCCTGCTTTTGTTGCGGCATACCGCCGTCTCCCATGGCTCATTTTGCTCTTATTCATTGGGCTGATTTCAGGCAGTATTTTAAATTACTTTGAAGATACCCTTCAGCAAGTCGTCGCCTTAGCCTTCTTCATGCCAATGATTGCTGGGATGACAGGGAATACAGGGACACAGTCGCTTGCGGTCGTCATTAGAGGACTTTCAAAAGAAGAATTAACGAAGAAAACCATTGTGCGACTGATTTTTAGAGAGCTCCGAACAAGTATTTACATTGGGATTGTCTGTTCCATCATTATTACAGTCGTCGCAATGGTGTGGCAGGGCAATATGATTTTAGGATTTGTTGTCGGTTCCTCACTTCTTGCCACACTGATTATTGGAACCATGGCAGGTACGGTCGTGCCTATTATTTTACACAGATTAAACGTGGATCCGGCTATTGCATCTGGGCCGCTAATTACAACATTGAATGATATTTTATCACTGCTCATCTATTTTGGAATTGCGACAGCGTTCCTCCATACACTTATGTAGCAAGAAGACTGTAAAACATGACGTTTTACAGTCTCAGCGCGCCGACAAACCCTTGCATTCGTTGTCAGTCCTTGCGTGCCGGTGCTCACGAATGTTCAATTCGCTCCGCTCCGGTACTCGTCCTTCCTAGACTTCAAAGGTTTTCAGATCGCGCTGAAAGGTAGACAAAGGACCATCCTTTGTCCACAATCTAAGACTGTAAAACATGACGTTTTACAGTCTTTTTTTGTATAAAGATTGCATATAGCGCTTCCATCCTTTACATTTTAAGGAGAAGGTGGGAGAGAAACATGAAGAAATTCTTATTCATTTTGATATGTATGCTTTTGATGAGTGCATGTCAAAGGGAGGACGAGGGGAAAGACCGGAGGCTAGTGGCTGCAGAGCATATGCTCGAAGCTATCACTGAAGGAAATAAAAGAAAAATGGAAGACATCTACGTCGAAGGTGCAGTTCCGAGCCCGAATGACATTCTGAAACTGAAAAAAGAATGGGGCATAGACACGCTTTCTTATGAGGATTTTCAATTGGAAGAAGCCAGCATTCATGTGTTCCATGCGAATTATGAAGATGCAAAAACCGGGAAGAAAAAGGCACTTGCCCTGCGGGTGAAAGAAGATCCTGAAAGAGGCGGTGTACGGATAGACTTTGTAGGGGTCGTTGAAGGATCTGAGGCATCCTCTAAATAAAAGTCAAGGTATATTTAAAAGGATAGAAGAGCTGACAGAAATTAGCTCTATCTATCCTCTTTTTTATCACAAATCACCTTATTTACAAAAAAATATCTGTTGCCGATCATATATTCGTTATACCCATTAACTCCATAAAGTGTGAGAGGGCACTGGTCATGTAAGAATCGCGGCGCCTTATAAACACAGTGGGCACGATTCTATGTGGCTCTGGTAATGGATGACAGGTAAAGCCGCCCTGCATCCGAGATTCAACCATAGATTTTGGTAATACGGTAACTCCCAGCCCGTTTTCAACGCATTTAAGCACGCCCTCTAAAGTACCATATTCCATTACCTTCATAGGAGGATAGCCATTGCTCTCTAGCCATTGCTGCCAACGGCCCAAATAGATGCAATGCGCGAATGATGAGAGCAATGGTTCATGTAAAATTGATTCTACCTGGAATTGCTCTGTGGAATAGCTTGTAATCAGGACCAGAGATTCGTCCAATACAGGATACTCAATAATTTCCGGATGAAGAATGGGCCCATCTACCAATGCGCCGTCTACCTTGTAGTTGAGAATAGCACTGACCTGATCTACTGTAGGTGCCATATACATACTCAAATCTACTTGTGGAAAATTCTGATGATATTCAGAAAAAATTTTTGGCAATCTTGTAGAAGCGGTTGACTCTATAGAACCAATGTGTAAAGTTCCCCGCGGAGTAGAGGAAAGCTTTACTGCCTCTATCGCTTCTTCGAAATCGTAGAGTAATTTGTTTACATAAGGCAATAGTTCGCGTCCTGCTGGTGTTAAAGATATCTTCTTATGATATCGATAGAGAAGGGGAACACCTAATTCTTGTTCAAGACGTTGGATTCGTGCAGTAACATTGGACTGCACATAATTTAATTTCTGTGCAGCTTTTGTGATGCTTTGTTCAATTGCAACCGCTTTAAACACTTCCAAAGATTTAATATCCAAGATAACTCTCCTTTTGCATCACAAATTGTGATTAACTATACATTATTTTTTGATTTTACGTGATCCAATGGAATAAGTAAACTTAATGATATAAGAGTTGATGCTAAGGAGGATGGTGAGGTAGGGAATTTTATCTAGGAAAAGATAAACAAGACGTTACCAATGAATGAGGAGGGAATCTATTGATTTCAAAGACGAATGTCCAAGAGAAATTTTTGCAAATAAATGATTATTGGAATCCTAGAATAAGCGGAGAATTGAACGATTCATACATTAAAATGGTAAAAATTAAAGGTGAATTCATTTGGCATCACCATGATGACGAGGATGAAATGTTTTTTGTATGTAAAGGGAAGCTGGTCATCCGCTTCAGGGATAGTGAAATAACTCTTAATGAAGGAGAGTTTATTGTGATTCCTAAAGGAATTGAACATCAGCCAATTGCTGAAGAAGAAGTTCATCTGCTATTAATAGAACCCAAAACGACTCTAAACACGGGGAATGTGATCAATGAACGAACCGTTTCGATTCCTGAACGAATTGATGAACACTAAATCGTTGCACTTAACAGGTGCGTTAGTGAAAAAAGAGGCAGCAATTGCTGTCTCTTTTTCATTAAGCAATTGCAACAATCAATATGAACAAAGCTTTTTTTAAAGAGTAAGTGATTCGTTATTTGTTTATCGATTTTTATACCGAAAGTGTGCGTTAATCTGGCCTTCCAGCATTTTTTTCTTAAATTGTCCGCTTTTTAGCGCTTGTTCTTTTTTCTTCATGTCTTTTAAAATTTCAGCTGTCTGCACACCGTCTTCCCGTTTGTTGGCGATGTCCATTAAACGTTCAACATCTGCAAAAGAATATTTCCGTGTGCCTCTTGTTGAGCGCTGGGGGTAGATGAGTTTACGTTCCTCATAATATCGGATTTGCCTGACGGAAAGTCCTGTTAATTCACTGACAATCCCGATTGAAATGACTTTTTTATCTTTATAAGATACATCTTCCTGCGTCATACACTCACCCCTGCAAGTCTTTTCTTCATATTATATAGAACGAGAAGTAAAAAAACCTATCGTTTGTTAGAAAATATAACACAAAAACGGAAAAAATGAAAAAATCATGGGAGGAAAGATGACAGGAAGTGTGCAACATATCTTACGACGGCATATAATCATGGTGAGTTGACATAGGAGGAGGAGCATATGATGGAGCAAGCACAGATCATACGTATGGCAAAAGAAATCATCGCATTAGATGTGAAGAGGGATGAATTGCTTGAGCAATTCATGCAGGCTGCAGGACAGAATGCACATGCGCTTCTAAGAGCCATACAAAATGATTTGTATAAGAGGTCTTCATAAGCACCGATCCAAATCACTTGATAGGAGGGGATAATCGATGCGGCGTATATTAAAAGAAGCTTTAGCAAAAGAAAGACATTATTATACAAAGCAGCTATGTTCATTGGGGGTTTATAGCCCTGATGCGGCCAAGAACATGACAATTAGTGACTTAAAAAAAGAGTATCATTTCTTTTTCAACAAAACAGAGCGCTATCTGTAAAAATCCCTTGGAATGTGCGTATGTCACATAAAGGGTTCTTTTTTTGTGTTTAATATTATAGCAATATTGAATTTTGTAGAAATTTGACGAATGAAGTGCAAGAAACCATAGATTCTTTACAGATTATGTTAAAGTGTGTCACATCTTGATGGTTTGCTGAAAAAGCTTTTTTTCGAGATGATTGTGAAAAATAAGAAGGATTTTAAAAGTTTATATCGAAAACTTATACATAACACGAATGGAGTCACTTATGTGGTTGAAAGGGTTTTCAAAAACGTACTTCTATTTTTTACGAAAGGCTCCAACTGCACCGCAAGACAGCCTTGAAGTTAAAAAAATATTATAAGAGGTAGATATGTGATGAGACTATCGTTTAATGAAGAAGAAGTAGAACGCTCAATGACGCTTTACAAGGTTTTTGCAAGAGCATTTAAAAGCGTTTCAGAACACAGTATTAGAGACAGCAAAGAGCATGGGTTTAATCCAACTGAATTTGCCGTTCTTGAATTACTGTACACAAGAGGTGCTCAAAAGCTTCAGCAAATCGGCTCAAGACTCCTGCTTGTCAGCGGGAATGTGACGTACGTAATTGACAAATTAGAACGAAATGGTTTCATTGAAAGAGAACAGGACCCCAAGGATAAACGGTCGGTTTATGCCCATTTAACGGATAAAGGGCGAAGTTATCTTGACAAGATTTATCCGATCCACTCGCTTCGGATCGCGCGTGCATTCTCTGGTCTGACGCGTGAAGAACAAGAACAATTGATTAGTCTATTGAAAAAAGCAGGTATTCACAGTCAGCATTTATTATTTAGATAAAACGAAAAGGTGCCGTAATTGGCACCTTTTTTATGTGTCCAGCTGCGCCGGATAGGCAATGAATTTTTCAATATCGCTTGCTGGCAGCGGCTTGGCATAATAAAACCCTTGCAGGTCGTCACATCCCTGGGCAGATAATAGCTGGGCCTGTGCAAATGTTTCAACACCTTCTGCTATGACTTCGAGAGATAATTGGTGTCCCATCGCTATAATAGCTCCTGTAATCTGTTCAGACTTTGAATCACTTAAAATATCCTCAATAAAGGATTTATCAATTTTTAGTCGATGGATAGGTAAATCCTTTAAATAGCTTAAGGAGCTGTGTCCTGTGCCGAAATCATCAATACTAATGCGGACACCAAGCTGTTTCAGCGAGGTTAACACTTGTTTTGATTGTTTGATATTGTCCATTGTCATACTTTCGGTGACTTCAAGCTCCAAGAGTGACGGTTTCAGATCGTATTTTTTCAGTGTCAGCTTGATCAAATCAATTAAGTCTTCAGAATTGAATTGTTTCGCAGATAAATTGACAGCCACAGGGATCTTTAGCCCATCGTCATACCACATTTTTGCCTGCCTGCCAGCTGTATCAATGACCCATCTGCCAATATCGATGATCAGTCCTGATTCCTCTGCCAGCTCAATAAAAGCTTCAGGTGACTTTAAGGAACCATCTGGTGCCTTCATTCTTAAAAGGGCTTCAACCCCAGTCATTTTTCTTGTTTTGGCACTGACTTGCGGCTGGTAGTGAAGGACAAATTGTTCTCTTTGAATGGCATCCCTCAGCTCCAGCTCCCGGTTTAACCTGTCCTCACTCAATCTTTCCATGGATTCGGTAAAGAACTCATATCGGCTTTGCTTATGTTTTTTGGATAAATACATGGCCATATCGGCTTTTCTCATCAGCTCCATCCCATTTTTGCCATTTTGCGGAGAGATGGCGATCCCAATGCTGATTGATGTAATGAGCTGATGGTTCTGGATGAAAAAAGGACGTTCAAATTGATGGATGATATTTTTAGAAAATTGTTCGATTTTCTGTGTATCATGATCCATGTGAGGAAAGATCATTAAAAATTCATCACCGCCAAGTCTTGCGATAAAGCCATTGTCCGGTAAACATTTCGTCAGTCTGTTTGCGGCAGCTTTCAGCAGTAAGTCTCCTATGTTATGACCAAGTGCATCATTAATAATTTTAAAACGATTTAAGTCCAGAAACAGAACCGCTGTTGATGTTTTTGCCTTTTCTTGAGCGGAGAGAACATCATTTAAATGATTGATGCCGTGGCGGCGGTTAGGAAGCTCTGTTAATGCATCATAATGTGCCATCACATGAATTTCTTTTTCTGCAATCCGCTGCTGCGTTAAATCTTTTAAAATAAGATAAATGCTGTCAAGTGAATCGTTCACATGAACGGGTATGTAAGTGACATGATAATAATAAAAACGATCTGCTGCTTTCAGTTCTGCTTCGCGTGTGATGGCTTTTTTTGACTGAGAAATAAATTCTTCCCACAACTCAGTAGGCATCACATATTGGCTGACATCATCACCAATCTTAGAATTGCACAAATCTAAGATTTGTTTACCAGAGTCATTTGCAGAAAGAACCTTTCGATCGACAGATAACACGATAATGCCGTCTATATTATGTTTGATAAGCGATTGAAACCGCTGTTCATTTTCTTTCAGCTGATCTGACTGCGTCATGATCCGGTGATCAATATAGGCACCAAAGATCATCAGCGTTTGGACAATAAGTGTCATCAATCCGATGAAAATCGACAGACTGAATGGCGACATTTCAAAAAAACCACCTGCAACGGCCTGTCCATTTGAATGATAAAACATGGTAGAGGCAGCCATACCAGTATAATGCATGCCTGCTATAGCACCGCCCATCAACATTGACCCAAGGCTCTTTAAAAGATAATTCTTCCGTTTACTTTTCATGTGCTCAACACGAAAGAAGAGCTTCAATGAAAAGTAGGAGGCAATGGCAGCAATGAAAAATGAAAGAAAAAAGAGGACTGGATCATAGCTGATTGAGACATTGGCCATTGATTCCATTCCAAGATAATGCATGCTGCAAATAGCTGTACCCATGGTGATTGAACTAATGAGCAGCCGTCTTCTAGAGACCTGCTTTTGAATGCATATTGAAAAAGCAATCAAGGATCCGATAAATGAGACCAAAATAGATAAAATCAGTAAGGGAGTATCATATGTGATGCCAACACGCATTTGAAATGCCATCATGCCAATAAAATACATCGACCATATCCCCATTCCCATGATCATTGCACCAATGAGCAGCCATACCTTTTTCTTTGCACCGCTTGACTGTGCTACCCTGCTGGCTATATGAAGAGCTGAGTAGGAGGCGACAGCGGCGACAGCGATTGATAGAAAGACAAGCCATCCATTGTAGCTTCCTGTTAAATGGGTCATGTAAGAAAACCTCCTGTATCTTAAAACAGACATATACTTAATATATCGGATCGAATCGCTTCTGTGTTCACCTTTCCTTCACTTAAATACAACAATCAGCGTTTTTTTCATTCTTCATTTATAGTAAAATCAAATTTAATGTAAAAAAACGACGAAAAGTGAATCGTTTCTTCGGTTTTATTCGTTTAATATATGGTGTGATTCTTAAAAGAGATAGAATCAGTCAAATGATTATGTGAAAGGGTTTGATAAACATCGAAGATTTTATTATTTCTTTAGCTGATGCCTTCAAGAACTTGTCATATTTTGGCATCTTCCTCGCATTATGCATTGAATTTGTACCTGCTGAAGTGGTTTTGCCTCTTGCGGGTTACTGGGTCTCTGAAGGGGACATGGCCTTTATCGGAGTTGTGGCGGCCGGCTCTATTGGCGGCGTGGCTGGCCCCTTGACCTTGTACTGGTTAGGACGTTACGGCGGCAGACCCTTTTTAAATAAATATGGAAAGTACTTTTTTATAAAACCTGAGTCGCTTGATAAATCGGATGCTTTCTTTGAAAAGCATGGCGGATTCGTTGCATTCAGCGGCCGGTTTATACCAGGGGTTAGGACGCTTATCTCTATCCCATGCGGTATTGCCAAGATGAATGTGTGGGTCTTTTGCCTGTATACGTTTTTGGCGATTACACCAATTACGTTTGTGTATGTGTATCTTGGGTTTATGCTCGGAGAGAACTGGAAAGAGGTTGGCACCATGTTAGATCCATATCTTTTACCAATTGGGATCGGTGTTGTGTTATTGTTTGTTCTCTACCTGTTGATAAAACGAAGAAAAAGAAAAACAGAAACGCCAACTGCTTAATCAATGGATCAGAGTGAAAGTCACCTGTTGACAATCCAGTGTCTATTGATTAAGATATAAGTAATCTAAATATTCTAAATCCCGCCAAAGGGGAGTAGCGTCCGGTTTTTACCGGAAACAAAGTCGTCATTACATGGACTGATGTTCATCGGCTTTGTTGGCATGATTCTACATATCACATGTCTAGCAAGACCTTTGCCATTACAGGCAAAGGTCTTTTTTGCATTCATAAGCCTTTGTCTGTTGTGGGACAATAGATAAAAACAAGGAGGAATGATGATGGATGCAGCCATTATTTTAGAGTACGGGTGGGTTCTGCTCGTACTGATTGGATTAGAAGGAATTTTAGCAGCTGATAACGCGCTGGTCATGGCCGTGATGGTCAAACACCTTCCTGAAAAACAAAGGAAAAAAGCACTGTTTTACGGACTTGCAGGTGCGTTTGTCATGCGATTTGGTTCTCTGTTTCTTATTTCATTTTTAGTGGATGTATGGCAAGTTCAAGCCATTGGCGCAATTTATCTTCTTTATATTTCCATTCACCATATTTTAAAATCGCACGTATTTAAGAAAAAGGAAACTGAAACAAACGTAAAACAAAGCGGCTTCTGGGCAACAGTCGTGAAAGTAGAGCTTGCCGACATTGCTTTTGCTGTAGATTCCATTTTAGCGGCCGTCGCTTTAGCTGTGACACTGCCGGCAACAAGTCTTCCGCAAATCGGTGGACTCGATGGCGGTCAATTTATTGTCATTCTTTTAGGCGGTATCATTGGTCTTGTCATTATGCGATTTGCAGCCACGGTCTTTGTGAAACTGCTCAAAACAAGACCGAGCCTAGAAACAGCAGCATTTGTCATTGTCGGATGGGTAGGTGTGAAGCTCACGCTTTATACACTGTCACATCCAGCCATTGGGGTCGTATCGTCTCATTTTATCCATTCAACATTATGGAAAGTCATTTTCTGGACAGTGCTTCTCGCAATTGCAGCTTTTGGCTGGTTTTTATCAAGTCCATCAAGAAAAGGCGGGCAGGAAAACGAGGAGAAACAAGAGGCACGCCTAGGAGAGTAGGTTTTTTGAAAGAAATATCATTTCATTTTCATAACACGTATATTACAAATAAGGGGGAGATACCCCCTTATTTCTTTGCTTTTAGACGAAACATTGTAAAGTAGATGACGACATACATGTCATAATTGAGTAACAGGAAATGAATTCCTCATTTCTTCCTTTGCGCTTCCCTCATAAATTAGCTATCATAAATGAGTAATATAGGGAGAACTGAGGTGAAACCATTGCTTAGCCTTTTGTTTAAAAAAGGAAAGAAAAAACAAACATTAGAGCAGTCGGCTATCAGTATTCAACAAGGTGATATCGAGCTGCAAAATGCATTAATAGAGCAATACAAACCATTTGTCGCTAAGACGGTTTCATCCGTTTGTAAACGATATATAGATGAAAAAGATGATGAATTCAGCATAGGCTTAATTGCCTTTAATGAAGCGATAGAAAAATACTCTGCCGAAAAAGGAAACTCACTGCTTGCTTTCGCAGAATTAATTATTAAAAGAAAAGTGATCGATTATATTCGAAAAGAAGCGAGAAATGCGCCAACGGTTCAAATGGACCTGCAAGAAAGTGAGAATGGCGAATACTCTCAAAGCATGATTGAAGCAGAGCTCTCAGCAAATGAATATAGGCGTTTAATTGAACAAGAACATAGAAGAGAAGAGATTGAACATTTTAAAGAACGATTGAAAGTATACGGTCTCACGTTTCAAGAGCTGCTCGAGCATTCACCAAAGCATGCAGATGCCAGGCAGAATGCCATTAAAGTAGCCCATACACTCGTTGAACACGATGAGCTGAGAACCATTTTATTTCAGAAAAAACAATTGCCCGTCAAACAGCTGGAAAAGCTAGTGGAAGTCAGCCGCAAAACGATTGAGAGAAATAGAAAATATATCATTGCGATGGCGATCATTATGACAGGTGATTATGTGTATTTGAAAGATTACCTTAAAGGGGTGCTTAATTCATGAGAAGAGGCATTATAGTAGAGAAAAACAAAAAATATGTCACGCTGCTGACCCCTGATGGACAATTTCTGCGGACAAAATATGAACAGCAAAACTATGAAATCGGCCAAGAAGTGACATTTCCAAATGAATCACGTCTCGAAAGAAAAAGAGCCGGTTTTTTTGACCTGCTTTGTTTACGTCCATTAAATGCGGGAATCCTATCAATTGCAGCGATTATTGTCGTAATTTTTACTATGATGCCATCTTTCTCAAGTCAAAAAGCATATGCATATATGACAATTGACATTAACCCAAGCTTTGAGCTGAAGCTTGATCACAATTATCAAGTGATCGGTGTCACACCGCTGAATAAAGATGCGAAGCAAGTATTGGCGAGTATGAAGGATTTAGAAAAAAATGACATGACCAAAGTCGTGCAGGAAATTATAGATGACTGTGACAAAAAAGGATATGTGAACGACTCTAAAAGTATTTATATTTCAACCGTTTATGAAAACAAGCAGGACAATACATATAAAACAAACGTAAAAAGCAAAATTAACACCATCTCTGGTGAATATCAAAAACGCAATTATAAGCTGGAAACTGTGGAAAGTGACCTGGAAACGAGAGAAAAAGCTCAAAAGGCAGGCATTTCAACAGGAACATATATTAGAAATCAAGAAATGCAAGACAAAGAACATGAAGACATCAAAAAGGATGAAGATGCAGCAGAGGATGATGCTGTGAAGGAAGAAGATCCTAAGAAACATGATGAAGAAGAAGCAGATAAAGACAAACAAGAAGAAGTAAAGCCAGACGATAGCGAAGAGATGAAGCCAGATCAAGAGGCTCCTGAAGCTGAGGACAAAGAGCAGAAGGAAGCAGAGAGGGAAGAGCAAGGATCTGTTCAAAAGCCTCAAAAACCTGATGATGAAAACAAAGACAACAAGATAAAGGAAGAAAAGGATCATTCTTTCGATAAAGACCAAAAAAAAAATCACTCAACTAATCCTGATGAGAGAAGACACTGGAACGGCACATCACGTGGTGATGCAGAAAAACACGCAAAAAAAAACGGCAGGGATCAGAACAATCCATCCGCTGAAAGGTCAAAAGGGAAAGGTGCACCGTTTCCTTATCGTGAGAACCGGCATGAGCACACATATCAACAATAAAAAAACGCCAGAATAGCTCCGGCGTATTTCACCATGTCATTATTTAGATTGATTACCCATTTGTGATTGAGCCTGTTGAACGAGTCTTTTTGTGATTTCACCGCCAACAGAACCGTTTGCACGTGAAACTGTATCTGAACCGAGAGTGACGCCAAATTCTTGAGCGATCTCGTATTTAAATTGATCTAAAGCTTGTTCTACTCCAGGAACAAGAAGTTGATTTCGATTTGCCATGTTCGTATTCCTCCTTTCACCTCATGTTTGTTGCGCCTTCTTATTTTGAAAAAAAAGCCGTACAATTATGCTGGCAATTGCTGTACAAAAAAACCGAGGTGATGAAGGTCACCTCGGTTCTTATTTATCCCTTATTCAGCTGCAGCGTATTATACATCATTTCTTGAGCTGTACTTTGCAAATGAGAAGTAAATACAGAGAAGACGGTAGAACTGATAATGCCTTTAATCAAATTCCATTGGCTCTTCGTCAATTCTGTAAACTCGTTTTGGAGCTTGTCTGTCTGCTCCTCGGTTATTTCTCGTAAATTTGTTTCCTTTAATGGAAATTGTGTATGGTGATAAATAAAATCAAGGACGTGCGCATATGCTTCATAAAAACGGATTGGACTAATAATATCATCTGTTCGATCTGTAATGGTGTTAAATAAGGCAGATAAGATCATACGAATGGCATCGAAGTCAAAAACTGATTTTAAATCCCTGACAATTAATAAAATAACGACCTGATCAATAGAGTACTTCTTGCCAAGCTCTGGATGGCCAATCATATCTTTAATATCACGTTTGATCCAATTTTGAATCGCCGTCGATTTAAGAGAAGTCAGCTCACACAAGTTGCCAAGCTCAACAATTTCATTTGTAGAAAGTCCATGCTCTGACTTTTGCTTCCGCCGTTCAAGCTTCTCAAAAAAAGACGGGATCTTTAATTCATCATAGTCATGATCCTTGCTATTTTTTACAGATAGTTTCAAAAGCTGAAGCGGAGTCAGATCTCCTTCTCCTTTTAGAGAATACAGAAGTCTTGTCATGTCAATTCTCGTTAATTTATAAGTAACCATGTTCCACCTCATTTGTACGTTAACACGTGATTATTGATCTAATTCAACATCATAGTCTCTTTTTGATAAAAATGCAAAATAAACTCAAAATCAGGCCGGCGCGTCACAATTTGTTCACTTTTCTGCTGGGTCAAATGTCATAAATATTGATGTGACGGGGCTTTAGCCGTTATGATAAACAGAGAAAGTGATTCCTTTTTCCTTGCAATTTGAGACGTTTATTTTTATAATTTTATTAATAAGTTCATTTGAACTTAATATGACAGCGGAGGTTATGTATGGGTAAGAGAATATTTCTGTTTATATTAACGAACATTCTTGTTATCACTACGATTGGTATTGTACTGTCGGTTATTAGTGCAGCAACTGGTGTTGGTTCTTATATAGGAGCAGACGGAAGACTTAATATCCTTTATCTTCTAGTATTCAGTGCAGTTGTTGGTTTTGTTGGCTCGTTTATGTCACTTGCAATGTCTCGCTGGATGGCAAAAATGATGATGGGTGTACGTGTGTTAAATCCAGAAAAGGATTCATTAACATATGATGAGCAGCAGCTTGTTGACCGCGTGCACAGACTATCAAGAGCAGCAGGTCTTTCTAAAATGCCTGAGGTTGGTATTTATCAATCATCTGAAGTAAATGCTTTTGCAACAGGTCCTTCTAAGAGAAGATCACTTGTTGCGGTATCAACTGGATTGCTTCATGAAATGGATGATGCAGCAGTTGAAGGCGTAATCGCACACGAAGTCGCTCACGTTGCAAATGGTGACATGGTGACGATGACGCTGCTTCAAGGGATCGTCAACACGTTTGTTGTGTTCCTTTCAAGAATTGCGGCATGGATCGCAAGCCGTTTTGTTTCACGTGAAGAGCTTGTGCCGATTGTTCACTTTATCGCTGTGATTGTCTTCCAAATCATTTTCTCTATCCTAGGAAGCCTTGTCGTGTTTGCATATTCTAGACACCGTGAATTCCATGCAGACCGCGGCGGAGCCGACCTTGCAGGTAAAGACAAAATGATTCATGCACTTCGTTCACTTGAGGCGTACACGTCAAGAATCAAAGATGATGATCAAACTGCGGTCGCTACACTGAAAATCAGCGGTAAACGAAAAGCTTCTCTTTTCTCAACACACCCTGATTTAAACGAAAGAATTAGAAGACTAGAAGCAAAATAAGAAAGACGAAAAGACATCGAAAAGACATTCTTTGACAGGATGTCTTTTTCTTTTTGATGAAAAAGAAAATAAAGCATAAAATAGCTTTAAAATCATGTCTCTTTTCATTAAAATGATAAAGGTATTCGAAAAGATAGATAAAAGAAGGAATGACAATGAATCCTATAAAAAAGCTAATTGACCGGCTGTCAGCGTTTCAGTTGATTGCCCTTTATTATTTTCTTGCTGTGACCGTGTCGCTTATTCTTCTCAGCCTGCCAGTGGCTCATCAAGAGGGAGTAAAATGGACATTCATTGATGCCTTATTTACAGCGGTGAGTGCTGTAAGTGTCACAGGACTCACTGTTGTCGACACCTCACAAACATTTAGTGTGACAGGGATGTGGATCCTTGCGTTTGTTCTGCAAATCGGTGGAATCGGCATTATGACGCTCGGTACCTTCGTATGGCTTGTCATGCGAAAAAGAATTGGGATTAAAGAGAGAAAGCTTATCATGGCAGATCAAAACCAGAGCAATTTATCAGGAATTGTGAAACTAATGAAGCAGGTCTTATATTTAATTTTGCTGATTGAGTTTGTCGGCGGTCTGATTTTAAGCATGTATTTTCTCAAATATTACGATGTGCAAGGGGCCTTCTTACACGGCTTCTTCTCAAGTATTAGTGCGACAACCAATGGGGGCTTCGATATTACTGGAAGCTCGCTTATCCCCTACAAAGATGATTATTTCGTCCAGTTTATAACGATGCTGCTGATCATTTTTGGAGCGATTGGCTTTCCTGTGCTCGTGGAAGTGAAGGACTATTTGTTCAATCAGGACCGAAAGCACGCATCGTTCTCGTTGTTTACAAAAATCACAACGATCACGTTCGGCGGCCTTGTCGTTGTTGGAGCGATTGGAATATATGCACTTGAAGCCGGGTTTAGCTTTGTAGGGAAAAGCTGGCACGAAATCTTGTTTTATTCTTTGTTTCAATCGACTGCAACAAGAAGCGGGGGGCTGACAACGTTAGATATTACGCAGCTGACGGAACCGACGCTTTTATTTTTATGTATGCTGATGTTTATCGGGGCTTCCCCAAGCTCTGTAGGGGGCGGAATTCGGACAACTACGTTTGCCCTTAACTTACTCGCCTTGTTTCATTATGCTAGGGGAAATAAGTCCATTAAAATCTTCAAGAGAGAACTTCATCAAGCGGATATTAATAAATCCCTTATGGTGACCATGATGGCCTTTATTTTGGTCTTTGGTGCTACATTCCTGTTATCCTTAACAGAGCATAATACACTTCTTGAAAATTTATTTGAAGTTTGCTCTGCTTTCGGAACAACGGGGCTGTCGCTAGGCATCACCTCAGATCTCACTGTGTTTGGTAAATGTATCATCATGGTTGTCATGTTTATTGGACGGATTGGCATTCCAAGCTTTTTATATTTAATAGGCCGAAGAGAAAGCGAAGCGAATTATCATTATCCGAAAGAGCGTGTCATCATTGGCTAAACAGCATTCAAATCGAATGCTGTTTTTTTATTTCCATTATCTAACTGGCTAAATCTCATGGGATGTTCGCAATCTATAGGTAAGAGGTGAACGAGACGTGCTGGATGTATTATGGAAAGCAATTGTCATGCTGCTAGTTGGTACCTTGCTGCTGAGAATAGCAGGGCCTAAATCCATTAGTCAATTAACTGTACAACAAACAGTGATTATGATTTCAATCGGATCGATTATTATCCAACCCTTTATTGAGCATAATTTACTTGAAACCATTTATGCAGCTACCATCTTTATTGTGGCACTTGTTATTATGGAGAAGCTGTCGATTCAATCGGATTTTTTTGAAAAATTGCTTTCAGGCAAATCAGTCGTGATTTTACAGGATGGTGAAATGCTTGATCATAAGCTGAAGAAAACAAGGCTCACAAGGGATCAATTTAAAATGCGTTTAAAGCAGCAAGGCATCACTGACATCAGCAGTCTCAAAAAAGCCACGCTTGAAGCCAATGGACAAATTGGCTATGAGTTAAAACCCGAGGAAAAACCAGTGACGGTCAAGCAAATGAAGGAACTTCTTGACCAATTAAGAGAAGAACTAAACCTGTCAAAAAAGGACTGAATTCAGATGAAAAGAAAAGCAGCGAAAAATGAAGCATTAACAAATAATATGACGCCGACAGAAAGCATGGCACATGATCAAGGACAAACTCAATTTGACGAACAATCAAGAGATCGTCAGGCAAACCGAAATTCTCATAAAGGGAAACAAGGGGGAGCATCTCGTGACTAGAAAGCATGTAAAGAGCAAAGAGATGAAGGAACATAAAAAGCCAATGGACCCAGATATTTTAGAAGAGGAATTTGGCAGTGAGCTTGGAGATATCAACAGCAGCAAATGGATTGATACGTTGGTGAAGCCAAAGAAAGATGCTGCATGTAATCAGAATAAAAAATAGAAAAAACGATCCATTTAGGATCGTTTTCAGCGTGTAGACAAACCCTCGCATTCGTTGTCAGGTCTGCGCTCCGGTGCTCACGAATGTCAAATTCGCTCCGCTCCGGTACTCGCCCTTCCTAGAATGCAAAGGTTTTCTATCACGCTGAAAGGAAGACAAAGGGCTAAAATAAAGATCATTTTAGCCCTTTGTCAACAATCTGAAACGATCCATGAAGGATCGTTTTTTATTTGATATAACTCCCTTGCCTGCCGGTGATCGTTCGCATGAGATTAGACATTTTGAGTTCGATCACTGGCTGTGCAACGGTTTTGACAAAAGTGCTAGACAGGGTAAAGGTTAACAGAATGGTTAGCAGCAATAAAATCAGTACACTTGCTGCATTTAGCGCCCAGTCATCAAACCAAGTGGTTCTTAGCAGCTTGATCACAAAGCCATGTAATAAATAAACATATAACGTTCTTGTTCCCCATTTTGTAAAGAAGAAACGGCGTGTTGGAACTAAAGCAAAGAAGCTGAATGTAGCGCCAAATGCAAGCAAATACCATGCCATTCGTTTCATCGCAGCAATCATTCCTTCATCTCCAAGAGAAGCATATGACTTTGAGCCAAATAAGAAGGAATAATCAAATTCATAGAAGTAGCAAAACAGGAACACAGCCATTAATACAAAAAGTGCTGCCAGCTTTCCTTTGCTTGTACGGATGAATTCAAAATGCTGCTTTTTTAAATAGAATCCAGCTAAAAACATAGGCAAAAAGACAAACGTACGTGATAAGCTGAGTGTATCGCTGATGCTGTCCACATAACCGACAAGTAAAGCAATCGATAAACTGACGATCATCGCCCAGTGGAACGGCAGTTTTGAAAAAGGAATGAGCAGCAAATTCCAAAAGAATAAACTAATTAAAAACCATAAAGACCATTGCGGATCAATTGGATTTAAATTGGCCATGCTTTGATCCTGCAAGAGATAATAGTAAACCGAATAGATCACCTGAAAGATTAAATATGGGATGATCAACTTAACGGCGACTTTTTTCATAAAGCCCGGTTTTCTAAACCCTTTTGCAAAAAAGCCAGAAACTAAAATAAAGGCGGGCATGTGAAAGGTATAAATAAACTTGTATAAATAGAGCATCCAATCATTATCATGAATGAATGATCGTAACAAATGACCAAAAACAACTAGAAAAATCAGAAGGAATTTCGCATTATCAAAATAACTATCTCGTGAAGATGCCATAACATCACCTTTCCTGCTCGATTTCAAACATAAATGTTCTAAGTGCACTGTTCCCTTATTTGCCTCATTCTAAAATACATTTTCGCTCAATTCGCCATTTGATGTGAAATTGTAGAATGGTTGTAAAAGAAGCGTAAGAAAAGTGAACCATTATACAATCCTGTCATCCAAATGAAATAAATGAGATAGTCTTCGTGTAAAAAGTTATCTTTTTTTATGAGTCGAATGAAGGAACAATGAAAATATTGTAGAAATATTGTAGAGGAATGAGGCTGGAAAAGGAGTGTAAGAGAATGACTGAAACGCTCGATGGCAATAGGTTAACCCCTGCGGGAGATATCAGAAAATTAGAAAAAGAGAACGAATATTTGCGAACTGAGTTAATGCAGCAAAAAATGCTGTTAAATAAGACGCTCGATGCCATTTTTATATTTGATCAGCACCTCAACATCATCCAAGCCAACGAAGCAACATGCAGGCTTGTACAGACACCGAAAGAAGACCTCCTCAATAAATCCGTTCTAGATTTCCTATACGGCATCCCGAAAGATAAAATTGAATGCTCACTCGATCTATTTTTTCGAAAAGGCACGTTAAAAAGAGAAATCTCCATTCAGCTGGAAAATGGCGAAACAAAATACATTGAATTTGTCGCAGAGCACGACACCATGAATCAGCAATATA
Organism: Bacillus sp. BD48; assembly: GCF_046566805.1. Taxonomy (NCBI): domain Bacteria; kingdom Bacillati; phylum Bacillota; class Bacilli; order Caryophanales; family Bacillaceae; genus Bacillus; species Bacillus sp. BD48. The sequence goes on along the minus strand of NZ_JANGFM010000001.1, from coordinate 568,647 downwards.
TCGTGGTCATGCGGGATATTTCCTCAAAGAAAATATTAGAACGAGAACGCTCCATGAATGAACAGCTGTTCAAAGATTTGTTTGACCGAGCCATTGACGGGATGGTCATTTTTGATCAGGATGGCTGCATAATCGATGCGAATCATTCTTTTTGTCAGAGCTTTGAGCTGCAAAAGACTGATTTAACTGATCGCTATTTACATGAATTTGTTGAAGAAGATAATCTTCCAGCCTTGCAGCACCTTTTAACGTCACTTAAAGAAACAGGGAAAGCAAAAGGAGAGCTTCCTGTTACTCTACAATCTGGCCAGCACAAATTATTCGAACTCACCATTACATCAAATGTGATGAGTGGTTTTTATATGTCCATCATGCGGGATATTACAGAAAAAAGGCTGATGGAAGAGAAGCTGTTAAAAAGTGAAGAACGCTTCAGAGAAATTTTCGAAAATGCAATGGATGCCATCATCATATGGGCCGACGATGGAGAGATTGTGAAAGCCAATGAATCCGCCTGCCGAATTTTTGAATTACCGATGCACTCACTGATTGGCAAAAAACTCACCGACTTTCTCGTCAAATCTGATAAGAGATATAGACCAACAAGAAGACGCTATATCCGGAACGATGAAATAAGGGAAGAGCTTTTGTTCAAAATGGCAAATGGACAGTATAAAGAGCTTGAGTTTACATCAAAGCATGCGGTATTAGAAGGCCAGCACTTAACCATTTTACGTAATGTAAGTGATCGAAAAAGAATGGAGCAGGAGCTGCGCGAAAGTGAGCTCAAATTCCGTAAAGTCTTTAATGGGTCAATGGACGGCATTGTTCTTTTTGATAATCAATACCGAATCATTGAAGTCAATCCATCTGCCAGCGAGCTGCTTCAATTGAAGGACGATCATTTAACAGAAATGAATCTTTTCCACATCCTTGCCCCTTATCAAATTGAAAATTTGGCTCAGCCTGCCGAGGCGATGTCATTAGATGAAATGGACAATGAGGTTCCATTTGTACTGAACCATCCAGATCAGCGTATACTGGAATTCTCTTTTAAACGCAACATTATCCATAATATGAATTTGGCGATCTTTAGAGATGTGACAGAGCGGAAGGAATTAGAAGAGCGGGTAAGAAAATCAGATACCCTTCATGTGGTCGGAGAGCTTGCCGCTGGAATTGCTCATGAAATTAGAAACCCGATGACAGCCTTAAAAGGCTTCATTCAGCTGTTAAAAGGAAATATAGAAGGGGAGTATTCGCTCTATTTCAATGTCATCACATCAGAGCTGAAAAGAATTGAATCCATCATCACCGAATTTTTGATTTTAGCGAAACCGCAAGCCATTGTATATGAAGAAAAAAATGTGGTGCAAATTGTGAAAGACACGATGGATCTCCTGCATGCACAGGCGAATCTTGGCAATGTTCAAATGCATCTCAATGTGCTGGATGAGATTCCGCTCATTTATTGTGAACAAAACCAATTAAAACAGGTCTTTATTAACATTTTAAAAAATGCAATTGAAGTCATGCCGCACAAAGGAAATGTCTATGTGAGCATTCAGCGGAAGGGCGAGGATCATATTGTCATTTCACTGCGTGATGAAGGCTGCGGAATGGCAGAGGATAAGCTAAAGCGTCTAGGTGAGCCTTTTTATACTACGAAAGAAAGAGGAACTGGACTTGGCTTAATGGTTAGTTATAAAATTATTGAAGAGCATCAAGGAACCATTGAGGTAGAAAGTGAGGAAGGCGTAGGAACCGTCTTCCATCTCACGCTGCCACTAAGGCAGCAGAAACAAGAAGGAGAGCAGTAACGTGTATTATACCGTCTATCACGCACCCATCGGGGCATTATACATACTAGAAAAGGACGGTGCCATCATCGAGGTGTTGTTTGATGATGAACCGTTTTTAGCAAAAAAGCAGGCAGCCAATCTAAAACAAGCAGATACGTCTGTCTTACAAGAAGCGAAAAAGCAGCTAGATGAATATTTCAAGGGTGAGCGTCAAGTATTCGATCTCCCGCTCAAACAAACGGGTTCTCCGTTCCAAGAGCAGGTGTGGGAAGCATTGTCGGCCATTCCATATGGTCAATCAAAAAGCTATGCAGACATTGCAGAAGCAATTGGTAACCCAAAGGCTGTGAGAGCCATCGGCCAAGCTAACAGAAGGAATGCATTACCTATTTTTATCCCGTGTCACAGGGTCATTGGAAAAGACCGGTCTCTGACGGGCTATGCAGGATCGAAGACAGACATGAAAGCGGTCCTGCTTGAATTGGAAGGCATTCCATTTGTTCAAAAATAAATCGATTGACCTGTTCCAAATGTTTGTCAAGCGACATATCCTTTTATTAAGCTAAAAAAGTTGGTTGAGGGAAAAAGGAGGCGCTGGCATGTTTTGGGGCAAAAAAGATAAAATGTATGCCGTTACGTCACTTTGTGTCAAAATGAACGTCTTGACAGAAGAACAGAAAAAAGAAATCTTAACAAAAACGAATCAAGAAACAAAAAAGCGCGGTGCTCTTAAGTGACAAGGACACGGCGCTTTTTCGCGATCAATGGGAGATGCTTTCTGCGAAAAGAGCATCAATCTCTTCTGCATAGTTTGATGTGATAATTCCTTTTTCTGTAATGATGCCTGAAATAAGATGATGAGGAGTGACATCAAAGGCGGGATTGAATACCTGAACATCAGGCGGTGCAATCGGGACGCCGTTTAATTCCTTTACTTCCAGCGGGTCGCGCTCTTCAATTGGAATATCTGACCCGTCGCGGGTGGATACATCAAAGGTTGAAAGCGGTGCTGCTACAAAAAACGGAATGTTAAAATGTTTGGCTAGAACGGCAAGACCTAACGTTCCAATCTTATTCGCAGTATCTCCATTACGGGCGATACGGTCAGCTCCAACAATGACAGCAGAAATTTGCTTTTCTTTCATCGTATGGGCTGCCATATTATCTGTAATGAGCGTCACATCCACGCCGCCTTGCATGAGCTCCCATGTTGTCAGACGAGCCCCTTGAAGAACAGGGCGTGTTTCGCATGCATAAATGTGAAGATCAAGATTTTTCTTTTTGGCTAAATAAAAGGGAGCAAGGGCTGTTCCGTACCGGCTCGTTGCGATGGAACCTGCATTACAAATGGTCATGATACGGTCACCTGATTTAAAGAGCTGAAGTGCATTTTGACCGATTTGTCTGCATGTTTCTTCATCTTCTATTTGAATTTGAATGGCTTCATGGACAAGGTCTGTTTTGGCTGCATTCACTGATGCTGCACGCTGAATGCGCTGCACAAGCCGGTCTAGTGCCCAGGCGAGGTTCACAGCGGTTGGACGAGCACTGTTTAAATATTCTTTTATCCGAATGACATCTTGTTTAAAAACATCCATTTCTTCTGTTTCAATGGCTTGCGCACTAAGCGCCAGTCCAAAAGCTGCTGTTATGCCAATTGCAGGCGCTCCGCGTACTTTTAATGTCACAATCGCATCATACACATCTTCTTTCGTATATAAATGCTCAAATACAGTTTCGGCCGGTAATTTTTGCTGATTTAAAATGTTAATACGGTTTTCTTCCCATTCGACAGAACGGGGGACTTCAAATTCTTTTGACAAAACCCGTCACTCCTTTACAGATGGCTGGAATAATGCGACGAGGTCAGACGCTGTTTCCACTGCATGATATTGTTTAATAAATGTTTTTCCGAGTGTCAGTGCTGCTTTTTTCTGCTGAATCCGTCTAGTTGGTGATGGAATCGCATCAAGATCAGCGGCATGAGCAAGACCAATTGTTCGGCGGATAAGCTCACAGCCGGCAAAGCCTGTCGCTTCTTTTAAAATCCGGTCAAACGTTGTTTCTAAAAAGCTGTCCGATACACTAAATGCTTCAATGCTGTCCTCTTTCCAAGCTTTTGTGAACACTTCTTTGAATGTTGCCCATACATTGACGACATGGTCAAAAAGCTGCTGCTGCTCGTGTTCATTCTCGCGAGATAAAGCATTCAGGAACAGATTAGCGATAAAGTGGCCGATATCGAATCCAAAGGGGCCGTAAAACGCGAATTCTGGATCAATGATTTTCGTTTCAGTCTCATTTGCAAAAATACTGCCTGTATGAAGATCTCCATGAACCAATGTTTCAGCTGATGTTAGGAAGATACGCTTTAATTCTGCTGCTCTAGCTTGCACTTCAAGGTCTGCCCAAAGCGCTTCTGCTGATTCTCTTAATTCTTCTTCGAAGTCATTTGTTTCACTATTAAAGAAAGGGTCTGTGAAGACGAGTTTTTCTGTGATATCACACAGGTCAGGGTTCGTAAATTGCTTCACAAATTGTTTTTTGATTTTAGGATTTGTAGCAAAGTCAGATGTGTAAAAAAGTGTTTTTCCTAAAAATTCGCCGACATGATCGGATAAATGCGGATATTGTTTTCCGGCAATTAGCCCTTTTCTGACGATTTCTAAGTGTGAGAGATCCTCCATGGCTGTCACTGCAAGAGCTGTATCTGAATAATAGACTGCTGGTACGAGGTGCGGCGCATATTCTGACTGCTTGATCAGGGCGGCACTTTCAATTCGTGCCCTGTCTAATGTAAGCGGCCAGCTCTCCCCAACCACCTTTGCATAAGGCAGCGCCTGTTTGATGATCAATCCTTTTTCTAGTTTGTGATCATAAATATGAAAGACGTAATTTAAATTCCCGTCACCAATTTCAGTACATGTCAAATGACTGCTTTCTTGGATCAAGCCGAGTCTAATTGCGAGTGCAACTGCCGAGCTTTCTGTTAGTTCTTCATATGATGCCGTAAGTGTAACCAATTGCTTCCCCTCCAAATCATATAAAAAAGCCTCTTTCTCCTGAGAGAAAGAGGCTTGATGGTGTGTATGCTCAAAGCCTCTCTTATCTCTCAGCACATACGTCTGATGGAATTAGCACCGTGCCCTATAAGACAATTGTCTTGGCGCTTTACTTGCTGCGCCCCACTTCACAGTGGTATTAACGGTCGGTTGCTGTTGGGGTCAAAAGGCCAAATCCCTCGCCCAACTCTCGATAAGAGAAATCAATATGTAATTGTTTCGTGTTTGTTTGCATTTCTTAATTCAAGATATTATCAGAGCTGCGCTTAACATGTCAATCTTTTTTCAAAATTGCTTTACAATTCATAAAACAATCCATTACAGTGATTGTATTGTCACGTAACTTGAATAGAAGGTGAAGAAATGGAATTCCAGCAATCAGATGTGTTGAAACAATTACCGAAGCAATTTTTTGCGTCCCTTGTCCAAAAAGTGCAGAAAAAAGTGAAGGAAGGGGCAGATATCATTAATTTGGGGCAGGGAAATCCTGATCAGCCAACTCCTCCGCACATTGTAAAAGCTATGCAGGAAGCGGTAGCAAAACCTGAAAATCATCAATACTCCTCATTTCGCGGAACAGCGAAATTAAAAAAGGCTGCTGCTGCTTTTTATGAAAGAGAATATGGCGTCACGCTTGATCCAAAGACGGAAATTGCGATTTTATTTGGCGGGAAAGCAGGGCTTGTTGAGCTGCCGCAATGCCTGCTGAATCCGGGTGATACGCTTCTTGTCCCTGATCCTGGTTATCCAGATTATTGGTCAGGTGCTGTGCTTGCTGGAGCTCATATGGTAACCATGCCGCTTCTTGAAAAAAATGATTTTTTACCTGACTACAATTTGCTCCCTGAGAATGATAAGAAAAAGGCAAAATTAATGTACTTAAATTACCCTAATAATCCGACGGGGGCTACGGCAAGCCGTTCATTTTTTGAAGAAACCGTTACGTTTGCGAAAGATCACAAGCTATGTGTTGTCCATGATTTTGCATATGGCGGCATTGGATTTGATGGAGAAAAGCCGCTCAGTTTTCTGCAAGTAGATGGAGCGAAGGAGACGGGAATAGAAATTTACACATTGTCTAAAACGTACAATATGGCAGGGTGGAGAGTAGGATTTGCAGCAGGAAATCCGTCAGTTATTGAAGCAATTGAGCTTTATCAGGATCATCTGTTTGTCTCCCTGTTTAAAGCCACTCAAGATGCAGCAGCGGAAGCCCTATTAAGCGATCAAACGTGCGTACAGGTGCAAAATGATCGATATGAGAAAAGGCGAAATGTGTGGATTGCTGCCTGCAAAGAAATTGGCTGGGAAGTCAGTGCACCAAAGGGATCATTTTTTGCATGGTTAAAGGTGCCAGAAGGATATACATCTGAAGCTTTTTCTGACTTATTATTAGAGAAGGCACATGTTGTTGTAGCGCCAGGTAATGGCTTTGGTGCTCACGGTGAAGGATACGTGAGAGTAGGGCTTCTAACAAGTGAGGAGCGGCTACAAGAAGCCGCTCAGCGCATCGCTGCTTTGAAGCTGTTTGAAAAAAAGCCATTGACAACATAAAAAAATGGTGCGATAATTCAGGCAATATTTAAGAAAATTGAATATTCTTATCAAGAGTAGGCAGAGGGACTAGCCCAATGAAGCCCGGCAACCGACTTCCATGAAGCACGGTGCTAATTCTTGCAGCAAGCGCTGAGAGATAAGATTCGGATGAATGACACGAAACAACCTCTTTAAGGCGCTCATGAAGCACTTGAAGAGGTTTTTTTATTGAACATATGCATGACGCAATCGAAAGGGGATTCCTAGTGAGTGAATTACTGGCAACATACGTATTAACACATCGAGAGGATGAACAAATAAATCGAAAAGCGGAGCAGATCGCGCTTGGTTTAACAGTTGGATCATGGACGGATTTGCCGCAGCTCAAAAAGGAGCAGCTTCAAAAGCATAAAGGCCGAGTTGAAAAAGTATCAGAAAAGGTTGCTCCAGCAGAAAATGGTCTTTATCAATCAGAGGTGACCATTGCTTATCCTGAGGCAAACTTTTCAGCTGATTTACCAGCTGTTTTCACGACGATTTTTGGAAAGCTTTCACTAGATGGAAAAGTGAAGTTAGTCGATATCCAATTTTCTGAAGAATTTAAAAAAAGTCTGCCAGGACCGGTATTTGGAATTGATGGCATACGAAAAAAGGTAGGCGTGTTTGATCGTCCATTATTGATGAGTATTTTTAAAGGCGTCATCGGCCGTGATATGCAGGATTTAAAAGAGCAGCTCCGTTTACAGGCATTAGGCGGGGTTGACCTCATCAAAGACGATGAAATTTTATTTGAAAGTCCATTAGCTCCTTTTGAAGAGCGAATAAAAGAAGGAAAAGAGATTTTGAAAGAAACGTATGAAGAGACAGGACACCGCACGCTGTATGCTGTCAATTTAACGGGCAGAACCTTTGACCTGAAGGATCGAGCGAGAAAAGCCGCTGAACTTGGGGCAGATGTGCTTTTATTCAATGTCTTTGCTTACGGCCTGGATGTCATGCAAAGCCTAGCTGAGGACCCAGATATTCCACTGCCTATTATGGCGCATCCCGCTGTGAGTGGTGCTTTGACATCCTCTCCTGAATATGGATTCTCGCATTCTCTTCTTTTAGGCAAATTAAATCGATATGCTGGCGCTGATTTGAGCCTCTTTCCCTCACCTTATGGGTCGGTTGCACTTTCTAAAAAAGATGCCCTTGGAATCTATGAAGCTTGCGTAAAAGAGGATACCGTTCAAAAAACATTCCCTGTCCCGTCAGCAGGCATTCATCCAGGAATGGTTCCAGTATTGATCAAAGATTTTGGAATTGATCATGTGATTAACGCAGGTGGAGGCATTCACGGACATCCGCGGGGAGCCATCGGCGGAGGAAAGGCATTTCGATCAATTATTGATGCAGTGATACATGAAGAGTCAATCCGAGATAAGGCAGCTTCCTGCCAAGACTTACAAGCGGCACTTGATCTTTGGGGAAGGGTAGCAGAATAAATGAAAAAACCAATTGTCTGTTGTGATTTTGATGGAACGATTACAAAAAATGATAATATCATCCGCATCATGAAACAGTTTGCACCGAGTGAATGGACGAAGCTGAAGGATGGTGTCCTGTCAAAGGAAATCACCATTCAAGAAGGCGTCGGGCAGATGTTTCAATTACTGACAAGTGATCAGAAGGATGCTATTCAATCATTTATTTTAGAGGATACAGAGATTCGAGAAGGATTTAAGCAATTTGTGGATGAGGTAAAAAAAGCAGATATTCCTTTCTATGTACTTAGCGGGGGGATGGACTTTTTTGTCTACCCTATCCTTGAAGGCATTGTCGATCGAGACGATATTTATTGTAATCATGCATCATTTGTGGGAGACCATATTCAGATTGAATGGCCGCATGCCTGCGATACGCAATGTCAAAATGGCTGCGGATGCTGCAAGCCCTCGATCATTCGAAAGCTGACTCATGAGGATGACTTCATCATCATGATCGGAGATTCAGTGACCGATGTGGAGGCGGCGAAACATGCGGATCTTACGTTTGCGCGCGACTACTTGCTCAATGAATGTCAAGAACTCGGGCTCGTACATAAGGAATATGACACATTTATTGATCTACACACGCAATTTGTTCAAATAAAGGAAGTGAAGGAATGGCAGACGCAAAGAGCAAACGCTGGCAGGAGCTAGCAGACGTTAAACGTGAACTGGCACAAAGAGACTGGTTTTTCGGAACAAGCGGTAATTTATCGATCAAGGTGTCGGATGATCCAATCACGTTTTTGGTGACGGCAAGCGGCAAAGATAAACGAAAAGAAACAAACGAAGATTTTGTGCTAGTGAATGCGGCAGGCCAGCCTCATGATCCGAACGAGCCGCTTAGACCATCAGCTGAAACACTGCTTCACACGTATGTGTATGAACGGACGAAAGCAGGCTGCTGCCTCCATGTCCATACCATCGATAATAATGTGATGTCAGAGCTGTATGGGGATAAGGGGGAAATTCGTTTTAGAGGCAACGAAATCATCAAAGCGCTTGGTTATTGGGAAGAGGATGCAGAAGTGTCCATTCCGATTATTGAAAATCCAGCTCATATTCCGCATCTTGCAGAGCAATTTGCAAAACATCTGACACTAGAGGCGTCATCTGGTGCTGTACTCATTCGCAATCATGGCATTACTGTCTGGGGAAAAACAGCCTTTGAAGCAAAACGAGTATTAGAAGCATATGAATTTTTATTTAGCTATCACTTAAAATTAGCGCTTTATCAACAGCAGCTTGTAAGATAAAAAGGAGGAAAAACACATGGCGACGATTTTGATTCATAACGAAGAGAACACATTACTGGAAAGCGAGCAAGAGGTAGCATCATATTTAGAAAACCAAGGAGTCATTTATGAGCATTGGGATATTGAAAAGCTGCCAAACCGTTTATCAGAAAAGTATGATTTAACCAATGAGGAAAAGGATGAGATTTTGACTGTTTTCCAAAAAGAAATTCAAAGTATATCTGAAAAAAGAGGGTACAAAGCGCAGGATGTGATTTCATTATCTGATGCCACGCCAAATCTTGATGAGCTGCTCCAAAACTTTAAACGTGAGCATCACCATACAGATGATGAAGTACGCTTTATTGTAAGCGGGCACGGAATCTTTGCTATTCAAGGCAAGGATGGCGTCTTTTTTGATGTGAGACTGAATCCAGGTGATTTAATTTCTGTGCCGCCAAACATTCGTCATTACTTTACACTTCAAGAGGATCGCAAAGTGGTCGCAGTTCGCATATTTGTCACAACTGAGGGCTGGGTGCCAATTTACGAGGAAGAAACGGTTTAATGATAGAGCTGATCATTCCGCATGAGGCGGAAGATCAGCTTTTTTTTAGGGAATTAGACATAAAATGAGAAAGAAAATAGTTGATTTTGATCTTCTGCATAGGATAAAATTCTGTTTAATCAATGTGTCAGTCCTGTCCAAATTTGAAGTTTACCCCCAAATTTGATTGGGTAAAAGGTCTTTAGGCTGTAAAAAATTAAATAAAATAAGCATATTTAATTTAATTTACAAATAAAGTATAATTTTGGTGTCGAATCATTTTGAGCATAGACAGTCGAAATCATTGCGGGAGCTGAGATCATGAATATTTATGTAAGGAAAGAACAATTGCTGATGTCCATTGATGAGAAGAGAAAACAAATGGTAGAGGCTGCTCAAGTGGAAGGGTACACTGGTGAGACGACAATTAAATATAGTCAAGAACTGGACAACCTGATGAATGAATATCAGCATCTTCTTTTTCATGAGAAACAATCTGCACCCTCCTTTCATGATCTTGTGTCTCAAATGAGTCTTCTATCTGTGAACCGTCCCTCTTATTGACATAAAAAACCGGTCTTGCATAAGCAAAACCGGCTGACATCTTCCGCTAGGCTGAGTGAGCAGAAGGAAGCATGATTATGACAGTCGTTCCTTTATTCACTTCACTATGAATATCAATTGTTCCGCCATACATCGAAATGATTCGTTTACACACGACAAGCCCAAGACCTGTGCCTTTTTCCTTCGACGTAATAAAGGGGAGGAAGATGTGCTTTAACATCTCTTCTGGTATGCCTTCACCTGTATCTTTTACTTTAATGACGACATGTTCTTTTTCAGCCTCGATCACAATCTTCAAATGACCGCCGTTTGGCATCGCTTCTAAAGAGTTCTTCGCTACATTTAACACGACTTGTTTAATATGATCCTTCGTGCAATACACGCCCACATCTTGAATCGTATTGATTTGCAAATCCACTTCGACATTATAAAGGTTTGCCTCAGAGAAAACGATCGGCATGATCTCACTTACAATTTCTTTTACAGAGTTATTCTGCCATTTTTCTGCCGTTGGCTTTCCTAATACAAGAAATTCACTGACGATTTGGTTGATCCGTTTAATTTCTTCCTCGATGACAGAAAAATAGAGCTGATCTTCTTCTGAATGATACTTCTTTTGCAAAAGCTGGATAAATCCGCTAATCCCTGTTAATGGGTTGCGAATTTCGTGTGCTGTACTTGCTGCGAGGGTTCCGATCAATTCAAGCTTCTGCGCTTCGTTTTGATGACGCTCCTGCTGTGTTTGCCGCCTTAACACGATGTATTGGACAAGTGTGAATAAAATATTTAATAAAATAAAAGCACTGGATAAAGGAATCAGCATCACAGACAGCACTTCACTTGTTGAAGCACGCTGCGGAAAGACCTCCAGCTTCCAGCTGTTTTCATCTAAATATGTAGACACGGTGCTGCCGTTTTCAGATACTGGCTGTGGACCGCTTGTAAACACGACATGTCCATTTTGATTCAGCATCTTAAAATGAAGATCAGGATTCAATACATTCATTATATTTCTTAAATAATCAATTTGAATGGCGGCAACCAGCACATTTGTGACTTCATCGTTTTCATCCAGAACAGGCACACAAATGGAGAGAATCCGCTGTTTTGTAATTCGGCTCACATAGTTGTCTGTAATCACGGTCTGTTTGGTCACTTGAATGCGTTTAAAGTAATCTCTGAATGATAGGTTGATTTTTTCCTTTAACGGGGTGGTGCTTGCTGTTACATTTCCTTTTTTGTCTAGGAGATACAGACCTGAAAAACGAGGTTCTTGTTTATAGATTTTCTCTAGGATGTTTTGTACTTTTTTCGTCTCAAGCGGCTGGTCAAATCCCATGGCAAGGGAAGATAATCTCGCTTCTGTTTCACTTATTAAATAATTCATTTGGTTTTTGTGAATATTTAACATAAGTGTAGCGGTTTGTTTGTTCTTTAAATCAATTTTTTCAGTTTCTTTCTCGTAGATAAAATAACTAATGATTAGGGTTGGAAGCATGACCAAAATAAGGTAAAGCCTGATCTTCTTCCAAAACCCTTTCAGTATACTCATCATTCATCGCTCCAACGTATTACCTAATAGACTTATTATAGCATTGAACCTATCTTTATTACGATGACTTGTGTGATTTTTAAAAAATTAGGTGATTCGTTCTGGTCTCATTTTCGTGCTAAAAGATGGATCAAAATGTTGACATTTTACTTATTGTTTATTAATGTCACATTAGTGGGTTGCATTTCATAAAGGATGATAAAAAATGGAAAATCATAATGTTGAAAAATCATTGAAATTATTTATTGTATTATCACGTGCCTATCGCTCAATTAATCATCACATGAACAAACATATTGTGAAGCACGGGCTGAATCCAACTGAATTTGCTGTGCTAGAATTGCTGTATCATAAGGGTGATCAGCCGCTTCAGCAAATCGGTGATAAGATTTTGCTTGCAAGCGGAAGCATCACGTATGTGGTCGATAAATTGGAGAAGAAAGAACTCCTCAGTCGCAAGGCTTGTGCAGAAGACCGCAGGGTGACATTTGCGCATATTACCAAGCAGGGACGAGCTTTGCTTGATGACATCTTCCCAGATCATGCGAAAGAAATTCATGAGATGATCAGCGTCCTGAGCGAAGAAGAAAAGGATGCCTGCATTGATATGCTCAAACATGTGGGGCTGCGTGCAAAGCATTTATATGATCATCAAGAATAAATAAAAAGGAAGCCGCTGGCTTCCTTTTCAGCGCGCAGGCAATCCCTCGCATTCGATGTCAGTCCTGTGTGCCGGTGCTCACGAATGCTCAATTCGCTCCGCTTCGGTACTCGTCCTTCCTAGACTTCAAAGGTTTTCAGGTCACGCTGAAAAGAAGAAAAAGGGCTAAAATAGAGATCATTTTAGCCCTTTGTCAACAATCTTTAAAGGAAGCCGCTGGCTTCCTTTTTTATTTCGCTTTTTTCTCAATCGGTAAAATGAGTACTTCTACACGCCGGTTTTTACTTCTGCCTTCTGCTGTATCGTTTGAGGCAATCGGTTTGAATTCGCCGTATCCTTTTGTACTAAAGTTCTCTTGGTTTAGATTGCTGTTTTCAAGAAGAATATTCAAAAAGTTTACAGCACGAATGGCGCTTAAATACCAGTTTGATTCAAATTCTGAATTTCTGATCGGTACATTATCTGTATGTCCGCTAATGACAATGTCACGAGCAGGATTAATGACGAGCAGCTTTGAAATTTCTTTTGCTAACGGGACATCCTGAGAGCGAATAACTGCCCGCCCAGAATCAAAGAAGATACTGTCCTCAATCGTAATGAGAAGACCTTCATCCGTAAGCTTTGTTTCGAGCTTTGAACCAAGTTTTTTATTTGCAATGAATGAATCGACCTGCTGTTTGACCTTTGTGAGAACCGCTTGGTCTCGAGCCTTTGCTTTGGCTTCTTCATCTTTCTCTTCCTCGGCTGCTTTCTTGTCTTGGTTGCTGTTTTCAGTTTCTTCCGTGCTTTGCATGCTGGATTGATCCATAACACCAGTACCGCCAGTAAAAACTACATTAAAAGACTTAGCCATCTGTTCATATTTTGCCGCATCAATTGAACTAGATGCAAAAAGCACAATGAAGAGGGCGAGAAGAAGCGTTAGAAGATCGGCATAAGGGATAAGCCAAGATTCATCTACATGGTCTTCATGATCATGGTTTTTACGTTTCCTAGCCATTTTGATTTTCTCCTTCTTCAATGACAAGATTTGCACGTTCTTTTGCTGGTAAGTACATAAGAAGTTTTTGTTCAATGACTTTTGGAGATTGACCTTCAAGAACAGAAAGAATACCTTCGATCATAATTAGGCGAAGCTTTACTTCTTCCTTAGATTTACGCTTCAGCTTGTTGGCAAATGGATGCCATAACACATATCCGGTAAAAATCCCAAGCAGTGTGGCGACGAAGGCAGCACTGATCGCATGTCCAAGTGCTTCAATATCTCCCATGTTTGCGAGTGCGGCAATAAGTCCGACAACGGCACCAAGTACCCCTAGGGTTGGAGCGTATGTACCAGCTTGTGTAAAGATTAATGCGCCTGACTGATGTCGTTCAGACATCGCGTCGACTTCTTCTGTTAAGACGTCTCGAATAAATTCAGCACTTTGGCCGTCAACCGCCATGCTTAAACCGTTCTTTAGAAAATCATCATCGACTTCCTCAAGACTTGCTTCTAATGCCAAAAGACCTTCACGACGCGCAATTTGTGCCCAGTTTGAAAATAGAGGGATCATTTCTTGAATCGTTGGTAGCTGGCTGTCTTTGAAAATTTTGCCGAACAATTTTGGTGTTTTCTTAATTTCACTAGAAGGGAATGCGATGACAACAGCTGCAACCGTCCCAACAATGATGATTAATATAGCCGCCGGGTTGATAAGAGCGGTTAGACTCACACCTTTCAAAACCATACCGACACCTAGCGCAATAAATGCTAAAATAATACCAATTAACGATGTTTTGTCCATTATCTCACCAAATCCTTTAACTATCTTTTTCTATAGTTAATATCGGTGTGTTCCAGAAGGGTTTTAGTCAGAATATAAAATTAAGACACTTTCTGTGAAGAATTTTTGACGAAAGCGCTTTCTATCTGCGTAAAAAGAAACTCCCTCTCATATAAAGGGAGTCTCCATTTAATCGTTTTGAGCTGGTTCATCTAAATGAAGCAGCTCTTTTAATTTTTCTTCATACATGATTTTGACAAGATCGTAGCTCCAATTCATCATGTGATCCACCTCTTTTTCTTTTATCATAAAGGAAAAGAGGCGGGGGAGCGTCGTCGTTCAGATGGAGCTTAGACGCCGCAACATGATGGAGATGCATATCATCCTGAAGATGTAGTTATCCTTTTTTTACGACGATTTCGTCATGTTCAACATCCACAGTAAATCCAGAAAGCTGTTCCTCTTCAAGCAGGATTTCCGTCATTTGATCTTCAACGTGCTCTTGGATGGTTCTTCGAAGTGGACGAGCACCAAATGCAGGGTGATATCCAAGCTCTGCGATTTTTTCTTTCGCTTCATTTGTGACATGGACAGTTAAATTCTGCTCTTTTAATTGCTCTGACAGCTCATTGAGCAGAAGATCAACAATCTTCACTAAATCCTCTCTGTCTAATGAATCAAACTGAATGATGCTGTCAAAACGGTTCAAGAATTCTGGTTTGAAGTAGCTGCTGAGTGAATCAATGAGTGATTGTTCCTCAATCGCTTCTTCTTGATCAGACTGGAAGCCGACCTTGACCGTTTTATCTGCGCTGCCTGCGTTACTTGTCATGATGATGACTGTATCTTTAAAGCTGACCGTTCTGCCTTGGCTGTCTGTTAAGCGGCCATCTTCCATGATTTGAAGGAAGATGTGCTGTACATCTGGATGTGCTTTTTCAATTTCATCCAGCAAAATGATGCTGTATGGTTTTCTGCGCACTTTTTCAGTCAGCTGGCCAGCTTCATCATGTCCAACGTAACCAGGAGGAGAACCGATGAGTTTGGATACAGAGTGTTTTTCCATGTACTCACTCATATCTAATCGAATGATCGCATCTCTTGAACCAAATAATTCTTCAGCCAGCGTTTTAGACAATTCAGTCTTCCCGACACCTGTTGGTCCAACGAAAAGGAAGGAGCCAGTCGGTCTATGTTTCGATTTTAAACCAGCTCTGCTTCTTTTCACGGCTTTTGCCACTTTGTCAACCGCATGCTCCTGCCCAATCACTCGTGCTTTTAGACGGACGTCAATTTCTTTCATTTTGGTTTGTTCGTCTGCTTGCAGTTTACCGACAGGAATGCCTGTTTTTTGTTCCACGATGGCCTGGATGTCCTCTGCTGTGACGATATGTTCTTTGTCAGTTTTTTTGTTTTGAAGTCTAGCTTCAATGGCTTCTTCTTCATCGCGAAGCTTTGCTGCTTTTTCATATTGTTCTTCTTTTAGCGCAGCTTGTTTTTCTGCGGCAATTTGCGCTAATCGGTTTGTCAGCTCATCTTCACTTGCTGCATCAATGGAAAGGTTCGCTTTTGAACCAGCTTCATCCATTAAATCAATGGCTTTATCCGGCAAATGACGGTCTTGAATATACCGTGAAGATAATTGAACGCACGCTTTGATCGCTTCATCTGAATAGGTGACACCATGATAGGCCTCGTACTTATCTTGAATGCCTTTTAAGATGTCGATCGCTTCATCTTGTGTTGGCTCATCCACGATGACGGGCTGGAAGCGTCGTTCGAGTGCAGCATCTTTTTCAATTTGGCGATATTCTTTTAATGTCGTCGCACCTACTAGCTGCAGTTCGCCTCTTGCAAGGGCTGGTTTTAAAATGTTTCCAGCATCCATTGATCCTTCTGCAGATCCTGCGCCCACAAGAAGGTGAATTTCATCTACAAATAAGATGATATTTTTACGGCTTTGCAGTTCTTTAATTAACTGCTTCATTCTTTCCTCAAATTGACCGCGTACACCTGTGTTTGCGACAAGTGAAGAAACATCTAATAAATAGATTTGTTTGTTCTTTAATTTATTAGGCACATCGCCGCTCGCAATTTTCAGTGCGAGTCCTTCTGCGATTGCTGTTTTCCCAACACCTGGTTCACCAATAAGAACAGGGTTATTTTTATTTCTTCTATTTAAAATCTCAATGACTCTTGCGACTTCTTCATCACGGCCGATGACTGGATCAATTAAACCAGCATTTGCTCCATCTGTTAAGTTACGGCCAAGCTCATCGAGTAAGCCCTTTTGTTTTGGCTGCTCCCCGTTTGGAGCATGTCCTGCTGCCTGAGAGAAGAATGAACTTCCTCCAAACAGCTGAGGTCCCATTTTCATTTTTGACTGCTCCATCAAAGAGGTATAGCAGTCTTCACATAAAACCATTTGGCTCCGGGACGAATTCACTTGCATATTCAGGCGAATAGTTGCTTCATTTACTTGACAATGTTGACAACGCATTTGCCATGACCTCCTTAAAATAAAGTTTGACTTTATTTGACCAATGAATATTAAAGAAAATGGTCTGTTGTTTGACCATCTTTGACTATAGTATACTCTGACCTATTTTGACTTTCAACTGTTTTGCTCAAAGGACGAATAAAAATCCTTTTTTGCATTTAATCATGGTTTGTCCTTCTTTTCAAGGAACTTGTCTCATAGGATAAAAAAGAGACAATCGAAAGTGATGGGTGCGGAGGGGTCACATGAAACGTTCAAATGAATCCGCTTTTCAGCTTGCCTTTGTATATGTAGGAACAGTGGTTGGAGCTGGGTTTGCGACAGGAAAAGAAATCGTAGAATTTTTTGTTCGTTTTGGCTGGATCGGACTATTAGGAATCCTGATTAGCGGCGTTATTTTTACTGGCCTTGGTGCAAAAATGATGCTGATTTCGAAACGAATCGAAGCAGAGTCTTATCAAGATATGAACCGTTTTTTATTTGGAACAGCTGCGAGTCGATATATTAATATTGTCATGTTTTTTATTTTACTTGGTGTCACCTCAGTGATGATTTCAGGCGCAGGGGCTATTTTTGAGGAACAGCTTGGCATATCGAAGGAGTATGGGATCTTTTTGACGATCATTCTGAGCGTCATTGTACTCTTCAAAGGGTCAAAAGGGTTATTTGGTGTCAACGTGCTTGTCGTTCCAATGCTGATTTTCTTTTCATTGATCGTGTTTCTTGATTCATTTGTTTTTAGCAGCAGTGAAAGTTATGTTCTTGCGCTGCAAATGGGTGAGGGCGAGTGGATATTATCAGCAGTGTCATATGGTGCCTTTAATTTAGCACTGTCACAGGCAGTGTTAGTACCCGTCGCAAATGAAATGACCTCTGAGGCGGTCATTAAAAAGGGAGCGGTGCTTGGGGGCGTTATGCTGACTCTCATTTTACTTGCTTGCTTTTTGTCTCTTTCTTCATTAGATATGCTGGAGGCATTTGATATTCCAATGGCACAGGTGGTGTATCAAGTCGCAAACTCCATTCATCTCATATATTTATTTGTCATCTTCGGCGAAGTTTTTACATCCGTCATAGGCAATTTATACGGGCTGGAGAGACAAGTGAGGGCATATATTCGAATGAACAGTATCTATACGATATCCCTTATTCTCCTATGCTGCTATGTGATCAGTAAAATTGGTTACGGTACACTGATTTCAACGGTTTATCCGGTTTTTGGCTATGTTAGCATCTTTTTTATCCTCTTTCTTTGTCTAAAAAAAGTGCCTGCATCGTTTGATAAGTAAAGAAGGGATAGCCTGCATGAAAAATATGTGGTACACTATCCTCTGTGAAAATTGAACAAAAATCCGTGAAGACGGGAGAGGTTCTAGCAAAACCCTCTATAAAAAACTAAGGACTTGCCGTATCCTTGGATGTGGCATTTTTTATTTTTTATGGCTGGGACACCTCATACACATGTAAAGGTGTCTTTTCTTATGAGAAAAATAGGGGTTTTCAGGAGCCTTTCAGATGCAGTGTTGTACGGTTGTACTCATCTGCAAAAGGAGGAGAACAGAAAATGAAAAATGAAAAAGCAGTTGTTGTCTTTAGCGGGGGACAGGACAGTACGACATGTTTATTATGGGCACTGCAACAATTTGAAGAGGTAGAAACAGTGACCTTTCATTATAATCAGCGTCATCAAGAAGAAATTGATGTCGCCAAAAGAATCGCTGACAAATTAGGTGTGAAGAATCATCTATTAGATATGTCTCTTTTGAATCAGCTCGCACCTAATGCTTTAACAAGAGATGACATTGATATTGAGGAAAAAGAAGGCGAGCTGCCTTCCACATTTGTGCCAGGAAGAAACTTAGTGTTCTTATCCTTTGCCTCTATTCTTGCGTATCAAATCGGAGCAAGACATATTATCACAGGAGTTTGCGAGACAGACTTTAGCGGCTATCCAGATTGCCGTGACGAGTTTGTGAAATCTTGCAACGTCACAGTGAATTTAGCAATGGAAAAACCATTTGTGATTCATACACCACTGATGTGGCTGAATAAAGCAGAAACATGGAAGCTGGCAGATGAGCTCAATGCCCTGGATTTTGTGAAAAATGAAACGCTCACTTGCTATAACGGCATCATCTCTGATGGCTGCGGAGAATGTCCTGCATGTAAGCTGCGGAAAAACGGCTATGACACATATATGGAAATGAAGGAGGCAAAATAAATGCTTTCTCAAATCTATCCACAAACCGATCATCCATTTTCATTTGAATTGAACAAAGACATGCATGTATCAGCTGCCCATTTCATCCCGCGAGAAGATGCTGGCGCATGCAGCCGTGTTCATGGTCATACGTACACCATCAATATCACGATTGCGGGAGACGACCTAGATGACTCGGGTTTCCTTGTCAATTTCAGTACATTGAAGAAGCTCATTCATGGGCAGTACGATCACACGCTGCTTAATGATCATGAGGAATTCTCATCAAACGATCCATACGCGATGCCAACCACTGAGGTGGTGGCAAAGACCGTACATGACAAAGTCGCAGCGTATTTATCGACTTTAGCGAACAAGCCGACATGTGTTCAGGTCTTTGTCAGAGAGACACCAACAAGCTACTGCATTTACCGTCCGAAACGAGTTGAGATCAATGGCTAAAGCGATTCCTGTATTAGAAATCTTTGGTCCAACGATTCAAGGAGAAGGAATGGTGATTGGACAAAAAACAATGTTTGTCAGAACGGCTGGCTGTGACTACTCTTGCAGCTGGTGTGATTCCTCCTTTACATGGGATGGCTCAGCGAAGCATGACATTCAGTGGCTTGAGGCAGAAGACATTGTCAAAGAATTAAAAAGAATAGGCGGACAGGCTTTTTCTCATGTCACCATTTCAGGAGGAAACCCGGCGCTTTTAAAACAAATGGAATCCCTCATAGATTTACTGCATGAAGAGGGGATTGATACAGCGCTTGAAACACAAGGAACGATGTATCAGGAATGGTTTTTGAAAATTGATGATTTAACCATTTCTCCTAAGCCGCCAAGCTCGAATATGAAAACAGATTTTACGAAACTAACACGTATCATAGATGAGCTGAAAAACGGAAATAGATTGCAGCATGCTAGCCTGAAGGTCGTGATCTTTGACGATCGTGATCTAGCTTATGCGAAGGATGTTCATGCGAAATATCCTGAGCTTCCTTTTTATTTGCAGGTAGGAAATGATGACACGACGACAGGTGATGATGCGTACTTATTGACGCATTTATTAAAGAAATATGAAGCGCTTGTAGATCAAGTCGCGCAAGATCCAGACTTAAACCGTGTAAGAGTGCTGCCGCAGCTTCACACGTTATTGTGGGGAAATAAACGAGGCGTATAGAAAGGAAGAGATGACATGACGACAAGAAAACCAGAAGAATTAGAAGGTGTCACGTTACTAGGAAACCAGGGAACCAATTATTTATTTGATTATGCACCACAAGTGCTTGAAACGTTCCCAAATAAACATACAAATAGAGATTACTTTGTGAAATTCAACTGCCCAGAATTTACATCACTTTGTCCGCAAACAGGACAGCCGGATTTTGCGACGGTTTATATCAGCTATATCCCAAATGAAATCATGGTCGAAAGTAAATCGCTAAAATTATATTTGTTCAGTTTCCGTAACCATGGTGACTTCCATGAGGACTGTATGAACATTATTATGAACGACCTGATTGAATTGATGGACCCAAGGTATATTGAAGTATGGGGCAAATTTACACCAAGAGGCGGTATTTCAATTGACCCGTATACGAACTACGGGAAACCTGGGACAAAGTATGAAGAAATGGCATCGTATCGTATGATGAACCATGATATGTATCCGGAGACGATTGATAATCGTTAATAAATAGGAAAAGACATGCAGGATGCATGTCTCAGCGTGTAGACAAACCCTCGCATTCGTTGTCAGGTCTGCGCTCCGGTGCTCACGAATGTCAAATTCGCTCCGCTCCGGTACTCGTCCTTCCTAGACTGCAAAGGTTTTCTATCACGCTGAAAAGAAGACAAAGTGCTAAAATAAAGAACATTTTAGCACTTTGTCAACAATCTAAGACATGCAGGATGCATGTCTTTTTTGATGAGATTGAAGCGAATCGATCATAAAAAAAGAGAAGAGTCATGTCACTCTTCTCATACGAATGGGAATAGAACTTGCTAGGACGGCTGGGGGCTACCAGCTCGTAAACATATTATACATGACAGAACGTATGTTTGTAAAGAGGGATCATGCTTTTTTTGCTTATCTCATTTGATTTAAGATAAAATAGGGACAATGAATGATAAACGGAGGCGTTTGAGTTGGCAAACAAAGAAGAGCGGGCAGAGCAGCTGCTAATGGAGCTAAGAGAAGAGCTTCAAATGCTTGAACATCAAAACAAAGAACGGTATAAATGGAGTGCCTCCACATTGCTTGGAGTGATTGCCCTTTTAATTGATAAAGGAGTAATCACTCCCGAGGAAGTCGAGATGTACAAGACGAAGGCGGAAATGCAAACCTTTCATACGCAAAAAGACTGATCCCCTCTTTATATGGTATCAGTCTTTTATATATGTGATTGTCAAAATAGAGCAAAGTTGTCAAACAAGCCAAATTTGCTTTATATATACGTATGTAACGATCGTCTGAATTGAGGATTGCAAATTAATGTACGGAGTCTTTGATGATTTTATAGTTTTTATGATTAACGACTGTTAGTGAATCCAGTTCTAAATCTCTATAGTTGTCCATAATGGTGACGTCCACAATAACAGAGTTTTCATTCACTTTTTCAACTACACCTGTTAAACCATTTCTAAATTCGATCACATTTCCAATTTTTGCAATCTTCAACCGATCCCTCTCCTTTAAAAACAGATTTCATTCCCTATTAAAAAGTATTTTGCAATATTTTCATACCAATGTAAAGGATAAAGACGTTTTTGTTTTGTTTTCGTTGTATGCTTTTCTAACGAATGGTATATTTAATATTTGATCATGGCTGAAAAGGAGCGGTTTTTTTGACTGAAGAACAAATCCTCACAATACTCGAATCTTTACGGAATGGGACGGAAAAACAAGTGACCATCCAAAAAGATGATTTTTTAACGTTTCGTTCTGTTTTGGTAGATCAAGATGATTTTAAACATTTTCGCGGGATCGCCAAACATGGTGGAGATGTTATTTTTGAATATCTTACAGAAGCAAGAAGCTAAAGCTTTTTCTCATTGATGAGAGAAAGCTTTTTTATTTTCGTTCTTTTGTCACACTTCAAACCACTCTGATACATATGAAAAGAAAATGTAATAACCCATAATCAGGAGCATAAGGATGATGATAGGTGAAAAAGGGACCTTTTTAAGCGCTAACAATTCCATTTTATGTGCGCCCAACTAGGACATGCCATTTAATGACGGAATTTGGACAGGCATGTAAATCTTTGTGAGTGAAAATAGAATGAGCTCTTGTTAGAGTGGACAAGTATCTTACAGCCAACTTTTGATTAAAGGAGGAAAAAGGCGAATGATTAAAATTCATACAGCTCTTTTTGTCATCCTGATGCTTGTTGCAGCAATGAAGATGGACAATATACAAGAGCAGCAAGGCACATTAAGTCACGAACTTTCACAAGCACCTGTTAAACATCAGCTTTCATATATAGATCAAGATCACGATCAAGTCATCCCAGCATTTTCTGAAGAAAAGCGTCAGCCAAAAGTGAAATTGCTAAGTACGTCAACAGAAGAAAAGTCTTCAAAACCGAAGCAAAAGAAAAAAGTAAAATCTGAATCGACGAATAAGGCAAGCGGCAAACAGTATTCTAATGAAGAAATGGACTTACTTTCTCGATTGGTACATGCTGAAGCGAAAGGTGAATCTTACGAAGGGAAAAAAGCGGTGGCAAGCGTCGTCTTAAACAGGGTGGAGCATCGTTCTTTTCCAGACAGCGTTAAAGGTGTGATTTATCAGCGAAATGCTTTCCAGCCAGTATCAAATGGAAGTATTCATGATAAGGCAGATCAAGATTCCATTAAAGCTGTGAAGCAGGTAGTAAAAGAGCATGACAGAACAACAAAGGCTATTTATTTTTATAATCCAAAAACGGCAACAGATCATTGGATTCGTTCCCGCAAAATTGTAGAACGCATCGGACGTCACGTATTTGCTGTTTAAAGAAAAAGAGTGATCAATGAGATTGCTCTCAGCGTGTAGACAAAGTCTACACGCTTTTTTGTATAATATGGACAATAACATATTTCTGTGGGGGATGAACATGCTATCGAAACGTGAAGAAGAAAGAAGAAATCAATTAGAAGTAGTGGCCTTAGATGAATTAGTGCCTGAAGATCATTTTGATTTCGTTTATGATCTTGTCAAAGGATTATTTTAGTTCAGACAATGGCAGATCAAGTGTGGATATTGTTGTCCTCATTAAAATGGTTTTGATCTAATATCTATTTGGCAGGACTATCTAAATGAAGCAGATCATCTGAGACTCACACAAATGAATAATGACATCTATGCAAAAGGAAAGAGACAATAGAACGTGTTTTTGCAGATGCAAAAGAAAAGCATGTATGCGATGGACGAAACTTCGAGGACTGAAAAAAGTTTCAATGCAGGCTATCTATTTTATCAAAATAAGTGAAAACCCCACTTTTACTCGAAGTAAAGGTGGGGCTTGACTACGGTCTTAGACCCTAAAGGTCTGTTTGATTCATCAAGTAGATAACCTAGAATCACGTGTTCCAAAACGAATATCCGGATTTACACTAGAACGGGTTCCATTCCTCACAGCAAAATCGTTATCATGTTGAGATAAAGTTATAAGAGGAAAATCTTGAGTAGTAACGCTACTGCCTGTAGCATTTCTTACTGTCAGATCAGTTGATTCTGGAGAAGTAGCATTTCTTGAATTCACATCAAAATCGACAGATGATAATGAGATCACACCTAGCAATGCTGAAGCACTCAAAAAACCAGTAAGAACCGTTTTAAAATTCATATGAACAGTCGCCCCTTTGGATTTGTTTTCGGGCGTACATCACTTTTTCGTACATTTTTACAGATTCATCCATACGCCCATTCTCATTATAGTACCGAGCCGCTTCGAGCGCTAGGTCTTCTAAGTATGGATAACCCCTCTCGTTCTCTAATTTTTCCAACGAGATCAAGACCTCACTTAGGTTTGCTGTTTTTAAAAATAAATTTTCCAATACCATCAGCAACGATAAAAACAGATCATTTTTTCTATTCTTCGCTTCTTCCAAGCCTCTTTTGAAAAATCTTTCACCCTCAATAAATTCCTTTTGACTCAAATGAAATAACGATAATTCATAATAAACCAAAAGCAACTCTGTAGCATTAATAGGCTCTCCTTCAAGAATAACCTGATTAAAATAAGCAAGTGCCCTATTAAAATCACCTAATCCTTTATAACAACAACCAATATTAAATAATGACTTCACAATCATTGGCTTATTAGAAATTGCCTTAGATCTTTCTAAAGCTGACAATAAATGAGGAAGCGCCTTTTCTCTGCATTCAAAATCAATGAAATTACCTGCCATAACAGTTAGACAATTAATTTCTCGAATCATATAAAGTGAATTGCTCTTATGTGCCTTATAGGTATCATAAGAAAGACCAACGTAATACATAGACACGTGTGTCTGTTTCATGTGATAAAACACTTCTGATAATTTGTAGTAAAATTCCGCTCTTTCTAACTCATCCCCTACTTGCTCCAGGCGCTTTTCCGCGCGCTTATAGAACACAATAGCTCTAATAAACTCACCATTTTTGAATTCATACATTCCTTGAAAAAAATTAAAATAGTATTCAAGAATGGCTGACATCTTCTTTCCTTGTCCTTCTACAGCTTTCAAGTAATCCGATTTTTCAAGTGGTTCATTAGAAGGCTGCACATAGTCTGTCATCAATTGGTGAC
The DNA here is from genome assembly GCF_046566805.1 of Bacillus sp. BD48. NCBI lineage: Bacteria > Bacillati > Bacillota > Bacilli > Caryophanales > Bacillaceae > Bacillus > Bacillus sp. BD48. The sequence continues at coordinate 543,910 of NZ_JANGFM010000001.1, read as the reverse complement.
GGAACTCCATCAGCTGAAAATAAAGAACTGCCTGTTCATCTTCTTCCATGACATCTATATCTTTTCTAATCTCTTCCCTTAGCATCTGGGCCTCTTTCACATTGAATCTTTTTATATGCTTATACCATTCATTTATCTTGATCGCTACAACTGGAGACGGTATAGACGCCATCTACAATCCCCCCTAGAAAACCAATTTTTAATAAATGTTAGCACAAGAATTCCTAATAAAATCCTATTTTTACATTCATATGTAAAATTTTCGGCATGACGCAAACACTTTTTAAGCAAGTAGGACACAAGACATATCAATCTTTAGATGCTATCGCAGCAGTTAACGCATTTAAATCCCATATAAGCGTTCTTGAAGAATCACACTATGAAAATACCCGAGCATAAATAAAGGTGCTTAGAAACGAATATGAACGCTCTTGGTGGTTTGAAATAGGCGCTATGTTTTTAAGAATCAAAAAAAAACAGGCTCTTTAGCCTGTTCTTTATTATCGAGTGATGACCATATTGATGAATGAGACACTCAGTAAAAAGAAAACAAAGGCAAAAACAACTTTATAACCCATCTCTTTTTCTTTATTATTCTTACGTTTTATCATATAAACAGCAAAATAAGAAGCACCAATTAACATCATCAATACTGGTATTACAGTCATCATAAATTCTCCTCCCAAATAAAAGAACCTATATTGCGGTCACCGCAACCCAAAAAGAAATTTTCCAATGAATTCCCAAATGTGAATCGATCAATGATAGGATGAAAACATGAAAACATGAAAACATGTCAAAAAAAGGAGGGAGAACTATGACTTATGCTGTTTTATTTTTTTACGCCGCCACTTAATAAAAGTCACTGAAAACACAAGAAGTAAAATCGCAATAAGCTTGAAAATAAAGCGAGTGAAGAAAGTAGCATCTTCGAACTCCGTTGCAAAAATACAAGCTCCTATGATTATCCCGATCATGCCTACTACCCAATTCCAAAACACATCAATCACTCCTCAATTACCTTTTTTTAAAATAAAAGCATTTTTTATCCATTTGTATATTATCGCACAAAAAACAAGGGGGAAATATCCAAATTGAAAAAGTTCATAATCGTGCTTTTAAGCCTGACGCTATTTTTAACAGTTCCATTACAAACCGCAGCCGCAGTAACCCACCAACCTAAAGAAATTAAAGAATCTTATCAAACAAAAATTGAAGGGAAACTACATACTTTCAATTCTGTAGTCAAAGGCAGCACTCAAACAATAACCATTGATAATGGCGAAAAAGTAGAAACCATATTTTATGACCGAGCAAAAGAAGAACTTCGTATCAACAATGAACTAGTAGACATTAAAGAATTTAAAGAAGCTGGACAAGAATTATTAAGTGAAGACGGCGAATTTAACACAAAATCAAATAAAGATTATCAATGGAGACTTGTAAAAACCTATAAAAACAAATTCAACGTTACTGTTGCTATTGTCGTTCTTGTGACAACTACAATTTTGGCTCTACCGACAGGGACCGGCGCTGTAGCTGGCGCAGTCTTGACACTAAAAGCAGTAGCCATAATTGCAACAACTGTAACTACAGCTTCAGGATCAACAGGTCAAAAAGTCTTTCATTACACATTCAAAACGTACTACAGTCCAAAAAACGGCTACTGGAACAACAAATTTGTCTTATCTGTCTACAAAGATTCAAAGCGCAAAAAACTTCTAAAAAAGGTTAGCCATCAGACACGACTCGGAAAAAAATATTAAAAAGAAGCAGGCTCCAGTAAGAGCCTGCTTCAGATTGTTGACAAAGGACTAAAATGTTGTTTATTTTAGCCCTTTGTCTTCTTAATCGTGATATGAAAATCCTTAAATTCTAGGAAGGACGAGTATTGGCGCGGAGCAAGTTTGACATTCGTGAGCACCAGCACGTGGGACTGACACCAATAGCGAGGGTTTGTTTACATGCTTAGAGCGATCAATGAGATTGCTCTTTTTTTGTCTTCAATTATTAAAATATTTTTTGGACTTGTCTCATAGAATGTGAAAAGAATTTGCTTTAGACAAGGGGAGGCTACATGAATCGATTTGTAAAAGGGGTCATTCTGCTATCTGTCGCAGCTTTTATTGCGGAGTGTATAGAGTTTTTAGTCAATATGATTTTAGCGAGAGAGCTTGGAGAACATGGAATGGGTTTATATATGAGTATCCTTCCAATCATCATGCTTGTCCTTGTGATCGCCAGCTTAGAGCTGCCAGTCTCCATTTCTAAATTCATTGCAGAATCACATGAGCGTCTCCACAAAAGTATGCTCCGCCATGCCTTTAAAATGACGCTTGTGGTGACAAGTACAACAACAGCTATAGCAGCCATTGTACTGCCTTTCATTCCAGTGTTTCAGTCGTATCATCCGCTTATGAAAGGCTTGGTGCTGTCACTTATCCCGATTATTGCGTTTACCTCCATTGCCCGCGGCTATTTTATGGGAAAGCAGCAAATGGGCAGAATCGCTCTAGCCAATATGCTGAAGAAAACGATCCAGCTTATCTGTTTGTTCTTGTTTTTTCATTGGTATTCGTTTGATATTGAAACAGCAGTACTAATCGCCATTGGTGTCATTGTTGCGAGTGATCTTGTCGTCTTTATTTATTTATACTCCCAATACGTCATGGCGAAAAATGCTGTGAATGTCAGGTCTGTTGAATTAAGAGGGATTGATGTGCGAAAGCGCCTATTAGCCGTTTCCATTCCGACAACGGGCATGCGCATCTTTCATGCGATCGCAAATGCAGTTGAACCATTTTTAATCAAAGGTGCGCTCGTTGCAGCAGGCATTTCTGGAACACTTGCAGTTGATCATTACGGCATGCTGGCTGGTGTCGCAATGTCGATTGGTTTTTTCCCAGCGTTTATCGCTCATTCCATCATGATTGTGATGATTCCGAGTGTCTCTGAAGCCTATGCTTTAGGCCAGTATGATCTTGTGAAAAAACGTGTCAGACAAGCAATTTTCATAACGTTTGGATACGGGGTGCCGGCAGTGATGGTGATGTATTATTTTGCTTACCCGCTCACACAGCTCTTTTTTGATTCACCGCAAGCTGCGGTCTATTTACAGCTGCTTTGGCCATACTTTTTATGCCATCTGTTTGTGATGCCGTTTCAAGCGTGTTTAATCGGTATGGGGCTTATCAAAGATGTGTTCCTACATAATATATGGGTGCATGTCGTCTCGTTTTCTATGGTGTATTTCCTCGGTTCAATTGAAAGCTTGAATATGATGGGGGTCATTTTAGGGATGAACACAGGCATGCTGCTTTTGACCGCACTGCATTATGCAACCATTTGTAAGGAGCTAGGCGTTTCAATGTTCCTTACATTGAAAAAAGCTTGAATGTCATCATCATCGAGCGGGCAAGCTATAAGAAAACTGGGAAGGAAGATCATGATGAATCGTAAACATCTACCCGCCAGTCTTCTGCTGATGACCCTGCTGCTATTTCTAATGAGCGCAGCAGTAGAAGCAAAAGAGCCCGTAATGGCGCCAAGAATAGAGGCCCCGACATTAACTGGTGAAACGCAGCTAGTTCCCGCAAAAGGAAAAAAGACCATTTTGCATTTTTGGACAACATGGTGCCCGTCCTGCAAAATGGAACTGCCTGCATTTGAACAAATCGTGAAAGAAAATCAGAGTGATGTTGACATACTGACCGTGAATTTACTAGGTGCTGAACAAAGTAAACATGCTGTTGCCCAATTTGTGAAAGACAGAAGGTTTACATTCCCGATCATACTAGATGAACACGGAGAAATGATGAAGAAATATCAAATCATCACCATCCCAACGACCTTTTTGATTAATGAAAAAGGAGAAGTGGTGAAAAACCATGTAGGTCCACTGACGAAAAAACAAATCAAAGAGTGGACAAATTCGTAGAACAAATCCTTTCTGTGAAAGAACCAATTCTGTTGGTTCTTTTTTGTGTTCATTTGCTTTTCATCTGAATACACTGTGCTCAGAAGAAAACGGAACGGTCTTTATCAATAATGATAATTATTATCAAAAAGAAATTATAATAATTATTAATTGAAAATTGTTCAGAACCTGTTATAATGAGTTACAGACCAATAAAAAGCTTGAAATAGCAGAAAATATAGATGGAAAAAGAAACGGGCAACGATTGATAATGTGAAAACGATTATCAATTAGAGAGGAGAAAACAATCATGAATGAGAATACAGCACTTTACCAAACGACAAATCAAAAGGAATCGAAATGGTCCTTACATAAATGGGCACAGCACGGAGAATTAATGGCAGCAGGTATCTCGGGGATTCTCATTTTAATTGGATGGATTCTAAAGGATCAGAGCATGTGGAGCATTCCTCTTTTCATCCTAGCATTTGTCATTGGAGGTTTTGCAAAGGCGAAGGAAGGAATTGAAGAAACGATTTCGTCTAAGACCTTGAATGTGGAACTTTTAATGATTTTCGCAGCAATAGGCTCAGCTTTAATAGGCTATTGGGCAGAAGGCGCTATCTTAATTTTTATTTTCTCACTGAGTGGTGCGCTTGAAACGTATACGTCAAATAAAAGCAAGAAAGATTTAACAGCATTAATGAGCATTGCACCAGATGAAGCAACTTTAATTGAAGAAGATGGTACGACCATTCAAATCGCCGCTTCATCATTGACACCAGGTGACCGTATTATGATCAAAGCTGGGGAACGCATTGCAGCAGATGGTGTGATTATAAGCGGGAAAACAAGTGTGGATGAATCTGCACTCACAGGCGAATCTGTTCCACAGGAAAAAGGGCAAGGGGAAGACGTATTTGCAGGGACAGTGAACTTAAATGGTTCCTTAACAGTGGAAGTCACGAAACATAATGAAGAAACACTTTTCCATAAAATTATTAAACTTGTCGAATCCGCTCAAGAAAGTGTTTCGCCAAGCCAAGCATTTATTGAAAAATTCGAAGGTGCCTATGTAAAAGGTGTGTTGATCACCGTCGCGATTTTAATGGTTCTGCCACATTTTGTACTCGGCTGGAGCATGAGTGAAACCTTCTACCGGGCAATGGTGTTTATGGTCGTTGCTTCACCTTGTGCTCTTGTTGCATCCATAATGCCAGCCGCATTGTCATTGATCTCAAATGGCGCGAGAAATGGAATGCTTGTCAAAGGAAGTGTCTTTTTAGAAAAACTAGGCACAAGCAGTATGATTGCTTTTGATAAAACGGGAACAATTACAAGCGGGAAGCCAGCCGTAGAACACGTTGTCATGACGAAAGGGCAGGATGAATCTGCTTTTTATCAGGCACTCTATCAAATTGAGAGTCAATCAAACCACCCATTAGCGAAAGCAATTTCTGATATGGCAAAAGAACATCAAACAGAAAGAACAGTCCATGTCACCATTGAAGAAACCTCTGGATTTGGTGTGAAAGCACAATTAAATGGAGAAACATGGAGGATTGGGAAGAAAGACTTTGCTGGTAAAGCGTCAATCGACCGCGAGATTGAAGAGACAGGTGATGATCTTTCAGCGCAAGGATATACAGTGGTCTACGTTCAAAAGGGTGAAGAAGTCGTTGGCTGCCTTGGTCTTAAGGATCAAATCAGACCTGAAGCCAAAAAAATGATTCAAGAACTAAATGATTTAGGTATCCAAACCGTCATGCTGACAGGAGATCAGCAAAAAACGGCTGAAGCCATTGCGCAGGAAGCCGGCATCCAAGCTGTCGTGGCTGAATGTCTTCCAGATGAAAAGGTACATGAGGTCAATCAATTAAAAAAACAAGGTAATTCAATCATCATGGTAGGAGACGGAATCAATGATGCACCAGCGCTCGCCACAGCAGATGTTGGGGTTGCGATGGGCGGAGGCACAGACGTTGCCTTAGAAACAGCGGATCTCATTTTAATGAAGAATAATTTAAATAACCTAACAAAGATGATCCGTCTTTCAAGAAAAATGAATCGAATCATTAAGCAAAACATTATTTTCTCATTAACGGTGATCTGTCTGTTAATTTGTGCGAATTTCTTGCAAGTGCTTGATTTGCCTTTTGGCGTCATCGGGCATGAAGGAAGTACGATTTTGGTCATTTTAAATGGTCTGCGTCTGCTTCGAGCATCTTAAATCAATCATCTGGGCGCACTGGATTCATGCCAGTGCGCTTTTGTGCGAAATACAGCAAAAACTGATACAATAGACCAGTAGTAAAACGTGTGAGGAGGATCATGATGAACCGAATGAAGAGCTTGTCTTCTTGGATTAAGAAGGAAGACATTCAAGGTGCATTTATACATACAAAGGAAAATGTGTTTTATCTATCTGGATACTTCACAGAGCCGCATGAAAGAGTGATGGGGCTGTTTGTGTTCCAAGAAGCAGAACCATTTTTTATTTTGCCTAAAATGGAAGTTGAGCAGGCAAAAAATGCAGGATGGTCCGGCGATATCATTGGATATGAAGATCATGAGAATCCATTTGATTTCATTCAATCAGCGATAGAAAAACGAGGTATTCAAGTGGCACGTCTTGCCATTGAAAAAGAATCAATTCCGCTTCAAAGAGCAGAACAGCTCCAAGCTGTCACAGGGGCAGAAACTTTCGTCCGGGCTGAAGATGAGCTCAATCAGCTCAGACTGATTAAAGATGAATCTGAAATTGCTACACTAAAAAAAGCGGCTGAATTGGCAGATGAAGGTGTAAAAATTGGGGTTAATGCCTTAAAAGAAGGAATCACGGAAACAGAAGTGCTCGCTGTCATTGAATATGAACTAAAGAAAAAAGGCATTCAAGGCATGTCCTTTTCCACCATGGTTCTCTTTGGTGAAAAATCAGGCGAGCCTCATGGAAATCCGGGGCAGGCAGCCTTAAAAAAAGGCGATTTTGTGTTATTTGACCTCGGCGTCATTGTAGATGGATATTGCTCAGATATCACAAGAACATTCATCTATCAGGAAGCTTCTGAAAAACAAAAGGACATCTATCAAACCGTCTTAAATGCAGAAATGGCAGCACTTGAAATGAGTAAGCCCGGCGTGAGAATCGGTGATCTTGATTTAAAAGCTCGCGGGCTGATCACAGAAGCAGGGTATGGTGAATATTTCCCACATCGCCTCGGACATGGGTTAGGGGTTTCTGTTCATGAGTTTCCTTCTATGAGTCAAGCAAATGACGATCTTCTGCAAGAAGGTATGGTGTATACAATTGAGCCAGGAATTTATGTGCCGGGAGTCGGCGGCGTAAGAATTGAAGATGATGTTCTCATTACGGCAGAGGGTCCAGTCACCTTAACCAATTATCCGAAAGAGTTGACGATCATCAAGTAATGAAAAAAATCACGATGAACGTCCATGTCATGGAAGCGTCATCGTGATTTTTTATCACTCTTCTCGATCCTTATCAACAAAAAAATCATCAATTGATTGAAACGGTTTGATTTTATGTTCTTTTCCTAAAGGATGTAATGCAAAACGAGCAGAAAACAAAACAGTCATACATAATATAATCCATATGATGAAACCCATCTTGAATTCCCCTTTCCATCCAGTGATTTGTTCAGCTCACATACATCTTAAAGTATGAAACGCTTACCATATCAAGAGAAAGTAGGAGAAAAAATGGCAAACATAAGGGAGATTGCGAAAAGAGCGGGCGTATCTGTGACAACTGTATCACGTGTGCTGAATCATCATCCTTATGTCAAAGAGGAAAAAAGAGAGCGTGTTCTACAAGCGATGGAAGAGCTCAAGTATACGAGAAACATTCAGGCAGTCCATTTAGCGAAGGGCTATTCAAATATGCTTGGCATCGTCCTTCCAAACATTGAACACTCTTATTTCAGCGCACTCGTCACAGGTATTGCAGAAAAAGCACAGGCGCATGGCATACATTTTGCTTTATTTCAAACAGGATATGATCCATTAAAAGAAAAAGAAGCGTTAATGAGCTTAAAAGAGCGCCGTGTAGATGGTTTAATATTTTGTTCAAATGCGTTAAGTGATGGGCACATTTTGAAGTGGCAGGAATCAGGGCCGATTATATTTTGTCATCCTGCGCCGCACGATCAATGCTCAACCGTGTCGATTGCGCATGATCAAGCATTTAAGGAAGGCCTGCATCATTTGGCGGCTTGCGGCCATCAACGAATTGCGATCGTTCTTGCCAGAACAGAAGGAGCAAATAGCGAGTCGCGCCTTCAGGCTTATCAAGATATGATGCAATCGCTCGGGCAGACCATTGATGAGGAATGGATCATCGAAGGGAAGTTATCCCTGTTTGATGGGAAGCAATTATTTGCAGAATGGCAGGAAATGAAAAATCGTCCTACAGCTTTATTCATTACAAATGACGAAGTCTCTGCCGGCTTTTTATTAGAGGCGCAGCGTCATGACATAAAAGTAGGAGAATCACCAGCCATACTCAGCTTTCAAAATAACCAATTGAGTGAGGCTTTGGGGATTTCCAGCATTCATATTCCCCTCAAACAAATGGGGCAGGAAGCATTTGACTTGTTCGACCGGGCATTAAAGGGAGAGAAATCAGAACAAAGAATGCTGCCATTTCGCCTGATTGAGCGAACAACAACCGTTTTGAAAAACAATCGTTGACGCACGTTTCATCTGTTTTGTACGATAAGAGGGATTGAATAAGAAGGAGGTGGGGATGTTCATGGAATCCTTCACCGTTGATAAAGCGTTAAATAATAATGTCATCATCGCAAGACACCCTTCTTTGGGCGAAGTGGTTCTGATTGGGAAAGGAATCGGCTTCGGGAAAAAATCGGGGGATCATCTCGATCAAGACGTGTTTGAAAAGATGTTTGTGTTAAAAAACACGAAGGAACAAACAGAATATAAACAACTGCTTCATCATATTGATGAGAACATGATCGAGCTTGCCAATGACATCATTTATCATATACGAGAAAAAATGGGGCAGCGCTTGAATGAGCATATTCATGTTGCACTGACTGATCATATTGCGTTTAGTTTTAAGCGGGTGCAGCAAGGCTATGATATCACGAACCCTTTTATGCTTGAGACGCAATCGCTATACCCGAAAGAATACGAGGTCGCAAAGGAAGTCGTTGAACTGATTAACAAGCGGCCAGATGTCGAAACAAAGCTGCCAGAAGGTGAAATTGGCTTTATAGCGCTCCATATTCATTCGGCTTTGACGAATCGGCCTTTATCTGAGGTGAACCGTCATTCGCAGCTTATTACGCAAATGGTCCAAGTCATCGAAGATTCATTTCATATGAAAGTAGACAGAGAAAGTATTCATTATTTACGCTTATTACGCCATATTACGTTTTCAATTGAGCGTATTAAACGGGGAGAATCATTAGAGGAGCCAGAAAAATTACTTCATCTATTGAAAAATGAATATCCTTTATGCTACAATACTGCTTGGAAAATGATCAAAATTTTGCAGCATGCATTGAAAAAGCCTGTACAGGATGCTGAGGCTGTCTACCTGACACTTCATCTGTACAGATTGACAAATAAAATTTCATAGTTTCCTTGAAACGTGTAACTGATTCGATCAGGCATGAGTGACTTAAGGTAAATACAGGATAAGATCCTGTTATTTGCGCAACCTTATATCACCATGCCTTTTTCTGCGTTTGAAAGTGAAATGTAAACGGTTAATTATGAAGTGTACGTCAGGGAGCAGCCCAAATGTATGTTGTAAGCGAAAACAAAAGGAGGTTCAACCAGTGTTTAAATCACTTTTTGGTGTGTTGCAAAAAATTGGACGAGCACTTATGCTTCCAGTTGCGATCCTTCCTGCTGCCGGTATTTTACTAGCACTTGGGAATGCGATGCAAAATCCGCAGCTGATTGATGTAGCTCAATTTTTAAGCAATGATACAATTCAGCTTGTTGCAAGTGTCATGGAGAATGCGGGGAACATCGTCTTCTCGAATCTTCCGCTTTTATTTGCTGTAGGGGTTGCCATCGGTCTTGCCAATGGAGACGGAGTGGCAGGGATTGCCGCTATCATCGGTTACCTTGTCATGAACGTAACGATGAGTGCCGTATTAATGGCCAACGGATCTATTCCATCCGATTCAATCAAATTGGCTAAGTTCTTTAAGGAAAGTCATCCAGCATATGTGAATATGCTCGGCATACCGACCTTGTCTACCGGCGTTTTTGGCGGGATTATTGTCGGGGTATTAGCCGCTTATATGTTTAATAAATTTTACAAAATTGAGCTCCCGCAATATCTTGGCTTCTTTGCTGGTAAACGTTTTGTTCCAATCGTCACTTCTATTTCAGCACTTATTTTAGGGCTTTTGATGCTAGTCATTTGGCCGCCAATCCAAGGTGCACTGAACTCGTTTTCAACAGGACTGCTTGCAGCGAATGAGCCGCTGGCTGCCTTTGTATTCGGTGTCATTGAACGCTCATTAATTCCGTTTGGTCTGCACCACATTTTCTACGCGCCATTCTGGTATGAATTTTTTAGCTATAAGAGCTTATCAGGAGATATTATCCGTGGTGACCAGCGTATCTTCATGGCGCAAATCAAAGATGGTGTTCAGCTGACAGCTGGTACATTCATGACAGGGAAATATCCATTCATGATGTTCGGTCTTCCAGCAGCAGCTCTTGCGATTTACCATGAAGCAAAACCAAAGAATAAAAAGCTTGTAGCAGGAATTATGGGATCAGCGGCCCTTACTTCTTTCCTAACAGGGATCACTGAACCACTTGAATTCTCATTCTTGTTTGTTGCACCAATATTATTTGCGATTCACTGTGTATTCGCTGGATTATCCTTTATGATAATGGATATTCTAAACGTGAAAATCGGGATGACCTTCTCAGGAGGGTTAATCGACTTCTTCCTATTTGGTATCCTGCCGAATAGAACCGCTTGGTGGCTTGTCATTCCAGTAGGTCTCGTACTTGCTGTCATTTACTACTTCGGATTTAGATTCGCCATTCGCAAATTTAATCTGAAAACGCCAGGCCGCGAGGATGAAGCAGCAGATGGAGCAAGTGAGGCGAAGTCTGAAAAAGGTAATGACTTGCCTTATGAAATCCTTGAAGCAATGGGTGATCAAGAAAACATTAAACACCTTGATGCTTGTATCACGCGTTTACGTGTCACTGTCAATGATCAGAAAAAAGTGGACAAAGACCGCTTGAAAAAGCTTGGCGCTTCAGGTGTTCTCGAAGTAGGGAACAACATCCAGGCTATCTTCGGTCCGCGCTCTGATAATTTAAAAACACAAATGCAGGACATCATTGCAGGCCGCACGCCTCGTCCAGCGAAAGACCCTTCTGCAAAAGAAGAAGTCAGCCAGCAGGTCGAAGAAGTCATTGCAAAGCCGCTTCAAAATGAACAAGGGGAAGAAATTTTTGCTTCACCAATTACAGGGGAGCTTCATCCAATTACAGATGTACCAGATCAAGTATTCTCAGGGAAAATGATGGGTGACGGTTTCGCTATCTTGCCAACAGATGGAACAGTGGTTTCACCGGTAAGAGGGAAGATCTTAAATGTGTTCCCAACGAAACACGCCATTGGCCTGCAATCTGATGGAGGACTTGAAATTTTGATCCACTTCGGAATTGATACGGTCGGCCTCAAAGGAGAAGGATTTGAAGCATTTGTACAAGAGGGAGATCAAGTAGAAATCGGTCAAAAACTTTTAGAGGTTGATATTGATAAAATTAAGACTGAAGTACCATCTTTGATGACACCAATTGTATTTACCAACTTAAGTGAAGGACAATTTATTGACCTTCAAGAATCCGGTGAAATCAAAGCTGGACAAGAAAACATCATGAAAATTTCAAAATAATTTTCATAACTGCCGTTCTTGTTAGATGACAAGCTCGGCAGTATGATATAATATTGTGGATGTATTAATTGTATAAAAAGGAGATTGATAAAAATGGCTCAACAAACATTCAAAGTAACTGCAGATTCTGGAATTCACGCACGTCCTGCAACAGTTCTTGTACAAACTGCTAGTAAATATGATGCTGATATCAACTTAGAATATAATGGTAAAACAGTGAACCTGAAATCTATTATGGGTGTAATGTCTCTAGGAATTGCGAAAGGTGCTACAATCACAATCTCTGCTTCTGGTTCTGATGAAAATGATGCACTTGCTGCGCTTAAAGACACAATGAAAAGTGAAGGCCTAGGCGAGTAATGCAACAACTGAAAGGAATCGGTGCTTCAGCAGGCGTTGCGATTGCAAAAGCATATCGTCTGGAAGAACCAGATTTAACAGTTCACCAAAAAGACATCAACGATCCAGAGACAGAAGTGAAGCGTTTTGAAGAAGCAATTCATGTTTCTAAACAAGAACTTGAAGCAATTAAAGAACATGCGCTAAAAGAGCTTGGCCAAGACAAAGCAGATATCTTTTCTGCCCACCTTCTTGTGTTAAGTGATCCAGAGCTGCTTAACCCAGTAAAGGATAAAATCAAATCTGATAAAGTAAATGCTGAATTTGCTTTAAAAGAAACAGCGACAATGTTTGTTACAATGTTCGAAGCAATGGACAATGAATACATGAAGGAACGTGCAGCGGATATTCGCGACGTAACTAAACGTGTGACTGGACATTTGCTGGGCGTTGACATTCCAAACCCAAGCATGATTTCTGAAGAAGTCATCATCATTGCTGAAGATTTAACACCTTCTGATACTGCTCAGCTGAACAGACAATTTGTCAAAGGGTTTGCGACAGATATCGGCGGTCGTACTTCTCACTCAGCGATCATGGCAAGATCTATGGAGATTCCAGCAGTTGTTGGGACAAAAGAAGCAACAAAAACGGTGAAAAACGATGATCTGATCATTGTGGATGGTATTACTGGAGACGTCATCATTCAGCCTTCTGAAGATGAAGTGAAAGCGTATCAAAAAAAGCATGAAGACTACTTAGCTCAAAAAGCGGAATGGGCGAAACTTGTTGACCAGCCAACGGTTACAAAAGACGGCGTTCACGTAGAGCTAGCTGCAAATATCGGAACACCTGAAGATGTAAAAGGTGTACTTGAAAATGGCGGCGAAGCAGTTGGATTGTACCGTACTGAATTTTTATACATGGGCAGAGACCAGCTTCCTACAGAAGAAGAGCAGTTCGATGCGTATAAAACAGTTTTAGAGAAGATGGAAGGCAAAGCAGTGGTTGTCCGCACACTAGATATTGGTGGCGATAAAGAACTTCCTTACTTGCAGCTTCCAAAAGAAATGAACCCGTTCCTTGGCTATAGAGCGATTCGCCTTTGCCTGGAAGAACAGGAGATTTTCAGAACACAACTACGCGCTTTACTTCGTGCAAGTACATATGGAAACTTGAAAATCATGTTCCCTATGATCGCGACGTTATCAGAATTTAGAGAAGCAAAAGCTATTTTACTTGAAGAAAAAGAAGCATTGGTTGCCGCTGGTACAGACGTTTCTGATTCCATTGAAATCGGAATGATGGTAGAAATTCCATCAACGGCTGTCATCGCAGACCAATTTGCAAAAGAAGTAGATTTCTTCAGTATTGGAACAAATGATTTGATTCAATACACAATGGCTGCTGATCGAATGAACGAACGAGTGTCTTATCTTTACCAGCCTTACAACCCAGCGATTTTACGTCTTATTACGCTTGTGATCGAAGCAGCGCATAAAGAGGGTAAATGGGTCGGCATGTGCGGTGAGATGGCAGGAGATGAAATCGCAATTCCGCTTCTACTTGGATTAGGATTAGATGAATTCTCAATGAGTGCAACATCCATTCTTCCAGCTAGAACGCAGCTAAGCAAACTTTCTAAGGAAGAAGCGGCATCATTTAAAGAGCATATTTTATCACTTAGCACGACAGAAGAAGTTGTTGATTTCGTCAAGAAAACGTTTCAACAGAACTAAGTGAATCAAAACCAGACAGGTGAAACTGTCTGGTTTTTTTGTCGAATTTTATCATATTGAGTCATATTGGTCAGTGAGAAGGGTACCCTATAATTAAAAAATGGAGGTGACCAGATTGCCTTTCTCAGATTATAAACCGGGTGATCAAGTATATGTGATTTATCGAAATCCACATGCTGCAAACGTAGCACAAATTAAAGAAGCAGAAATTGTTTCACATCCATACAACGAAGAAGAGCTTGCTCTTTTTTTACTTGAAACGTATCATCCACTAGCACCTGATGATGCTGTGTTTCCAACATATGAAGAAGCAGAATCTCTTTATCAAGACTTGTTTGAATAAGGGAGATTTTAGAAAGGATAAAAGCCATTCTGTGAGGTTAAAGTAACGGTAAGAAAACCTTAATGGTAAGGATGTGCTAAACATGATCAAACCTTTCGTTCCCCAGCTTGTTTACATTGAACCCCGGGCGTTAGAGTACCCGCTAGGACGAGAGCTGAAGGAAAAGTTCGAGGGTATGGGAATCGAAATAAGAGAAACGACCTCACACAACCAGGTAAGAAATATTCCGGGCAAAAATGATCTGCAAAAGTATCGTAACGCGAAGTCAACGCTTGTCATTGGTGTGAGAAAGACGTTGAAATTTGACTCGTCTAAACCATCTGCAGAGTATGCGATCCCATTTGCAACAGGATGTATGGGTCATTGTCATTATTGCTATTTGCAAACAACAATGGGAAGTAAGCCTTACATCCGAACGTACGTCAATGTGGAAGAAATATTAGATCAGGCTGAGCAGTACATGAACGAGCGAGCACCGGATATCACAAGATTTGAAGCGTCCTGTACGTCAGATATCGTAGGAATTGACCATTTGACACATACACTCAAACGAGCGATTGAATACTTCGGGCAGACCGACCTAGGAAAACTTCGCTTCGTCACGAAATTCCATCATGTCGATCATCTGTTAGATGCAAAGCATAACGGCCGGACAAGATTCCGTTTTAGTATCAATGCCGATTATGTCATTAAATATTTCGAGCCCGGCACATCACCGCTAGATCAGCGGATTGAAGCGGCTGTAAAGGTGGCAAAGGCAGGCTATCCTCTAGGCTTTATTATTGCCCCAATCTACATCCACGAAGGCTGGCAGGAAGGGTATAAATTTCTTTTTGAAAAGCTCGATGCAGCCCTTCCCGAAGATGTGAGAGGCGATATCACCTTTGAGATGATTCAGCATCGCTTTACAAAACCAGCAAAACGTGTGATTCAAAAAAACTATCCGAAATCAAAATTAGAATTAGACGAAGAAAAAAGAAGATACAAATGGGGAAGATATGGAATAGGAAAATATATCTATCAAAAAGATGAGGAACAGGAACTAAGAAAGACTTTAGAGTCATATATAGATCAGTACTTTCCTTCTGCAAAAATTGAATATTTTACTTAAACAAGCCTATATGGCTTGTTTTTTCTATTTAAATTTTCTTACAACTATTGAATGCGGTATCATTTTGCCGATATATAAATTAAGGTGTGAAAGTAGATGTAGGGGTGTGAGGAGATGTTTAAGAAACTTCAAGTGAGAATAGCTGTTTTCATCTCAGTTATTTTAATTTTAACCGTCGTGGCTGTTCAAGTGGGTTCCAACTTAGTATTAAGACCACTTATTGAACGAGATGCAAAAACCACCGCAGCAGCAACGGCAGAAAGCATGAAAGACATTATTACAGAAAAGCTTGATAATTACGGCAATACCATTAACAAAGTAGCAACAGGTAAAATGACTGAAGAATTTGCGCAAAAACAAACAAAGCAAACACTGGATTTTGAAAAAAGTGCACTAAAAAACTTGCAGGAACAGGATAAACTCATTTCGTTTGCCTATATTGGAACAACTGACGGCAAAATGCTCGGCTTCCCAGAGTTCGATCTTGGCGAAGGGTATGACCCATCTAAACAAGGCTGGTTTAAACAAGCAGCCGAAAATCCTGATCAGGTCGTTTGGACAGATCCATATGTTGATGAAGCAACGAAAAAAGTAATTGTTTCAGCCACGAAGGCGATTGTCAAAAATGGAAAGGTCATTGGGGTAGCAGGACTTGATTTGAAGCTATCCTCTATTCAAACTTATATAAATGAACAAGAGATTCCTTATAAGGGGACCGCTTTCTTAGTTGATGGCACAGGCACCCTTTTGGCGCATCCAACAGAGCAAGGAAAAAACATATCAAAGGTCGCCTCTGTGAAAAAAGCGCTTGACAACTCAGGTATTGATGACAGCAAAGAACTGACGGTCATATCTAAAATCAAAGAAGCCAATTGGACGGTTGGTGTCAGCTTTGAGAAAAGTAAACTGCTTTGGATCATAGAACAAATGAATCAAATAAGCATTATTATATCTGTCATTGCCATTATTCTTGCGATGATCCTCAGCTTCTTATTGGCAAGAAGTATCACTACGCCAATCAAGCGTCTAATAGAGCATGTGCGTAAGGTGTCAGAAGGTGATTTAACAAGTACGCTTGCAGTGAAATCCCAAGATGAAATTGGTTTCCTCACGAAAAGTATTAATCAAATGACCGAGGATATCAGGGAGTTAATTGAAAAAGTGAAAGGGGCTTCAGATCAAGTTGTGAAATCAGCAGATGAAGTGACCCACATTTCAAATGAGACCTTGCTGTCTAGCGAACAGATTGCAACGGCTATTCAAGAGGTGGCAACAGGAGCGACTAAGCAGGCATCAGATGCAGAAACGATTAATGAAAAATCAGAGCATTTGTATGAGAAAGTACGCCATATGGGTGAGCTTGCCACGCAAATGCAAACCAATTCAAAATCATCTGAAGATGCAAGCTATAAAGGGCTTGATGCACTTGGTGTGCTCGTCCAAAAATCAACACAAGCGAGTGAAGAATCGAAAAAGGTTGAGCAAATGCTGCTAGACCTTGAGCATAAAACGAAAAATATTGAAAACGTCGTGACTGCTATTTCTGAAATCTCGGATCAAACGAATTTACTTGCACTGAATGCAAGCATTGAAGCAGCGAGAGCAGGAGAAAGTGGACGAGGATTTGCTGTAGTTGCAGAAGAAGTGAGAAAGCTTGCTGAACAATCTGCGCAGTCAACAAAACACATTAGTGAAACCGTCAAACTCATTCAAGATGAATCGAAGAAAGCGGCTGAAGCGATGACAACAGCAAGTAAAATGAATGAGGAACAAGGTGCGGCCATCAATGCAACAGGTGAGGCACTCAGCAGCATCACAATGGAAATGCAGGCACTTGTCGGTTCAATCGACAGCATTCATACACAGATTAATGAAATGACAGAAGAACAGCAGAAGATGAGTGACTCCATTCAAAGCATTGCTGCCATTTCAGAAGAATCTGCTGCCTCAGCTGAGGAAGTGCATGCGTCTACAGATGAACAAGTTCAAGTGTTAGAAAGAACGAAAACCTCAACTGAAATGCTGAACGAATCAAGCCAGGCACTGCGTCAGGCGGTTGACCGATTTAAGGTGTAATGAGCGGAAAGGAACCTTGCGATGTGAGCAAGGTTCTTTTTGTATGATAAAATAAATTAGAGGAGGTGTTGACATGGATGTCAATCTATCTGGAAAAAAAGCATTGGTGGCTGCAAGCAGTCAAGGTATCGGAAAAGCGATTGCCTTTGCTCTAGCAAAAGAGGGAGCAGATGTGATGCTCTCGGGAAGACATGAACAGAAGCTGAAAGAAACAGTCAACGAGCTGTCTCCGCTTGTCAAAGGACAGCTGACTTATCAAGTATGTGATGTATCTGACGCCGGGCAAATCAAGGCGCTTGTTCAAGCGGCGGCTGGTGATGAGAAGTGTCTAGACATTCTTGTGAACAATACAGGCGGGCCTAAAACAGGAACGCTTGACACCTTAACAGATGAAGATTGGATCGAATCATTTCAGCTTCATTTACTCAGCTATATTCGATTATTAAAAGAGGCATTGCCTTATTTGAAAAAACGGGGCGCACGTGTGTTAAATATTGCGTCAATGTCAGTGAAAGAACCGATCCCGGGCTTGATGCTGTCGAATACATTTAGACCGGCCATTGCAGGCTGGACAAAAACAGCCGCTCAAGAGCTTGCAAAGGATGGTATTTTGATCAATACGTTAGCACCTGGAAAAATTGAAACAGACCGTGTGAAACAGCTGGAAAAGCACCGCGCACAAAAAGAGCATCGAACGGTTGAAGAAATCAAAGCACAGGCTGAACGAGCGATCCCGCTTGGCCGTTATGGACAGCCAGAGGAATTTGCAGCATATGCAGCGTTTCTTTTATCAGAAGCCAATACATATATGACAGGTCAAACACTCATCATTGATGGTGGATTGACAAAGTCTCTTTAAGGAGGAACAAGTGATGGCACAAATCAAAACAGTTGGTTTTATTGGAATCGGTGTAATGGGACGCAGTATGGCAGGACATTTAATGGATGCAGGCTATGAAGTTCTCGTTTATACAAGAACGAAAGCAAAAGCAGACGCATTGATTCAAAAAGGGGCATCATGGAAGCCAGAAGTAAAGGAGATTGCAGAGAGTGCAGATGCCGTCATCACAATGGTGGGGTATCCATCGGATGTAGAAGAAATCTACTTAGGTGAAAATGGGCTTGTGGCACATGCCGCGCCTGGTACATATCTCATTGATATGACGACATCGAAGCCCCAGCTTGCAAAAGAAATTGAGCTGAAAGCGAAAGAAAGAGGTGTATTTGCATTAGATGCACCTGTATCAGGCGGAGACATAGGAGCCAAAAATGGCGCGCTGGCCATTATGATCGGCGGAGAAAGGTCAGCCTATGAAGCCTGTCTGCCGCTATTTGAGCAAATGGGTGAAAACATTCAATATCAAGGACCGGCAGGAAGCGGTCAGCATACAAAAATGTGTAACCAAATTGCCATCGCAGCGGGGATGGTAGGTGTCGCAGAGGCAATGGCCTATGCCGAAAAATCAGGGCTTGATCCAGAGCAGGTGCTCAAAAGCATCACAACAGGTGCAGCCGGAAGCTGGTCCTTGTCAAACCTTGCACCAAGAATGCTGAAAGGCGATTTCGAGCCAGGGTTTTATGTGAAGCATTTTATCAAGGATATGGGCATTGCACTTGAAGAAGCAGAGCTGATGGGTGAAGAAATGCCAGGGCTCTCACTTGCGAAGTCACTTTATGAAAAGCTAAGCGAACAGGGCGAAGAAAATAGCGGAACCCAGAGTATCTATAAATTATGGGTCAAATAAAAAACTGCCCCGCCTAGGTGGGACAGATTGCAGCTTGTAAAAAAACTCGCATTGCTGAAAAAGAAGATAAACTAAAAACCTGTCCAAATAAGGACAGGTTTTTTTGATATTATTTTCCGATGAATTGCTGCGTCCAGTAGTTGCCAGATTTCACATAGCCAACACCGATATGTGTATAGCTTTTGTTTAAAATGTTTGCTCTGTGGCCTTCACTGTTCATCCATGCTGTCACAACTTCTTGAGGGGATCTTTGACCTTGTGCAATGTTTTCACCTGCTGATTTGTAAGTGATACCGAATTGCTTCATTTGATCAAATGGAGATCCATAAGTTGGGCTTGTATGAGAGAAATAGTTTTTATCTTTCATATCTTGAGATTTTGCACGAGCAGATTTGCTTAATTTAGAATCAACAGAAAGTGCCTTTAAGCCTTGTTTTGCACGCTCTTTATTTGTCAGCTCAACCACTTCTTTTTCAAATGCATTTAAGCTGCTGTCAGCTTTTGATGCCGTTGTGTCTTTTTGGTCAGCTTTTGTGCTGCTATTGTTGTTTGTGTTTTCTTTTGCTGGAGTGCTTGGTTTAGAAGCAGTTGGTTTTTTCACTGATTCTTGTTTTTGTTCTTGTTTTGCTTTGTTTACTTCTTTCACTACTTTTGTACCAGTAACAGGTTGACCGCTTTTGATCAGCTTGTTTAATAGAGCTTCGATCTCTTTTTGATTCGACTTGCTTAGCTTGTTTACATCAGAAGAGATATGTAATTTTGCTGCTAGTGTATGAAGATCAATGGCTTGATGCTGTACATTTATCACTTGTTTCAGGTTAAGCTCCTTCGCATCAGCTGAATGTCCTCCAGTGAATGTGATGAGTGCAGCAGCTGTCAGCGCTGAAAAAAAGAATGATTTCTTCTTCATATTGTAACTCCTCCTAAAATCTTTGTTTTGTTTTCTCACAAAAAATCATAACATGGACTTTTTGTTATAAACGTACCAGCATCCTCCATTGACAATGCCAGTTTGTCATTTTTGTTAAAGTCATAGTAAGAGCCGCTTTATATCAAAGGATAGGGAATTCTTCCATTTAAAGAAAACGACATAAACATACCAATATTTTAAAGTGTTAGTATATTTTTTTGTAGATTAGGGATTGACAGCTTTTTTTCACTCGTTTCGCTGTAACAACTATTACAAAAGTGTTACAATAATGAGTGGTAATTGTAAAAGATTGAAAAGGATGAGAGGAGCTACATAAGTGGGAGAGAAACAGCATCAAGGTGCTGCCGAGCAGAAAAAAATTAAGCGCCGGAACGCCTGGAGGATTAATCTCTTTTTCTTCGCTGTATTTAGTTTATTTGCTGGACTTGTGATCAAGCTTGGTGTGCTGCAAATCGTCAATGGTGAAGATTATAAAAAGCAAGCCAACCGAACAGAGGTCAAAACAGCATCATACCCGTCTCCAAGAGGAAAAATGTATGACGCGAGAGGAAGAGTCGTCGTAGATAACGAAAGTGTGCCTGCCATCGTTTATACATCAGAAAGCGGTGTGAAAGCGGAGGATAAGATTAAGGTAGCAAGAAAACTTGCGACTTATATAAAAATGGATACTGATTTTTTGAGAGAGCGTGACATTCGAGATTTTTGGCTGGCAAGCCATCCGAAAGAAGCGGATAAACTCATTTCAAAAGCGGAGAAAAAAGATATCGATGCAAAGGATGTCTATCCGCTACAAGTAGAGCGTGTCCCAAAGAAAGAAGTCAAGGCGATCGAAAAGGATGCAGAGGAAAAAGCAGTTGCAGCGATTTATCGAAGATTCACAGGCGGATATGCCTTTGAGCCTCAAATCGTGAAGGCAATGGACCCAAACGAAGAGAAAAAAGGGGACGAAAAAATTGCTTTACTCGATGAAACGAAAGAATCAAAACAGACTTCATCCGTGAGCTTGACATATGAAGAGATTTCACTTGTCTCAGAGCATCTTGATGAACTGCCTGGTGTGAACGTCATCAACGACTGGACAAGAAAATATCCGTATGAAAAGACCCTTTATAATGTACTTGGCGGTGTGACGACACCAGAGCAAGGAATCATTAAAGAACGTGAAGATTACTATATGGCAAGAGGCTACTCGCGAAATGACCGGGTAGGAAAGAGCTATTTAGAATATCAGTACGAGGACTTTCTAAATCCTGAGAAAGCGACCGTTCAATATACACAGGTTGGCGGGAAGCTGCTCGATGAAATCAAGCGGACAGAAGGACGAAGAGGACTTGATCTTGCGCTGACATTTGATATGGAGCTGCAAAAGGAAGTCGACAAAATCGTCGAATCAGAGCTTAGATCCGCCAGTGCGAGAAACTATATGATGGATCGTGCCTTTGTCGTCATGATGGACCCTCACACAGGGGATGTTCTCGCAATGTCGGGCAAGAAAATGGACGGTAGAGACGTCACAGATTATGCGATCGGAACATTTACGACCCAGTACGAAATGGGCTCTGTTGTCAAAGGAGCCACAGTACTTGGCGGTTATCAGGACGGGATGTCACACAACCAAGCCTATATGGATACACCGCTCTATTTTGCAGGAAGTAATGGAAAGGCGAAACAGTCTTACAAAGTTCTTGGATGGGTTAACGACATTCAGGCACTCCAAAAAAGTTCCAACGTTTACATGTTCCAAGTAGCGATGAGAATGGCGGGCATCACCTATCAAAAGGATGGTCCGTTACCTGCAAGACCAGAGCACTTACAAAAAATGAGAAACTACTATGCGCAATTCGGTCTTGGTGTGAAAACAGGGATCGATCTGCCGCAGGAATCAAGCGGGATGCAGACGCATCCTAAGACGGTCGGCGGACTCTTGCTTGATGAAGCAATTGGTCAGTATGACACGTATACACCGCTTCAAGTAGCACAATATATGTCGACGATCGCCAACGGAGGCAGTCGTATTCAGCCAAGAGTGGTGAAAAGCGTCCATCTTCCAACGAAGAAGGATGAAGTAGGCCCAGTCGTAAAAAAATATGAGCCGAAGGTGCTGAACACGATTAACAACTCAAAAGCAGATATTGACCGCGTAAAAACGGGACTGAAAATGGTCACCTCAACAGGCGGAACTGCCGCTGGCCGGTTTGGTCAGCATGATGTCGCAGGAAAAACGGGTACAGCGCAAACCTTCTACTATGGCGCCAACCGCAGCTGGTGGGGGAATGCCACGTACAATTTAACCTTTGGAGGATATTATCCTTCATCTAATCCAGAGGTGGCGTTTAGTGTCGTGACACCTTATGTCTCAGATAAAGATCCTGTTATTAAAAACATCCCGAGTAAAATTGTGGATAAGTACGTTGAATTACAAAAGAAATATGAAAAACAATAAACCGCAGGGAGCACAGCAGCAAAAAGTGCTCCCTTTTTGCTGAAAATATGGACGTTTCCCTCGATGACAGAAGGAAAATACGGGTTTTCTAGCGAATCTTTTTTATACATCAATCTAAGGACAACCCTAAAAAATGAAAAGGAGGGTCGGACGACGATGGAACAACAAATGAAAGATTCGAATCAATTGTATTCGAACATCGATTTACATGCCGTTCTTTCTTCTAATGGCCGCTTTCTCTACATTTCTTCCAACTGTAAGCAGCTTTTGCTCTATGAACAAAAGGATTTACTAGGGTGTTTTTTGAAAGACTTTGTTCATACCGAAGATCAATTTCTCGTCGAAAGTTATTTTTACAATCAGCACATGCTAGAGGTTTGCCACTTTAGACTGCTAAGAAGTGATCTGACAGCTGTATGGATTGAAGCAAGCATTGATTTTGTTGCTTGCGATGGGTTAGATAGCGAAGTAAGTAGAGAAATGATCCTGAAAATGAGGGTGCTGGATACTGAGCCCCAAAAAGCAGCATTTCAAGCAGCATCAAAAGTAGCAGAACAGTCGTTAGGCAGTCTGCCGGCTTTCCAAAATGTCAGTGAAGCTGAACAATTGATTGCCATGCTGCCCAATCCATTATGTATTACGACTTTAGGGAAAATTGTGTATGCGAATGATGCGATGCTGCAATTAATGGGGGTAAGTGCAAGAGATGACATGATCGGCAAGTCCGCGTTTGATTTTATTGCTGAAGAGTACCATGATATTGTCAGAAGCCGAATAACAAGGCTGCAGCAAGGCCTTCCAGTCGGAATGATTGAACAGATATGGAAGCGTAAAGATGGGAGCAGTATTCATATTGAGGTAAAGTCATCACCGACGATTTATCAAAATCAACGGGCAGAGCTTTTGCTGCTAGTCGATATCTCATCCCGTAAAAAATTCCAAACCGTTCTTCAAAAAAGCCGGGAGAGGTATCAGCTGCTCATTCAAAACTCCATTGATACGATTGCAGTTATCCATGACCACAAGTGGGTATTTATGAATGAATCAGGCATTAAATTATTTGAAGCCGAGCATTACGATAAATTAATAGGAAAGGATATCTTTCATCAAATCCATTCCTGTGATCAGCAAAAGGTCAAAAAGAGCTTATCACGTATTATTGAAAGAGCATCAGATTCTGAGATTGTCACGATGAGCTGTCATACGTTTAAACATAAGCTGATTTATACAGAAATGGTATGTATCCCAACTACATTTTTTGGAGAAACAGCGGTTCAAATTATTTTAAGAGATATATCCGAACGTAAACAGACAGAAGAGCTCATGCTCCGCTCTGAAAAATTATCGATCGCAGGTCAATTGGCAGCTGGCATTGCACATGAAATCAGAAACCCATTGACCGCCATCAAAGGCTTTTTGCAGCTCATCAAACCGAAAACAAAAGATCGCGATCAGTACTTTGAGATTGTTTTCTCTGAGCTGAGCCGAATAGAAATTATATTAAGTGAGCTGCTAATGCTGGCAAAACCACAGCAAACGGCATCGATGCAGACGCTTGATTTGAAAAAAATCATCAGCGAAGTCACAGCCTTGTTAGAAACACAAGCGAACTTAAATGGCATTTTAATGAACACAAGTGAGATAGAGGAAGGTCTTCTGATAAACGGAGATCAAAATCAGCTCAAGCAAGTGTTTATCAATTTAATCAAAAATGCCGTAGAATCCATGCCGGACGGTGGAAAGGTAGACATCATGGCCAAAGCAGAAAGTGATGGAATACTTGTCACCATTCGTGATGAAGGGGTCGGCATTCCTGAATCGGTGATGAAGCGGATTGGAGAGCCTTTTTTAACCACAAAGGAAAAAGGAACCGGACTTGGCCTCATGGTCACATTTAATATTTTAGAAAATCATAACGGGACGATTCGTGTAGATAGTCAGCCTGAAAAGGGCACCGTATTTCACATCATGTTTCCTGCAAAATAAAAACAACGGCAAGAGGGCCGTTGTTTCAATCTAGCGAATGAATGGAACGTTTTTCAAGTACAAATTGTTCTAACCGGTCAAGTCCTTCTTTCAGCGTTTCAAGTGAATAAGCATAAGACAGGCGCACATACCCTTCGCCGAGTGGAGAGAAAGCCGAGCCTGGTACGACCGCAAGTCTTGTACTTTCTAACAGCTCCATGCAAAAATCAAAGGAACTCATCCCAAACGATTCAATGGATGGAAAAATATAAAAAGCGCCAGAAGGTTTAATCACCGGAAGCCCCATAGAAATGAGCCGATCATATACATAATCGAGTCTTTTCTTATATTGCTCTCTCATGATTAGTGCATCATCCACACCATTTGTCACAGCTTCAAGTGCCGCCTTTTGTGAGACAGCCGAGGCACAAGACACGTTATATTGATGTACTTTTAATACATGTTTAGCAATTGGAGCTGAAGCAAATAAAAACCCAATTCTCCATCCAGTCATGCTATGAGATTTAGACAGTCCATTGATGACAATGGTCTGTTCTTTTAAGAAAGAGGCAATTGAATGATGCGGCCGGTCAAATGTCAGCTCGCTGTAGATTTCATCGGATAAGATAAAGATGTCTTTTCCTTCAAGGAGCTGGGCAATTTCTTTCAATTCTTCTTCTGAAAGTGTGACACCAGTTGGGTTTGAAGGGTAAGGAAGAACCACACACTTTGTCTTTTCCGTTAACGCATCCTCAATCAGCTTGGCATTCAATTTAAAGCCAGCATTCGTTGTGTCGATATGTACGGGCATGGCACCACACATTCGAATGATCGGTTCATAGCCAGGGTATACAGGTCCAGGTAAAATGACCTCGTCGCCTTCTGTCAAAATGGTGCGAAACGCAGCATCAATTGCTTGACTTGCGCCTGTCGTCACAATGATTTCTGACTCTGCATCATAATCAAGATTCACTTTCTTCTTGATATAATGCTGGATCGCTTGTCTTAGCTCTAGGAAACCAGCATTGTGAGTGTATGAGGTGAAATTCTCATCAATGGCTGTTTTGGCAGCTGTTTTGACATGATGCGGCGTATAAAAATCGGGCTGGCCTATCGTCAATGAAACGACATCCTCATATGACGATACGAGATTTGAAAATGTTCGAATGCCTGAAATTTCAATATCCTTTACTCTTGGATTCAGCAAATGCTCCATTTCTCATCACCTTAAAAATTTATGTTTTTATCCTATTTTACCATTCACTGCATAAATGTCACCTGCGAAAGGCACTGGATATCGTTATATGTAGTCTATTCTCCTATCCATCACCGCATGAGTGATATATTGAAGAAAGAGCAACATTTATTATAGCGTAACCTCAAGAGAAAATACAGGCTGTGATAAAGATGATTAGAAAACGTCAAAACTGCGTAAACTGAAAGAACGTGAGAATCAGGGTCATGGGAATTGCTTTCATAGACATACGATCTCCTAAAGGAGGACGATAGATGGAACAATCAGCGAAGACATCGAAAATTGCGTTTCTATCCGTGCTGAGCAACACTTTTGTTGTCATCTTAAAAATCATTGTGGGTCTATTAACTGGATCTGTTGCGGTGTTATCAGAAGCCATTCATTCGTTTCTCGATTTAATGGCGTCGTTTATTGCATTTATTTCTGTTCGTATTTCAAGAAGGCCAGCAGATTCTAAACATCCTTATGGACATGGAAAAGTCGAAAATATTTCTGGAACGATTGAGACCCTGCTGATTTTCGTTGCTGGCATTTGGATTATATACGAATGTGTTCACAAATTAATGCATCCTGAGCCAGTCAAGCTGCCTGTGCTTGGCATTGTGGTCATGCTGCTAGGCGCTCTCATTAATTTTGTTGTATCGAGGGTTGTGAACAAAGAGGCTGAGCGAGTACATTCAGTCGCCATGAAATCAAATGCACTGCACCTTTTAACGGATGTGTATACGTCATTAGGGGTGGCATTCAGTTTATTGCTTGTGGCATTAACTGACTGGTATTTCCTAGATCCGATCATTGGAATGGTTCTGGCCCTCTTTATTATGCGTGAAGCGTTTAAACTTATGAAGGAAGCCTTCCCGCCGCTTGTTGATGCTCGATTAACACCAGAGGAAGAACAATCAATTGAAGCGATCATTCAAGGATTCAGTCAAGAATTTATTGAATATCATGACTTTCGAACAAGGCGGTCTGGTGCGGAGGAATATATTGATTTCCATTTGATTGTAGATGGGAAGACAACGATTGAAGATGTTCACCAATTATGTGATCGAATTGAAGAGAAGATTCAGCTGGAATTTCCGCATGCACAAATCTTTATTCATGTGGAGCCTGAAAGTGAAAGAAGCTCACAAACGTAAAAAAGGCGATCAACCTAATCTCAGGTTGTATCGCCTTTTTTTACGCTTCATCTATGAAATGAAATCAATATCCATAAGCAGTATCGTAGTCTTCGTACCAAGAGATATAAGCTGTGTCATCGTTTGACAAACCATGCTTCATTTCTAAAAAATCAGCTTCGCAAATATCTTCAATTACAGTCATTTCGTTGTTCTTTAATAATACGACAGTTCCCATCATGAACACCTTTCTTTAAAAAATCCTTGACTATTGTACCATTTGAAGAATTATTGTCAACAGAAGAATGGAAACAAGACGAAAATATCACAAAATGTTAAAAAATCAGGAGGTAAAAGAACTAGAAGTGCCATGATTTTCACAAATTTTCAGTATTTATTCACATAATTCGTTTAGATTAAACTGATCTAAAATGTATGTAAAAGTGTAAAGCTCCATTGATCTTGCTATATTCATAGGATATAATAACGAATGATTATAAGAAATTTATAGAAAACATACATAATAAAGGAGAAATAGGATGGAAACCAACATAACAGAACCACACATTCAAGAAAAGAAGCATCCTGAGCTAGCAGGTGTAGGCTATCGTTTTCTTGCACACCTTTTGGACGGTATCATCATCGGAGTACCAATTGCATTTATCATGTTTATTTTGGCGTCAGTCTTTTTTGTCTCAAGCCCAGAGGCAGCAATGATGATGGATGACGACAGCTATTACTATTCTTCAACCGTCATAACGGATGAGGAATGGGAAGCAATTATGGGACTGATCTTTTTATATATAGGGGCAATCTTGATGGGTACAGTGGTGACATGGCTTTATTACGCCATCATGGAATCATCAAAATTGCAAGGAACTCTCGGGAAGATGGCTCTCGGCCTCAAAGTAACAAAAGTCACAGGCGAAAAGGTCACATTCGGACGTGCAACTGGCCGCTTCTTTGCAAAAGGCTTTTTGTCTCCGATCTTATATATTGGCTATATCATTGCCTTTTTCACAGAGAAAAAACAAGCACTTCACGATTTGATTGCAAGTACCATTGTTGTGAAGAAATAATGAAAAAAAGCACCTCTGCTATATAGTAAGAGGTGCTTTTTTTCATAGATCACTTGTATGGAAGAGGGAAACAGCACATAAAATAAAATGATAGTGAAAAATAAGGCAGGGAAGGGAGACAATCGATTGAGAACAGGAAAAAAGACCGCACAGAAAAAAGGGGCAGGCTTCGGGCTGTTTTTGACAGCACCTGTGCTGGCCTGGGCGTTGTATGATTTTGCAAATACGATCTTTTCATCAAATATGATCACCATTTTCTTTCCATTTTACTTGCAGGAAACGATCGGGGACAGTGCGAGAATGGACCAAATCGCCAGTACCTTTATTTCTTATGCAAATGCACTAGCCAGCTTTTTTCTCGTCATTTTTACACCTTTATACGGAGTGCTGATTGATCGTACGGGAAAAAAGAAACGCTACATTACGGTGTTTACGTTCATATGTATTGCTTGTACGCTTTTGATGGGGATTTTTGCTGGGATTGATTTCTCAAGTGAATGGTTTGGGCTGCCTGTTTCTTTATTAGTCGTGGTCACCTTGTTTGTGATCGCAAAGTTTTTTTATCATTCTAGTCTTGTTTTCTATGACACCATTTTGCCCGATCTTGGGACAAAGGAAGAAATCCCGCTTATTTCCGGATTTGGCATCGCCGTCGGCTATTTAGGAACACTTGTCGGCCTCTCTGTGTATTTACTTGTCGGCAATGACCAGTTTCATGAAGCATTTATTCCGACAGCCCTTTTATTCCTTCTCTTTTTTCTAC
The DNA here is from genome assembly GCF_046566805.1 of Bacillus sp. BD48. Lineage (NCBI taxonomy): Bacteria > Bacillati > Bacillota > Bacilli > Caryophanales > Bacillaceae > Bacillus > Bacillus sp. BD48. The sequence continues at coordinate 515,165 of NZ_JANGFM010000001.1, read as the reverse complement.
CCTTTCTCTTTTTTGTAAAAGATCCTCATCCGCTCCCTCAACAAGAGAAAAAGGCGTCTTTTTTCAGCGGGTATAAAGAGATTATTCACACGTTTAAAGAGATGAAAAGGTACAAGCCAGCTTTTATCTTTATGATTGCTTTCTTTTTTATGAATGATGCCTTACAAACAGCGATTGCGATGATGGCTGTTTATGCCAAGATCATCATTGGCTTTACCGCTGGGCAATTTATTCTGCTCTATCTTGTGTCGACCATTTCAAGTATCATTGGCTCCTTTCTGTTTGGATATATCACAAAAGCGATAGGGGCAAAGCGATCGATTACAGTCGTGTATGTCATTTTAATTGCTGCGCTGATTCTGGCTGTGACAGCGACAACCGAATGGGTCTTCTGGGTAGCGGGCAGTTTATTCGGGATTTCACTTGGCGCAAGCTGGGGAGCATCACGAATCTTGATTATTGAACTGACACCGAAGGAAAAAAGGGGACAGTTTTTTGGTCTCTTTGCATTCTCAGGGAAGGTATCTTCCATTATCGGGCCCATCATTTATGGTTCAGTTACCCTGCTGTTTGCAGAGCACGGAAATCTCGCAAGCCGCCTTGCACTAGGGTCTTTACTCATCCTTGCAGCGATTGGACTTGTGATTCATCAATTCGTTCGAGAGAAAGCGTAAAGAAACGTCAACTTTTTACCTATGCTGCCGATATAAAAAGTACAATCTTATATTGAAGAATAGAGGGATTTCCGTGGCTTTAAACAAACAAGAAATTTTACTTGACTCTGGTACCAATGAATTGGAAATTGTGAAGTTTGAAATTGGTTCAAATCAATTCGGCATTAACGTCATGAAAGTAAGAGAAATCATTCAGCCGGTTGAGGTGACGGTTATACCGCACTCTCACCAAGATGTAGAAGGAATGATTAGTTTACGAGGCGAGATTTTACCAGTCATCAATCTATTTTCCTTTTTTAATGTCGAGTCAGATCAGTCAGAACAAGAGAAATATATTGTGACTGAATTCAACCAACGGAAATTTGTGTTCCATACGGGAACGGTATCACAAATTCACCGCGTCAGCTGGGAAGAAATTGAGAAGCCGACTGCACTCAATCAAGGGATGGACCGTCATTTAACGGGCATCATTAAGCTTGATGAAAAAATGATTTTCCTTCCAGATTACGAAAAAATCATTTATGATATTGAATCCGCTTCTGGTGTTGATACGTATCATATGTTTGACGGTGAGAAAGACGAGAGAAGAACAGGGAAAAAACTGTATGTCGTTGAAGATTCTCCGCTTCTCATGCGTTTATTAACAAATGAATTAACCGAAGCAGGCTATAAAAACATTGTGACCTTTGAAGATGGCAAACAGGCATATGATCATGTCATGGATCTTGTCAGCAAAGGAATCAGTGTCACAGAAGAAATTGATATGATTATTACGGATATTGAAATGCCTAAAATGGATGGCCACCGGCTAACAAAACTGCTCAAGGACAATCCTTTAACAAATTCCATTCCGATTCTTATCTTCTCTTCGTTAATCACTGAAGATTTGCGTCATAAAGGGGAAACGATCGGTGCAGATGATCAAATCAGTAAACCAGAAATTCATCAGCTGATTGAAAAAGTCGATCATTTTATTATCTAAACAAAAAACCACTCGGCATGAGTGGTTTTTTTCTGTTTAAAAATAACTTTCCCCGAGTCGTTTGAAGACGGGCTTTGTGTAATGTGATTTTTGTTTTGTGGCGGCAGATTTTTCTTTTAAACCGACATACGTTTGCAGTATTTGCTTTGCTCGGTTTAATGACATATTCGCTTTCGGATTGCGATATGATTGATTTAAATTACCTAAGTGTGGCAAAAATTCGAAGTCTTCTTTAGTTGGTGGCAGGTGAAAATAATAATCTCCAATTTCAATCAGCACGTCGGACTGTTGTTGACTATACTTGGGATTGTTAGAGAAATGTAGGCCCACTTTTCTTCCTTTACCTTCTTGCAATAGTTTTTGCAGCGCGCGTTTTTTCAAAAGGTAAAGAAACTTTGGGTTTGGTGCGGTTTTAGCATGGCGGTTAACAGTATAAATGGCTTTTGCGATGTTTTCTGCTGTAGGTTCTATGTCTTTTGTATGAGCATAATCGTCCATTTTTTCTCTCCTTTGTCTTTCGTCTTCCTGTGCTTAGTATAAATTATACGTTTTAATTAGTAAATTGCAAATAGAGTTATTGTAAAAAGCGATCGGATGATCATCGCTTGTATTTACAATAGCCATTTATGATGGGGCTCAAACACCTTCTTCATTTTAGCAAACACGCTAGCTGTTATTATTTTTCCTCTACCCGTTTGATCTGGAGAGAATCTTGCTGTTTTAATTTTCTATATGCTAAAGGTGTCGTATTTTTTATTCTTTTAAACAGATTGATAAAATAGCTTGTGCTGTTGAAGCCTACTTGGTAGGCGATTTCTGTGATATTGAAGTCCGTTTCTTGAAGCAGGATGAGGCTTTGCTGAATTTTATATTCATTTACATAATGCATGGGTGATTTCTTTAAAATGTCTTTAAAGTATCTGCAGCATTCTGAGCGGCTAAGCTGTCCTGCACGAGCAATATCTTGGAGAAGGATCTTCTCATGATAATGCTGATGAATCCAATTCAGCATGTGTTTCATCCGTTCATTTTTATCGTGTTTACGCGCATCATGTTTCATTTGAAAACCATTTTGTAATAAGCTTTTCCAAATGGTGATGAGCTGAATATTGAGTTCAAGTTCATAATAGACTGGAGTTTCATCGATTAATTGTTGAATGGTTCGAATACATTGATAAATATGCTTTGGCCAGTGATCTTTTTGGTTGAGTAAAATATAAGGCGTCTGGCTCGCATGCATATAAGGATGGACAAATGTGGTGAATAATTCATTCGCTGTGATGAAATGAGGCGAGACATTTAAACAAACATAAGTACATGCCGTCCCATTCGCATCTTTTGCCATGTGCAGGCAGCCACTGTTGATGAAAATGCCATCTCCTTGCTTCAAATATACCGTCTCTTCATTGATATGAAATTCAGCTTCACCCTCTAAAATAAAGACAAATTGAAACTCGTCATGCCAGTGAAGAGGGATATAGCCGCTTCTGTGATGACGAATCTTTGTATGATAAAGAGCAATAGGCCATGTTGTCGTGGAATGCTCCGTTAATTCTTTCAGGTTGTAGTCAATCAGAAAATGATGGTTGTGCATGATTCTCCTCAATATACTTTTATTTTTATGTTCAATTGATATATCAATATGTAACAAAGTGAACTACTATCAACTATATTATCATGATTTGTTGAGAATTGAGGAGAATGAAAATGAATAGAAGAAAGGGCATTTTACTTGTACTCATAGGCGCCATCTGCTGGGGAGTAGGAGGAACAATTTCACAAAAATTGTTTCAGCAATATGGGATTGATGTTAATTGGCTTGTGACGGTCCGGCTGCTCATCTCAGGGGGACTGCTTTTCATTGTTCATGTGATGACAAAAGAAAAAACACATCTGATCGGTGTGTGGAAAAAGAAGAGGACAGCGATGCAAATCCTACTATTTGGATTAATGGGGATGCTGGCTGTTCAATATACTTATATGGCATCCATACAACATGGAAATGCTGCTGTGGCAACACTGCTTCAGTATACAGCCCCTGTCATGATTATCGTGTATTTGGTCATTCGCAGGCAATCAGCCTTCACTAAAAGAGATCTGGTCACAGTGGTATTGGCTTTAGCGGGTATGTTTTTCTTATTGACGAATGGCTCTATTTCAACATTAACCGTTCCATTTGTGGCAGTAATTTGGGGAATACTATCAGCTGTGGCGCTCTCGTTTTATACGTTATATCCAATCAGCCTGTTAAAACAATTCGACTCTCTAGTGGTTGTCGGATGGGCGATGCTTATAGGAGGAGGCGCCCTTAGCTTAATCCATCCCCCATGGAAGGTTAATTTAACTCATTTACCCTTTGAAGCGTATGTCTATTTATTGTTTGTGGTCATATTTGGAACGATGATCGCTTTTTGGTTTTACATAGAAAGTTTGCAATACTTATCACCAAAAGAGTCGAGCTTAATTGGAAGTGTTGAGCCCCTTGCAGCAGTCGTCACGACTGTTTTCTGGTTAAAAGAGCCATTCGGTCTTTTCCAGTGGATAGGGACAGCTTGTATTGTCTATATGATTTTATTCTTGGCATTGTATCAGCCGAAAAAATGAGAGGGATGGGTGTTGAGCAATAGAAGGAATGATAAGAAGAATTGACTGAATGAAATATAAATAAAGTGAACTATTAGTTCATGATAACTACCTATTTATTAAAATGGGTAGTTTCTCAAATGATATTTTTTATATGATGTAAGCAGGATGAATTATTTTGTATGAATAGAATAAGCACAATAAAAACAACCATTAAAGTCGGTTTCATTCGTCACTTGCTTGGCTTCATCAATGGCGCTTTTACCATTCATGTGCAGGCCAATCAACGTACGGCTTGCAGCATCACCTAAAAATGCACAATCTTCTGTATGTACAACAAACTGTCCTTGTTCATTTTTTGTATGAATAAAATAGTAACTTTTTAGCATTTCTTTCACCTCCAACCTGACCATCCTACTATAAAATGCTTAAAGATGTAAAGGGATTTTATTGTGAAAAACAAGAAAAAATGGATCAACAAAATGTGAGGTGCTAAATGGATGGAGGGTTAGTGAAGCAAGGTATATGTAATAAAAATCTGTAGCTTTTTGTTTATTAGAATTTATGCATGCTTCAAGCAGTTTCTATCAACAGTGAAAATGACATCAAACGTTTCAGCCATGAAAAAAAGGACTTTCCTTAACAGAAAGTCCTTTTTGCTATTACTTATTGCGCTCCCTGACCCTTTAGTTCACGCTGCACATCTAAGTCGGCAGCTTCTCTGCTGAATTTTGGCAGTGTAATGAAGTAAAAAAGGAAGACGAGTAAAATAATAAAGCCCATTCCGTAATAAATATAAGAAACATTTGTGATGAGTTTTGGAAACAATACAGCAATCAGACCTAATGTCATCGATTGAGCAAACATAGTGAGCGGATCAACCCATCCTGACACACGGCCCATCAGGCGAGGGTGGACGATTCTAGGCAGCCAGCCGCCAATGACAATGTTGACTGGGCCAATGCATGTACCAATGACAAATGATGTGACATAAAATAACCATAATGTATGGGTAGACCCAAGGACAAAAATCAGAATACCTGCGACCAGAATTGGAATCGACATGAGATATTGCATCTTTACCTTTTTAGCGAGGACAGAGCCCATTAAGCTTCCAACGAGCAGTCCTGCACCGATCGCAATGGTAAAGAAGGATGTATGCAGTTCAAAATGGTCCGGTGAAAGTCCATATTTCATTGTAAACATCGGAAGAACGGCAAATGCGCCATTGACAAGACCGAAAACAAAAAAGCCAAAAATTAAAGAAGCCAATAATTTGTTTTTTAAAATATACAGAATGCCTTCTTTAAAATCTTTCAGAGACGTTTTGATGGTCATGCCTCTCCAGCCAGCTTGTCCATTTGGCTGACGCGCTTCAATTGGAATGTTACATGAACGAATCAGGATGCCTGAAATAATAAAGCTGACTAAATCAATTGTAATAGCACCGTGAAGTCCAATCGTTTTATACATAATGGCACCAATTCCAACGCCAAATACCATAAATAAACTAAACAGCATTTGATTTAAGCCAGCAGCTTTTGCATATTGATCTTTATTTAAAATGGCCTGAACGAGAGAAGCTTCAGCTGGATAGAAGAACTTCGTAATGGCACTTCGAATGAACAAGATCAAGAAAATAAGTGGCAGTGAATTAAAATAAATAACGATGAATAATACAATCGTCAGCCCAGCTCGTATCCAATCACAATTCTCTGCGACTTTTTTACGATCAAAACGGTCTGCGACCACACCGACCATAAAAAAGACAAAGACGGTAGGAAGAGAATACATGAGCTCAGCCAATGTGGCGTATGCGGGCTGATGGCTAAAATGGTCGAGCAAATAAAAGGCAAACGCCATATTGCCTACTGTTGTCCCCATTTGCGAAGCAAGTGCTGCAAAAAAGAGACGAACAAAATTTCTGTTTTTAAAAATATCCATAAATACGCTCCTTAACCTGAAGATCCCACTTAATATCATATAAAATTTTAATGATTCGTACAATTGATTTCTTCTACTGGCTAATGGTCACAGGTGTTCCGTTTGGAACGAGTGAAGCAAGCTCGATGACATTCTGATTGTACATGCGAATGCACCCTCTAGAAACAGCTTTACCAATTGAAGACGGGTTATTCGTACCATGAATGCCGTAATGAATTTTCGAGAGGCTCAGCCAATAAGCGCCAAAGGGACCTCCTGGGTTTGGCTGTCTGTTGACAATATAATAAGAACCTGTCGGTGTCATATTTAAAATTTTCCCTGTTGCAATCGGATACGAACGAATAAGCTGTGATCCAGAAAACAAAACGAGACGTTTCGTTGAAATCGAAACAAAGATGCGGTAAGGGATCGTACTAGGATCCGGCAAACCGGGAATGATGATGACCTCATTTTGTTCGGGCTCGCGAGCTTGAAGTGACGGATTTGCAGCTTTTAAGGCAGCTGTTGTTGTTCGGAAATCAATCGCTATAGAAGCAAGGGTTTCCCCGCTTTTCACCGTGTATTGCAGCACCAAAGCACACTCCTTTTACTCAAATAAAAGAAGCCATGATGCCGTCACTTGACATATTATATGGACGGAATCAGGCCCAGTAAGGTTTCTCCTAACATTTTCCACGAAAAAGACCTTTGATTATACATATGCAGGTGAGGGCGGTTTGGCTTCTGTTTACACGCGAGATGTGAAGGTGAAAAAGGTTAACTCGGGTTTGGCTAAAAATCGAAGCGGCAGCCGCGTTGTCCCAAGTCCACGGTTGACATAGATGCGGTGCTGATCGCTTCCGTATAAACCTTCTACATATGTATGGCCGTAAGGTGCCGTGAGAATCGGTCCATAGAAAGGCAGCTGTACTTGGCCGCCATGCGTATGCCCGGAAAGCTGCAAGTTAATAGGTGTTGTTGTCAGCTCTAGTGCGGCATCAGGCTCATGGACGAGCAGTAACGTAAATAAATCAGATGATACTTCCCGTTTGATCAAATCGTAATCAGGCACGCTCATCATGAGATCATCCAGTGCAGCAATCTGAATATGTGAATGATCTTTTTCTAATAGAAACACATCATTTTTACATAACGTAAATCCACAAGCCTCCATTGTTTTCTCATAAAGCTCCACGCCAAATGGTCCGTAGTCATGATTTCCGTAGATGGCGAGCTTACCGTACGGTGCATGAAGTTTATTCAAATAAGCCTTCGCTTTTTCATGCTCTTCAGGGGATGCTTGAAAATCAACAAGATCACCTGTGAACACAATGAGATCTGGAGATGCGGCATTGATTTTCTGGACGATGGCTTCTAAATCCTTTGCAGGAAATGTATCACTTAAATGAACGTCACTAAATTGGGCTATTTTAAACTGGTCAAATGAAGCTGGAAGCTGAGCATCTTGAATGGTCAATGACACGGAATCGATCATGCGCGGCTCAATGTACCTGGCATAACCATATCCACAACTTGCAGCCAAAAAACCGAGAATACTCGCACCAGCTGCTCCTTTTAAAAATTGTCTGCGGGAAAGCTGCTTCATATAAGACTCCTTTATAAATAAAATTAAGTATAGCATCATATTTGGATAATCTCCCATATGGTGCACCGGGGGTCAATCATGATATGATAGACAATAATGAATGAATAGTCATTCAAATGACGCAAAGGGGGAGAACAAATGACGAAACAAACAGTGATTGTCACAGGGGGATCAAGCGGTATGGGGAAGGCGATGGCTGCCCATTTGGCAGCCGAAGGCTGGAATGTCGTGATTACTGGTAGAACGGAAGAGACGCTGGAAAAAGCGGCAAAAGAAATGAAGCAGAAGGGCGGATCGGTTGCTTACTTCGAAATGGATGTGCGAAACCCAGAGGATGCTGACCAAATGGTCAAGTTTGCAGTGGATACATTTGGTGATGTCGATGCCCTCATTAACAACGCAGCAGGAAATTTTTTAGTGCCAGCAGAAAAATTGTCTCCTAATGGCTGGAAGGCTGTCATTGATATTGTGTTAAATGGTACATTTTTTTGCAGCCATGCAGTGGGTAATTACTGGATTCGTCAAAAGAAAAGGGGAAGTATGATTAACATGGTGGCCACCTATGCATGGGGTGCTGGTGTAGGAGTGGCGCATTCGGCGGCAGCAAAGGCCGGCGTGTTGTCCCTGACTCGAACGCTTGCTGTTGAATGGGGGAAGCAATATCGCATTCGCGTCAATGCCATCGCACCAGGCCCAATCGAGAGAACAGGCGGTGCAGATAAACTATGGGAATCTGAAGAGGCAGCGCAAAGAACAGTAGATAGTGTTCCTATTGGCAGACTGGGCACACCTGAGGAAATTGCAGCGCTTGCGAGCTTTTTATTGTCGGAGCATGCATCTTATATAAATGGAGATTGTATCACGATGGATGGGGGACAATGGCTCAACCAATCACCATTTTGATTGACGATGTAAGACCTGCTTTTGATGTGGTATAATCACACAAAGAGAGAAGCAGGTGATGAAAATGGTCGATCCATTGGATATTTTAACGAATATTGAAGATGTTTTCCCGCACTATCAAGCAATATTCAGTGCGGAAGAACAAAAAGTGATAGGCTATGAGATTCTAGGAAGAATGAAGCTTGAGTCAGAAACGGTCAGCCTAGGCTCCTTCTTTACGGATTCATCTATTCCTGACGAATATAAATTGGAAGTAGATCACAAAGTATTGACTCAAGCACTTGATCACTTCACAACAGCAGATGACGATTTGCTCATTTTTATTAATCATGATGCCAATATCCTCATGCTGGATCATGGAGAAAGCTTTTTAGAACTTTTAAAGGAATATGAAGCAAGGGGTATTCAGCTTAACCGGTTTGTTATTGAGTTTGCAGAGCATACGTTTAGCGGCGACATTGAACAGCTATACCATACGTTAACGTATTATCGTACATATGGGATTAAAATCGCCGTCTCAAATATAGGAAAAGAAAGCAGTAATCTGGACCGGATTGCTTTGCTTTCACCTGATTTATTAAAAATAGATTTACAGGCATTAAAGGCATCGGCGCCATCTCCTTCCTATGAATATGTCTTGTACAGCATTTCATTGCTTGCGAGAAAAATAGGAGCTGCCTTAATTTATGAGGACATTGAAGCAAATTTCCAGCTGCAGTATGCTTGGAGAAATGGCGGGAGATATTTTCAAGGGTTCTATCTTCATGAGCCTGCGGGAGAATTAATCGACCGAAGCCACCGAAAAGATCAGCTTAGAGAAGAATTCCAGCAATTTATTGCCCATGAGAAAAAGAAGCTGCAAGCTGTCTACGAACATTCTGAAACATTTTATAAACGAATTCATCAAGCTGTCACGACTTTAAAAAAATCGTGCAGCACAAATGATGAGCTCATTCAAAAACTGGCACTTGAACTAACAGATTGCAGCTTTCGAATTTATATGTGTAATGAAGAAGGCTTTCAAATCACTGGAAATGTGTTCAAAAAAGAAGAAGAATGGCTGTTTCAGCCGGAATATATAGAAAAAAACTGGAGCTGGCGTCCTTATTTCCTAGCAAATATTCTTCAAATGAGAATTAGCGGAAAAGGATTTTTCAGCGATATTTACAGTGATTTAGAAACCGGTGAGAGGATACGTACGTTTTCTTATCCTTTAGAGGGAGATATGTACTTGTTTATCGACCTTCCGTATGCCTATTTATATGAGCAAGATGGATTAATTTGAAGGCACAGCGTGAAGACAAATCCTGCTCAAGAATGTACAATTCGCTCCGCTCCGGTACGCGTCCTTCCTAGACTTCAAAGGTTTTCTATCACACTGAAATGTAAACAAAAGGCATTTTAGCCTTTTGTCTCAATCTGAGCAGCCTCGTAGGCTGCTTTTTTTGATAGAAAAAAAGAAATAAAAAATGGTTGACAATGAAACTGATAATCATTATCATTTAGTTATAGAGAGAAGCTACTCTCTGTTCCCCAACCCCTCTATCAGATCAAGATCCAAAAAACTTGGCGCTACCCCCGCCAAGTTTTTTTTGTGCTTCAATCTTTCCCTTCATGCATAGGACAGCCCAAACTCTCCATACATCTTAAGTGATGATAGTTAGACGGTAGGAGGGAAACATCATGATCAAACGTGACATGCGGCTGCTCATTGATTTGCCAAGACCAGATCACCCAGATGCAAATGGTGCCGCTGCGGTGCAAGAATTACTCGGCGGGAAATTTGGTGAAATGTCCACATTAAATAATTACATGTTTCAATCCTTTAACTTTAGAGGAAAACGAAAACTTAAACCGTTTTATGACCTCGTATCAAGTATTACGGCTGAAGAATTCGGTCATGTCGAGCTTGTGACCACAGCCATCAATCTCATGATTACAGGAACCACACATGGCGGGGATCCAGATACGACGCCGATGAAGGCAGCTGTCGATAAACGAAATACACAGCATTTTATTCAAACAGCTCAAACAGGCTATCCGTTTGATTCAATGGCAAAACCTTGGACCGGAGAGAATGTGTTCTCAAGTGGCAATCTCATTCTTGATCTCCTCCATAATTTCTTTCTTGAATGCGGAGCTCGTACGCACAAAATGCGTGTATATGAAATGACGGACCATCCTACAGCAAGAGAGATGATCGGTTATTTACTTGTCAGGGGCGGTGTGCATGTTGTGGCATATGCAAAGGCACTTGAAGTCGCTACAGGAGTCGATGTAGGGAAGATGCTGCCAATCCCAAATCTCGACAACAAATATTTTGATTCAGCGAGGAAATTCGAAGACCAGAATGTTCATACAAGGCTGTACACATTTAGTGATACGGATTACAAGGATATCAATAAAATTTGGAAAGGCAGCCACCCGATTGATGGAAAGCCGCTGACAGTCATTGAGGGCACCCCGCAAGGTGCACCTGTGCCAGATTATAGAGAATTGCCAGAAGAGTTCGCTCCGGGGATTTCTAAAGAAGATTTTGATGAAATTGCTAAACGGCTGATGAGATCTGCCGGTTTATAAAAATCAAGGTGCATGAGATGAGAAAAAAGACTCAAACTAAAAAAACAGATTCTTTTTCTTTTTTTGAATTCAAGAGGAAAAATATCATCTGAGAACACTTTATGGTATGATGCTTTGTAGGACTTGTGTATAATCAATACGGGTTCATCTTGAGTTGTTTTTTTGAAAGGAGTCTTTTTTTAGAATGTCACAATTAATGGGTATCATTACAAGGCTGCAAAGTCTTCAAGAGACAGCAGAAGCTGCAAACGAGCCGGCACAGCGTTATTTCGAAGTGAACGGTGAGAAAATTTGTAGTGTTAAGTATTTCGAAAAGAATCAAACGTTTGAATTGACTGTTTTTCAACAAGGGGATAAGCCAAATACTTTCCCATTTGACAACATTGATATGATTTCGATTGAGATTTTTGAGCTTTTACAATCCTAAGCTGAATCTTATGAAATGTTTTTTCTGAGGATTCCTTCGTTTATTGCGGCAGCATACATGTATCATCATAGATGATATACAAATGGAAGATGATCAATCAGCGCATTTTTCGGATAAGAGACCATTAAAAAGGAGTTCCTTTCTGTGAATGATTCTTTTTTCTACAATCTTTCTGAAGATTATTTAGCGTTTTCTGATGTCGTCATGAGAATGAAAGACTTTATTCGAAAAGACCCTAGATCCGCCTATGTGTTATCAATTGGTACGGACTCTCAGGTCAATCAAAATGTCACTACATTTATGACTGCAATTCATCTCCACCGGATTGGCAAAGGAGCTTGGGGCTGTCTCACACAACAAGTGATCGAGAGGCCTGTGCAAAGCCTTAGAGAAAAAATTTCATTAGAGACAGCGTTTAGCCAAAAGGTATGTGCAGACATCCTTGAGGGGCCTTTAACAGAACTGATGGATTTGCTTCTTCCGTTTGCTGAGGAAGGGGCAGACCTTCGTTTTGAAGCCCATCTGGATATTGGCAAAAAAGGAAGTACGAAAGAGCTGATTCAGGAAATGACCGGAATGATCACAGCTATGGGAATTGAAGCAAAAATAAAACCCGACTCATATGCAGCATTTTGCTATGCCAATCGATACACAAAATAAATTCCGTCATTTTTCTCCAAACCTTGTCGAAACGTGCGGTTGACGATTCGATTCTAGTTCCTTATTCTAGCTGTATAGAGAGGAAGCAGACATTCAAAAGCCTGCTAATCAATATAAAAGCATATATGAAACAGGGGGCCTGATGTTGAATGAGCGTCATCGAAAATCGTTTTAATGAAGAAGAGAAAAAGCTATTATTAAACGTATTGCTGAATCAGGAATATGCTGTCGAATTACTAAGCAGTGAGATCAATGATATAGAATGTGGAACAAAAAATGTCGACGACAATACGTATAAGCAATTGATCACATTGTATGACAGAGTAAGGTTTGAGAATTAATATTGGTTTAACATTCTATTAGATACTCGGGGGCTGAGTATCTTTTTTATGCAGAAAAAAATCTTTCGACAAAATTCGTTTTAGTTTATGCTTAATCATAAAGGGGAATGTATGATTGATGATTGAGAGAAAAGGGGTCGAAGAAACATGATAGAGATAGAACCGACTCAATTGCTTGAGTCAACAGTAGCCGAACATATGATTGATGCAGATAAAGTGGCACATGTTCAAATTGGAAATAACCTTGAGCATGCCCTATTGGTTCTCACAAAAACAGGATATACAGCCATACCGGTATTAGACGCTTCTTATCGTTTACACGGGTTAATCGGAACGAATATGATTATGGATAAAATCTTCGGTTTAGAACGTATCGAATTCGAGAAGCTGGACCAGTTGAAGGTTGAAGAGGTCATGCTGACGGATATTCCGAGACTTAAAACAACAGATCCTGTACTAAAAGGCGTTCACGCTGTGACGAATAATGGATTTGTTTGTGTAGAAAATGAGGAGCAGGTCTTTGAGGGCATTTTTACTCGACGAGTTGTATTAAAGCGCTTAAATGAGGTCATTCATTCCGCGAAAAAATGAGCTGCAGACCAGCTTATTTTTTTTGCCTTCATAAGTTAAAATTTATATAATGAGCATATGGAATAAGAAAAACTTATAGAGAGAAAGGGGACGCCCATGCAGCTTCAGGAGTTACATATGCTTGTTGTACTAAGTGAAGAATTGAATATGAGAAAGGCTTCAGAGCGGCTCTTTGTCTCTCAGCCTGCTTTATCTCAAAGATTGCAGACGATTGAAAAGGAATGGGGAACCAAAATTTTTTTTCGTTCTCAGAAAGGGCTCACCGTGACTTCAGCAGGTGAACAGATTATTCAATTTGCAAAAGAGGTGACGGTTGAGCAAGATCGAGTAAGAGAACGAATCGATGAACTTGAAGGGGAAATTCACGGTACACTAAAGCTTGCGGTGGCATCCATTATTGGACAGCACTGGCTGCCGAAAGTGTTAAAGCGGTATGTCGAAAAATACCCAAATGCGAAGGTGTCACTTGTGACCGGCTGGAGTAGTGAAATGCTCAAAAGCTTATATGAGGACCATGTGCACATTGGGATCATTCGCGGAAACCCTGATTGGAAGGGAACAAAGGAATATTTGATGACAGATCATTTATATTTAGTCGATTCCGTGATCAAGGACGTAGACGAATTAATCAAGACGGAGCGGCCGTTTATCCAATTTAAAAGCGACAGCACATATTATCAGGAAATCCAGCATTGGTGGCACCAAAAATTTAAAGTGTCTCCAAAGCAGACGATTCTCGTGGACCAAATTGAAACATGTAAACAAATGGCCTACCACGGCATCGGCTACGCCATTTTGCCTTCTGTTACCTTATATGACCACGAAAAAAGTGTTTATAAAACACCGCTTGTTGATGTGAACGGAGAGCAAATCGGCCGTGACACATGGCTGCTAGGCTATGAAGCGTCTTTTCAGCTAAAACAGGTGCAAGCTTTTGTTGGTGTGGTTAAAGAAATGCTTGAGAACGAGGCTGTGTAAAGTACCTTATTGGAAGAAGAAGGTGCTTTTTTAGGATAAGTGTTGTCCTCGATGTCATACACTATTTGAGGAGCGATTTCACCAGATGAGAAACAAACAGTTCATCAAAATTAACAAACCAAAATGGGGACATGATTTACGCGCGAGATGGCGTGAACGTTTTGCTCGTCATCTGTCAATCAAGGAACAAAAAGAGACGGCGATAGATGATTTTCTATGGCATTTATGCAGTTCAGGAATGGTTGCATGCCTTGAAAAAGATGAAGCGATTGACGCATTTCTTAAACAACCAAAGTACAAATGTACTGTTTTTTATCAATTTGTGAATGAGGCGTATCTGTTCGAAAATGCCAGCTCACTTTCAATCAATGATTTACCATATCAATCTGATGATATGGATTATAGCGATATGTATGTGATGGATTGGAATGAAAAATGGACATTTGTGATGACGCATGAAATGGACTATGGTCCATATTTTATTCAAATAGATGAAACGAGCGAATGATCAAGCCATGATCCTTTCGAAATAAAAAACCCGCCTTCCAATTGGAATGAGCGGTTTTTTTATTTGGTTATGCTGATCTTGATCAATGTCTTTTCATAAAACATTTGACAATGAAAATCATTATCATTTAAAGTGTACATATAATAATTGAAAATGATTATCATTTAGATGAGGTGACCGATAGATGAAAGCACTAATTACATTTGCGAGTATGTCTGGAAATACGGAAGATATGGCAGCGATCTTAAAGCAAACACTTGAAGGAAAAGGGATCGATACAGAGATGATGGAGTTTGATGATACGAATGCAGAGGATCTTTCCTCCTACGATTACGTATTCATTGGTTCCTATACATGGGGTGATGGAGATTTGCCTTATGAAGCAGAGGATTTTTATGAGGAGGTCTCTACTCTTGAACTTAGTCACATCAAAGCAGCTGTCTTTGGATCTGGTGATTACAGCTATCCAAAGTTTTGCGAGGCCGTCCATACATTTCATGACATGCTGAAATCAACGGGTGCATCTGTTTTTCCTGAAACATTAAAAATGGAGCTTGCACCGGATACAGATGAAGATGTGGCGTGCTGTCAGGAATTTGCAGCGAGCTTTTTAACGTGGGCCGCTTTGTCTGAGAAACGAGTTGAGAATCATGTTTCATAAAGGAGCAACGGCCGTTGCTGCATCTAAAAATGGTGGATATTTTGTTGCTGTAAAACGTGAAGGTATTTTTCACTATAGTGTTGAGAGCGGATGGAAGCAGCTGTTTAAGCTCAAGCATAAAATCCATGCCATCAGCTATATTGGCCCTTATTTATTCGGTGTTGGTGAAAATGGCACAGTGATTAGATCAGGAGATGAAGGCAGTACATGGGCGTTATCTTCATTCCCAACAAATGCAGTCGTCTGGTCTATTACAGGACGCAAAGATGGGTTTGTATGTGCACATGGTAAACATAGTATCTATGTGTCAAATGATTTCGGAATTTCCTGGGAAATTATGAAGCCGTTTGCTCATGTGAATCATCCACCGGTCATTCGTTCTTTATGTGCTGCAGGTGATCACCTTTATATTGGCACACAGATTCATGAGGTTCACGGAGGAATATGGGTGTATGACTTGCAGAGTGAACAGATTTTTCTTCTAAACAGAGAGGAGCACCGAATGACAGCTTCAATGCTGCTCTGTCATGAACATCTTCTTGTATGTGCATTAGGTTCAAAAAAAGGCAAAAAAGGATCTGTTCAAATTTTAGATTTACATACAAATATCCTGCATGATATTCAATCACAGGCCTTTGCTAGAGAAGAATCATTTTTGGATGTATCAGAGGATAATGGCATTGTGTATGTGACCACTTCACAAGATGAACACGGGTTTTCTAAAGTGTATCAGCTTGATATTGAGCAAAAAGAGCTCAAATGGTTTGATACGATCAAAGGACACGGTTTTCGTGTAGCCAATCAAAACGAAAACTTTTTCTGTGCGGGTTTATATGAAAGTAAGTTTGTCAGGCCATATGAGGAGCCTGCATTGATTCATTAATAAGGAGGAAGAAAAAGTGACAGAAAAGGTTTTATTGGTATATGCCACGATGTCTGGTAATACAGAAGCGATGGCGGATTTAATTGAAAAAGGTTTAACGGAAGCAGGTGCCAGCGTGGATCGGCATGAAGCGATGGATATTGATGCTGAGCTGCTCAATGATTACTCGCACATTATATTAGGGGCGTATACATGGGGAGATGGTGATCTTCCGGATGATTTTATTGATTTATATGAAGAAATGGAAGAGCTTGATTTAACGGGAAAAGCATTTGCAGTATTCGGTTCTGGTGATACATCTTACGAACATTTTTGCGGAGCTGTCGACCTAATCGAAGAAAAAGTGAAGGAGCTTGGCGGTGACATTGTCCTGCCATCAGTTAAGATTGAGCTGAATCCAGAAGGAGAGGAAGAGGACGAATTGATTTCTTTTGGCAAACAATTTGTTCAGCTTCACCAGCAAGAAGCGGGATAATCGGTCCCGCTTGTTTTATTTTCCATTGTAGAGTTGACTCTTTCACTTGTCATTAAAACTCTCCTTTGGTACAGTAATGAAGTATAAATTAAGAGGAGGACATACATACATGAAACAAATGGACGCTAATGAAATTATTTCATTTATTCAAAATAGTACAAAATCAACACCTGTCAAAGTCTATATTAAAGGTGACTTAGAAGGTATTGAGTTTGGTGAACATGCAAAAACATTCATCACAGGAAACACTGGAGTTGTTTTCGGTGAGTGGAGCGAAATTCAAGAAACTCTAGCATCAAACAAAGACAAAATTGAAGATGTTGTCGTGGAAAATGACCGCCGCAACTCTGCAATTCCGATGTTAGATTTGAAAAACATTAAAGCTCGTATTGAGCCAGGTGCAATCATTCGTGACCAAGTTGAAATCGGTGATAATGCAGTCATTATGATGGGTGCTTCTATTAATATCGGTTCTGTGATCGGCGAAGGTACGATGATTGACATGAACGTGGTACTTGGCGGCCGTGCGACAGTAGGTAAGAACTGTCATATCGGTGCTGGATCTGTTCTTGCAGGTGTCATTGAGCCGCCGTCTGCTAAACCAGTTGTTGTAGAAGATGATGTTGTCATCGGTGCGAACGCTGTTGTTCTAGAAGGTGTGACAATTGGTAAAGGAGCAGTAGTAGCTGCCGGTGCGATCGTTGTGAACGATGTAGAGCCTTACACAGTTGTAGCAGGTACACCTGCAAAGAAAATTAAAGACATTGATGAAAAAACAAAAGGTAAGACAGAAATCAAACAAGAACTGCGTCAGCTTTAATTCATATAATTCGCAGCTGAAGACAAAGACGTGGATGAGATATCCACGTCTTATTCGTATAGAGGAAAGGAAGCGAGTTCACTTGTTAAATCGTGAGCAATTAATATCCATTCGAAGAGATTTACACCAAATCCCTGAGCTTGGTTTCCAAGAATTTAAAACACAAGCGTATCTCATTCAGCATTTGAGCACCTATTCAAAAGATCGAGTTGAGATTGAAAAGTGGCGAACTGGCCTTTTTGTAAAAGTGAAAGGAACGAATCCAACGCGCGTATTTGCTTATCGTGCAGATATGGATGGATTGTCTATTCCTGAGGAAACAGGATATCCATTTGAATCTGTGCATGAAGGAAAGATGCATGCATGTGGACATGACCTTCATATGACCATTGCACTTGGTATCATTGATCATTTCGTTCATGAACCGATTAAAGAAGATGTATTATTTATCTTCCAGCCGGCAGAAGAAGGCCCAGGCGGTGCCGAACCAATGCTTGCAAGTGATGTTCTCAAAAAATGGACACCAGACTTTATTACAGCGCTGCATATCGCACCTGAATATCCTGTTGGAACAATTGCTACAAAGCCGGGGCTGTTATTTGCCAATACGAGTGAGCTTGTAATTGATCTTGAAGGAAAAGGCGGACACGCTGCATATCCTCATTTAGCAAATGATATGGTTGTTGCTGCAAGTGCACTTGTAGGTCAGCTGCAATCGGTCATTTCGCGTAATGTCGATCCCCTTGATAGTGCAGTCATTACAGTCGGTACGATTACCGGCGGAACGGCTCAAAATATTATTGCGCAGCATGCAAAGCTTGACGGTACCATTCGCACACTTTCACCAGAGTCTATGGACAAGGTGAGAAAACGAATTGAAGCACTGGCAAAAGGAATTGAAATTGGCTACGAATGCAAGGCAACCGTTCGATACCCTTCATCTTATTACGAAGTGGACAATTCAAAGGATTTGACAGAGGAATTTATGTCATATGTAGCCGAAGAAGGGCTTGCGAATGTGATTGAATGCAGAGAAGCGATGACAGGAGAAGATTTTGGCTACATGCTGAAAAAATATCCCGGCTTCATGTTTTGGTTAGGTGTCAATTCAGAATACGGCCTGCACCATGCAAAGCTCCAGCCTGATGAAAACGCGATTGAAACAGCTGTGAATGTCATGACGGCTTATTTTAAAAAGCAAGCTGGTGAATGAATAATCGAGCTCCCTCCTGTACACCTTATGAACAGGAGGTGTTCTTGATTATGACAAGAATTGGTGTAGAGCAATCTTTATCCGATGTAGAAGAACTATTGAAGCAAAAAGGGTATGATGTTGTACGTATTCAAAATGAACAGCAAATGGATCAATGTGACTGTTATGTAGTTACAGGACTAGATTCAAATGTTCTTGGCATTTCAGACACAACAACAAAGGCATCTGTTATTACAGCATCAGGTATGACGGCTGATGAAATTTGTCAAGAAGTAGAACAGCGTGTTCAATAAAACAAGAAAAAGAACCGGTAGATTATGATCCCGGTTCTTTTTGCTCTTTCTCTATATCGAGTACTTCTTTCATTTTTTTGCGCAAAATTCGTTCTACCCGCCATTGCTCCATTGTTTCGGTCTTCGCTATGATGCGCAGCACAAGGGAAGAAGAACCGAACGCCTCCACGCCGACAACTTGAGGACCTTCGATAATTTGAGGAGTTTCCTCCCGCACCTCATCACATGCAGCTTGAAGGGCTGTGATCATCTGATCCACATTTTCATCCGGTGACAGCTCAATATCAACGAGTGCTTGCATCGTCCCTCTTGAATGATTGCTCACATTCAGTATGCTGCGATTTGGAATGAAATGAAGGGTGCCGTCAAAGCTTCGAAGCTGCGTGGTTCTTAGTCCAATTTGTTCGACAATCCCATCAAAGCCAGCGACCGTTATATATTCTCCTACATCAAATTGTTTTTCCAATAATATGAAGAATCCGGTCACAATATCACTCACTAACCCTTGAGCGCCAAAACCGATCGCAAGTCCCACAACGCCTGCACCTGCCAGCAAAGCGGTCGGGTTATAATGAAATAAGTCGAGGATCATCACAACTAGAATAAAAATCAATAAGTAGGCGAAAATATTTAACGTCAAACTTTGCAGCGTCTGAGCTCTTGATAAAGAGACTTCATGCTTTTCAGCGAATGTTGAATAGGCGCGCTTAATCATCTTGTTTCCTATGGCTCTGATGATAAAATAAATGGCAAAAATGGCGACTAGTTTTAGCAAAATCATACTGCTATTGAGGATAATGGAAACCCAATCTACTTGTTGAAATGCTCTCATGATCTTCAAAACCTTTCTATGTATGCTCTAAAAGAGAAGCTAATCATTTGTTCCCTTATGCAAGTCATGTTAAACTTTTGATAGGTGTAGCAGGAAATTGTGACAAATCGTTAATTAAATTTATTATTAATTAATATTGACTAAAAATCGCATAAGTATTATAATTGTAATTGTGAAGTTATTAACTAAATGAGAATTTTAAGTTTTGATTCTCATTTTATATACAGCTAAGAAGCCTGTATAAAGATATTATTTTTTGGAGGGATTTACATATGGCAGAGCGTTTTGTAGGAAAACAAGCTCCACGTTTTGAAATGGAAGCAGTACTTGCTAACAAGGAATTTGGTAAAGTAAGTTTAGAGGAAAACATGAAGAATGACAAATGGACAGTTCTTTTCTTCTATCCAATGGATTTCACATTTGTTTGCCCAACTGAAATTACAGCAATGAGCGATCGTTATGATGAATTCGAAGATTTAGATGCAGAAATCATTGGTGTATCTACTGATACAATCCACACGCATCTTGCTTGGATCAATACAGACCGTAAAGACAATGGTCTAGGAGAATTAAAATACCCGCTAGCTGCTGATACAAACCACACAGTATCTAGAGAATACGGCGTTTTAATTGAAGAAGAAGGAATTGCTCTTCGCGGTTTATTCATCATTAACCCAGAAGGCGAACTTCAATACCAAACAGTATTCCACAACAATATCGGTCGTGATGTAGATGAGACATTACGTGTTCTTCAAGCATTACAAACTGGTGGACTTTGCCCAGCGAACTGGAAACCTGGTCAAAAAACACTTTAATTGATAGCTGAAGAAACAGGAGGGTCTAACTAATGTTAGACCTTTTTGTTTCGACACATACAATGGATGGAGGCGCTTCATAATGAAATTACGTCAACCAATGCCAGAACTAACTGGTGCAAAAGAATGGTTAAATGGAGAAGTAACAAAAGAAGATTTGATTGGTGACAAACCAACATTGATTCATTTCTGGTCAGTCAGCTGTCATCTTTGTAAAGAGGCAATGCCTCAAGTCAATCAATTCCGTGATGAATATAAGGATCAACTAAACGTTGTGGCTGTTCATATGCCTCGTTCTGAGGATGACCTAGATCTAGAAAAAATCAAAGAAGTTGCGAAAGAGCATGAAATCACGCAGCCAATCTTTGTGGACAGTGATCATCATTTAACAGAAGCCTTTGAAAACGAATATGTACCAGCATATTATGTATTTGATAAAACAGGTGCTTTGCGCCACTTCCAAGCTGGCGGAAGCGGAATGAAAATGCTTGAAAAACGTGTCAACCGAGTGCTTTCTGAGTCTGAAAAGGCTGCAGAATAGGCTTTCCCCCATAAATGGGGGTTTTTTCATGGGCAAAAATAGGCGGCATATTGCACTGGACGAGTTTTTATGTAGGTGCTATTCCTAAGAAAAGAGAAAATGAGGGAGTTTATTAAAAAATATCCCTGAAACAAAAAGGTATAACGACCTATTTACATTTTTGTTTTGAAATGAAAATGTAAAGATTTTAACTTTTTACTATTCAGAACGTTTTTGCACAAAAGAAATTTCAGTTAGGTAAATAACTATATAAATCAAGTAGTATAAGCGTTTATTCAATTTTTTTACAATATTTTAAGGTTTGTCAAAAGCCTATAGTGGCAATGAAATGGGTGCCGATTTTTCCTCTTTGGCAAAATTTTAGTTGAAAATACCTATCTGTTAGCAAACTGTAAAATGATAAAAAAATAGTTGATAAAATTAGTTTTCTAATCTAATATTTACTATAGAATATTTTTTATATGATGAGGGGGAAATCCATTGTTTAATGAGAGGGAAGCGTTACGTTTACGATTGGAACAATTAAACGAGGCAGAAGTAAAGGTCATCCGTGAATATCAAATTGAGCGAGATGCGATTTATGCAAAATTAAGAGAATTAGACCGTCAAGGAACAGGTCTAGTGTCAGATACAAAAAAAGAAGTGCGTACAGATAGAAAGACGGATTCACTGCCTGTATTAGCTGAGCTTGCTGCGCAAGAGATGAGAAGCTACCAGCAGCCGGCACAAACACAATCATCTTCTTTAGGAACAGGGCAGCTAAACGGTGCACCTGTAGGTATTCCTGAAGGATCGACAAGACGCAGAAGAGGCACAGCCCGTCCTGGTTCAAAGGCAGCAAAGCTTCGTGAAGCTGCGATTAAAACGTTAAAGCGTCATAATGCAGCGATTAAAAGCTCAGAGCTTCAAAAAGAAATCGAAAAAGAGAGCGGTCTTGAAATCCCAAATATGACAACGTTTATGCAAAGTTTAATTAAAATGTACCCTGAAGTGAAGAAGCCTTATCGCGGACAGTATATTTTAGAAGGCGATATTCAAACAGAAGATGAATAAATAAAAAACTGCTGGGCGTAAAGCCAGCAGTTTTTTATTTCGAGAATTACTTCTTTTGATCAACTGTATAGACAATTTTGCGTTCCTTAGGCAGGTGTTCACGCTGTTTTTTGAAGCCGTCGATTTTGACTGTCATGACTTCTCCATTACGCTGCACTGCATCGACTTGTTCCTGAAGCGTTTGAACTTGTTCGTTGAGTTTCTTCAAAATCGGTTCGATTTCTTCTGTCGTTTGCAGGATGCGGTCTCGTGAGAATGGCTGTGCAGTTGTTTGTGCTGACTGGTCAATATCAGCAAAATGAGAGGCGATCCATTCTTCGCTTTCTGCTAACTGTTTTTGATAGCTTGTGAGCGTTTCGTAAAAAATCTCTTCTTTTGCTTTTTCAATTTGCAGCAATTTCTCCTGTGTTTCATAAAAGCGCTCTTGAAGGTGTCTGACGCCTTCCTGTAATACATGGAGCTCTGCGTTTTTATTGCCCAATGTTTGCTGCAGCTTCTCAATCACTGCGGATAAAGTATTTCCTTTTTTCTCCTCTTTTGCAAGTCGTTTATCTTGATCCTCTATCCGTTCATTTAATTGTTGAGAGATTTCTTTATATTTGACAACTTTCAAATGCAGCCTGTGTTTTTCTTCGGTTTCTTTTCTTCTATGATAGGTTTCCTTTTGCAGCATCTCATGGAGAAGGATAATTTTATGTAATAATTCTGATTTGCTGTAGGAGAGATCCTGTATTTTTGAGGCAGCATCATGTTGATCATTGGTCATTTCATCCAGTTGTTGTTTTAATTGCGTGAAATCCTTTTTCATCTCATGATATTCTTGAGTTAACTTCTTATTTTTAGAATACGTATATGAGGACTGTAAATCAGAGATCATTTGTTGATATTTTGCAGTTTCAGCTTTTAAGTATAAATTCTCTTGAGATAAATCATGGAATAGGGGAGAAGCATGGCGCCTGTTCATCGATAGACCCTCCTTATTCATGTTACCAATAAAGTATGCGAAAGGAGTGCGATTAGAACAACCATGTCAAAGGAGGACTTAGAGGATGCACTTAGTGAATGTAATTTTAGCTGGAGGAGCTTCCAGACGCTTTGGAGAGCCAAAGGCAAGTCATATGTATCAAGGGAAACCATTATATGAGCATGTGAAAGAGCAGCTTTTAGAAGGGCAGACGGTCATCATCAGCCATCCATCGCTTCTTCCTTTTTTCAAAACAAGAGGTGAACAAAGTGTGTGGTTAGATGATGAAGAGGTGCGAGGATGCGGACCACTTGCTGGCATATATACGGCGATGCAAAAGCAAGAAGCAGATTGGTATTTAGTGACGGCATGTGACATGCCTTTCATACGGAAGGAAACAGCGGAAGTATTATCGTCTTATTGCAGCGAGCACGCAGATGCCATTATCCCGCTTGTTCAGGGCAGATTACAGCCTTTATTTGCGCTTTATCACCGCCGCTCTCTGCCGTTTATTCGCGCGTGTTTAAAAGAGAATCAATTTGCTGTCAAAGACTTGCTTCAAAAGCTTCATGTGCGCATCGTTTCAGAAGAAGAACTAAACGTGACATCAAACGAATTTCGTAATATCAATAAAAGAAGCGATTTACCTGAAAACGGTATGATATGATACATAAAAACGGTGAGGAGAGAACAGCATTGAATGACCGATATTCAAGACAAATCTTGTTCCCTCCGGTTGGGGAAAAAGGACAGCATGCGCTGGCTGAAAGTCATGTTCTGATCGTTGGAGCCGGTGCACTTGGTACCGCTTCTGCGGAAGGGCTTGTCCGGTCTGGCATCGGTACGCTTACGATTGTCGATCGTGATTATGTGGAATTTTCAAATTTACAGCGGCAGCAGCTGTACACGGAACAAGATGCAAAGGCACATGTACCAAAAGCAGCTGCGGCAAAAAAACGTCTCGAGCAGATCAATCATGAAGTGACCATACACGCCCTGATTGAAGATGCAGGGGCGGAGCTGTTAAGGCCGTTATTCCAGAGAGCAGATATCGTCATTGATGCAACAGATAATTTTGAGACAAGAATGGTCATGAATGATTTATCTCTAGAAACAAAGACGCCGTGGATATATGGCGCTTGTGTGAGCAGTCAGGGAATGTATATGACCATATTGCCGGATAAAACGCCATGTTTATCATGTGTGTTCACGGCAATGCCTGTTGGCGGCTTGACGTGCGATACAGCGGGAATTATTTCACCTGCCGTTCAAATGGTTTCTGCTTATCAGCAAACAGAGGCATTAAAATATTTAACAGGGCATGAAGATCAAATTGAGCGGAAATTTGTCACGTTTGATCTTTGGCAGTCCACATCTTTTAAAATGGATTTATCTCGCACTAAAGAAAAGAACTGTCCAACTTGCGGCACGGCAAGAACCTATCCTTATTTACATGATCAGCGTAAAAAAACGACGGTCCTTTGCGGACGTGACACCGTTCAAATTGTTTCAAAAGATTTAGCAAAACTATCATTTCAGCATATAAAAGAGCGTCTCTCATCTATATGTGAGGTGGAAGTAAACGACTTCTTAATCCATGTACGCTACGAAAACTACCGAATGGTCTGTTTTAAAGGAGGACGTGCATTAATCCATGGGACAAATGATGAAAAAGAAGCCAATTCATTACTAGCAAGACTGCTAGGGATATAGGAGTGAAGTGTAATGGAAAGACGGCAGCCGATACCAGTAGAAGAGGCCATAAAGAAAGTTCACCAATACGAAAAACATGGAAAAATAGAATGGGTCCCTTTAAAGGACAGCCTTGGACGGTTTATTGCAGAAGATATTTTGGCAGACCATGATGTTCCGGCATTTGATCGTTCTCCGTATGATGGCTTTGCACTTCGGGCAGAAGATACAAAAGAAGCGTCAAGTGCGCATCCAGTTGAATTCGAGGTCATTGATCATATTGGTGCAGGAATGGTCTCAGCAAAAACCATCGGTCCCTTTCAGGCCATCCGTATTATGACAGGGGCAAAAATTCCAAATGGAGCAAATGTCGTCATCATGATCGAACTGACGAAGACTTTCGAAAAAGACGGCAAATCATTCATGTCACTGAAAAGACCGCTGAAAAAGGGAGACAATATTTCTCGTCAAGGAGAAGAGGTGCTCAAAGGAAACGTGATGGTCAAAAAAGGAACAGACGTCACTTCTGGCGTCACGGCTCTATTGGCGACATTCGGATATGCGGTAGTACCAGTGGTCAAAAAGCCGGTGATCGGCATTATCTCAACGGGCACAGAGCTTCTTCAAGTAAGTGATGCCATGGTGGATGGCAAGATTAGAAATAGTAATCTTAGTATGGTCTATGCACAGGTACTTGAGGCCGGAGCTGAGCCGCTTGATTTAGGCGGAGTCTCTGATGATTTTGACAAAAGTTATTATGCAGTAAAAGCAGCCATGAGTAAGGTAGACATTTTGATTACAACAGGCGGTGTGTCAGTGGGTGATTTTGACTTTCTGCCTGCCATTTATGAAAAGCTGGGAGCCAAGGTCCTGTTTAATAAAGTAGCTATGAGACCTGGAAGTGTGACAACTGTTGCTGCAATGCCAAATGGTCAATTGCTGTTTGGGCTGTCCGGAAACCCTGCTGCCTGTTTTGTGGGCTTTGAATTATTTGTGAAGCCGATCATTTATAAATGGTATATGAAAGAAAATTCGTTTCCTGCTTTTGCTGAGGCGAAACTCACACATGATTTTCCAAAAGCCAATCCGTTCACTCGATTTGTCAGGGCTGCCCTTCAATTCACTGGCAGTCACATCAGTGTGACTCCTACAGGTCTTGATAAATCAAGTGCAGTGACCTCTATTGCAGAGGCTAACTGTTTCATCGTGCTTCCTGGGGGAACAAGAGGTTTTCAAGCAGGTGATCGAGTTGCTGTTCTGCTGTTTCAGCACAAAGGCGGTGGTTCCTCGTGCTGGATGACAAATTAAGCATATTACAGGTGGTCGGTTATCAAAATAGCGGCAAGACTACCTTGATCGAAAAGCTCTGTCAGCTGGCTGAACGTGAAGGGCTGAAGCTAGGCTGCTTTAAACACCATGGACATGGCGGGACACCAGATCGTCTTTTCAAAGAAAAAGATACCGATCGATATGTACAAGCGGGGGCATATGCCGCAGGTGTTGAAGGAGAGGGGGAATTTCACTTTTCGATGCAGCACATCACGTTAGAGCAGCTGCTTAGCATGTGTCAGCATCTTCCGTTAGACGCTGTGCTCATAGAGGGGTACAAACAGGCGCCTTATCGCAAAATCGTTTGTGTAAAGAATGAAGAGGAGCTTATTGACCTTTCAACTCTTTCTAATATACAAGCAGCTATTTATTTTTCTCAAGAGGATCAATTAACCGAAAATTACCCGTTTCCTGTGTTTTCAGCTTTTGATAAGCGCGGGATGACATTTGCTTTTCACTTATTGAAGGGAGGCGGCACGTTTTGAGCGAACTTTTTAAAATAACAAAAACGCCTATTGATGTAAACGAATTGATTCAGCATGTGACAAGACGAAAGGCAGGAGCGATTACGACGTTTATCGGGACGGTCAGAGAATGGACAAACGGCAAAAAAACATTGCGCTTAACGTACGAAGCATACATACCAATGGCGGAAAGCATGCTAAGGCAGATTGGACAAGAAATGAAGAATCGGTGGCCTGACACTGAAGCAGCGATTGTGCACCGGATTGGAACTCTTGAGATAACGGATATTGCTGTTGCGATCGCCGTTTCGTCTCCTCATAGGAAGGCTGCCTATGAAGCCAATGAATATGCCATTGAACGAATCAAGGAAATCGTTCCCATTTGGAAAAAAGAATATTGGGGAGACGGAGAGGCCTGGATAGGTGATCAGCTTGAAACAGTTTCATATCCAGAAGGTAAACCTAGCGATCTTCTGCTTGCAGAGAAAGAAGGTGATCAGCATGATTAATGTATTATTGTTCGCCGGCCTTGCTGAGAAGGCCGGTAAACAACAAATCATCATTCAAAAAGATCAAACAACGGTTGATGAGATTAAAATAGAATTACAGGAGGTATATGGTGTTGATGCTGCACAAAATGTGATGGTTGCAGTCAACGAAATATATACGAGGGAAAATGCTGAAGTGCGTAGCGGGGACACTGTTGCACTCATTCCTCCTGTAAGTGGTGGATAATAGATATTAGAGGATTTGGTTATGGCCACCCGGCTGTAACCAATTTTTTATGTGTGAAAAGTTTGTAGAGGTATTTGGGTGTGATCTTCGTAAATAAAGCATCCCCTTCTTGCTTTAGAAATGTGAGGATCGAGCTGCTGAATGAGATCATACAATTCGCTGATTCGTCTCACATTGAAATCTGTTTGGGCTTGAAGCTGTTCCTTTAATTCTTTTGTGCTCACAATGCTTCCCTTTTTCTCTTTAATAATATCTACACATCTAGCAGCGTAGTATATTTTGTCATTAGAAGGTCTGCTTTCTTTCATATCAAGTAACTTGAGCTCATGATAAATCGATTCTCTTTCCTTTCGAAAGTATTGCCATGCTTCTTGTTCCTTTTCATACAGTAAAATCAATTGCATTTTCAATTTTTCTCTTAACATTCACTTGACTCCATTTCCACTATCATTTAACCTACCTCTATTTTACATTATATGAAAAAATAACTTTTGATCAAGTAAAATCCCTTTATTTTTAATTTTTTAATATGAAAGTATTGATACTAAAGGCTTATTTGTTCTGTAAAAGAAACCAATCATAGTCCTATAAAGCCGGGATTTGTCGAAATTACTAGGATTATTTTAACAAAAAATCGTTGTGTCTATCTAAGACCATGCGAATCCAAAAGAAAAGGATATTTATTCCGAAAGACATATTGTTTACTTAATAAAATGTTTTTAAGTCAGTAAAAGCACGATTATTGATATGAATATGGTCGGATCAAGGAGGCATTTGAAGGGTTTCATTCGTGAAAATAGAATAATAGATAAAATTTCTTCTCAATGAAAATAAGAAAATCAAATGATCGATCACTTATTGGCAATCTTTTGATAAAATAGAAAGAAAAAGAGAGTCATTGTGCGTTTGCATACTTGCTTGATATAGAGAGGATGACATTTGATGAATGAAATCATGCAAAAACCTACGATCATTGGAGTGAGCACAAGACCATCAGAGCACCTGAAAAGAGTATGGGAAAATCCAGTTGTTTGGTGGCCTTTATCTTGTGTGCTTATTTTAACAGTCGCTGTGACTTATTTGACTGAGCTCGTAAATAAGGGAATGTGGGCAGATTTAAGTTTGCCGGTACCTGTTGTTTAAGTGGTGACGCTCATTGGTCTCGTATTTGGGATTGTCATCAATGCTGCTATATATAAGTTCATCGTATTTTTAGCGAAAGGTGATGCATCATTTCGGCAGCTGTTTTCAGCGGTTCTGTTCATTACACCCGTTACGATCATAGGGACGATTATTTCTCATTTGGCAGTAATCCTTTTTCATGTTCCAAAAGACATCACGGTTACCTCGTTAAACGCACTCATTCAAATTTCTGGTCCATGGCATGCGGTGTTAGCCAATATCGATCTATTTGTGATCTGGAATCTTGTTTTAACAGGCTTTTTATTCATCCAAGTTGGGCGTATATCACCGAGAATTTCTTGGGTAATTATAGGCGTCTTTTATATCTTATCGTTAATTTTTCAATATATAGGAAACAGCAATTAACATATCAGTAAGCTGGGGGTAGAAGGTTTTTATGAGAAAGAAAATCATCATTGGATCTATTTTAATTATTGTGATTGGACTATTTATTGGATTTAATATTGCGAAAAACCAAGCAAAGCCTGCTTCTACAGTAGCGATTAAAACAGTCAAACTCACGCCGAAAGAAATCACATCGACGGTGATGACACCCGGGACACTTTCGTTCTCTGAAGAGCAGTTCATCTATGAAGAAGAGGAAAAGGGGAAATTGAAGGGAATTGCTGTGAAAGAAGGGGAAAAGGTAAAGGCTGGTACGCCGCTTCTTACATATGAAAATAAGGAACTGGAGCTTGAGGAGCAGCAGCAAGCACTAGCGGCTGAGTCAAGTACATTAAAACTGGAACAATTGCAAAAAAGGCTGAGTGAATTAGATGAGAAAAAAGCAGGCGGATCTGACGCTAATGCTAAAAGCGAGCGAGATCAGCTTCAATTAGAACTGAAAGCGGCTGAATTAGAACAAAAGCAAGCAGAGATCAGCCAAGAAAAAGTAAAGGCGCAAATAGAAGATTTAACCGTACATAGTAAAATTGATGGAACAGTCATTTCCATTGAGCAAGAGGCCGGGGCAGGGGGGCCGGAAGAAAGACAGCCGATCATCCATATTGGTCATGAGAAAAAAATGATTGTGCGGGGTTTGATCTCAGAGTATGATGCCATAAAAATCAAAAAGAAACAAAAAGTGAAGGTAACGTCTGATGTCATTCGCGGGAAGAGCTGGCAAGGAGTCGTGAAAAAAGTGGGCGCTGTTCCTGTCCAGACAGCAGCCGAAACAACTTCGAGCGATCAAACGGTTCAATATCCTGTTGAAATTGAGATAAAGGGAAAGAAACCTGAGGCGAAGCCGGGCTTTAAAATGATCATGGAAATTGAAACAGATAAGCGTCAAGCGCAAACGCTTCCTGAAACAGCGGTAAAAAAAGAGACTGACGGACAATACGTTTATGTTGTTGAAAAAAATGTACTAAAAAAAGTGAAAGTGGTCATAGGGGAAACGTCTGGTCATGATCTTGAAGTGACAAAAGGTGTCAAGGCAGAGGATCAGATCATTGCTCATCCAACTGATGACATGTATGACGGAATGGAAGTGAATGCTGAATGATTCAGCTTTCCAATGTGACAAAAAGCTATGAGGTCGCACACGAAACATTTGATGTATTAAGTGACATGAATCTTGTCATTGAAAAAGGCGAGTATATGTCCATTATGGGCCCGTCCGGCTCTGGAAAGTCAACGTTAATGAATATTATTGGCTGTTTAGACCGCCCGACGACAGGACAATATCATTTTCAAGGTACAGAGCTGTCAGCAGCAAAGGATCAAGAACTCGCAGTCATTCGAAATCAATCCATTGGATTTGTTTTTCAGCAATTTCACCTGCTGCCAAGGTTAAATGCGAGGCGCAATGTGGAACTTCCGATGATTTACGCTGGAGTCAGCCAAAAGGAAAGAAAAGAACGTGCGGAATTGGCACTTGAAAAGGTTGGTTTGGCAGATCGAATGAAACATATGCCAAGTGAGTTGTCAGGAGGACAAAAGCAAAGGGTGGCAATTGCACGAGCGATTGTCAATGAGCCTCAGCTGATTTTAGCAGATGAACCGACTGGTGCTCTCGACTCAAAAACAAGCAGCTCAATTATGGAACAGTTTACAAAGCTGAATGAGGAAGGGACAACGATTGTGCTTGTTACCCATGAAGAAGAAATAGCTGCGTATACAAATCGGACGGTCGTTGTGAGAGATGGACGGCTTGTTGAAGATAGATGGATACAAGGGGACGCTATGAATGAAACTCTTTGAAAATATCAAAATAGCGCTGAATTCGGTTTTAGCTCATAAATTACGTTCTATTTTAACGATGCTTGGGATTATTATTGGTGTTGGATCGGTCATTGCAGTTGTGGCGATTGGTCAAGGCGGTGAGCAAATGTTAAAAGGATCGATTTCAGGTCCAAACAATACCATTGATATGACATATACGCCTTCTGACGAAGAGTTAAATGCAAATCCAAATGCCTTATTCGAAGCCGCATTTACTGAGGAAGACATAAAAAGCATTAGGACAATCAACGGGGTGAAGCAGGTCGCCTCCTCGACTGCACAAGGAATGCAGCTGAGATTTCAAGATACGACAGTTGATGCGACAGTTAACGGTATAAATGAAGGGTATACCGATGTACATTCATTACAAATCGCAGAAGGACAGAATTTAAGAGATATTGACTTTAGAAGCGGCAGAAGAGCTGCCCTCATCTCAGATGGCTTACAAAAAGAACTATTCAACGGACAAAAGGCATTAGGCGAACTGATTTGGATGAACGGACAGCCAGTTGAAGTCATTGGTGTTCTAGCAAAACAGAAAGGGATGTTTTCATTTGATATGAATGAAATATATGTCCCATTTGCGATGCTCACCTCCACATTTGGTATGAATGAATATGATAAATTGTCTATTCAAGTCGCACATGCTGATCAAATGAAGGAAGTAGGAAAGAGCGCGGCTGCCTTATTAAATGAAAATCATCATACAGAAGATGCTTACGAAATGATCAATATGGAAGAAATCGCAGAAGGGATCGGTCAAATCACCTCCGTTATGACAACGATTATTGGCTCAATAGCCGGAATCTCTTTACTTGTCGGCGGCATCGGTGTGATGAATATTATGCTCGTTTCTGTGACAGAGAGGACAAGAGAAATCGGTATTCGAAAGGCGATGGGAGCAACAAGGGCTCAAATTCTCGTTCAGTTTTTAATCGAGTCTGTCGTCTTAACACTCATCGGCGGGCTGATAGGGATCGCACTTGGTTTAGGCGGTGCTTCGCTAGTTTCACTATTTGCCGGCTGGCCGTCACTCGTATCTTGGCAAGTAGTTTGTGGAGGCGTACTGTTTAGTATGCTCATTGGTATTGTTTTTGGGTTAATTCCTGCGAATAAAGCAGCGAGACTAGACCCTATTGAATCGCTCAGGTATGAATAATTCGGAGAAGAAAAAAGCATACAAACGGTTTACATTCGCCTTCATTACCCATCAAAAGCTTTTATGCAAATCGCATAAAAGCTTTTTTTAGTTCCATTGAATGAAATAAAAAATGATAGAAATGCTAATATCATGACTTTCATCTTAATGTCACATATTTTTCAGTTTACAAATGGTACATATAAAGGTAAGATGACCATGGTGAAAGATTTTGATAGTTATTGAATGTATTTGATTGTTTTGTATTGATAATGTTGAAAAAAGCGATTACAATAAAGGTGCGCACAAAATGAATACGTTTTCAAAAAGGGGTGTTCTCATGTTAACACCGGAAAGACATCAACTCATTATCGACAGCTTAGAAGAAAATGATGTCATTAAAATACAGGACTTAACGATGATGACGGATGCGTCTGAATCTACAATTAGAAGAGATTTATCAGCTCTTGAAGAAAAAGGATTTCTGAAAAGGGTTCATGGGGGAGCAGCCAAGATATCAAGTATTCGCCTTGAACCAGATGTATTTGAGAAATCTGCCAAAAACCTTCAAGAAAAGTCATTGGTTGCAGAGGCAGCGGCATCTCTTTTAAAACAAGGCGACTGTATTTATTTAGATGCTGGTACAACCACACAGCAAATGATTGAATATATCGATCCAGATCAAGATATTGTCGTGGTGACAAACGGTGTGATGCACATTGAAGCACTCATGAGAAAAGGCATTTCCTTTTACTTGATAGGCGGATCAGTGAAACATCGGACAGGAGCCATGGTGGGAGCCGCAGCTTTGACAGCGATGGAAAATTATCGTTTTGACAAAAGCTTTATTGGGACAAACGGCATTCATCCCGAGGCGGGTTTTACAACACCTGATCCAGAAGAAGCGCTCATGAAAAAAAGAGCCATGAAACAGGCGAAAAAAACCTATATCTTATCAGATGCCTCGAAGTTTGGCGAAATATCGTTTTCAGCCTTTGCTAGTTTACAGGAAGCCACCATTATCACAAACGACGCAAAAGAGGATTCATTCGATAATTACCATGAAAAAACGGTTATAAAGGTAGTGAAAACATGATTTATACAGTTACTTTAAACCCATCAGTTGATTACATCGTACACGTGGAGGATTTTGCAGTCGGCGGTTTAAATCGTTCAACCTATGATCAAAAATATCCAGGTGGTAAAGGAATCAATGTCTCAAGGTTTTTAAAACGTCACGGTGTTGAATCAAAAGCACTTGGATTCATTGGTGGATTTACAGGCAAATATATTCAAGATTTTTTACAGAACGAACAATTACAAACAGCCTTTCACGAGGTGTCAGAAGATACAAGAATCAATGTGAAGCTAAAAACAGGTGAGGAGACAGAAATCAACGGACTCGGCCCATCTATTACCGAAGCGCAGTTTGAGTCGTTTCTATCTCAATTTTCTTCATTGACTGAAGGAGATGTCGTTGTTTTAGCTGGCAGCATTCCTTCTTCATTACCTGATAACACATATGAGCGTATTGCTGAAGTTTGCAAAGAGCAAGGTGTAAGAGTTGTTCTTGATATTTCTGGCGAAGCGTTAAAAAAAGCAGCAGACATGAAACCGTTCTTAATGAAGCCAAATCATCATGAGCTGGGTGAAATGTTTGAGACAAGTATTTCATCAGCAGCAGAAGCAATCCCTTATGGGAAAAAGCTGTTAGAACAAGGTGCTGAACATGTCATTGTATCCATGGCTGGAGATGGTGCCCTCTTATTCAGTAAAGAAGGTATCTATCAATCCAATGTTCCAAAAGGAACGCTCGTTAATTCAGTTGGCGCAGGGGATTCAGTCGTTGCGGGGTTTTTAGCCGGCGTGTCAAAAGGCCTTTCAATTGAAGATTCATTTAAGCTTGGTGTCACTTCAGGAAGCGCAACAGCATTTTCTGAGGAGCTTGGAACAAAAGAGCTTGTCGACACACTATTACCACAAGTAAAAGTCACACGCATTTAAAGGAGGAGTCATCATGAAAATTACAGAACTACTCACGAAGCAGACCATTAAGCTTCAATTAGACAGCCAGCAGAAAGAAGCAGTCATTGAAGAGCTGGTCACTGTTTTAGATACAGCCGGCAAGTTAAATGATAAAGAGGGCTACAAAGAAGCTGTGATCAATCGTGAAAAACAGAGCTCTACTGGTATTGGCGAAGGAATTGCCATCCCGCACGCTAAAACAGCAAGTGTAAAAGAGCCTGCCATTGCATTCGGCCGCTCAACTGCTGGTGTAGATTATGAATCACTGGACGCGCAGCCGAGTCATCTTGTCTTTATGATTGCCGCAACTGAAGGCGCAAACAATACGCACTTAGAGGCACTTTCTCGTTTATCTACACTTCTAATGCGTGAAGAAATTCGAAAGCAGCTCCTTGAAGCGGCGACTGAAGATGAAATCATTGAGATCATCAATACACATGATCAAGACGATGAAGAAGAAGAGGAAGTTCAAGACGAGCCTGCTGCAGAAGGAAAACCTGCTAAAATTTTAGCGGTAACAGCTTGCCCGACCGGCATTGCACATACATTTATGGCAGCAGATGCTTTGAAAGAAAAAGCAAAAGAAATGGGCGTTGACATTAAAGTTGAAACAAACGGCTCTGGCGGTATTAAACATGCCCTTACAGCAAAAGAAATTGAAGAAGCGCCAGCCATCATTGTGGCAGCGGACAAGCAAGTTGAAATGGAACGCTTTAAAGGCAAACATGTCATTGAAGTCCCTGTAACAGCTGGTATTCGCCGTCCGCAGGAATTGATTGAAAAAGCAATCAATCAAGATGCGCCAATTTATAAAGGTTCAGGCGGCAGTTCTTCAAAAGACGAAAATGAATCATCTGGCAAAGGAAGAAGCGGATTTTACAAGCACTTAATGAGTGGTGTAAGTAACATGCTTCCATTTGTTGTCGGAGGCGGTATCCTTGTTGCGATTTCATTCTTTTGGGGGATTAACTCAGCAGATCCTAAGGACCCTTCATTTAATTCATTTGCAGCTGTATTAAAAGGAATTGGCGGAGATAATGCGCTTGCCTTAATCGTTGCTGTATTAGCTGGATTTATTGCTATGAGTATTGCAGATCGTCCAGGTTTTGCACCAGGTATGGTCGGTGGATTTATGGCGTCAGCAGCAGGTGCAGGGTTCCTGGGCGGACTGATTGCTGGTTTCCTAGCGGGTTATATTGTTGTGCTGCTCAAAAAAGTATTCACATTCGTACCGCAGACACTCGACGGAATTAAACCAGTTCTGCTGTATCCATTGTTCGGTATTTTCTTCACCGGCATTATCATGCACTATATTGTCAACACACCAGTGAAAATGGTGATGGACGGATTAACACATTGGCTTGAATCATTAGGTACTGGAAACCTTGTCTTAATGGGTATTATTTTAGCTGGTATGATGGCAATTGATATGGGAGGTCCAATTAACAAAGCGGCTTACACATTTGGTCTTGCAATGATTGCTGCTGGCAACTATGCACCGCATGCTGCGATTATGGCAGGCGGAATGGTTCCACCACTAGGTATTGCACTTGCAACAACGATCTTTAGAAATAAGTTCTCAAAACGTGACCGTGAAGCAGGGATTACATGTTACTTCATGGGAGCTGCCTTCATCACGGAAGGGGCGATTCCATTTGCTGCGGCAGATCCTCTTCGTGTGATTCCTTCAGCTGTTATTGGTGCAGCAGTTGCTGGCGGATTAACGGAATTCTTTAGAGTGACGCTTCCTGCACCGCATGGCGGACTATTTGTTTTCTGGGTAACAAATCATCCAGTTCTTTATATCATCAGCATCTTAATCGGTGCCGTTGTGACAGCGATTTTACTGGGTATTTTGAAAAAACCAGTCAGGCAAGAAGCGTAATGCAGAAGAGAAGCATCGTGAAAAACGGTGCTTCTTTTTGTTTAATCATCAGTGAATTAGGAAAAAATATCTAATTAGATGGTTGTCTTGTGAATTTTTAAATGACATATGATAAAGTAAAGTTATTCAATTCACGTTTCAAGTCTTTTAGCAGAAAGTCTTAGGAGGAAGCAGTATTTTGAACGAAGAAAACAAACAAAACGAAAATGAAATTCAATCTGATGCAAAGCAAGCCAGAACAGAGAAGAAAAGTTCACTGTTTGAATGGATCAAAGCCATTTTAATCGCACTTGCGCTCGTCTTGCTCATCCGTACCTTTATATTTGAACCGTATGTAGTGGAAGGAGAGTCAATGGAACCGACCCTTCATGACGGGGAAAAGCTGTTTGTCAACAAAACCATTAACTATCTCGGTGGTGTGAAACGCGGTGACATTGTGATTATTAATGGAAAAGATGGTCAGAAGATTCATTATGTTAAACGATTAATCGGCTTTCCAGGTGATACGATTGAAATGAAGGATGATACGCTTTACATTAATGGAAAAAAAGTAGATGAGCCTTATTTAAAAGAGAACAAGGCGCATGCGAAAGAGTATGAAGTGCATTTAACTGGAGATTTTGGTCCAGTGAAAGTACCGAAAAACGATTACTTTGTGATGGGGGACAACAGACTAAATTCCATGGACAGCAGAAATGGACTTGGCCTCATTGAAAAGGATCGGGTTGTCGGAACATCAGAATTTGTTTTCTTCCCATTTGGCGACATTCGACAGACAAATTAAAAGCACCTTCTCGTGAGCAAGAGAAAGGTGCTTGAACGAGCGACCCTTACAAGAAGGGTCGTTTTTAATTTGGCGTGAGCACTGTAACAATGATCACAATCGCTAGAACAGAAACGAACACAGATCCGGTAATGGCCAAAACGGATCGAAACAATCCGATCTTTTGGTTTTCTTTGCCCCGCTTTTGTAAAAAACGTTTGGAAAAGATGTGGACCAGTGTATAAATGAGGACAAGCCCAATATAAAGGCCAAAGTCCTTCGCATTAAAACCTGTTGCAGATAAATAAATGCCCATAAAGAAAATCAATAAACAGTATTCCATCAGTGTGAGTAATCTCAAATCGCCCGAGCTCCTTCAATCAATCATTCCTGTTTATTATACCATAATGGACAAAAAGCCTTTGTTCTTCGCAAGAGACGTTTCTATCAAACGTTATTCATGTTATACTTCATAATGATGAATGAGTGATGGAGGATTAATAAATGATTGCAGTAAATAATGTTAGTTTGCGCTTTGCTGATCGTAAACTATTTGAAGAAGTAAATATTAAATTCACTCCTGGCAACTGCTACGGATTAATTGGTGCCAATGGAGCTGGTAAATCAACGTTCCTAAAGATTCTTTCTGGAGAAATTGAGGCTCAAACGGGCGATGTTCATATGAGTCCTGGTGAGCGTTTAGCGATTTTAAAACAGAACCACTTTGAATACGAAGAATTTGAAGTATTAAAAGTCGTCATGATGGGTCACAAACGTCTATATGATGTGATGCAGGAGAAAGATGCGATCTATATGAAACCTGATTTCTCAGATGAAGACGGAATTCGTGCAGCAGAGCTTGAAGGTGAGTTTGCTGAGTTAAACGGCTGGGAAGCAGAAAGTGAAGCAGCGATCTTATTAAAAGGTCTTGGCATTCCAGAGAGCCTTCAATCGAAGAAAATGTCTGAGCTTGGCGGTTCTGAAAAGGTAAAAGTACTTTTAGCTCAAGCTTTATTTGGCAAGCCTGACGTTCTTCTTCTCGATGAGCCAACGAACCACTTGGACTTACAAGCAATCCAGTGGCTCGAAGAGTTCCTCATTAACTTTGAAAATACCGTCATCGTTGTTTCGCATGATCGTCATTTCTTAAATAAAGTATGTACACATATTGCGGACCTTGATTTCGGTAAAATTCAAGTATACGTCGGTAACTATGATTTCTGGTATGAATCCAGCCAGTTAGCGCTGAAACTCAGCCAAGATGCAAATAAGAAAAAAGAAGAACAAATTAAGCAGCTTCAAGAATTCGTTGCCCGGTTTAGTGCGAACGCTTCTAAATCGAAGCAAGCGACATCAAGAAAGAAATTGCTTGATAAAATCTCTTTAGACGACATTAAGCCATCTTCACGTAAATATCCGTATGTTCATTTTGCGCCAGAGCGCGAAATCGGAAATGATGTCCTTCAAGTAGAAGGTCTATCAAAAACAATTGACGGTGTGAAAGTACTGGATAATGTCAGCTTTATTATGAATCGCGAAGATAAAATTGCGTTCTTAAGCCGTAATGAGCTTGCTGTGTCCACTTTATTTAAAATCCTTGCTGGTGAAATGGAGCCAGACAGCGGATCATTTAAATGGGGCGTTACAACGTCACAAGCCTTTTTCCCGAAAGACAATAGTGAATACTTTGAAGGAAACGACGTTGATCTCGTCGATTGGCTTCGTCAATATTCTCCGAATGATCAAAGCGAAAGCTTCCTGCGTGGTTTCTTAGGACGTATGCTTTTCTCTGGGGAAGAAGTGAAGAAAAAAGCAAGTGTCTTATCAGGAGGAGAAAAGGTTCGTTGTATGTTATCAAAAATGATGCTGTCTGGAGCGAATGTTTTGCTGCTGGATGAGCCAACGAACCACTTAGACCTAGAATCCATTACAGCGCTGAATAACGGCCTCATGAGCTTTAAAGGAGCTATGCTCTTCTCATCTCATGACCATCAATTTGTTGAAACAGTCGCAAACCGGATTATCGAAGTGACGCCAAATGGCATCGTCGATAAACAAACAACATATGATGAGTTTTTATCAGATCAAGACATCCAAAAAAGACTTCAAGAGCTTTACGCATAAAAAAAAGACATCCACATGTGGATGTCTTTTTTGATTAAATCGCCCAGTTTCCATTTCGGAAGATCGGTTCGCGTTTCCCGTCTTTTGTGATCCCGTCAATATTCATTTCCTTTGAACCAATCATGAAATCTACGTGTGTAATACTGCTGTTCACACCCGCTGCATCCAATTCTTCTCGTTTCATTTCTTTTCCGCCTTCGATATTAAACGCATATCCGCTGCCGATGGCAAGGTGGTTTGATGCATTTTCATCGTAAAGTGTATTGTAATAAAGAATATTTGAGTTAGAAATTGGTGAATCATCTGGTACGAGGGCAACCTCACCTAGATAATGAGAGCCTTCATCTGTTTCAACGAGAGATTTTAACATATCTTCGCCTTCTTTTGCTTTCACATCCACAATCCGACCATTTTCAAAGGTTAATGAAAATTCATCAATGATGTTTCCAGCATAGCTGAGTGGCTTTGTGCTTGAGACTGTCCCGTTTACACCGTCTTTTTTCGGTACGGTAAAGACTTCTTCTGTCGGCATGTTGGCCATGAACGAGACGCCGCGTTCACTTACGCTGCCAGCACCTACCCAAATATGCTGCTCTGGAAGCTCGATCGTTAAGTCTGTGCCCGGTGCTTCATAATGAAGCTTGTGGTAGTGGCGTTCATTGAGTATTTTGACCTTTTCGTTTAATGACGCATCGTGGTTTTTCCAAGCCTCAACAGGATCTGCTTGATCAGCGCGTGCGACTTTAAAGATTTGATCCCACAATAAAGCGGCTGCCTCTTCATCTGTATGATCAGGGAAAATCTTTTTCGCCCATTCTTTTGATGCAGCACCTACGACTGTCCAAGCGACTTTGTCAGATTGAACGTATTGACGATATGTATGTAGTGCTGACCCAGCAGCCTTTTGCTGTGCTGCAATTTTTTTCGAGTCAATGCCTCGCAGAAGGTCAGGGCTTTCTGACAGGATGGTAATAAAAGCGCCGCCGCGTTTTGCGATGGTTTCCATCATCTGTGCTTCCCATTCTGGGAATTGCTCAAATACATCTTGCGGTGCATGTTCATATTTTAAACGAGTGAGAACACCATCACTCCAGCGGATATGTACGTTTTTCGCCCCGCGCTCATACGCGTGTTTCGCTACAAGACGAACAAGGTGTGCAGATTCAGTAAATGCAGACACAACCACTTCCTGCCCCTTTTGTACATTTACACCGACTTCAACGATGGTCTTAGCATATTGATCTAGTTGTTTTTCAAATGAACTCATAAAAAACCCTCCTTTAGTCATGTTCATCATATCAGATTTAAGACCGAAAAGGAAAATGGGGAGCACGCGTAAGGCCAAAATAAAAAAGCCGCTTTCGTGCGACTTTTTTAGCGGTTCAGTTGTTTCACAGGCTGTGCATTAGAAGGCGGCATATGTGAAAACGACAAGCTCATTCCTCCTAAAATAATACCCGTTAAAATGACTGTGACAACGACCCGTTTACCTAAATCAAGCAACATGTTCTTCCTCCTTCACGTTTATCCATTTCTCACGATATGATCGAAATGACGAAAAAAGAAGTAGAACAAGAAG
Organism: Bacillus sp. BD48; assembly: GCF_046566805.1. NCBI lineage: Bacteria > Bacillati > Bacillota > Bacilli > Caryophanales > Bacillaceae > Bacillus > Bacillus sp. BD48. The sequence continues at coordinate 474,720 of NZ_JANGFM010000001.1, read as the reverse complement.
ATTATTTTAAAGTTTTTTGCAATTTGTCGATCACTTCTAATGAACGACCTGTCCCAATTGCAACAGATTCAAGTGGATTGGCTGCAATATGGACTGGAACAACAATCTCTTGAGAAAGCCATTCTTGAATTCCGTTTAAAAGGGCACCGCCGCCAGTTAAAATAACGCCGCGGTCTACAATATCTCCGCTTAGCTCTGGAGGGCTGTCCTCTAATGTGGCACGAATCGCTTCTAAAATATGAAGAAGTGATTCTCGCATGGCGCCTTGAATTTCATGAGAAACAAGTGTGATCGTTTTTGGCAGACCTGTCACAAGATCGCGCCCGCGCACTTCTAATGATTCAGGCTCATGCTCAATAAGACCATACCCAATTTCCACTTTCACCTGCTCGGCAGTCCGTTCGCCGATTAATAGGTTATATTTCTTTCTGACAAACGTAATGATATCTTCATCCAGCTGATCGCCGCCAATTCGGATCGAATGACAAGAGACAACGCCGCCAAACGAAATGATCGCAACTTCCGTTGTTCCGCCGCCAATATCGACTACAACGTTCGCAACGGGCTCGTCTACCGGAAGATCAGCACCGATCGCAGCTGCAACAGGTTCTTCAATTAAATGCACATGTTTGGCTCCGCAGTTTTTCACAGCATCACTGATGGCACGGCGCTCAACAGCCGTTGAACCAGAAGGTGTACATACAACGACCGTTGGCTTTCTGAAGGTGAATCCGATATTTTTACCTGCTTTTTTCATGATTTGTTTAAGTAAATCTGTTGTCATATCATAATCAGCGATGACACCGTCTTTCATCGGACGGATCGCAACAATTTTCCCAGGTGTTTTCCCGATCATTTCTTTTGCTTCTGCTCCGACGGCAAGTACAGTCTTTGTTTCTGTATCGACTGCCACGACAGACGGTTCGTTTAAAATAATTCCCTTATTTTTACTATAAACCAATATGTTAGCTGTTCCTAAATCAATTCCAATTTCGGCATTTTGAAACATGTTTTCACCCAATCTCTATTTTTGCTGTTTTAAACAATTTTACATTTAAAAGTTCAGAGGGTTGATGACATTTGTGGGGGTTTGTGATCACCTTGAAATGAATCTGTAAAATTCAAGTATCATTTTGACAATCACAATAAATTTTCCCTTTGTTTTTTTGTTTATGAAAAAAATTTTTATATAGGAGAAACCTTTTAAGAATCTCTTACGTCTACGATATATCAATTGGTGAAAAACAGATTGATCTTGAGCTAATGAAAGAAAGAGGGAACGAAATTGAAATCTATCGGAGTTGTAAGAAAAGTAGACGAACTAGGGCGTATTGTGATGCCAATCGAATTGAGAAGAGCACTTGATATCGCTATTAAAGACAGTATGGAATTTTTTATAGATGGAGATAAAATCGTCTTGAAAAAATATCAGCCAGAGGGTGTTTGTCTCATGACTGGTGAGATTACATCAGAGAACCATGAATACGGAAATGGTCAAATTACATTAAGCGCTGAAGGCGCAGAACTACTGTTAAAAGAGCTGCAAGAGGCTCTTCAGCAGTAATCAAAATAGCCTGCTCTCTTCCTTTGTGCTGAGAACAGGCTATTTTTTCTTTAAAAAAGTTCCTTAAAAATGCCCCATCTCCCTCAAAAAATAAGTGGAAAATGGTACAATTGACAAAGAATCTCAGGGCGGCAGGTGGAATCATTTGAACAAAACATATCAAGTGCGGATCATGTTATCTGTTCTTGCATTTATCTTAATCTTAAGCTGGGATTTCTTTTATTATCTAGGCGGCTATCAAATTAATTGGCCGCTCGATCTAGCCTTTACAGTCGTTGTGTTAGCAGGGATCTGGGTTGTCTCAGGTTATGTAGACCGTTTGAATTTACTTGTCTCAGATCTAAATAAGAGAGAAAAAGAAGCACACGAACTGACAGAGCGGCTGAATCGAATTACAGATAACTTGCAAGAAATCGTCTTTGAAACAGATGAAAAAGGGCAAATCATTTTCTTAAATCAAGCATGGAAACAAATGACCGGCTATGACATAGATGAATGTCTAGGCACGATGTACAATCAGTACTTTGATCAAGAAGAAAGAGTTGTTCAGCATTTATTATCTGTCATCCAGGAGCATAAGGATTCAGGGCGGATCGAGCTGCAGCTTCTTCACAAAGAGGGAAAGAAAGTATGGGGAGATGTTCATTATAAGCTCTACTTTGATGAGAAGCACCAGTTTACTGGAGGCATTGGAACAGTTGCAGATATTACAAAACAAAAGCTGGCAAAGCTTGAGCTTGAAAGATCAAATCAACAATTGCAAATGCAGGCGCAAAAGCTGGCCGTTGCAGGACAAATAGCCGCTGGAATCGCCCATGAAGTCAGAAATCCGCTGACCTCAGTAAACGGCTTTTTGCAGCTGATGAAAACACAATATCCTGAAAGAACCGATTATTTTGACATAATCTTTTCCGAAATTAAACGGATTGATTTTGTTTTAAGTGAGCTGCTTGTGCTGGCAAAGCCGCAGTCGGTCCACTTTCAAGAAGTTCAGCTTCATGGACTGTTAGAGCAGGTCATTACATTGCTGAAAACGAATGCAGTTCTTTCGAATATTGATCTTAAACAGCCTTTTAAAAAGCAAGATGCCGGTGCTATATTAGCAGACGCTAACCAAATGAAGCAGCTTTTCATTAATTTAATCAAAAATGCCATTGAGGCAATGCCTGAAGGCGGAAGCATTTACATATCAACAGAAAAATTGATGAACGAATGGAAAATTACCATTCAAGATGAAGGAAAAGGGATGTCTGAAGAGGATATTCAGAAAATATATGATCCTTTCTTCTCCACGAAAACAGAAGGGACGGGGCTTGGTCTCACCATCTGTGCAACGATTTTAAAAGATCATCATGGTAGAATGGATGTGTCTAGTGAGCTGGGTAAAGGTACAGCTTTTCATATCTATTTACCTGTGTGTCAAAAAAGCAGACAGCAGCAAGGCGAGAGGGCGTGATTTCATGACAATGAAAGCTTTATTTGTATATGGGACGCTTCTGCAGCATGAAGAGCACCATGAGACGTATATGAAAGAAAGCAGACCATTAGCTAAATCAGCTTGGATCAGTGGCAGAATCTATGATACAGGTCATGGATATCCTGCATGCATTCCTGAAGAAAAAAGCACAGTATATGGTGAATTGTACGAGGTAACCGTAAGCGCATTGAATAAGATAGATTTACTTGAGGAAGGGTATGACAAGCAGGTGGTCGATGTCATGACAGACCAAGGGCCGGTGGCGGCTATTACATACACTCTACCAAAGCAGAAGGCATCAGCGCTGAAGGAGATCGAGAGCGGCTGCTGGAAGGAATATAGCATGTGGCAGCAGAAGCCGGCATCCTTCTATTATTTTGCCTATGGCTCCTGTATGGATGATGCAAGATTTAAGCTGGCGGAAGTCGATCATTATTTTAAACAAATCATCGGCGGCGGGGCACTGAACGGCTTTACAACTAGATTTACATTGGTGAGGCCTGATGGATCAAGAGCCGATATGGTAGAAGACGGTGGAGAAACAGAGGGCGTTTTATATGAGGTTCCTTTTGATGCCATTCGATATTTGTACAAACGAGAAGGCGTATATGAGGGCACATATCGTCCAGCTTTTGTCGACATCAAAATAGGTGATCAAATATATGTTGACTGTTTAACCTTTCTTGTTCTTCAAAAGAGTGAAGAAATTGCTCCGCCAGGTCATTACCGCAGTGAAATTGAAAAAGGAGCAGATCTTTACTTAAGTGAAGCGTTCCGCAAAAAAATTCGCTCGCATATGGATTCATTAATCAAACCGTAGTAAAATGCATGGTAAGTGAGATAAAAGGAGTCTGAACATGAAAAAGGAATATGCAGTCATTGGTCTTGGACGCTTTGGCGGAAGTATTTGCAAGGCGCTGAGCGAAGAAGGACTTGAAGTCATGGCCATGGATATGAATGAAGATCGAGTGAACGAATACGCGAAAATCGCCTCACATGCGGTCATTGGCGATTCGACGGATGAATCTGTTTTAAAAAATCTCGGCATTCGCAATTTTGACCATGTCATCGTTGCGATTGGTGAAAACATTCAGGCCAGTATTTTAACTACGATTATGCTGAAAGAGCTTGGCGTCAAAATGGTCACAGTAAAAGCGCAAAACGATTACCACGAAAAGGTGCTAAATAAAATTGGAGCTGATCGCATCGTTCATCCAGAGCGGGACATGGGCAGAAGAATTGCACATAAAATCATCTCCAACAACGTATTAGATTATCTTGAGCTGTCAGATGAGTACAGCCTCATTGAAATCGTTGCCAACAGCAGGCTTGCAGGGCATTCTCTTCTAGATCTCGATATTAGAGCGAGATATGGTATTAATATTGTAGCGATAAAGCGCGGAAAAGAAGTGATTGTTTCACCGCTCGCAGATGAAATGATTCAAAAAGAAGATATTCTGATTGTCATTGGGGCAGTAGCCGATATCGGGCGCTTTGAAAAACGAGAAATGCAGAACGATTATTAAACACTCCTGGGCGGGGTGTTTTTTTATATGATTTTGTACACATGAGGTGGACAGTGGAGAGGAAAGAAGGCATGAAGAAGGGCTGTTTTGTTCTGAAATAACAGCAAAAGTCAATCATCATATTTTTCGTGCAATTACCACTATTCAGAAATAAAAATCAGTCTTTTTATCTGGTTGATTTTCTCTAAATGTCATTGACTGAGCAAACAGATTCGTTTACGATAAGAAACATTATATTGTTTACTTGGAGGAGGCAGTGTCGTTGGATAAGGAGCTTTTCAGACATCAAATTGAAGTAGCTGCAAAGAGAAAAAAAGCAGCCCTAGTGATTAAACATGCGAAGGTTATGGACGTGTTTAACCAGGAATGGATAGACGCTGATGTCGCTGTTGAAAATGGACAAATAGTAGGGATTGGAGAGTACGAGGGAGAACAAGAGCTGGATGCAGCAGGTCAAATGCTTGTACCCGGTTTTATTGATGGCCACGTTCATATCGAGTCCTCTATGGTTACCCCTGCTGAATTCTCCAAAGCTGTCGTCCCGCGCGGTGTGACAACTGTCGTAACAGACCCGCATGAAATTGCCAATGTGTCAGGTATTACAGGCATCCGTTTTATGCTGGAAGAAGCGAGAAAAGCTGCCTTAAATATTTATTTTATGCTGCCTTCCTGTGTACCGGCAGTCAGTTTTGAACGATCAGGTGCTGTTTTGAAAGCGAAAGATTTAAAGCCCCTTTATCAAGAGAAGGAGGTTCTTGGTCTTGCCGAGGTGATGGATTATGTCGGTGTGGAGCAGGCAGAAGAAGATATGCTTCAAAAGCTGCTTGATGCTCAAAACGAGAATAAATTGATTGATGGCCATCTAGCAGGCTTAACGGACCGATTAATAAACGTTTACCGCACAGCGAGTGTCCAAACAGATCACGAGGTCACAACAGCCGGCGAAGCCCTTGAACGTGTAAAACGAGGCATGTATGTCATGCTGAGAGAAGGCTCTGTTGCCAAAAACGTGAAAAACGTTTTACCAGCTGTGAATGAAAAGAATGCGAGACGCTTTTTCTTTTGCACCGATGATAAACATTTAGATGATTTAATGGATCAGGGAAGTATTGATGATCAAGTACGCATGTCTATAAAAGAAGGGCTGGACCCATTTTTAGCGTATCAAATGGGAAGTTTAAACGCAGCGGAGTGTTTTGGCCTCAAAACAAAGGGAGCCATTGCGCCAGGCTTTGATGCTGACTTTATGCTTGTCTCTGATCTTCATCAAGTAGACGTCACTAGCGTATTTATTGCAGGAGAATTGGTTGCGCAGCATGGAGAGTACAAGCCAAGTATCGAAAAGGTTGCACCGAGTCCAGCATTATTACAATCTGTTCATGCTATAGACGTTCAAGAGCAAGATCTGATACTGCCTATTACAGACCATCAAAAAATGAATGTCATCCGCATTATTCCGAATCAGCTAGAAACAAAATTAGAACAAGTCTCTCCTTCAGAAACGAACGGACAATTCACTAGTGATACAGAAAGAGATGTATTAAAAATGGTGCTTGTCGAACGTCATCAAGGCTTATCTGAAATGGGGGTAGGGATTGTCAGCGGTTTTGGGTTAGAAAAGGGTGCAATTGCAACAACGGTTGCGCATGATTCTCATAATTTAATTGCGGTTGGCACAAATGATGCTGATATCGTGAAAGCCATTGACGTGTTAAAAGAAGTAGGCGGCGGTTTGACTGTTGTCAAAGATGGTCAGTCTCTTCATACGCTGCCATTACCGATCTCTGGTTTATTGTCAGATCAGCCAGCACATCTTGTAAATGAAAGCCTTCATGCACTCCATGAAGCGTTAAAAGAAACAGGTTTTACTTTAGACTTTAATCCGTTTTTGACGCTGTCATTCTTGGCACTCCCAGTCATTCCTGATGTGAAAATGACGACAAAGGGTTTGTTTGATGTCAGAAGCTTTCAGCATCTCCCAATTCAATCATAAAAAGAGAGAAACCGCATAAGTATATATGCGGTTTTTTTAATGAATGGTGAAAAAAAGAGACACAGCCAAGCGGCTTGTGTCTCTTTTTGAGATTATACTTCCATAATAATCGGTAAGATCATTGGGCGGCGTCTTGTTTTTTCATAAAGGAAAGGTGCAAGGGTATCAGTAATTTCGTTCTTAATTTCAGACCACTGAGTTGTCTTACGTTCCATTACTTTTTCAAGATGCTTTGAAATTAAATCCTGTGCATCGTTGATTAGGTCTCCAGATTCTCTCATGTAGACAAAACCTCTTGAGATCAAATCAGGGCCAGCAGAGATTTTGAATTCTTTCATGTCCATGCTGACGACTACAATGACAAGACCCTCTTCAGAAAGGATGCGGCGGTCTCTTAAAACGATGTTTCCGATATCGCCAATACCGCTTCCGTCGATATACACGTTGCCTGATGGAATTTTGCCAGCGACACTTGCTTCGTCACCTTTCAGTGCAAGCACTTCACCGTTATCCATGATAAAGCAGTTTTCCTCAGGAATGCCGCAATCATTCGCAAGTTTGATATGCGTTTTTTGCATGCGGTATTCACCGTGAATCGGCATAAAGAATTTTGGTTTAATTAAACGGAGCATGAGTTTTTGTTCTTCTTGTCCGCCGTGACCAGATGTATGAATATTATTAAGCGAGCCATGAATGACCTCAGCGCCGGCACGATAAAGCTGGTTAATGGTGCGGCTTACGCTAATATTGTTACCTGGGATCGGTGAAGATGAGAAGACAACAGTGTCTCCAGGGTTAATGGAAATCTGGCGGTGAGTACCGTTCGCAATACGTGAAAGAGCTGCCATCGGTTCACCTTGGCTCCCAGTACAAAGAATTGTCACTTTGTTTGCTGGAAGGCGGTTGATTTCATTATGTTCAATAAACGTGTTTTTCGGACATTTAATATAGCCAAGATCTTGTCCAATATCAATAGCAGACTCCATACTGCGTCCAAATACAGCGACTTTTCTGCCGTTGGCAACAGCAGACTCAATCACTTGCTGAAGTCTGTGAATGTTTGAAGCAAACGTGGCAAAGATGATACGTCCATCGACTTTTCTAAAGATGTCATCAATGCTTTCACCTACGCGTCTTTCAGACATCGTAAATTCTGGGATTTCACTGTTTGTACTATCAGATAAAAGACAAAGAACGCCTTCTTTTCCGATTTCAGCCATTTTGGTTAAATTGGCAGGCTCGCCAACAGGAGTAAAGTCAAACTTGAAATCACCTGTATGTACGATGTTACCAGGAGGTGTCTTGACGACAATTCCATAAGAATCTGGAATACTGTGTGTCGTTCTAAAGAAAGACACAGCTGTTTTTCTAAACTTAATGGTATCTTCTTCTTCATAAATATGAAGTTTTGTTTGTCTCAAGAGACCATGCTCTTCCAATTTATTACGAAGTAGGCCGATTGCGAGTTTGCCGCCGTAAACTGGAATATTCACTTGCTTGAGAAGGTAAGGGATACCGCCGATGTGGTCTTCATGTCCGTGAGTGATGAAAAGACCTTTGATTTTATCTTCGTTTTTAACTAAGTACGTATAGTCAGGGATGACGTAGTCAATTCCAAGTAGCTCATCTTCAGGAAACTTAATACCAGCATCAATTAAAATGATTTCATCTTGAAATTGAACGCCATACGTGTTTTTACCGATCTCGCCTAAACCGCCGAGCGCAAAAACTGCCGCCTGATCGTTTTTAACAAATTTCATTCCTCTCATAGCTCCAATACTTTAAAATTTTCACTTTCTCGTTCATAGTCTAAAAAAGCACCGTCTACAGGCTGAATGAATTCAATGTTGTAGTTATGTTTTTTCAACTTATCGCGTACGTCTCTTTCAGAAACCGCTTCAACGTATAGTGAATCTGTGTGTTCTCTTACAGGTACCTCAGTAGTACTTGCCTGAAAAAATACCTTATATATCATCCAAATCTCTCCTTAAATACCGTATGTTACACTCGCTTATTCTATTATATTAAAAAAACGCGCATAAGAAAAGTCTCTGAGAAAAAAGGACCTTCAGCAAATGTGCGGAAGATCCCTTTAAGCAATCGATTTTTTACGAAGCATGTCCTTCCATTGTCTTCGAATTTTCTTGCGCAGACGACGTAGCATCACATGCCGCCTCCTTTCGGTTTGAAGTGAGCTTAGACAGCGTATTCCGTTCTCTCTATATACTTGTATTATATGATGTTTCCAATGAATGTTACATGGTTATATGTGGGAAATAGGCGTTTTCAAAAGGAATTGGTTTCGAAAGCGGAAATCTTTCTGTATGATGAAAGGGAGTGTGTATATACATAACAAAGGGCAGGAGGGCGAGATATGAATAAAAAAGTCATCTTCTTTGATATCGACGGTACTTTATATGACCATGATAAAAAAATACCTGAGTCAACGAAGCGAGCAGTTCATTTATTAAAAGAAAAAGGACATCATCTCTTTATTGCATCTGGGCGTTCTCCTTTTCTGATTCAGCCCATTTTAGAAGAATTAGGGCTTGACTCATTCATTGCTTATAACGGTCAGTATGTCATGTATGAGGGAGACGTTATTTACGGCAATCCGCTGAAGCAAGAGCTGATGGAGCGGATTTATGAGACAGCGGATCGTCATGATCATCCGCTTGTTTTTATGGGGGAAGAAACGATGAAGGCGTCTGTGCCGAATCATCCGTTTATCCATGAAGGAATCGGTACTTTAAAAACAGAGCATCCTGAGCATGATTTGTCTTTCTTTAAAGAAAACGACATTTTTCAAATGCTGTTATTTTGTAAGGCAGAAGAGGAAGTTCAATATAAGGCTTTCCGCGAAGAGATTGACCTTGTCAGATGGCATGAGCTGTCAACAGACGTTCTGCCAAAAGGCGGATCAAAAGCTGAAGGGATCAAACGAGTCATCGAAAGACTTCCTTACGATCAAAAGGATACCATTGCCTTTGGAGACGGACTGAATGATAGAGAAATGATTTCGTTTGCAGGAACAGGCGTTGCGATGGGGAATGCTGTGAGTGAACTGAAAGCTTTGGCTGATTTTGTGACAAAGCCAGTAGATGAGGACGGCATATTTCATGCAGTGACCCATCTTGGCCTCATTGAAGAATAAAAAAAGAAGACCCTTAGATCGCCGGGTCTTCTTTTTATGTTATGATCTGCCGATTGCAACAGAATTTTCTGGCTCAGCGAATGGCTGATCCTTTTGAATATGATCATAAAACATAATGCCATTCAAATGGTCAATTTCATGCTGAAAGACAATGGCAGGGAACCCTTTTAGGCGGATATCAATGTCGTCTCCTTCAAGAGTTGTCGCCTTGACCCTGATTTTTTGATATCGAGGAACAAATCCAGGGATAGCTTCATCAACAGATAAGCAGCCTTCACCAGTCGCTAAATAAGCTCTTTTGACTGAATGACTGACAATACGCGGGTTGAACAGAGCATAGCTGTATTCTTCTCCGTCTTCATCTTCGCAGTGAACAGCGATCATCCGTTTACTAATATTGATTTGCGGAGCAGCCAATCCAACGCCGGGTCTTAGGCCGTATTTTTCAGCAATGTCAGCATCCTGACTGTTTTTAACGAATTCAATCATGTCAGCTAATTGTTGTTTTTCCTCTTCTGTCGGCGGGAGCTCGACCGCTTCAGCTGTTTGTCTTAAGACGGGATGTCCGTCCCTTACGATATCTTCCATGGTAATCACAAAACTTCACTCCTATTTCCTTTGTATGTAAAGTATATAAAATGATACACAACATATGCAATGAAATAAAGAAGACCGGTCCTATGAGACCGGTCAGAGGCTTAAACCGCCTTAGCAGCAGCCACCGCCGCCTAAGAATGCTGCGCCAACGATGATTAATAGGATGAAAAGCACAACGATTAAAGCGAATGTACGTCCGCCGCCGTATCCGCATCCGTATCCACCGCCATAACTTGGGTAACAACAGCCGCCGCCATATCCGCCACCGAATCCATACCCGTAACCGCCGTATCCACCGTATCCACCATACATACTTCCATGACTATAATTAGACATACTTTTGACCTCCTTTGGAAATACACTCGGCCTCTCATAAGTGAAGGCGAAGCGTGTAATATAAACTATGTATGAATGCACTATTTGTATAGTCATGCGCCTATGGCTTGAAAAAAATCTTCTCCGCCTCATCAGGCTGACCTCTTTCCTTGTCACAAACGCCTATAAAAATTATAGTGGTATGTGGAGATGTAAAGGGGGACCTTGTGATGAGACAGATGAAAAGAAGCATGAAAGCAGGTGCTGCTTTAGCGGGGATATGTACCCTTTTGCTGGCAGGATGCGGAGGTCAAAGTCCGTTCAATGACATGCAGGATGCGATGACGAAAATGAGTGAAAAAGAAGCATCTTTCGAAAAAGAGCAAGATACACTGCAAAGCTATGAAAAAAAAGAGCAGAAGCTGTATTCAAAAATGATTCAAACAACAAAGGACCATACAAAAACAGTGTCAAGCCTTTCTAATCAGGCGTTAGCATCGGCAGCGAAACGAGAAGAACATTTAAAAACAGAAAAAGACAGTATGGATGAATCGAAAAAGGAATTGAACACGGTAAAGGAATCGGCCGCACGATTGCAAGATGCGGAGTTAAAAGAGAAAGCCAATCAAACAGTTAAATCAATCGAGAAACGATATGCGTCATATGATCAGCTTTACAAGGAGTATCAAAAGGCACTGAAACAAGATCAGCATTTGTATCAATCTTTAAAGAAAAAGGATTTAGGATATAAAGAGCTGAAGTCTAAGCTGAAGGCCGTGAATCGTTCATATAGTAAAGTCAGAAAAGAAAGTAAGAAGTTCAATCAATATACAGACCAATTGAATGAGTATAAACAAGCTTTGTATAAAGCGGCAGATCAAGAGTCAAAAAAGAGCTGAAAAACAGCTCTTTTTTTATTTTTCGACAAAAACAAACATTTTCTATTGTAGTACAGCAGTACACTCTATACTAGTACAGTTCGGGTTGTTTGTTAAACAGATTGATACAGTTCACCATAAAAAGTAAAGCGAATACATTTATTTAAATAAAGCCGTTAAATCAATTGACGGACTATTTTTCTTGTTGTAAACTATTCCTTGTTAACAGAAGTTGTATTAGTTTTTTGTGAACTATCGTTAATACAGTTAGAAGGACTCAAAAGTGAGTGGTCAACCAATGTTTCGACAACGATCTTAGTGGCTATTATATACAGGAGTCATATGAGTATTTTGGGTTATCCTATATCTGTATGTATAAATGGATTCACGACAAATGGACTGTTAAAAGAAAGGAAGAGGTGACTTTAGAATGGCTGCAAAAACAAAAAAAGCAATTGTTGATAGCAAAAAGCAATTTGATGCCATCAAAAAGCAGTTTGAAACGTTTCAAATTTTAAACGAAAAAGGCGAAGTCGTAAACGAAGCGGCAATGCCGGATCTTTCAGATGACCAATTAAAAGAATTAATGCGCCGTATGGTGTTTACACGTGTATTAGATCAACGTTCAATTTCATTGAACCGTCAAGGACGTCTTGGCTTCTATGCGCCAACAGCTGGACAAGAGGCTTCTCAGCTTGCAACTCACTTTGCACTTGAGAAAGAAGATTTCATTCTTCCAGGATATCGTGATGTACCACAATTAATCTGGCATGGTCTTCCGCTAACAAAAGCATTCTTGTTCTCTCGCGGACACTTTGTTGGTAACCAAATGCCTGAAGATGTGAATGCACTTTCACCGCAAATCATTATTGGTGCACAAATCATTCAAGCTGCTGGTGTAGCTCTTGGTTTGAAAAAACGCGGTAAAAAAGCTGTTGCAATCACTTACACTGGTGACGGTGGAGCTTCACAAGGTGATTTCTACGAAGGTATTAACTTTGCAGGGGCTTACAAAGCGCCAGCGATTTTTGTTGTCCAAAACAACAGATATGCGATCTCTACACCTGTTGAAAAGCAGTCTGCTGCACAAACAATTGCACAAAAAGCAGCTGCAGCTGGTATCGTAGGCGTACAAGTTGACGGTATGGATGCATTAGCTGTTTATGCAGCAACTGCTGAAGCTCGTGAGCGCGCTGTAAATGGTGAAGGTCCAACATTAATCGAAACTCTTACATTCCGTTACGGCCCACATACAATGGCTGGTGACGATCCAACAAGATATCGTACAAAAGAAGATGAAAACGAGTGGGAGCAAAAAGATCCATTGGTACGCTACCGCAAATTCTTGGAAAACAAAGGCATATGGTCTGAAGAAGAAGAGAATAAAGTCATCGAAGATGCAAAAGAACAAATCAAACAAGCAATCAAAGAAGCTGACGAACAGCCTAAGCAAAAAGTCACTGACTTGATTGAAAACATGTACGATGTGAAACCATTCAACTTAGTTGAACAGCTTGAAATTTACAAACAGAAGGAGTCGAAGTAAGCCATGGCGCAAATGACAATGATTCAAGCGATCACTGATGCGTTACGCACAGAACTGAAAAATGACGAAAACGTTCTCGTTTTCGGAGAAGACGTTGGTAAAAACGGCGGCGTATTCCGTGCGACTGAAGGATTGCAAAAAGAGTTTGGTGAGGATCGTGTATTCGATACTCCACTTGCTGAATCTGGTATTGGCGGTCTTGCAATTGGCCTTGGACTACAAGAATTCCGCCCAGTAATGGAAATTCAATTCTTCGGATTCGTTTACGAAGTATTAGATTCTGTTTCTGGACAAATGGCTCGTATGCGTTACCGTTCTGGCGGACGCTGGCATTCTCCAGTGACAATCCGTTCTCCTTTCGGCGGGGGAGTTCACACACCTGAGCTTCACGCTGACAGCTTAGAAGGTCTTATCGCACAACAGCCTGGTATCAAGGTTGTCATTCCTTCAACGCCTTACGATGCAAAAGGATTATTAATTTCTGCAATTCGTGACAACGATCCTGTAGTATTCCTTGAGCATATGAAACTTTATCGTTCTTTCCGTCAGGAAGTTCCTGAAGAAGAGTACACAATTGAAATCGGTAAAGCTGACGTGAAACGTGAAGGTTCTGACCTTTCAATCATCACTTATGGTGCAATGGTTCACGAATCACTAAAAGCTGCTGAAGAGCTAGAAAAAGAAGGCGTTTCTGCTGAAGTTATCGACCTTCGCACAGTAAGCCCGCTTGATATTGAAACAATCATCGCTTCTGTTGAAAAAACAGGCCGTGCGATCGTTGTTCAAGAAGCACAAAAACAAGCTGGTATTGCTGCAAACGTAGTAGCTGAAATCAATGACAGAGCGATCCTTAGCTTGGAAGCACCAGTACTTCGTGTAGCTGCACCTGATACTGTATTTGCTTTCTCTCAAGCTGAGAGCGTATGGCTTCCAAACCATAAAGACGTACTTGAAACAGCGAAGAAAGTTCTTGAATTTTAATTAAATGACAGAGGGGAAAAGAATTTATTTCTCTTCCCCTTTATCAATTACATGACCGTGTAAATATACACAACAAGGGTTCAACAAAATCTAGGAGGCGAAAAACAGTGGCATTTGAATTTAAACTTCCGGACATCGGAGAAGGTATCCACGAAGGTGAGATCGTTAAGTGGTTTGTTAAACCAAACGACGAAATCAATGAAGATGACGTTTTAGCAGAGGTACAAAATGATAAAGCAGTTGTAGAAATTCCTTCACCTGTTAAAGGAAAAGTATTAGAATTAAAAGTTGAAGAGGGAACAGTTGCAACTGTAGGACAAACAATCATTACGTTTGATGCACCTGGTTACGAAAATCTTCAATTTAAAGGCAGCGAAGAAGAAGGCGAAGCAAAAACTGAAGCTCAAGTACAAGGTACTGCTGAAGCTGGTAACGAGCCAGAGAAGAAAGAAGTAGCACAAGAAGAAGCGGCAGCAGCAACTGGTGCAGGCGCACAAGAGCAAGTAGATGCTGATCCAAACAAACGCGTTATCGCTATGCCATCTGTACGTAAATATGCTCGTGAAAAAGGCATTGAAATTTACAAAGTTGCAGGTTCTGGTAAAAACGGACGTGTGTTAAAAGAAGATATCGACAGCTTCGTTAATGGTGGTTCTGCAGCTCAAGAAGCAGCACCTCAAGCAGCTGAAAGTGCGAAAGAAGAAGCAGCTCCTAAAGCGGCAGCAGCTCCAGTTCTTGAAGGAGAATTCCCAGAAACTCGCGAGAAAATGAGCGGAATCCGCAAAGCAATCGCGAAAGCAATGGTGAACTCTAAGCATACAGCTCCTCACGTAACATTAATGGATGAAGTTGATGTAACAAACCTTGTTGCACATCGTAAACAATTCAAACAAGTTGCAGCTGATCAAGGAATCAAGTTAACTTACTTGCCTTACGTTGTAAAAGCTCTAACTTCTGCTTTGAAAAAGTACCCAGTGCTTAACACTTCTATCGATGATAAAACAGATGAAGTTGTGCAAAAGCATTACTACAACATCGGAATTGCAGCTGACACTGAAAAAGGCTTGCTAGTTCCAGTTGTGAAAAATGCAGATCGTAAAGCGATTTTCGAAGTTTCTAACGAAATCAATGAGCTTGCAACAAAAGCACGTGATGGTAAATTGGCTCCAGCTGAAATGAAAGGTGCATCTTGCACAATCACAAACATCGGTTCTGCTGGTGGACAATGGTTTACTCCAGTCATCAACCACCCAGAAGTAGCGATCCTTGGTATTGGCCGTATCGCTGAAAAAGCGGTTGTTCGTGATGGCGAAATCGTTGCAGCTCCAGTCTTAGCTCTTTCCCTAAGCTTTGACCACCGTATGATTGACGGAGCTACTGCGCAAAATGCCCTTAACCACATCAAGCGTTTATTGAATGATCCACAATTAATTTTAATGGAGGCGTAAATTCATGGTAGTAGGAGATTTCCCAATCGAAACAGATACTCTTGTCATCGGTGCAGGTCCTGGTGGATATGTAGCTGCTATTCGTGCTGCACAACTAGGACAAAAAGTAACAATCGTTGAAAAAGGAACACTTGGCGGCGTATGTCTAAACGTCGGCTGTATCCCTTCAAAAGCATTGATCAATGCTGGACATCGTTTCGAGAATGCAAAGCATTCTGAAGACATGGGTATCAAAGCTGAAAACGTAACAGTTGATTTCACAAAAGTTCAAGAGTGGAAAGCTTCTGTTGTAAACAAATTAACAGGTGGAGTTCAAGGTCTTCTTAAAGGAAATAAAGTAGACATCGTTAAAGGTGAAGCTTATTTCGTAGACAGCAACTCTGTACGTGTAATGGATGAAAATTCAGCGCAGACTTATACATTTAAAAATGCAATTCTTGCAACTGGATCTCGTCCAATCGAATTGCCTACATTTAAATACACAGACCGCGTGATCAACTCAACTGGTGCTTTAGCGCTTAAAGAAGTACCTAAAAAGTTAGTTGTCATCGGTGGTGGATACATCGGTACTGAGCTTGGTACTGCTTATGCAAACTTTGGAACAGAAGTTGTGATCCTTGAAGGTGGAGACGAAATCCTTCCAGGGTTCGAAAAGCAAATGAGCTCATTGGTTAAACGTAACCTGAAGAAAAAAGGAAACGTTGAAATCCATACAAACGCACTTGCAAAAGGTGTTGAAGAAAAATCTGATGGTGTCACTGTTACGTTCGAAGTAAAAGGTGAAGAAAAAACAGTTGATGCTGATTACGTACTTGTGACTGTTGGTCGTCGTCCAAACACTGATGAGCTTGGTCTTGAGCAAGTTGGTGTTGAATTGACTGACCGCGGAGTTGTCAAAACAGACAAACAATGCCGTACAAGCGTATCTAACATCTATGCAATTGGTGACATCGTTGATGGACCACCACTTGCACACAAAGCTTCTTACGAAGGTAAAATTGCAGCTGAAGCAATCGCTGGAGAGCCAGCTGAAATTGATTACCTTGGTATTCCTGCTGTTGTATTCTCTGAGCCAGAACTTGCAACTGTTGGATACACGGAAGCAGAAGCAAAAGCAGAAGGAATCGAAATCGTTGCAGCGAAATTCCCATTCGCAGCGAACGGACGTGCACTTTCTCTTGATGCAACTGATGGCTTCATGAAAATGATCACTCGTAAAGAGGATGGTCTAGTGATCGGTGCACAAATCGCAGGTGTTGGCGCTTCTGATATGATTTCAGAGCTTAGCCTTGCAATCGAAGCTGGAGTGACTGCTGAAGATATCGCAATGACAATTCACGCTCACCCAACATTAGGTGAAATTACAATGGAAACGGCTGAAGTAGCAATTGGAAGCCCAATCCACATCGTAAAATAATAAACCTATGAAACCCTCTCCTTGATGGAGAGGGTTTTTTTGGCGCCCTGAACACCATATGAAAAACCCCTCATCAGGTGAGGGGTTTTTTCATATGGTTATATATAAGTGCAAGCAAAATATCATTAGTTTGTATTGACGCGGTCCAAAGCATGGCATAAGGGCGATAAGATCTCCTGTTTACTGCGGACATTTCCTTCAACCTTCACGATGACTTTTTCATCATTGACAAGTAAAATAGCCGGCAGTTCATCAACTTCATTTTTCCAGCCTTTACGATCTTCTTTCACAATCATTTTTGACATTTCCTTAGGGTATTCATTTTTTAAATCGAGGACTGCATCATAATAAGGGCTTTCTTTATCAAGATTTTCTGCATCAGTAAAAAAGAGAATTCTCGGTTTTTGAATATGACGGACTTGGTCGGTCTGATTCGGTATGATATACGCAAATGAGCATGAACTAAGTACAAAAAGCATGGGGAATATAATGAGAAGTGTCCTCATAAAATTCAATCTATTCACCTCAAAATCATTTGGGGTTGTCCCAACATTTTTAGGAGCTTGTTCCCTGTTAGTCACTCTAGTGTATCATGTCCTTTTTGACAATTTTCGATTGTTACTCAATTGTTACAGAATTGATATGAAGAAAAATACAATTGAAACGTTCCCTCAATATGATGAGAAAAAAGCACATATTTATAAAAAATGATTAAATGTGTCATACAATTAACCGTTGACAACTTAATTGTGACATCATATTATAGAGATATGAAATAGATTAAACGCTTTCAAACTATGAATGAAGAAAAGGGGAATGTACGTGGGTACAATTATTTGTCAAGATTGCAATGAAACCATTGATCAATTTGAAAATGAAAAAGTGACAACGCTATACGGAACATGCGGTCACTGTCATTGCTGTGATGAAGCCTCTGAATAAATAAAAAAGCATGCAGCTCCATTTGGGGCTGCATGTTTCTTTTTTATAAAATTGCTTTTTGTTCCTTAATCACACGAATCATTTCGAGCGTTGAATCTTCAGGTCCTTGGACAGGAAGACCAATTTCAATGTTTTTATAGATATACGAAATATTTTCTTCTGTGATAATTTCACCTGGTATAAAAATCGGAATACCTGGCGGGTACACCATGACAAACTCTGCGATGATGCGGCCGGCTGCTTCCTTAAACGGAACGACTTCTGTTGTAGCATAAAAGGCGTCACGCGGCGTCATAGCAAGCGATGGGATCTCAGGCAGCAGCACTTCCGTTACCGCTTGTTTGCCGCTCTCACATGTAGAGGCTGCGGCAATTTCCTGCATCGCTGTCACGAGCGTATCAATCGTCTCATCTGAATCTCCAGGGGTGACGATACATAAAATGTTGTACAGGTCAGAGAGTTCTACTTCAATTCGGTAACTTTCTCTCAGCCATTTTTCGACATCATGCCCGTTTAACCCAAGGTCTTTAATGGAGATAATTAATTTCGTTGGGTCATAATCGTAAGTAGAAGCTGAACCGAGTACTTCCTTGCCAATGCAGCTAATCCCGTCAATTTGATTCAAGCGGTCTCTCGCTGATTCAGCCAAACGAATGGCTTCATCTGCAAGTGCCTTTCCTTCAGTGGCTAATCGCTTTCTAGCGACATCAAGTGACGCTAAAAGTAAATAAGAAGTGGACGTTGTCGTCAACATACTCAAAATCGACTGCACGCGGTCTTTTGAAACAAGCCCTTCCTTCATATTTAAAATAGAGCTCTGTGTAAGAGAGCCGCCGAGTTTATGGACACTTGTTGCTGCCATGTCGGCACCTGCCTGCATCGCAGAGAGGGGAAGCTCATCGTGAAAATGTATATGCACACCGTGTGCTTCATCGACAAGGACAGGCACATCAAATGAATGGGCAATATCTACGATTGATTTTAAGTCTGCTGAAATACCAAAATACGTTGGATTAATGACAAGCAAACCTTTTGCATCTGGATGCTCAGTGAGCGCCTTTTTGGCTGATTCAGGTGTAATGCCGTGAGAGATGCCAAGCTCTTTGTCTATTTCTGGGTGAATAAAAACAGGAACTGCGCCAGAAAATACAATCGCGGACATAATCGATTTATGGACGTTACGCGGAACGATAATTTTATCTCCAGGTCCGCATACCGTCATCACCATAGTCATGATGGCGCCGCTTGTTCCTTGAATGGAGAAAAACGTATGATCAGCACCGAAGGCTTCAGCAGCAAGCTCCTGTGCTTCTTTTATCATCCCTTTAGGTGAATGTAAATCATCGAGAGGTTCTATATTAATGAGGTCAATGCTTAAAGCATTGTCGCCAATGAATGCTCTAAATTCAGGATCCATTCCGGCTCCTTTTTTATGGCCTGGAATGTGAAATTGGACTGGATTGGCTGCTGCGTGTTTTTTTAGTCCAGTGTATAAGGGTGTATCATGTTGTGACAATTGCTTTCCCACCTTCATCGAAATACCTGCTCTTATTGTGCCAATTACAGCAGATTTCATTGCATAAAACAAAAGAATTATATTATGAACTGATCGGAATGTAAAGCATAAAATCAATCGGTTTCTGATCAAACAGATGCTATAATAAAAGTTCAAATCAGAAATGAGTGTTAAAGTGAGGGACAAGTAAATGGAATATCAATATCCAATGGATGTCGACTGGACAACAGAGGAAAAGATGGCGGTCATTTCGTTTTTTCAGGCTATTGAAAAAGCCTATGAAAAAGGAATTGCGAAGCAGGAGTTATTAGATGCTTATAAACGATTTAAAGAGGTTGTGCCATCAAAAGCTGAGGAAAAAACGCATTGTGCGGCGTTTGAAAAGGGAAGCGGGTATTCCCCTTATCGTGCAGTGAAAACCGCAAGAGAGGCAGAAGAGACAGCCGTTATACGCATGTAAAAAACGAGCCTATAAGGGCTCGTTTTTTTATACAGATTCTTTCTGTGTGAAGCGGTATAGATACGTCAGCGTGCGGAAGGCATTTTCAATTTTTGATAGAAATTCTTCATTATTCATTTGAACGACTTCCTCTCTAGGCAGCTGAATGCCGCACAGAAGCTCGGCTTTCTTGACTGTTTGAACACGTTCAAACAGCGTTTTCAGCTGTTCGGAATCTAGTTCGCTGTGACGCATGACATCTGGTTTCATATGATCTTTAGACCAAACAAAATCTTGCGGTATTTTCTGCTGGATGGTGTCTAGCTCTTTTTCAAATAGCTGGCCGTACTCACCTTTTACTGGAGATTCATAAATGAGCGCAAACCAGACAAAGACATGTGTTTTCCAAAGCCCAATTTGAAAATGAGGGAGTTTTTTATATCCGCGCTTACTGTTTGCAAAAGCAACCCACGTATCATTTGGCGGGTTGACAGATCTTCTAGCATGCTTTGCGACGTGTACAAACATTTCGTCTCCTGTAATAGAAGAAAGAAGTGGTGCAAAATGTTCGCCAAGTGCCTCAAGCTTTGGACGGACTCTTTCTTTTAATACAGTCATTCTTTCATCTAAACCATCAACTGTGAATGTTTCAAAATCTTCATCTCTAAAACGCATTTCACTCATGTTATGCCTCCTGTATCTTTTCGCTGATCATATTTTATCATAGCTTGGATCAAGCTCAAAAAAAGATGCACCGTCAGATCAAAGATTGTAAAGGACGTGGTGCAGCGTTTAAAACCTTTCATTTTGTGGTACATCATTAATAGGTAAAGACACAATTTTCAGAATGTCGTTGCGGTTATGCGATCGCTTCATACGATATAAGCAAGAACCATTTCTCTTATCGATTGAATTTTTTATCAATGAAAACTGACAAGGAATGAATCATTCTCTGGAAGGGGCGTTGACCAATGAAGCAAATCGTGAAGCAGGGGTATAGACAAGAGAAGAAGAATCGCATCGCTGTGTGGAGATTAGAGGTTGATTATGAGCTTTCTACGCTTCATGAAGCCATCGAACAAAAAGATGACATCCAAATCGAACGCAGCAAACGAAAGCTTGAGCGCCTAAGAAAAGAATGGGAGCAGCTTCAAGGGTAAAACAGGGTGAGGTAAAAACGAACCAAATCATCGGTTCGTTTTTGTATGAAGCTGCTTTTTTCTTGCTTTTACGTACATAATATCAGTATGCTATTACAAATAGGTCCTACATAGAAAAGAGGTTTACAATCTGATGACAAACTGGGTGGAAATTGACCGTCTTGCAAAGCTTTGGGTAAAAGAAGCAGGGAGCCGTATTAAAGCGTCCATGCAGGAAGGTCTATCAATTGAAACAAAATCAAATCCAAATGATCTTGTCACGAATATCGATAAAGAGACAGAACGTTTTTTTATTGAAAAAATACAATCGACATTTTCAGATCATCACATTTTAGGAGAAGAGGGACAAGGGGAAGAGGTGACCTCACTTGATGGGATTGTGTGGATCATTGATCCGATCGATGGCACAATGAACTTTGTCCATCAAAAACGCAATTTTGCCATTTCAATCGGGATATTTGAAAATGGTGTGGGGAAAATCGGTCTTATTTATGACGTCATTCATGACGAGCTCTACCATGCCATCAAAGGAGAAGGAGCTTATATGAACGATACACTGCTCCCGCCATTAAAAGACGTGGAGATTGAAAAAGCCATTGTGGGTATTAATCCGACATGGGCGATTGAAAGCCCTTATTTTGATGCTAAACCGTTTGCCCGTCTCGTGCGTGACGTGAGAGGGACACGAACGATTGGATCAGCTGCCCTTGAGCTTGCTTATATTGCAAGCGGCAGAAGTGACGCATATGTCACGTTAAGGCTTGCGCCGTGGGATTATGCAGCGGGCTGCGTACTGCTTGATGAAGTAGGGGCTGTTTACTCAAATATCCACGGAGAACGTCTTACGTTCTTAGATAAAAACAGCATCGTCGCCGGAAATCGATCCATTTGTGAAAAAATCTTGCATGATTACATAAAAGGAAGCGGAAATAAAAAATAAACGACATCACTTCATGAGAATGAAGTGATTTTTTGTTTTTCCTGAAACTTTTTGGTAAGGCGGATGTCTATACGAATGAGGCCTTAATTTCATGTAAAGGATTGTGTATCAATGTTTGATTTGTTTAGTGATTTATCGCTCCATTTTGAAAGGTATTTTATTTTAAATGAGTACAGTATTCACATCATTCAATGGTGTGTACTTGGACTATTTGTCCTTTTTATGACACTTCCCATATGGAAAGAAAAGAAGAGTGGTTATGTCTTCTATGCTGGAATCGTATTAAGAGTTGTTCTGCTTGGCGGTATGACAGTTGAAATGATCCACCAAGTCCTAGCTAGACAGTATACGATCGAAACATTTGAAGTGCTGACAGATTTCATGCAATTTCTCATCTATGGGTATGTCTTGCTTGCATCATTGTATTATGTGATTACTCTTCCTTATTTAAAAAATAAAGGTATGTTTTTTGCTTTTGATTTATCTGTGTTACTTCTGCCTTTATGTCAAACAGTGTTTATTGTGTTTGCTGAAAGCAAAAAGTTCTTTCTTAGCGGTGATACGGGGTTAGTATGGAGAGATATGATCACCATTTTGGCTATGGCTTGCTTTGCCGCTTTGCTGCTGCACCTTTTCTTTCGCTTGTTTTGGCATTGGAAGTGGAAGGAATTGCTTTTGTTTTATATCTTGATTTTCGCAGCCTTGCTTTATATATTTTATCCTTCTATTTCGAAGTATGAGCTTCAATCTACATTTAAATCGATTGTCATTTTAGCGGCAGCAGCAGGAAGCTTTATGACGATTTATTTGTTATCTGCTTTACTACGGGACAAGGTGAGATTAAGGCAGTGGGGCGCTGGTTGTATAGCTGTCTTTTTTCTGCTATTACTCAACCCGATTGTCAATATTCCTCATACGATGTTCCAATTCACCAAAACGGAACTGGTAGATACTTTTTCAGATGAATATCGTCCTTTATCAGCAGTAAATGCAAAAGCATTCGCTTCAAAATTTGTACCAGAGGATCAATCGCTTTATTTAAATGCTAGTCATCAGCCTATCCCTTATCATTACGTGTTTGCAGATGATCAGTATGAAGTGAATATTTCTGCGTTTACAGGTGAATTAAGCGAATTTTCTTATCGAGGTCGTGTAGAGGGAAAGGAACTGACCGATAAAGAATATAGGAAAAAAACCATCGAATTTTTCGAAAGAAGTGGGCGGTCAATCGATCTACAGCGCATTCAATTAGCTGTAAAAAAAGAGGACGGAGAGACGGACGTTCTTCTTCTGCCAAAAATGTCTCAGAATGAAGAGGACAGCTTAGCGTTTGCCACCTGGAAAAAAGGGACGCTTCGACAAGCGCAATACGAAAACGCCATCTTTCAATTAAAGGATATAGACGGCATCCGTTTAACAGAAATGGAGATAAAAAACAGGATCAACAGTATTTATAAACATTTAAACCTAAAGCCGCCAGCTTATCAAATCACAGGCATTGATGAATTTTATTTTGATTGGCAGCATGAAGTGAGGGTCACAACAAAAGATCAATCGGAGTTTCTGTTTAATGGCTCAACAAAAGAAGTTATCAGCTTTAAGCTGTCAAAAGCGATTCTTCAACAGAAAAAAGGGAACGTCAGCGATGATGATTTGTTAAAAATCATAGGGAAAACGCCAAAAGACGTAAGAAAAGAAACAGGCACTAGTGAAAGTAAACAATATACATTTAAAGGCTCCTCTCATGTCGTCAATCTGTTTAAAGGGGATGATGGAATTGAGTTGAGAGTGCAAGCAGCTTCTTCTATCCCGCACGGAGTATCTAATCAAGATCGTAATGAAGTCTATCAGCAAGTACTTAAAAGGTATAAACCATATACGATCTATAAAAAACAAATAAAACCTGTGAGGATGATCGACAAAGAAGGGAATATCGACATTTCATGGCTTGTCATTATACAAACCTTCGGATCAAATGAGCATAAAATCTATGAAGTGAATGGGCGAACAAAAGAGGTGCATCGTTTTGACAGATAAAGAAAAACAAGCCATCTTTCAAGACTTATATGAACTGTATCAAGAAGGGGATCTAGGAGCCGAGGCAGCTAGCTGGATGAAGGCACACGAACAGCAATATCAGCATACGGCCACGGTTAAAAAGCAGTCCTCAGCGCCGGTGGAAAGTCAGAATGGCTATGACGAGTTAAAACGCATGAAAGGGTTTATTTACTCGTTATACTTCTTTTTTATCGTTTTATCGATTTGGATGACTGTGTGGTTTTATTTTTGATGTCCAGACCAGCTGACCAAATTGAAAAAATCTATGAAGAATATTTTCAGGAAATCACCAAATATTTATATCGCCGGACGGGAAATATGGAAACGGCCAAGGACCTTTCGCAAGACGTATTTATGAAGGCACTGCATGGGTTGTCCTCCTTTAAGGGACATTCTAGTATAAAAACATGGCTTTATACCATTGCGTATCACACATTTGTGAATGACTATCGCCGAAAAATAAAATGGACTTTTACGAACGTAGAAGAAATGGATTTCTTAGAGCAGCAGTCGTTCACAACACCAGAAGATTACATCGAAACACAAGCTGACATAGAAAGGCTGTGGCATCATATTCATCAGCTGAAGGATTCATATCGGGATGTCCTCATTTTAAGAGATATTCAAGAATTATCATATGAAGAAGTAGCTGAAATTTTGAATTGGACTTTATCTAAAGTCAAAACAACCCTTCATCGAGCGAGATTAGAGCTGAAGCGAATGCTACATTGTGAGGAGTTCAATAAATGAGCTGTTATTTGATTGAAGAATTGTTACCACTTTATATAGAGGGAGACACAAGTGCAGAAACAAATAAAATTGTTGCAGAGCACATACAATCCTGCGAAAGCTGCCGTCACCTTTATCACGAAATGAAAGAGCCAATAACCCTTATACAGACTCCTGATCTCATGCCATATATAGATGAAAAGGAAGAAAAAAGAAAATTTGAAAAGCGCTACTATGGTAAGCTGCTTTATCGAGCAAGTATCGCGTTTGGTATAGGATACGTCATGATGGTCATTCTTTATTGGCTGAAATAGAAAACCCCCATCTGGATGAACCAGGTGGAGGTTTTTCTGAGCTTAGCTTAATTTTTCTTTCGCAATTTGAACTGCATCATAGAACGTTTTCAATTGCTCTTGAGGAATTTTCTTAAGCATTTGGTTGAAAACAAGTAATTCAGTAGAGCTGAATCCAAGACCTTTTGCGATTTTTGAATCAATCACAACGTTTCCTTTTTTGTCTAGAACAAGTGCATCACCAGCAAGATCAGCAATTCTGATCACTGATTTGAAAAGCTTTTCGAATTTAGCCGCTTCTTCTTTTGTAAGACCAAGTTCAACAGCTTTTGCTGAATCAAAAACCAATTTCCCTTTTTCGTTTTTAGTGATGCTTTCACTGAAAACGATTGTAAGAACAGCTGCGCGATCTAAGAATTTCTCAGCAGTCGCCGCTTCTTCTTCAGTTAGTCCGAGCTCAACAGCTTTTTTCACATCAAATGTGTAGTTGTTGTCTTCCTCAACAAATGAATTGATGAGAATGTTGATGACACGCTCGTTTTTCTCCAATAATTCTTTAATGATTTGCTGCTGTTCAAAAGGAATTCCTTTGAAAGTTGCAGCGCTTGCTTGCCCAGGAGCTACTGTTGTGAAAGTAAGAATGATAGCTAAAGCGAAAAATACAACAGAGCTGAGCGATTTGCTCAAAAACTTCTTCATGCTTCTTTTCTCTCCCTTTTCTGTTAAATTTTGTTGCAAGAAAAGCATACCATGAGAAACTTTGTGGAAGAATAGGAAAAATGTAACTTTCTGTTTGATTTTGGAGAACTATAAAAGTTCTTGTCGAAAAATGTAGGGGTGCAGATTGCTTACTTTTGTCAATTATTCAAGATACGTTTCGTCTGATGAATGGAGCTTTCATAGGTGATTTGTCTTGTTTTTACTCAAAATAAAAAGCCTTCTACATATAGAATGTAAAAGGCTTTTAACTAATTTTATGATTGCACGTTTAATTTTCTTTTTAATGTAAATCCTGTACCCATGAAAATCATGGCGAACACGATACTTAAACATGTGCCCAGTATGTTTTTTTCTGCAAGAGATACCCCAATAAACGCCATACTGACAACTGCAAGTAATGCACATAATAATAGAAGCCATTTGATTTGTTTCATTTGTCTCCATCCCTTTTTTTAGAGTTAATATAAGTTTACAGAAAAACGATCGGCATTTAAAGGGGATTGTGATATAATATGAAAGTTATCTAATTATTTTAGGAGATGAAAATGTGAAACTTCGAAAAGACCTTCGCAACATCGCAATTATTGCCCACGTTGACCATGGTAAAACGACGCTTGTTGACCAATTGCTCCATCAAGCTGGTACTTTCCGTGCGAATGAAAATATCGCTGAGAGAGCCATGGATTCAAATGATTTAGAGCGAGAGCGCGGTATTACGATTTTAGCTAAAAATACTGCGATCCATTATAAAGATACACGCATTAATATTTTAGATACACCAGGACACGCCGATTTCGGTGGTGAAGTTGAGCGTATCATGAAAATGGTAGATGGTGTACTCCTCGTTGTGGATGCTTATGAAGGCTGTATGCCTCAAACACGCTTTGTGCTGAAAAAAGCACTTGAGCAAAACTTAACACCAATCGTTGTCGTCAATAAAATTGACCGCGACTTTGCTCGTCCGGCTGAAGTAGTCGATGAAGTGATTGACTTGTTCATTGAATTGGATGCAACAGAAGAACAGCTTGAATTCCCAGTTGTCTATGCATCTGCAATTAATGGTACAGCAAGTAACGATGCGAGCAAGCAAGATGAAAACATGGAATCTTTGTTTGAAGCCATTGTTAACCACATTCCTTGCCCAGTTGATAACCATGAAGAGCCGCTTCAATTCCAAGTGGCACTACTTGATTACAATGATTATGTTGGCAGAATTGGAATTGGCCGTGTATTCAGAGGAACAATGGAAGTAGGACAGCAAGTGGCCTTGATGAAAATCGACGGCACAGTGAAACAATTCCGTGTAACAAAGATCTTTGGTTTCCAAGGATTAAAACGAGTGGAAATCAACGAAGCGAAAGCGGGAGATCTTGTCGCTGTATCTGGAATGGAAGACATCAACGTAGGTGAAACGGTTTGTCCGGTAGAACACCAAGAAGCACTTCCAATCCTTCGTATTGATGAGCCGACACTTCAAATGACGTTTGTTGTAAACAACAGCCCATTTGCAGGCCGTGAAGGAAAATACGTGACATCACGTAAAATCGAAGAGCGTTTAGAGCAGCAGCTTCAAACAGACGTCAGTCTTCGTGTGGATCCAACTGATTCACCTGATGCTTGGGTTGTTTCTGGGCGCGGAGAGCTTCACTTATCCATTCTCATTGAGAATATGAGACGTGAAGGATTTGAATTACAAGTATCGAAGCCAGAAGTTATTGTAAAAGAAGTTGATGGTGTTCGATGTGAGCCTGTTGAGCGCGTTCAAATTGATGTACCAGAAGAGCATACTGGCTCTGTTATGGAATCAATGGGTGCAAGAAAAGGTGAAATGATTGACATGATCAATAATGGTAACGGTCAAGTTCGCCTGATCTTTACAGTGCCATCACGTGGTTTAATTGGTTATACAACTGAATTTCTTTCATTAACTCGTGGTTTTGGTATTTTGAACCATACGTTTGACAGCTACCAGCCAATGCAGTCTGGTCAAGTTGGCGGACGCCGTCAAGGTGTACTTGTTTCAATGGAAACAGGTAAAGCGACTGCTTACGGAATCCAAGGTGTTGAAGAGCGCGGTGTGATCTTCGTTGAGCCGGGTACTGAAGTATACCAAGGGATGATCGTTGGGGAGCATAACCGTGAGAACGACCTTGTTGTGAACGTAAGCCGTATGAAACAGCAAACAAACGTACGTTCAGCGACGAAAGATCAAACAGTTAGCATGAAAAAACCTCGTATTATGTCACTTGAGGAATCCCTTGAGTACTTGAATGAAGACGAATATTGTGAGGTTACACCTGAATCAATTCGTCTTAGAAAGAAAATTTTAGACAAAAACGAACGCGAGAGAGCAGCGAAGAAGAAAAAGCTAGCAGGATTATCTTAATTCCATGAAGAATTAAAAAGATAGAACCCTGAAAGATAAGGGGAGGGAATCTTTTTGAATGATCAGGAAGTAAGTGAAAATCTATCCTTTTTCGCGATGCTGTTTCGTGTCGATGAAAATCCGCAAACAGGGATGTGGCTCCTATATGGCACCATCCTTGTTTTAGCGATTATTGTTTTTAAGCTCGGCTTTGCTAGACGTTTACCGATTTTAAAAGCGCTCGTGATTTATTTGTTTTTGATTTTTGGCTGCACGTTTCTCACATTTCTAGGAATCTTCCTGCCAGTAGCGGAAGGACTGGTTGTGGCAGCTGCCATTTTAATTATTTATAAAATACGGCTGCATCGTGCGAAAAAAGAAGGAACAGTCAATACGTAAAAAAAGACCTGAACATGTGTCAGGTCTTTTTTTATGTCTTTTGTTCTTTCTTTCCTTTTTTCTTCTTTTTCTCTTTCGTCGCAGGATCTTGATAAAGAGAGAATCTGCCAGTTTTGATGCGGGCTTCTGTTTTTATTTTAATGCGTTCTTGGCAGTCATCGCACATATATGTATGAATGGGCCGGTTTCTTAACCGTTTAGCAACGAGTGTATCATCATCAATGGTTTCAAGCTTTTCACATAATGAGCACTTCACTCTCATCATTTTCACCTCACTTTATTGCATTTATTATAGCATGTTTTCCAGACACTTAAAATCAGCGTAGAAAAAGGCTTATATCATAGGAGATATAAGCCGTTCTCATTATTTCTTCTGGTTCATATGATGATTTGATTGGTCGTTTTGATTTTTTTCTAACTGCTTTTGATCCTGTTCTTTGAGCTGATTATTCGGATCATTTGTCGGGTCTTTTTCGTTACGGTCGATCTCATTTCTTGGCATCTCTGGCATCACGCGGCCGACAATGGCAGCTAGTTCATCCATAATTCCGCTTACAGGACGGCCTGCTTGAATTTCTTTGCCCATTTCTTTTAAACGGCTGACTGTATCCGGGTCAGCAACCACAACAGCATTTGCACCTTCAGGGTCATTTCTCAGCGCTTTTGCAACTGAATATTTAATGGTTTCTACTTTGCTTCTATCTAAATCATCTTTTACATCGATACCAACAACAGCATAGCGGCCGATGACGATTGCCGTTGCATCATTGACATCTGCTACGTGCTCTGTCACATTGACAAGATGCTGCGCAACATCAGTGGATGGGCGGGCTTGATTTGTCTTTTTCTTTGAAGAGTCTGACACCTTTACTAAGTGCTGGCGTCCATCTTGCTTGTCCAGCGCTTCTGGCTTTTCCTGCTGCTGGCAAGCGCCTAACAGAATGATCGTTTGAATCATGAATAATGTTAAAAATAGTCGCATCTAAAATCCCTCCTTCACAAACTGCATGATTTATTTTATTGTTGAATTAACCTTCTAACTTTATTCATGAAAACATATATTTTAACAATCGTTTTGGGAAAGACAAGGATGAATGAAACCCCGATCAGGAGGCGAAGGACCTGAGTAAAATTTATGTATTAGACACAAATGTGTTATTACAGGATCCGAATTCAATCTTTTCATTTGAAGACAACGAGGTCGTCATTCCGGCCGTTGTGTTAGAAGAAGTAGACTCGAAAAAGAGATACATGGACGAGGTTGGGCAAAACGCCCGGCGTGTCTCACGTTTAATCGACGGTTTGAGATCGAAAGGGAAACTGCATGAAAAAATTACGCTAGAGTCAAAAGGGACGCTGCGCATCGAGCTGAATCATCGCTCTTTCCATGAGCTTCAAGAAATTTTTATTGAAAAAACGAATGATAATCGGATTTTGGCTGTCGCGAAAAATTTGAGCTTAGAGGAAGAAACAAAGCCTCACGGCCGGCCCGTCATTTTGGTCAGCAAGGATGTCTTAGTCCGGGTAAAGGCAGATGCCATCGGTCTTCAAGCAGAGGACTTCTTAAGTGACCGTGTGCTGCAAAACGAAGACATTGATAACGGCTATCATGAGCTCTATATTCCGACGGAGCAATTGAATACATTTTATAAGCAAAGTCAATTGCTGGTAAAAGAAGTCACAAGTGCACCGTTAAATCCTCATCAATTTGTCATTATGAAGGGGAATGAAGGCGGCTCTGCTTTAGGAATGCTTGATCAAAAAGCAGAGAACGTGAAACGGCTCATTTATGATCAAGAGCATGTTTGGGGAATCCGTCCGAAAAATGTTCAGCAGACGATGGCATTAGAGCTGCTATTGCGCCGTGATATTCCGCTCGTGACATTGATCGGAAAAGCGGGAACTGGTAAAACACTGCTTGCCCTGGCTGCCGGATTAATGCAGACAGAGGATCTCGGCATGTTTAAAAAACTGATCGTAGCCCGTTCAATTGTTCCTGTCGGTAAGGACTTAGGCTACTTGCCAGGTGAAAAGGAAGAGAAACTCAGACCATGGATGCAGCCGATCTATGACAACTTAGAATTTTTATTTAATACCAAAAAATCTGGTGAACTTGATGCGATTTTGGCGGGAATCGGTTCTATTCAAGTGGAAGCTTTAACGTATATCCGCGGAAGAAGTATACCTGATCAATTTATAATCATTGACGAGGCGCAGAATTTAACGAAACACGAAGTGAAAACATTATTAACGCGAGTCGGAGAAGGAAGTAAAATTGTGCTGATGGGGGACCCGGAGCAGATCGATCATCCTTATTTAGACAGCTTAAATAATGGACTTACGTATGTCATTGAGCGGTTCAAAGGACAGCAAATATCTGGACATGTCAAGCTTGTCAAAGGAGAAAGGTCTGGACTTGCGCAGCTTGCAGCTGATTTGCTGTAGTCCAGACCCTCTGTCTTATGTAATGATGAGCTCTTTGACACCTTTTATCGGTTGAGTGAGGTTGGACTGATCCGCGAAATAAACGTGGATTGGTCCTTCTTCTGTCATAGGCTTTCCATTTTGGCTGAAGTGTGCAATGCTTTCCATCGCCTGAGAAAGCGGCACAGCAATTGTCCCTGTTTCTGTGACAAATTGGCATGTATCTGCATGTTCAAGCGGTTCTGCATTTTTCAGCATATCACCTAGCTTCATTCCGAAGCTGCCTGTGACGAGTCTTTCCTTTTCGTACTTCTTCTCTGTTTTTAAAGTAGGTGGAAGTGTTTGCCCTTCTCTAATCACCCGCTCTTGGTCAAGCTCCTGATCCAGCTGATTTTCTTCATTTGCTGCGCTTTTTTCAAAAAATGAATCCATTAAAAATTTGCGGTCATCAAAAATCCAGACACTTGGATCAATGGTGATCTTGTACTTTACGTTCCCCTTAATTTGAATGATGCTCATGTTCAAGACAACCCCTTTCCATCATAAATTATAGAAGTTTTCGCCTGTTTTGTCACTTTCATAAACAAGCTTCTCCTTGTACACACTAATCGTACATGAAAGATAGGAGGATGTTGGGCATGGCATGTCGTGACAATGAAGAGCTTAAGCGTTTTGTGGAGGAAGCAAAAAAAGTGGCCAAAGATGGCAAAGTAGCATCCTATATTCCCGCTCTTGCCAAAGCGGAACAGACAGATTTATCTGTGGCTGTGTATCATGTAAGTAATACTTGCCACTCGGCAGGAGATGTAGATAAGCGCTTTACCCTTCAAAGTATTTCTAAAGTATTAGCTCTTGCGCTCGTGCTTTCAGAAGAAGGACCAAAAAAAGTCTTTCAATTTGTTGGACAAGAGCCTACAGGTGACCCGTTTAATTCAATGATTAAGCTGGAGACAGCAAGTCCGAATAAGCCGCTGAATCCAATGATTAATGCAGGAGCGCTTGCAGTCACAAGCTTAATAAGAGGGGCGACTCCGCAAGATCAGCTGAATCGCTTGCTCCGCTTTATTAGAGAGCTCGCAAATGATAAAAGCATTACATACTGCAAGGAAACAGCCGCATCCGAATTTGAGACATCGATGATTAACCGGGCTATGTGCTATTATATGAAGCAATATCATATTATTAGAGGGAACGTAGAAGAGGTCATGGATGTGTATACGAAACAATGTGCCATTATGATGAACAGCTTAGATTTGGCGAAAATTGCTTGTGTTTTTTCATTAGATGGCAGACATCCAGAGACGGGGCAGCAAATTCTTTCAAAAGATGTCGCTAGAATATGTAAAACCTTTATGGTGACGTGCGGAATGTACAATGCAAGCGGGGAATTTGCCATTAATATCGGCATACCTGCTAAAAGCGGTGTTTCAGGCGGGATTATGGGAGCGGCTCCATATGATTTTGGGATCGGAATTTTCGGTCCTGCCCTGGATGAAAAAGGGAATAGTATTGCTGGGATTAAGCTGCTTGAGCTCATGAGTGAAAAATATGAGATGAGTATCTTTTAATGATGATTGTCTTCTTTTTATTTTTACAATGCGAACTGTACAAATCTGCTTGCAATTTTGGCCGTTTCGCTTTATGATAAATAGAAGAATTAGGTACTCGCCTGGGGAACGGAGGGATACTTTTGGCGTCAGAAATTTTAGTCGATCATCGGCAAAAAGCACTGGCTTTATTAAAATTGGATGCAGAGAAAATTTTAAAATTGATCCAAGTGCAAATGGACAACTTAACGATGCCGCAATGTCCTCTTTATGAAGAGGTTTTAGATACTCAAATGTTCGGATTATCAAGAGAAATTGATTTTGCTGTCCGGCTTGGATTAGTTGATCAACATGAAGGCAAGAAACTACTCGATAAACTTGAGAGAGAGCTTTCCGCACTTCATGATGCGTTCACAAAAAAATAATGATTGAAAACTCAAACTTCCATAACACAAGTTTGAGTTTTTTTGTCCTCTCATTTCTTTTGATGGATTAACGGCAAACGGACTTGATTCTTTCATGAATGACGAACAATATAAAAGAGGTAAAACGGGATCAAACAGAGAAAATGTAGTAGAATAAGAACAGCTAAGAAGATATCAAGCAGTAGAAACAGACGTTAGGAAGAGGATTATATGTTAAAGAGAATGCTAAAATCGTATGACTACTCATTATTGTTCGCCATTATCTTAATCAGCGCATTCGGTTTGGTTATGGTGTATAGCTCAAGTATGATTACATCTGTTATCAGATACGATGCTCCGCCAGATAACTTTTTTAAGAAACAGCTCTTATTTATGATTGTTGGGGCAGCCATCTTGATCTTTACGGCATTGGTTCCATATCAGCTGTTTTCAAATAAGAAATTCCAGATTGGTATGCTGCTGCTTTCAGTTTTTTCCCTCATCTATGTGTACTTTGGCGGTCATATTGCAGGGAACGCAAGAAGCTGGATCAAATTAGGCCCTTTTAGTCTTCAGCCAGCTGAATTCGTGAAGATTGTTGTCATTATCTATCTTGCTGCGGTGTATGCCAAAAAGCAGCATTATATTGATCATATTTTAAGAGGTGTTACGCCTCCGATCGTGATTGTCTCTATCCTGTGCGGATTTATCATTTTGCAGCCGGACTATGGGACAGCCTTTATTATTGGCATGATAGCCCTTGCGATGATTTTATGCTCAGGCTTTAGCGGCAAAACGCTTGCGAAGCTGCTCGCGCTATTTAGTGCCGTAATGGTCGTCGTGACCCCATTTATTATTCTTTTTTGGGATAAAATTTTCACGCAAAATCGTCTCGGACGTTTTGAAAGTTTCCAAGATCCCTTTAAAGATGCAGGGGCTACTGGGCATCAATTGATTAATTCGTATTATGCGATTGGATCAGGCGGCTTTTTTGGACTCGGTCTAGGGGAAAGCGTTCAAAAGTACGGGTATCTTCCAGAGCCGCACACAGACTTTATCATGGCAATTATCTCAGAAGAGCTTGGCTTTTTCGGCGTGTTTTTTGTTCTCGCTCTTCTTGGTTTCATCGTCGTGAAAGGTTTTTATATTGCGAGAAAGTGTGAAGATCCGTTTGGAAGTTTGCTTGCAATAGGAATTTCCTCCATGATTGCGATCCAAACTTGTATCAATTTAGGCGGTGTTTCAGGTCTTATTCCAATCACCGGGGTGACACTTCCGTTTATCAGCTACGGAGGATCGTCCATCATTTTACTTAGCATCTGTATGGGAATGCTGCTGAATATCAGCATGTTTACTGAATATAAAGAGCGTTACAAAAAGAAAAAATCAATGAGCAAACCATCGATTGAAAAAAATGGATTGCAGAAAACTTTGAATCTTTAGAAAACAAAAGTGTACAGTTTTCATTTCTTCCTTTATTATAGAGTACATATAAAATTTTAAGGGATATGGAGGAGTGAGAATGTCACAGAGAACAATTCAAAAGGTTCTAGTTGCAAACAGAGGGGAAATCGCTATCAGAGTCTTCAGGGCCTGTACGGAGCTCAATTTACGTACAGTGGCCATTTATTCCAAAGAAGACTCGGGCTCTTATCATCGCTATAAAGCGGATGAAGCATATCTAGTTGGAGAAGGGAAAAAACCGATTGATGCCTACCTCGATATCGAGGGGATCATCGAAATTGCAAAACGAAATGACGTGGATGCGATTCATCCAGGCTACGGATTTTTATCCGAAAATATTCATTTTGCAAGACGATGCGAAGAGGAAGGCATTCAATTTATCGGCCCAACTTCCCGCCATTTAGATATGTTTGGAGATAAAGTAAAGGCGAGAGATGAAGCGAAAAAAGCTGGTATTCCAGTCATTCCAGGAAGTGACGGACCAGTTGATTCGGTTAAAGAAGTCGAAAAATTCGGTGAAGAATACGGTTACCCGTTTATTATTAAAGCTTCACTAGGCGGCGGCGGCCGGGGTATGCGGATTGTCAGAACAAAAGAAGAGCTGAAGGAAGCCTATGACCGTGCGAAGTCAGAGGCAAAAGCTGCTTTTGGAAATGACGAAGTATACGTTGAAAAGCTGATTGAGAATCCGAAACATATTGAAGTGCAGGTGATTGGTGACAATCACGGCAATATCATTCATTTATATGAGCGTGACTGCTCTGTCCAAAGGCGGCATCAAAAGGTCATTGAAGTGGCACCAAGTGTGTCTCTAACAGATCAATTGCGTGAAGATATTTGCGAAGCGGCTGTTCAGCTGGCCCAGAATGTATCGTACATCAATGCTGGGACTGTAGAATTCCTTGTTGCAAATGGAGAGTTTTACTTTATTGAAGTTAATCCAAGGGTGCAGGTAGAACACACGATCACAGAAATGATCACAGGTGTCGATATCGTCCAAACCCAAATTCTTGTTGCAAAGGGGTATAACCTTCATAGCAAGGAAGTTGGTATTCCAAAGCAAGAAGATATCTTTACACACGGCTTTGCCATTCAATCAAGGGTCACAACAGAAGATCCTCTAAATGACTTTATGCCAGATACAGGAAAAATCATGGCCTACCGTTCAGGTGGGGGATTTGGTGTACGTCTTGATACAGGGAACAGCTTCCAAGGTGCGGTCATTACACCTTATTACGATTCACTATTGGTCAAGCTGTCCACATGGGCACTCACGTTTGATCAAGCGGCTGCTAAAATGGTTCGAAATTTACAAGAATTCAGGATTCGCGGAATTAAAACAAACATCCCATTTCTTGAAAACGTAGCTAAGCATGAAAAGTTCCTTAAAGGGGAATACGACACATCGTTTATCGACTCAACACCAGAACTATTTAATTTCCCTAAGCAAAAAGACCGCGGAACGAAAATGCTGACTTATATTGGTAACGTTACCATTAATGGGTTCCCTGGTATTGCGGAGAAAAAGAAGCCTCATTTTGACAAGCCAAACGTACCGAAGCTTCCTCTCCATCAAGAGATTCCATCTGGGACAAAACAATTGTTAGATACGCATGGACCTGAGGGCCTTGCCAATTGGGTAAAAGAACAAAATAGCGTCCTTTTAACCGATACAACCTTTAGAGATGCGCATCAATCTCTGCTTGCGACACGCTTTAGAACACATGATTTAAAGAAAGTGGCCCAGCCAACAGCAGGTTTATGGCCTGAGCTGTTTAGTATGGAAATGTGGGGCGGCGCTACATTTGATGTTGCGTACCGTTTCTTAAAAGAAGATCCTTGGGAACGATTGAAAGAGCTTCGTCAAGAAGTGCCAAACACGCTGTTCCAAATGCTATTAAGATCATCAAACGCTGTTGGATATACAAACTATCCGGATAATGTGATCAAAGCATTTGTAAAAGAATCAGCTGAGGCAGGCATTGACGTATTCCGTATTTTTGACAGCTTAAACTGGGTCAAAGGCATGACGCTTGCCATTGATTCTGTTCGGGAATCAGGCAAAGTGGCAGAGGCGGCCATTTGTTATACGGGGGATATTCTTGATCCATCTCGTCCAAAATACGATCTTGAGTACTATGTATCTCTTGCAAAAGAGCTTGAATCTGCCGGCGCACATATTTTAGGTATTAAAGATATGGCGGGGTTATTAAAACCGCAGGCGGCCTACGAGCTAGTCTCTGCTTTAAAAGATGAGCTTACGATCCCTATCCATCTTCATACACATGACACGAGTGGAAATGGACTGTTCACCTATGCAAGAGCGATTGATGCAGGTGTTGATATTGTGGATGTTGCCGTCAGCTCTATGGCAGGACTCACATCGCAGCCAAGTGCAAGTTCACTTTATTATGCTTTAGATGGGCATGAAAGAAAGCCAGACATGAACGTCCAATCTGTCGAACGCCTTTCTCAATACTGGGATTCCGTCAGAAAATACTATCATGAGTTCGAAAGCGGCATGAATTCACCTCATACAGAAATTTATGAGCATGAAATGCCTGGCGGTCAATATAGTAACTTGCAGCAGCAGGCGAAAGGTGTCGGTCTTGGCGAGCGCTGGAATGAAGTAAAGGAAATGTACAGACGTGTGAATGACATGTTTGGTGATATTGTGAAAGTTACACCTTCCTCTAAAGTAGTTGGAGATATGGCACTTTATATGGTGCAAAATGATCTGACAGAAGAAGATGTTTATGAAAAAGGAGCAACACTAGACTTCCCGGATTCTGTTGTGGAATTGTTTAAAGGCTATTTAGGCCAGCCGCATGGCGGATTCCCTGAAAAACTGCAAAAGCTGATTTTAAAAGGGGAAGAGCCTCTTACTGTCAGACCTGGTGAGAAGCTGAAGCCAGTGGACTTTGAAGACATTAAGAAGCAGTTCAAAGAATCTCATGACCTGACGTTAACAGAGCAAGACGCAATTGCGTATGCCTTATATCCGAAAGTCTTTTCTGAATTTGTCCAAACAGCAGAAAGTTATGGTGACATCTCTGTTCTTGATACACCAACATTCTTCTACGGGATGAGGCTTGGAGAAGAGATTGAGGTAGAAATTGAAAAAGGAAAAACCCTTATAGTCAAACTTGTATCAATTGGTGAACCGAATCCAGATGCCACAAGAGTTCTTTACTTTGAGTTAAATGGCCAGCCGCGTGAAGTGGTGATTAAGGATGAAAGCATCAAATCCTCCGTTCAAGAAAAAATGAAGGCGGACCGTTCGAATCCAAATCACATCGCCGCATCGATGCCAGGCACTGTCATCAAAGTACTCGTGGAAAAAGGGCAGAAAATTTCACAAGGTGAGCATTTGATGATCAATGAAGCCATGAAAATGGAAACGACTGTACAAGCACCATTTTCTGCGGTCGTAGATGAAATACATGTGACAAATGGAGAACCGATTCAAACCGGTGACCTGCTAATCGTATTAAAGCCTGAATAAGAAGTGAGACACATCCACCGTGATGTGTCTTTTTTTTGAGCGCATTAAAATGTGCAGCAGCCAGTGAGAGTGATTACACTATAGAGTGAGGTGAAGAAGGTTGGACAAAATTGTTGTGATTTGGTTTCGCCGGGATATGCGATTAGATGATCATATCGCTTTATCAAAAGCGATCACATATGCAAAAAAACACGAGTACAAATTATTTGCTCTTTATCATCTAGATCCATTTTTTACTGAAATGGACCTCGATTTAAACAACGAACATTTTTTTCAAAACTTGGCGCATTTCGTCAAGGAAGCAAGAGAATCTCAAATGTATGTTCACCTTCTCCATGACGATGTCTTGCGTGCCTTTCAGCAAGTTATTGATGTGTATGACATCAAGGCTGTCTTTTTTAATGAAGATCAAGTAGGAATCGGTCAAAGGCGTGACCATCATGTAACCGGTTTTTTAGAAAAGAAGGGCATTCATGTGTCAAAATGGCAAGATACACACCTTCACGGGGCGCAAGATATTTTAAAAGCGGATGGCACTCATTATCAAGTGTTTACTCCATACTATCAATCATGGCGAAAGCAAGAAAAGCAGCCTGTGATAAAAGTTGACAAATCATTTCTCAGCAGCGCTCATACGATTTGTGATGAGCCACTTTCGCACAAAGGGAATGACAAACTGCGCAGTATAATTATGAGATGCTCAAGGAAATTTGATCAAATCGGCTCACGCAAAGCGATGAACACGCTGCATGACTTTATCCAAAAAAGACTAACACGTTACCATGAAAAACGAGATATTCCATCTGTTTTTGGAACGAGCAAGCTGTCACGTTTCTTAAAAACAGGGGCCATCTCAATTCGAACGATCTTCCATGCGGTTCATGAGGAGGCGCTGTTTGAAGACGAGGGCCGAGAAACCTTTATCAAAGAGCTGGCGTGGCGGGATTTTTACCATATGATTTATGCTCATTATCCAGAGATGAAAGAAAAAGAAATCAATTCGGCGTTTCAAGGGATGAAATGGAATGAAGATGAGGCGCTGTTTGAAGCATGGTGTAAAGGTGAAACAGGCTTTCCCCTCGTTGATGCAGGAATGAGACAGTTAAATGAGGAAGGCTGGATGCATAACCGTTTAAGAATGGTCACCGCCTCATTTTTAACAAAGGATTTTTTGATTGATTGGAGAAAGGGAGAAGCGTATTTTGCAAAAAAACTTGTGGATTATGATGAGGCTTCGAATATCGGAGGATTTCAGTGGGCAGCTTCTGTTGGGACAGATGCCGTGCCGTACTTCCGTATTTTTAACCCAACGACCCAGTCGAAGCGGTTTGATCCAAGCGGGGAATATATTAGAAAATATGTACCAGAGCTAGAGCATGTTGATGAAAAATGGATTCATGAACCAAGTAAAATGCCGATAGATGAACAGCTGAAATCAAGCTGTGTGCTAGGTGATACATATCCGCTGCCGACAGTTGATCACAAGGAAAGACGCAAAAAAGCCATCTCGCTATTCGAAGAAGCAAAACAACAATAAAAAATCCCCCTCTCCACATGAAAGGGGGATATAATTCTTATCTAAATGGCTCTTTGCTTTCATATTTAAACCGGGCAATAAGTAAGCAGAAGTAGCATAGTACCCCAAACAAACAAGAAATAAAGAATGAATGAGCCAGCGCGTAACCAAGTGCAAGCTGAGAATAAACAGACATCACACCTGAAATGGCTTGAAGTGTAATGAGAATGGCTGAAATGATCCATCCATAATACAGCTGCTTCTGTTCTTTATAATGTTTCATGGCATGGAACATAGCGACAAATATCCAGACGAATAAAAGAAGTGCTGCTGCTCGGTGAGACATTTGGACCCACTGATTAAAATACGCTGGAAGCGCACCGTCTTTTGAACAAAACGGGAAGACAGAGCAAGCAAGGCTTGACTTTGTATGTCTCACATAAGCACCCGTATACACCACGATATACGTATACGTGATCACCCCATAAATATGGAACTGCATTTTTTTGCCGATATGAAGCGGCTTCACAAGCTTTGTTTCAGATCTGGTTGCTTCAAAAACAAGAAGTGCAAGCAGTAATACTGAAGCAAATGAAATGAGTGAAATACCGAAGTGCAGTGCCATCACAAGTGCATTAGAACCAAATACGACAGCAAGAGCTCCTAACAGCGCTTGAAGCATTAAAAATATAATGGACATGATGACCAAAAATTTGGTTTCACGGAATACTGGACTAATTTTTTTCCAGCATAACACCGCCAGTGCCAGAACAAGAATGGTGGAAACCCCTGTTGACATACGGTGACTCCATTCGATGATGGAAGCGGGGTTCATTTCAGGAAAGAAACGACCGTGGCAAAGGGGCCACTGTCTACCGCAGCCAAGACCCGAACCGGTTTTCGTAACAAGCGCACCGCCAATCAGTACGATCAGCATCACAAACGTTGTGATCACGCTCAATAGCCTTAAAGCAAATTTCATCAAATTATTTCACCTTCTCTAAAAAACTTCTGATATAAATGAAAACCTCACATGCTCTCAAGTTTAAGCCAAATGCGTGTTCTGTTGCAATTCATAATGACCAAAGTTCACAAAAAAATGATATGTTAGTTCACAAAGTTTACAGATTTAGAGTGCTTGATCTTTCTTTGACAGTCTGATAGAAATAGAGGAGAGAATATTTCATTTTGCACCGCCTTCTGAAACACACATATATCCTAATAAATTCACGAAAAGTTCACAAATAACTTCAAGTTTGTCGTTTATTATTTAATAGGATGTTTTTTTACAGCTGTTTATCTTGTATGATAGAGTTGTAATGATTTTACGTGTCATTCGTTCGTTTGAAGGTTTGGGCAAGGGAGGTTATACACATTGGCAAATTCCAAAACAGCCGCGGAAGCAGCTATTCATGGACAAATAGAAGAAACAACAGCTTGGAAAGATTTTCTTGCTCTGATTAAAATGGGCATCGTCAATTCCAATTTCATTACGACATTTACTGGAATGTGGCTTGCTTTTTATTTTACAGGTATGAGTTTTCTTGGAAATCTTGATATTGTGCTGTTAACAATGATTGGTTCTTCTCTTATTATTGCCGGTTCATGCGCGATTAATAATGCGTTTGACCGTGATATTGATATATTAATGGAAAGAACAAAAACAAGACCGACGGTTACAGGTAAAATTCAGCCGGGGCAAGCGTATGCATTTGGCATTTTGCTTGTTGTATTAGGACTCATTATGCTTTTGATGACAACCATTACATCAGCAGTGATTGGATTTATTGGAGTCTTTACTTATGCGGTTCTTTACACCATGTGGTCTAAACGCCATTACACCATCAATACAGTCATCGGAAGTGTATCTGGCGCGGTTCCGCCATTAATCGGCTGGACAGCTGTCACAGGTACAATCGACACAACGGCTTGGGTTTTGTTTATGATTATGTTCATTTGGCAAATCCCTCATTTTCTGTCACTTGCGATTAAGAAAACGGAAGATTACCGTAAGGCGGGCATTCCAATGCTGCCAGTTGTTTACGGCTTTGAAGTCACAAAACGCCAAATCATCATTTGGACAGCATGTCTTCTTCCACTTCCATTTTTCTTAGGTGGATTAGGATGGCCGATTGTCGCACTTGGTACATTGCTTAATATTGGATGGCTCGTTATTGGCCTTATGGGCTTTAAAATGAAAGACGTCATGAAGTGGTCAACGCTCATGTTCGTTTATTCATTAAACTATTTAACCATCTTTTTCGTAGCGATGATTATTATTACACTATTCTAGAGTGAAATACACTTTGATCACATCAAAACAATGGCTATATCTTATAACACAACATTTTCTAACAACTATGAAAGCCGCCTGATATTCAGTTCTATTTAGGCGGCTTTCTGTTTATACATAGATGGTATTTTGAGTAAAAACATCATTTTTTTATGAAAAGAGGAAATGTAAGTGCTTTTATAAGAGGCGGGGGTTATTGATGGGTAAGAAGTGATTTTATAAATAAGAGGTAAAAAGCGAAAGGCAAAGGAGATCAAGCAAAAGGGGTTGGGACAAATTATGATAAGAAAATGGCGTGTTTATTCACTGTTTCTCTTACTGACGCTCGTTTTGGCGGGCTGTGGTGAACCATACTTATCAACACTCAAGCCAGTTGGGGAAGTAGCAGATAAACAGTTTTTCCTAACGGTACTGAGTACA
Organism: Bacillus sp. BD48; assembly: GCF_046566805.1. Lineage (NCBI taxonomy): Bacteria > Bacillati > Bacillota > Bacilli > Caryophanales > Bacillaceae > Bacillus > Bacillus sp. BD48. The sequence continues at coordinate 432,690 of NZ_JANGFM010000001.1, read as the reverse complement.
CTCATTATGGTTCTTGTCGTCATTGTTGTATCGATCATTTTCTTTTACGTCATCATTAAATTCAAACGTTCTAAAGTGGGAGAAGATACGATTCCAAAGCAGGTGGAAGGGAACCGCAACCTGGAAATTACATGGACAGCGATTCCGATTCTTCTACTCATTATTCTCGTTGTACCTGTTGTCGCATACACGCTTGAATTAGGGGATACAAGCGCTATGGATAAGAAAAAACGAGATCCTGAAAAGACACTTGTTGTCAATGTAAGAGCCAGCTTATATTGGTGGGAATTTGAATACCCTGATTATGGGATTGTCACAAGTCAGGAATTAATCGTACCAACAGATCAAAAGGTGTATTTTAAGCTGAAAGCATCCGATGTCAAACACTCATTCTGGGTTCCGTCTGCTGGCGGTAAAATTGATACAAACACAGATAATGAGAACAAATTTTATTTAACCTTTGACTCGAAACGAACGAAAGATGCAGGGGAATATTTCTATGGGAAATGTGCGGAGCTTTGCGGGCCGTCACATGCTTTAATGGACTTTAAAGTTAAAACGCTTTCTCAAGATGAGTTCTTAGGATGGACGAAAAAAATGGCTGATTACAAGAAGCCTGAATCCACAAAGGATCTCGCTTTAGAGGGTGAAAAGCTATTTAAAGAGAAAAACTGCTTAAGCTGTCACGCAGTAGAGCCTGGTGACGAACGGCCGGAAGCAGCAAGGACAGCACCAAACCTTGCGACCTTCGGAGAGCGAACGAAAGTAGCTGGAATCAAAGACATGAACAAAGAAAATGTGAAAGCATGGCTGAAAGATCCAGAAAGCTTTAAACCAGGTAATAAGATGACAGGAACGTACCCTAAATTAAATGACTCAGAAGCAGATGCACTTTACGAGTATTTAAAAGGTCTTAAAATCGAGTAACGCCTAGAGCAGATATTCAAGAGGGTATGTGATCGATGTGAAGTATTTGTTAAGAGCTCCCGAATATGTCTCTACAACCGAGAAGCCGTCATCTGTCAGACACAGTCTGTTAAAAGGATCGTTAAGATAGACATCTATATGAAAAGGGGCAAATGGGAGATAAGAGGGGGATTTCATGGTGAGTACAATAGCTAAAAAGCGGGGGTTTGGCGCTGTCTTATGGGATTACTTGACAACGGTTGACCACAAAAAAATTGCCATTTTATATTTAGTGGCAGGGGGATTTTTCTTTTTGGTTGGCGGGATAGAAGCGATGTTTATCCGTATTCAGCTAGCCATCCCTGAAAGTGATTTTGTCAGTGCAGGGGTTTACAATGAAATCATGACGATGCATGGAACAACAATGATTTTCCTTGCAGCTATGCCGCTTTTATTTGCATTAATGAATGCGGTTGTGCCAATTCAAATTGGTGCACGTGACGTAGCATTTCCGTTTGTGAATTCACTTGGTTTTTGGTTATTCTTTTTCGGAGGAATTTTCTTAAACCTTGGATGGTTTATGGGCGGAGCACCTGATGCAGGCTGGACTGCATACGCTTCGCTCACGCTGAATTCAGAAGGGCATGGAATGGATTTCTATATTTTGGGTTTGCAGATTGCGGGGATTGGTACGCTGATTGCCGGGATTAACTTTCTTGCAACGATTATTAATATGAGAGCGCCTGGTATGACGTATATGAGAATGCCGCTCTTTACTTGGACGACATTTGTCGCCTCCGCACTTATTTTATTCGCATTCCCGCCGCTGACAGCAGGGCTTGCGATGCTGATGCTTGATAGAATGTTTGACACGAGCTTTTTCAATCCAGAGCTTGGAGGAAACACAATCATCTGGGAGCATTTGTTCTGGATTTTCGGACACCCGGAAGTATATATCTTGATCCTGCCGGCATTCGGAATCTTCTCTGAGATCATTCCAGTGTTTGCAAGAAAAAGATTGTTTGGCTACTCGTCCATGGTGTTCGCTACTGTATTGATTGGTTTCCTTGGATTCATGGTGTGGGCGCATCACATGTTTACAACGGGGCTTGGACCTATCGCCAATGCGATTTTTGCCGTAGCGACCATGGCAATTGCGGTGCCAACAGGAATTAAAGTATTCAACTGGCTGCTCACGATATGGGGCGGTAATGTGAAGTTTACAACGCCGATGCTTTATTCTGTTGCCTTTATTCCGTCGTTCTTACTTGGCGGGGTAACTGGGGTCATGCTTGCGGCAGCTGCAGCGGATTATCAATTCCATGATACGTATTTTGTTGTGGCGCATTTCCATTACGTCATTATCGGCGGGGTTGTATTCGGTATTTTAGCAGGTGTGCATTACTGGTGGCCGAAAATGTTTGGAAAAATACTGAATGAGAAACTTGGAAAAATTGGTTTTGTGCTGTTTTTCATCGGTTTCCATTTAACCTTCTTTATCCAGCATTTCCTCGGTCTATGGGGCATGCCGCGCCGGGTCTTTACATTCCTGCCAGGTCAGGGTCTAGAGCTTGGGAACTTGATTAGTACGATTGGGGCACTGTTTATGTTTGTCGCTGTTGTGATCATGATCATTAACATCATCTGGACAACAGCAAAAGGGGAGCGTGTATCGAGCGATCCTTGGGGAGATGGAAGAACACTTGAATGGGCAGTGTCTTCGCCTCCGCCAGAATACAACTTTAAACAGCTTCCGCTTGTCAGAGGACTAGATCCATTATGGATTGAAAAAATGGATGGTAAAAAAGGAATGACAGCATCTGAACCGCTCGATGATATTCACATGCCGAATAACTCCATCTTGCCTGTCATTATCTCATTCGGTCTATTTGTGTCAGCGTTTGGTTTCATGTATCGTCAAGAGCACAGCTGGGGGCTTCCGGTGATCTTCATTGGTCTTGGTATTACGTTTGCGACCATGCTGGTTAGGTCTCTGAAAGATGATCATGGATACCATATTCACAAAGAAGATTTGACCGACGACGATGATAAAGGGGTGAAAGCATAATGGAACCACAAAAAATGACGGCGGAAACCTTTCCGGCTTCTCCTGAGAAGGCCACGTTAGAAGGGAAGAATAAGTTTGTTGGGTTCTGGCTGTTTCTTGGAGGAGAAACCGTTCTGTTTGCATCGCTTTTTGCCACTTATTTGGCGCTGAAAAACTCAAATGCAGGCGGAGCAAAAACAACTGATATGTTTGACCTCACACTTGTCTTTATTGCCACCATGCTTCTATTAACGAGCAGTTTAACGAGTGTGTATGCCATGTATCATATGAAAAACTTTGCCTTTAAAAAGATGCAGCTTTGGCTTGGTATCACGGTCCTTTTAGGTGCTGGATTTTTAGGGGTTGAGATTTATGAGTTTTATCACTATGTGCATGCGTATGAATTTACGATTACCAGCTCAGCTCTTGGTTCTTCCTTCTATACACTTGTAGGAACTCACGGAGCTCACGTTGCCTTCGGACTTTGCTGGATTACCGCTCTTATGATTCGAAATATGAGACGCGGACTCGATTTATACAATGCGCCGAAATATTATGTGGCAAGTCTCTATTGGCACTTCATTGATGTTGTGTGGGTCTTCATCTTTACCGTTGTATATTTAATGGGAATGGTGGGATAAGAATGGGAAATAAAAACACAAATCAGTCCAAAGTCGATCTTGTATATCGTAAAAAGAAAAATGCCGAGGAAATGAAGCATCAGCTCATTTCCTTCGGCTTGATGATTGGATTAACATTTGTTGCGTTTTTAACGATCGCCTCAGAAGACGTTGGAAATTGGTTCGCAGTACCATTTATTTTACTGCTTGCAGGCATTCAGGTGGCTTTTCAGCTTTATTATTTTATGCACATGAACCAAAAAGGGCATGAAACACCCGCTTTGTTTCTATACTCAGGTGTGTTTGTTGCGTTTATTACCGTATTAGCCTTTTTGACCATTATATGGTGGTAAACCCGCTTTGCCCTTGAAGGAGGCGCAGCAATGGAGAACTTAGAAATATTCGGATTTCGGGCATTATGGAGCCCTTATTATTTGATTTGTATTGCGGTAGCAGCTGCTCTTTATCTGCTTCTTGTGACAAAGGGAAAGCACCGTGCGACGGTGAAAGAGAAAACGTTATTTCTGACGGGGCTTGTTCTGTTATATGCTGTGAAAGGGAGCCCAATTGATTTAATGGGGCATATTATGTTTAGTGCACATATGGCGCAAATGGCGGTGCTATATTTAGTCATCCCGCCTCTCCTTATTACAGGATTGCCTCCAGCTATTTGGGAGCGGATCATTCAAACACCAGGGATTCAATCCGTTTTCCGTTTGTTTTCCAAACCTTTAATTGCACTGCTTGGGTTTAACGGCTTGTTTTCGCTGTATCACATTCCGCTTGTGTTTGATTTTGTGAAAACAGATCCGTTTTACCACGCATTGATGACGGTCGTTATTTTTATCGCTGCCTTTTTCATGTGGTGGCCGCTTGTCCATAAAGTTCAAAGTCAGCCGCAGATCACAGGCATTTTGAAGCTGGGATATATCATGGCAGACGGGATATTGATGACTCCCGCCTGTGCACTCATCATGTTTAGTGAAGCACCGATCTATGCAACCTATTCTGATGCAGGCGCATGGATACAAGCACTGCATTTATGTGTGCCAAGTGAAATGCTTGCAGGCCTTGCTCTCACTGGCCCTGATATGTTCCACACCTTGCCGCTGCTAGAGGACCAGCAGCTAGGTGCCATTTTGATGAAAATTATTCAGGAGATTGTGTACGGCTCTATTCTTGCTGTTGTCTTCTTTGACTGGGCAAGAAAAGAAAGAGCAAAAGATGCCGTACCAGATGCGCTTATTCCGAAATATGAATAAAAAAAGCACAGCCAGATGGCTGTGCTCAGATTGTCGACAAAGGGCTAAAATGAACTTTATTTTAGCCCTTTGTCTTCTTTTCAGCGTGATAGAAAACCTTTGAAGTCTAGGAAGGACGAGCACTGGCGCAGAGCGAATTTGACATTCGTGAGCACCAGCGCGCAGGACTGACAAAGAATGCGAGGGTTTGTCTACACGCTGAGCACAGCCAGATGGCTGTGCTTTCATCGTATGTGGAAAAGGGCTAAAAAATCATTTTAGCCCTTTGTTTTATGCATCAGCCGTCATGGCTTCTAGTTTTTCCTTCAGTTGTGCAAGTGTTTTTTTGCTTGATTGGATGAGAGACTTAGGGAAATCTTCGCCTTCGCCGTATTCAACGCCATGTGGATAATAGTGTTTTCCAAGTAATGGTGTTAGAAGCTGAATGTGTGCCTTTTTGGAACCGACATCTCCTTCAGTAGTATAGCCGGAAATCCGTAAATAAAAGGTTCCCTCTACCATGCTGTACTTTCTGTCGTACGTCACACGCTCATAATCCCATTGATCGGCTCGTACAAATCCTTCACTTTCCATAATGAAATCTAATTTATTTAAGTCAGCTGATACCTCTTCAATCCCCGTACCTTCAAACTTCACCCAAAACCCCTCCTTATAAAAATTCCCTTTACTGACAATCATAGTATGAAAGCGTTAAACTTTCAACTGTGAAAGGTATGTTCTTTTATAAGCTGGTTACAGTAATAAAGAAAATAACGGATGGAGGAATCAACGTGAAAACGAAAAAAATCAAAGATATTATGACAAAAAAAGTAGTAACATGTCAGCAAGATGACAATACGTATGAAGCAGCAGTCAAAATGAGAGATGCTGACATCGGTGCCATTCCAGTGGTTGACGGAGATCAGCTCGTTGGCATAGTGACAGACCGTGACCTTGTGCTTAGAGGCATTGCAGAAAAAAAGCCAAACTCACAGGAAGTGGGCTCGCTGATGACGAAGGAAGTACTAACAGCTGAAGAAGATGCAACACTTGAAGAAATTGTCCGGCTCATGTCAGAGCATCAGCTCCGCCGCATTCCCGTTGTGAAAAACGGCGCATTAACAGGGATTGTCGCTCTAGGAGATTTATCAGTCGAAGATTTATCAAATGATCGTGCGGGAGATGCGCTGACAGAAATCTCTCAACAGGATCAAAATCATGGACAAGGATTTCTTCATTAAGAGGGGCATATTTTAAATTCGTGTTAAATAGGCTGTATTGTCGTTGATAAATGGAGCAAGTTTTGTTTAAATGACAGTAGAAGGTACTTTTTGTACCTTGCCAATTTAACGGAGGTGTTTATTTGAAAACTGTGCTCAAAACACTCCTCATCCTCCTGATTATATCTGGAACGTACGTTCTGTTTATTCAATATGGATCTTCACCAGAAAAAGAAAACAGCAATGAACCGAAGGTGTCTAATGAAGAAACATCTAGCGATAAGCCGATCAACATCCCAAAAAAGGGACTCATGTCCTTTATGGGGAAATCTTCAAACGAAGTGCTTAAACAGCTGGGAGAACCAGATCGCATTGATCCTTCCGCATATGATTATGACTGGTGGATTTACAACCAATCGAAGAAGCACTATATTCAAGTAGGGGTAAAGGATAGTAAAGTGGTGACCTTGTTTGCAACAGGAGACGGACTGAATGTAGAACCGTTTAAAATCGGTCAAGCCACGAGTGAAGTATTTAAGAAAACACAAATTGCACCTTACATTCATGTAGAGGATGAACAAAATTCATACCGCTTTGAATTCTCAGAAGACGATATGAATACAAGACCCACTGTGAAAGTGGGAGATGATGTGTATGTTCAGCTTTACATGGATAAGTTTGAAAGTACCCTTTCAAGTATCAGGGCCTTCAACGCAGATACATTTGTGAAACAAAAGCCGTATGAGGTGGTCTATCGAGGTCAATTGATAGAACCTGAGGCGATATCGGGCGAAAAGTGGAAAGATATCGAAGCTTCCAGTCAAAAACAAATTTTTGATATGACCAATATTATCCGTCATAAGTACAACCTGCCGATCTTAAAGTGGGATGATGAAACCTCTGAAGTGGCCTTCATGCATAGTGAGGACATGAAAGAGAATCATTATTTCTCCCATGAATCTAAAAAATACGGTACGCTGAAAGACCGGTTAGAAAGAGGCGAGGTGGGCTTTCAGCTCGCAGGTGAAAACATTGCCTATAACTATGTCGATGGACCTGCTGCGGTAGAGGGCTGGCTCAATAGTGAAGGTCACAGGAAGGCGTTATTAAATAAAGATTACACGCATCTTGGCGTAGGGGTGAAAGAAAAATATTACACCCAAAATTTCATCAAGAAAACATCTTAAACGAAAGCAGCTGCATAGTCGCAGCTGTTTTTTTGATGTTTAAAAAGAGGCTCACCAAAACAGATGCTGGTGTATATAGTATAGTAGGCATTTGTATGGGGGGGTGAGGATATGACAAACAAGCAAAAACAAACATCCATTGATGAATTTAAACAATTCGTCAGACGCCATCCGAAGTTAATTCAAGAAGTGCAAACGCAAGAAAAAAGCTGGCAAAGTGTATACGAGAATTGGGTCATGTTTGGTGAGGAAGATGAGATGTGGTCACCTTACCGGCAATCGAAATCTGAAGACGCTAAAGAAGAAAAAGCCTCTAAGCCAAGTGAAGCAGGAAAAGCAGATTTTATGTCTAAAATGGTTTCTGCTGTGAAAAAAATGGACGCTGATCAAATGAATGAACAGATTAACAAAATGAGCCAGTCTATTTCCTCTTTACAAAGCTTACTCGGCCAATTTTCAACCAATGGTTCAAAGAAAGGTTCATCTGGAGGCAGTCAGCACCCGTTCTCCTTCAGGAAAGATTAAGTGAAAGGGGATGCTTCTGGTGCGAAAAGAAGTACAGGAATTTGTCATGGCCGAAGAGGATCGAATCAAATTCATAAGGCAGCGTCCTCTCTGGTACAGACAGCTGACGCGGCATCCTGAAAATCTATCGTCCTTTGAATTAGATAAAATGAACTTTTACGAAAAAACCATTCCTCATCGTGTGAGTCAGTTGAGCAATAGCGTCCAAATGGCTGAAATGATGATTCAAATGTTCCAAGCAATGCGCAATCAAAATGGAGCCGGTTGAGGCTTTTTTTGAGTTGATTAAGATGTCTATTTCCTGAGCATCCTATAAAAGTAGATGAAAGGAGAATCAGATGATGAAATGGATGCTGTCAATAGGCGCATTGCTTTTTCTTGTCACCGGGTGTCAAAGTCAACATGGAGAAGAGCAAGTGATCAAGCAAGACCCAGCAGTACCAGTCATGCAGCAAGCTCAAAGCGAAATGAAGCAGCAAGGCTTTTTGAAATACAAAGTGCAGGGATCGTCTGTCTATATAGAAAGTACACTTCAAGATTTTCATCTTCAGCCAGAGCGTCTGAAAAAGAACGAGAAGGCGGGATATTTTACAGTGTATGTAGACGGGAAACGTGCAGGGAATGAGTATACCGCGGCATTTGTGGTCAAGCACCTTTCAAAAGGAAAGCATAAAATGACTGTTGTGCTGAATTCTCGTCATCCTGAATATAAACAGAAAAGAGAAACATGGGATGTATTTGTCACGTAAAAGCATTTTCTGATCCATAGGTTTCGTGGTAAACTATGAATTGGAGGTGCATCATTTATGTATGCGACAATCGAATCTGTGGAGCTCCAAGAGGAAGCAAATCAATTGGCTGCCATGATTCTTCAGTCGGAGGAGGCTGAACATTACCGCAACTGCTTTAAGCGTCTCCAGCAAGACGAAGAAGCCCAACAAATTATTGCTCATTTTACAAAAGTAAAAGAGCAATATGAGGATGTGCAGCGGTTCGGCAAATACCATCCGGACTATAGAACGATCTCAAAGGAAATGCGTGAGGTCAAAAGAAAGCTAGATCTTCACGATACAGTGGTTGATTTCAAAAAAGCAGAAACAGCGATTCAATCCATCTTAGATGAGATTAGTATTGAAATCGGTCAAGCTGTATCAGCATATATTAAAGTTCCAACAGGGAACCCATATTTTGATGGTCTATCATCATGCGGCGGTGGCTGTGGATCAGGTGGCAGCTGCGGCTGTAAAGTATCTTGACGAGACTTGAATGTCTCGTCTTTTACATAATGAATGAAAAGAATTGAAAAGCGGCAGGTGAAAAGATGGAAACCAAACGTCAAGGGATGGTCGTCTGGCTGCATTCGTTAAAGCAGTCAAAAGCGCTAAGAAAATTTGGGAATGTTCACTATATTTCAAGGAAAATGAAATATGCTGTGATCTATTGTGATATGAATGATCTTGAGCGCCATATGACGAAGCTCAGCTCGTTACCATTTGTGAAACGTGTTGAGCCTTCATATAAACCTTTTATTAAATTAGAGTACGAATCCAAATTGGACAAAGCAAAAGAGTATGATTATAAGGTGGGCTTTTAAAGACACAAAAAAATCCCCGCGGCATCACCCGCGGGGTCCTTCTATTCTTAATGATTCATTAAGGAGAAGGCAAAGGGAGAGGAGAAACCGGAGGAAGAACTTATGGGGAAACGTAAGTCTTCTCCGCGGTTGGCAACAGCACCACATCAGATGCTGTTATAAGTAGTATGACCCCGGATTTCTTGATCTATACATAGAAAATGAATGAATATCAGTGCATTGTTCCTTGAGGAGTGATGTGGTAAGATAATGTTGAATTTTTTGTCATAAACAATGACCAATAGAAGCAAGCAGAAAAAGTGGTGGAAAAATGAGAGTCATCTCTGGAACGAGAAAAGGCCGCACACTTAAAGCGGTACCAGGTCAATCAACAAGACCGACAACAGATAAAGTAAAAGAATCGATATTTAATATGATCGGCCCGTATTTTGATGGCGGATGGGCCCTTGATTTATTTGCAGGGAGCGGTGGTTTAGGAATTGAAGCGCTTTCTAGAGGATTCGATCATTGCATATTCGTTGATCGAGATATGAAGGCGATTCAGACGATTAAAGGCAACCTGAATCAATTGTCGCTAATGGATCAAAGTGAAGTGTTTCGAAATGAAGCAAAGCGTGCACTCGCAGCTGTTGTGAAACGAGAGGAATCCTTTCAAGCCATTTTCCTTGATCCGCCCTATAAAGATCAACAGCTAAAAGCACTTCTTGAAATGATTGACGAGCATGCTTTGTTAACAGATGACGGCGTGATCGTGTGTGAGCATGATAAAGACGTGAAGCTGCCAGAAGAAGCAGGACAGCTTCACATCACAAGGCAGGAACTGTACGGATTGACTGGTATTACGATCTATAGAAAGCGGGGAAATTAGCATGGGGAACATAGCCGTTTGTCCGGGCAGCTTCGATCCAGTCACATTGGGGCATTTGGATATTATCAAAAGAGGCGCAAAGATTTTCGATGAAGTGTATGTATGTGTACTAAATAATTCATCTAAAAAACCGTTATTTACTGTTGAAGAACGGTGTGAGCTTATTCGCCAAGCGACGAAGGAGCTGCCAAATATCAAAGTTGAATCCTTTCACGGCCTGCTTGTTGATTACGCGAAGCAAAAAGAAGCCAAAGTCATTTTACGCGGATTAAGGGCTGTGACGGACTTTGAGTATGAGATGCAAGGCACCTCAATGAACAAAGTGTTAGACGATGAAATTGAAACGTTTTTTATGATGACCAACAATCAATATTCCTTCTTAAGCTCCAGTATTGTCAAAGAAGTAGCGAAATATCATGGGGCAGTCAAAGATCTTGTACCAAAAGAGGTAGAAGCAGCACTGAAGGAAAAATTTAATGGATGAGTGCACCCGGCACTCATCCATTTTTTAATTTCCGATAGTATAGTGCGATATACACAATCAAGCTGCAAAGTGTGATCAAAGGACCAGCTGTCACAAGCTGATTCCAAACCACGGTGCTGAACATGACGACCTGCTGGCTTGCATCAAAGGCACCCGCTGGGAGAGCCATGTCTGATCGAGAGATATAAAGAGGCTTGAATAATAAAAAGGCAAAAACAGCTGCATAAATTCCGTGAAGCAAACGGGCGAAGAAAAACGGTTTAAAGCGGATATCGGTTGCCGCTAAAATGCCGGCGACTTGGGCTTGAACAGAGAACCCGCTGAATCCTAAAATAAAGCTGACGACAACGGTTTTAGCGAGAAGGGTGACTTCCTGTGACCCCGTCATCTGGCTGCCTAATGTGATTTCAAATAAACCGGCAATCATGGCAAGGTCTAATTCTGGCGGAAGATGCATCGTTTGCAGCATATATCCGAGTCCTATAGATAAAAGGTCTGTCACATGGACAACTGACAGCATTTTGCTAAACACAGAAAATAAGATGATAAAGCCGCCAATCATAAAGAGTGTTTGGACTGATGACATGACTGCATCACTTAAAATTTGGCCGAGCGGTCTTTTCTCTGCGAGTCTTGCTGTATGAAGAGCATGGAATGCCTCTTTAAACGGAGGGAATAAAAATTTCTTGCGGCTTCTTAGGTGGGCATCATGCCGCGCTTTATATCCCCGCATCGTCACACCAACAGCAAGATTCCCTAAATAATGTGCGCTGGCGAGTACAATGCCTAAAGCTGGGTGATGAAAAAAACCAACAGCCACCGCACCGAAAATAAACAATGGATTCGATGAATTTGTAAAGGAAACGAGACGCTCTGCTTCGATTCTCGTCAGCTGCCTTTCCTGTCTGAGTCTTGTTGTTAATTTTGCACCAGAAGGAAAACCTGAAGCCATTCCCATAGCTAGGACAAATCCGCCTACACCCGGCACCCGGAAGATGGGGCGCATAAATGGCTCTAATAATACCCCGACAAATCTGACAATCCCGAAACTAATTAATAGCTCGGACAAAATAAAAAAAGGAAGCAATGATGGAAATACCACCTCCCACCACATTGCAAGACCATTTTTTGACGCTTGCAAAGAGGCTTGTGGATGTGTAATCACAGTGGCTGTTAAAAAAATAAAAAAAGCAGCGATGAACAGAGTGTTCCATTTTTTCATGGAGATTTCGCCCCTTGCCGTTATGATCTATTGGCGAGCTCGTGATTATAGAAAAAGAAACTTGCCGAGCCTGTCTTCTATTACTATACGAGCAGTAGGGGCATGTTTAGACCTATAGATTCGTATATATGCATAGAAAGAGGAGGGTGGATTTTCATGAAGCGACCGATCATCGGGCTTGCACTAGGCTCCGGGGGTGCGAGGGGAATGGCGCATATCGGGGTTTTGTCTAGTCTTGAGAAGCAAGGGATACAAGTAGATATGATCGCTGGAAGCAGTATTGGCGCACTTGTTGGGAGCTTTTATGCGGCAGGACAAGACGTAGAAAAAATGAAAAAACTTGCACTTGTCTTCAGAAGAAAGTATTATGCTGACTATACACTGCCAAAAATCGGTCTTTTAAAAGGAAATCGAATTTTGCAGCTGATTCACACGTTTACATATGGAAAAAAATTCGAAGAATTAAGAATGCCCCTTGCGGTGGTTGCCTGTGACCTCGAAACAGGGGAAAAGGTTGTGTTTAAAGAAGGGTCTGTCTCACAAGCAGTCAGAGCAAGCATCAGCATTCCGGGCGTGTTTGTTCCTCACGAAATGGGCGGCAGACAGCTAGTGGATGGAGCGGTTGTTGACCGCATTCCTGTGTCTGTTTTAAAAGAAATGGGCGCAGACCTTATTATCGCCTCTGATGTATCTAGGGTGAAAAAAACAGAAAAGGCGACGAGATTATCGGATGTGATTATGCAAAGTTTGGACATCCTTCAAAATGAATTGGTCCGTCATCAAACCATTCATGCAGATCTCATGATCCGGCCGAGGCTTGAAACATTTAGCTCCAGTTCGTTCACACAGGTTCAGGAGATGATTGAAGCTGGTGAGCTCGCCGCAGATCAACTAGCAGGTAAACTGAAAGATGTCATTGATAAATGGGAGTGTTAATCGAATGAAAAAATTGAATATTCGCTGGCTCAGCTTTTTTGTCGTTGTTCTTGTCCTATTTGGCTTAACTTTTGTCAAACTGCCGTATTACGTGACAAAGCCGGGTGATGCAACAGAGATTGCCCCTCACATTCAAGTGGACGGTGGATACGGCGAGAAGGGCAGCTTCTCTCTTATGACGATAAAAGTAGGTCCAGCCAATCCGTATACGTATTTGCTTGCGAAAATGAATAAATATGACGAGATCGTCCCAGAAGAAAATATTAAAGCGGACGGAGAATCGGATGAAGATTATATGAAAAGACAGCTTCAGCTGATGAAAAGCTCTCAAGAAAATGCCATGATTGCAGCGTATACAAAAGCAGGCAAAAAAGTAGATTATACGTTTAATGGGGTATATGCGAGCTACGTCATGAAAGGCATGCCTGCTTATGGCAAAATTGAAGTGGGCGACCGAATTAAAAGCGTTGATGGCAAGACGTATGATTCTGCTGATAAAATGGTTTCGTATATCAGCCGTCAAAAAGCTGGTACATCTGTCCGTTTTGTCCTTGAACGAAACGGCAAGGATATCACGCAGAAAGTGAAGTTAAAACCTTTTAAAGAAGAGCCAAACCGAGTCGGAATTGGCGTATCATTATTTACAGATCGAAATGTGAAAGTGTCGCCTTCTATTAAGGTGGATATTGAAAATATCGGCGGCCCGTCGGCGGGTTTAATGATGTCACTTGAAATTTATAACCAGCTGACAAAAGAAGACGAAACACATGGATATGCAATTGCAGGGACTGGAACGATTGACGCTGATGGTACGGTCGGGCCAATTGGCGGAATTGATCAAAAGGTTGTTGCAGCAGATAAAGCAGGAAAAGATATCTTCTTTGCACCAAACGATAAAGGTGATCCAAATTCAGACTACAAAAATGCAGTGAAAACAGCGAAAGATATTAAAAGTGATATGAAAATCGTTCCTGTGGACACAATGCAGGACGCACTGAACTATTTAAACAAGTTAAAAGAGAAAGCATCTTAAGTGAAAAAAGAGCAGCCTTCATCAAAGGCTGCTCTCAGCGTGTAGACAAACCCTCGCATTCGGTGTCAGGTCTCTGCTCCGGTACTCACGAATGTCAAATTCGCTCCGTTCCGGTGCTCGCCCTTCCTAGAGCTGCAAAGGTTTTCTATCACGCTGAAAAGAAGACAAAGGGCTAAAATAAAGATCATTTTAGCCCTTTGTCAACAATCTAAGAGCAGCCTTCATCAAAAGGCTGCTCTTTTTATCGAGATTGGAAGAGACCAGTCTCTTCATCATAGCGGATCGGTGAGGTTTTAAATTCTGCTTCTGTTAACTTTGTTTGCATTGGTTCGCTGATCGGAAGGCTGAAGACGCGGGAAGCGCGAATGTCAAGATCAAGGGCAGGATGTGAAAAGGAAGACAGCTTGCTGACAAGCGGTACGTCCAATTCTTTTTTTACAAGAGATAAGTATTGCTGACCTTTCTTTGACATACCAAGTAAACGAATGTATGGTGCTTGTTTTTCCTTTAGCAGCTCATGCATGACCGTTTTCTTCACCCTCATTAAAAGGTGTGTATTCATCCGCTGCAGCCTTGTCCACGTATATCGTTTTGTTTTCACAAGTGATAGATATTCCTCGTAGGAGGACGCGTGTGTGATCGCCTTTTGCATGCGGTGTTCGATGCCTTCTTCAATTTCATAGATGCCTTCTAATTCTGCTGTATCCATTGTGTGAAACACATGTTTTAAGAAGCTGAAATAGTCTTCTTGTGTATGTAAAAGATCATAAGAAGAATAATAGTCATGTAATTGTTTAAGCGAAGCTTCTGGGAGATAAGAGGCAACAGTATCAAATGAACCGTTCTCTTTTAAGGCTTTTCGGATGCTTGTTGCGCTGGCAATTTTCTGATGTTTAGGAAGCTCTTGATCATGATAACCGGATGCAATTCTTTGAGAGGTAAAGGGCTGCATGTGAGGAAATCTCTCTAAGATCGCTTTGACATAATGGAAACCTAAAATGTTATTAGGCCTAGACAGATCAAGTAAGTGTTTAGGATCAATGACCTCTTGAAACGCAGCGGCAGCGGCTGCTGGATAACTAAGGCCTTCTTTGACCTTTGCTTTTGTGAAAAGGTCAATTTCTTCTTTTTTCTCATGCCAAGCGTGAGCTGTTCGCTCAAATGCTTTGATGTCTCCGTCCTCACTTCCGAAAAAAAGGGAGCGGCATTTTAAAGCATCTAGAATAGACACAGCGCCGTTTGCAAAGGTTTCTGCCTTTTGCACTGCATATATGTATGGAAGCTCACACACGATGTCTACACCGTTTTGCAAAGCCATTTTTGTTCGTGCCCATTTGGAGACGATAGCAGGCTCTCCGCGTTGGAGGAAGGAACCGCTCATGACGGCAATGGCTACATCTGAGGAGGTATGTGTTTTCGCCTGGCGAACATGATAGGCATGTCCATAATGAAATGGATTGTACTCGACAACGACTCCTGTTGCTTTCAATAGATGTTCCGCCTTTCTTGCTATGGTTAAATGGTCTATGCTACAGTAGCATAAGGGAAAAATGAAGCCCATTTTTTTCAGTGTAGGCATTCCGTGAACTGATGTCAAACAACGCTCTGACATCACAAAGGACTGTAAAGAAAAAATATTGACAAATAGCATGATGAAAGCTATAATCATGTTTGTTGCTCTTAGAGGTGATACAATTGAAATGGACAGTTTATCAGTTACATCAAAAAGCTAAAAACAGCTTCGATTTTCATGAGACGGTTGACTTAAATGAACTTACTAGCCTTCATTCAGATATACGTCGCATTTCACCGGTAGAGGTGAAAGGGACTGGAGTGATCGAATCAAAGCAAGTCGCATTTGATTTAACCATCACAGGTGAAATGACATTGCCTTGTTCAAGAACGCTTGTTGATGTAAATTATCCATTTGCGATTTCAACGAAAGAACTATTTGTACTTCATAAGACAGACGATATAGAAGATGAAGACGTATCTGTTGTAGAAGACGATATCATCGACTTAACGCCTATAGTCAAGGAAGAAATTCTTCTTGAAGTGCCGATGCAAATCTTTTGCGACCAAACAGACGTAAAAGGTGCTGCACCACAGGAAGGGAATGACTGGGCGGTCATTTCGGAAGATGCACATCAAAACCGAATTGATCCGCGTCTGGAAGGCTTGAAGAAGCTCTTAGAAGAAAATAATGAATCTTAACTCTTTAAGGAGGTGGGAATAATGGCTGTACCTTTTAGAAGAACTTCTAAAATGAAAAAAAGATTGCGTCGTACGCATTTCAAACTACAAGTACCTGGTATGGTAGCTTGCCCAGAATGCGGTGAAATGAAAATTTCTCATCGTGTCTGCAAATCTTGCGGAACATACAAAGGCAAAGACGTAAAAAGCAACTAATGCTTGATAAAAAAGCGTAAGGGAATCTTCCCTTGCGTTTTTTTATTTGTCTATTTTTTAGGTTTCTCTCCTGCAAATAGTCTATCTACTCTAGTAAGCGCATATGATGTGGTATTCAGATTCAGGGGGGATGATCAATTGACGATTACAAGGCAGGACGCATGGACACAAGATGAAGATTTACTTTTAGCAGAAGTCGTCTTAAGGCATATTCGAGATGGAGGAACGCAGCTTTCCGCATTTGAGGAAGTCGGGAAAGCATTGTCAAGAACAGCGGCAGCATGTGGATTCAGATGGAACTCATACGTCAGAAAACAATATCAGGCAGGCATTGAACTGGCGAAAAAACAGCGGAAAGAACTGCGTAAAAAGATTGGAATTCATTCCTCGGGTTTACCGCAAAATACGCTAACCATAGAAGAGAAGGCATCTTCAGATCAGGCTGAATTGACTTTGCGAGAAGTGATTCAGTTTTTAGAGAAGCTTGAAAAAGAACCTGCTGGCTCTGCTTATTTACGCGAAGAACTGGCGGACACGCAGCATCAACTGAAGTCGCTCACAGAGGAAAATGAACATTTGAAGCGGCAATTAAAAATGACAGAAGAAGATTACCGGGCACTCATTGGGATTGTTGAAAGAGTCAAACAGAATATCAACTTAAAAGAATATGCTAAATAAGAAAACGCCCCTCACAGAGAAAGGAGGGGCGTTTTGCCATCAGTGATTAAGCGGATTCACCTGTATTTTTTTGAATATGAGCAGGTTCCCAGATGAGTGGATTTTCACCTTTATCGCGTTCCATATCATATTTTACAGCTTCAAAGCCCATTTTATCCCAAAAACCAGCAGATTTGACGCGTGGATTGGTCCGGATTGGCAGTCCGAAAGATTTGGCGAAATCAACAAGTGCCTCGCCGTACCCTTTACGCTGATACCCAGGAAGCACTTCCAGCTTCCACAGCTCTAAATAATCATGATTGTGGTTAAAATATGTTGTCGTCGAGCCGTCCACTTGATAAAGGCTCATACGTGCGACCAGCTTATCTCCAAAATAAATCCCGTAAAATGGAGAGTTGCTGTCATTTTCAATCATATTACTTTCAAGGTCTTCAAGCATAGATAGTTCTTGTATACCATATTCCTTAAATTGTTTAAATTCCTCTAAAGTTTTGTAATTGATTAGAAGTCGTTTTACTTGTGTCATATGATCTTCCCCCTTACACACATAATGTCGACAGTGATGTCATTGAAGGCGTTTTCATCCCATCCGCCTAAAAATGTTTTTACACTTATTATTATAGTTTTTAAATTAAAAAAATTCAATCATGGCGCGCTATCTGCTTTTTGCATCGCGGCATGAAACTGTTAAAATGGTTGATATGATGAAGTAAACAGAAAAAGGGAAGTGCGGCAGTTGAACATTGGAATCATTGGCGGCGGTGCGATTGGTCTGCTTTGTGCCAGTTATTTATCACAGCATCATGACATCACTGTATTGACAAGAAGAAAAGAACAGGCAGAGGAGATTCGAACATTAGGAATTAAGCGAACGGTAAAAGGAGAGACATTCCGGTCGGCTGCCGAGGCAAGGGCAGGGATTACGGGAGTATTTGATCTGCTGATTGTGACGGTGAAATATCACCATTTGCAAGAGGTACTTGATGAGCTATCGACATTACCTCGTCAGCGAATCTTATTTTTACAGAATGGCATGGCCCATTTATTAGATTTAGAAAACTGGGACACGTCGCATTCGATATATATAGGTGTCGTAGAGCACGGGGCCATGAAGGTATCAGACCATGCAGTGAACCATACAGGGATTGGTGTCATCAAGTGGGGGGCTTTTCATCCTGAGGATGCAGCTGCTGTGAGAAATGCTTTGAATGAAACGCCGGCCCATTTTCAGATGATTTATACGGATGAATGGAAAAAAGTGCTGGAGGAAAAACTGCTAGTCAATGTCTGCATTAACCCGCTCACGGCTTTATTGCATGTGAAAAATGGGGAATTGATCGCAAATCCTGCATATGAATACATGATGAAATGTGCATTTGAAGAAGCATTGTCCATTCTAGGCCTGCCTGAAAAAGAGCGGCTCTGGTCACACGTCGCTTCAATTTGTAAAAAAACGGCCGCCAATCAATCGTCAATGCTTCAGGATATTGTCAAAGGCCGTGAAACTGAAAGAAAAGCCATCGTTGGCTATCTTTTAAAAAAGGCTCAAGCTCAAGAGATTCTGGCGC
Source organism: Bacillus sp. BD48 (assembly GCF_046566805.1). Classification (NCBI taxonomy): domain Bacteria; kingdom Bacillati; phylum Bacillota; class Bacilli; order Caryophanales; family Bacillaceae; genus Bacillus; species Bacillus sp. BD48. Next base: position 414,152 of record NZ_JANGFM010000001.1, on the reverse strand, counting down.
CACATCTTACTTTCTTCAATCGAAGCTTGGAAGTATTGGAAAAAAAGCAAACAAAATCTTTTGAGTGAGCTCATTTACATGCTATACTTTTTTCGGGAAACTAACTATTTATTGAAGAAAGGAAGTTCTAAACATGCAATTGACTGAACTTTCCATCCGAAGTCAGAATTTATTCATACGTGATTATATAGAAGAAAAAAAAGAGATGACTGCTTTTTTTGATTATGATATACATTCTGAGCACACATGGAAAAAGAGATACGACGATCTCATGGAAATGAGCTTCCCGCGCGAGGCTTTAGCAGATTATATGAGCGCATACCATGCAAAGTTTGAATCGGCAGCGATGCGTCAGAACATTGAAAAGATCCGTGACGAACGGAGTGTCATGGTGGTTGGAGGGCAGCAGGCAGGCCTACTGGCAGGACCGCTTTATACCATACATAAAATCATATCCATTATTCAGTTCGCAAAGGAAAAAGAATCAGCGCTTGGCGTTCCTGTGATTCCAGTCTTTTGGGTAGCAGGTGAGGATCATGACGTAGATGAAATTAATTTTGTCTACACATCTGGCGAAAAAGGTCCAGTTAAGCAAAAGCTGCCATTACATAGCGTCAAAAAAACTGCTGCAAAAAGAACACCGCTGCATCAAGAAAAAACAGAGAAATGGCTCCGTGATGTGTTCTCAACGTATGAGGAATCTGCATATACAAATGACTTGCTTGATCAGCTGCTTCGATGTTTACGCAAATCACAAACATTTACTGATTTCTTTGAATGGATTGTATGCGACCTTTTTGAAGAAGATGGACTGCTTCTATTTAATTCAGGAGACTTAGGCGTCAAACCACTTGAGCGTACGTTATTTAAGCACATTGTCGAGACAAATGATGCGGTTACAGCTCGTTTGAATGAAACGCAGACTGCCATGAAACGAGCGGGATATCAGCCGATCATTGAAGCTGGTGATAATCAGGCGAACCTTTTTTACGAATATGATGAGGAGCGTTTCCTTATTGAAAAAGAAAACGGCCAGTTTTCTATATCAGAAGTGGGGCTTACGTGGACAAAAGAAGAGCTTTTGCAGGAAATTGAGGAGCACCCAGAACGGTTCAGCAACAATGTGGTGACGCGTCCCTTAATGCAGGAAACCCTTCTCCCGACACTTGCTTTTATGGCAGGACACGGTGAAGTCAACTATTGGGGAGAGCTGAAAGGAATTTTTGAGCACTTTGAATTAAAGATGGCACCTGTTCTTCCAAGACTGCACGTGACCATTCTTGAAAGGCACATCGACAAGAAGCTGCCGGTCAGAGAGCTGTCGGTAGAAGAAGTGCTCACAAGCGGAGTGAAAGAAAAGAAAGAGGCTCACTTTGAGCAAAGCCTCCCAGACAGCTTTGTTCAAGCCGTTGAGCAGGCGAAACGTGAATTAGCGAATGTTCATGGCGTATTGAGGCAAGAAGCACTGGAGGTTGAACCAAACTTTGAGCAGCTGCTCGATAAAAATGCCAAATTTATCGAAGATCAGCTTCAATTTGTTTATCAAAAGGTGGCGCAACGTGTGGAAGAGAAGGAAGGATATATCCTTCGGGATTTTGAACGGATTGAAAATAGCTTAAAACCACTAGATGCCCCGCAAGAAAGAATTTGGAATATCATGTACTTTTTAAACAAATATGGTCCAGAATTCTTCAAAACGTTCAAAAATCTGCCATTTTCATTTCAAAACAAGCAGCAAATTGTCAAACTTTGAAATAAAGTTTTAATGAACCCTGACTAGTTCAGGGTTTTTTTTTATGTAGAAACAGTGTAAAATAAGTTTTGTGGAGAGAAGTGGTGGATAGTGGAGAGTAAGGGTGAGAAAGTGGGGCTCTGATTATCATGTTCATGGGTGAATACCAACATACGATTGATACAAAAGGGCGCATGATCATCCCTGCTAAATTCAGAGACGGTCTCGGAGAACAGTTTGTGCTGACGAGAGGGCTTGATCAATGTTTATTTGGCTACCCTATGAGTGAGTGGAAACTAATCGAAGAGAAACTCAAAGCACTGCCGCTAACGAAAAAAGATGCACGTGCGTTTACCCGGTTCTTCTTCTCTGGCGCAGTTGAATGCGATCTGGACAAGCAGGGGCGCATTAACATCGCATCAAACCTACTCCAATATGCAAAACTCGAAAAAGAATGTGTGGTCATCGGCGTTTCAAATCGAATTGAGTTGTGGAGTAAGTCGATCTGGGAACAATATACAGAAGAGCAAGAAGATTCTTTTGCTGAAATTGCTGAAAACATGATTGGATTTGATATATAATAATCCCTTGTGCAGCAAGCTTTCTACACATTCATTTCTATTTGAAAAAGGTGGGACCATAACATCATGTTCCAACATGAGACAGTATTATTAAAAGAAACAGTTGACGGTTTAAACGTCAAAGAAGACGGTACATATGTAGACTGCACGCTAGGCGGAGCGGGTCATAGCTCATATTTACTATCTCAACTATCAGAAAAAGGTACATTGATTGGATTTGACCAAGACGATGCTGCACTGGATCATGCACGAGAGAAGCTCGCGGATTCTAAAGCGAACATTCTTTTCATAAAAAGCAACTTCCGATATTTAAAAGAACGTCTGAATGAACAAGGTATTACAAGCGTAGACGGTGTGATTTTTGACCTTGGGGTTTCATCTCCTCAGCTCGACACACCAGAGAGAGGCTTTAGTTATCACCATGATGCACCTCTTGACATGCGAATGGATCAAACAGCCGCATTGTCGGCAAAACAAGTGGTGAATGAATGGCCATTTGAAGATCTAGTTCGGATTTTCTACAAATATGGGGAAGAAAAATTCAGCAAGCAAATCGCACGCAAAATTGAAGAAGCTAGAAAAAAAGCGCCAATTGAAACAACAGGTGAGCTTGTCGACATTATCAAAGAAGGAATTCCCGCACCTGCAAGACGAACAGGCGGACATCCAGCAAAAAGAGTGTTTCAAGCGATCCGAATTGCCGTAAATGATGAATTGAAAGTTTTTGAAGAAGCACTAGAACAAGCAATAGAGTTACTCAATCCGAAGGGGAGAATTTCTGTCATTACATTCCATTCACTTGAAGACCGGATTTGTAAAAGTACATTTAAAGAAATGTCTTCTCTTCCAGAACTTCCGCACGGACTACCAGTGATTCCAGAAGGACTTGAACCGAAACTGAAGCTGATCACGAGAAAACCAATCGTTGCATCAGAACAAGAGCTGGAACATAACAACCGTGCCCGTTCAGCGAAGCTCCGAATTGCAGAAAAAAAGTAAAACGACACCATAGATGATGATAAAAAGGAGGTTTCTTATGAGTAATTTGGCTTACCAAAGAGAAGTAAAGCAATATCAAACAGAGCAGCAAGGCCAATCGGTGGTTATCAAAAGACGAGGTTCTATCACACTTGGTGAAAAAATCTTACTTGTCATGTTTGTCATGGCTCTTATGTGCAGCTCCATTCTCATCATTTCTAAAGCCTTTGCTGTCTATCACGCCAATATTGAGGTGCAGAAATTAGAACAGCAAGTATCTTTAGAATCGAAGAAGATCACTGAGCTTCAAAAGGAAAAAGACTTACTGAGTGAACCAGAGAGAATCATCGAAGCTGCGAAAAAAGCAGGCTTAAGCATATCGAAAGATGTTAAGAAGGTCGATTAAGATGGCGATGCCGAAAAAGAATAAAATGATGAACAGAGGCGCGGCAATTGCGAGTATTTGCTTCGCCCTGTTTTTCTTTATCATCCTTGCACGTTTTATCTATATTCAGATTACAGGAACAGTCGATGGTCAAGTATTAGCCGCAAAGGCAAATGAACAATATCAATCTAAGAAAACACTTGAAGCGAAAAGAGGGTCTATTTTAGACCGAAATGGGAATGTGATTGCAGAGGATACTTCTGTCTATAAGCTCATTGCAGTCATGAGCAAGAAAATGACGGTCGATCCAAAGCACCCAATGCATGTCGTCGACAAAGAAAAAACAGCAAAAGAGCTGTCAAAAGTCATTGATATGAGCGAAAGCGAAATATTAAAGCGTCTGAATACAAAAGATGCGTTCCAAGTTGAGTTTGGTAAAGCTGGGAAAGATATCAGTTTTTCAACAAAGGAAAAAATTGAAAAGCTAAAGCTCCCAGGGATCGCATTTGAAAAAGACACGAAGCGATATTATCCAAACGGCATGTTTGCTTCGAATCTGATCGGTTATGCAAGATTAGATGAGGCGACGAAGGACATGTCAGGCGCGATGGGACTTGAGAAGGCGCTGAACAAATATTTAAAAGAAAAAGACGGCTATGTGACATATAACAGTGACAGAAGCGGATGGGCACTTCCAAATAGTAAAGAAGACATTGTCGCACCGAAGGATGGAAAAAACGTCACGCTGACTATCGATCAAAAAATTCAAGCGTTCCTTGAAGAAAGTATGACGCAGGTTGCCAAAAAATATAAACCGAAGAAAATCATTGCCACAGTCGTTGACCCAAAAACGGGAAAGGTGCTCGCAATGGGACAGCGGCCAAGCTTTAATTTAAATGAATTAGACATTACGAATTATAACAATGATGTCATTTCATATGCGTTTGAGCCAGGTTCAACGATGAAAATCTTTACACTTGCTGCGGCAATTCAAGAAGGGGTCTACCAAGGCAATGATAAATATCAATCCGGTACTTATAAAGTAGGAGGCGGCCTTGTAAGAGATCACAACAACGGAAATGGCTGGGGAAAAATTGACTTTCATCAAGGGGTTCTCCGTTCGTCAAACGTAGCTTTTGCAAAGCTGGCAAAAGAAAAACTAGGCTTCACGCGATACGAACAATATTTACAAAAATTCCATTTCTATGACAAAACAGGCATTGACTTGCCGAATGAAGCGTCTAGTAAAATCAATTTCAGATACGAATATGACAAAGCATCGACAGCTTATGGTCAAGCGTCTGCTATTACACCGATTCAACAAATCCAAGCAGCGACAGCGATAGCGAACGGCGGAACGATGATGAAGCCATATGTCATTGATCATATTACAGACCCAAACACAAACAAAACGATTTTACAGCACGAACCAACAGTAGCTGGAAAACCCATTTCCTCTGATACAGCAAAGCAAGTCCGTAACATTTTAGGTGAGGTTGTTTCTTCGAAGATTGGAACAGGTCAGCCTTACCAAATCAAAGGCTTTGACGTTGCTGGAAAAACAGGAACAGGACAAATTGGCGGTGCCGGCGGTTACCTCCAGGGAAGAAATGATTACGTCTTTTCATTTATGGGAATGGCACCAAAAGATGATCCGAAGCTGCTCGTTTATGTGGCTGTACAGCAGCCGCAGCTGTCTGATACAGAAACAGGCTCTGCACCAGTTGCACAAATCTTTAACCCAGTGATGAAAAATAGTCTGCTATATTTAAATATTGCACCAACCAAAACAGACGATAAAAAATCAGGCGAACAAAAGGTGAAACAAGAAACAATGCCTTCATTCCTAGATTTAGAAGTGAAGCAGGCGGAAACAGAAGCCAAAAATAAAAACTTAACGCCTATTGTCATCGGCGACGGCCTCTCCATTAAACGACAGTGGCCAAGTGCAGGCTCTGAATTCTCTGAAAGCCAGAAAGTCTTCTTGAAAACAGCAGGGAAAACCATGAAGATGCCTGATATGACAGGCTGGTCGAGAAGGGAAGTCCTTCAATATGCCTCCATTTCCGGTGTGCATATAGAAACAAAGGGACAAGGATATGCTGTCAAACAAAGTGTGAAAAGTGGAGCGGAAATTTCAGATAAAGTCGTTACTGTGACATTTAAAAGCCCGAATTAATTGCAAAACCTAGCAAACGACTTGCTAGGTTTTTTCTTTTGCCGAGTGGGATGACGAGACGTTCTACATAAGGACGGGCCTGCATATGATGGAAACAAGCCATATGTATGTAAGGAGTGAACCGGGCGTGCGAGTATCAAGTGTAACAGTGAGAAAACGATTGCTTTTCGTGCTGCTGTTTGGGGTGATCATTTTTTTCATCATAGATACTAGATTAGGATATGTACAGTTTATTATGGGCGAGAAGCTGACAAGCTTAGCAAAAGACTCATGGAGCCGGAACCTCCCGTTCGAACCAGAAAGGGGAGATATTTTGGACCGAAATGGGGTAGAGCTTGCAACGAATAAAAGCGCCCCATCTATATTGGTCGTCCCCCGGCAAATTAAAGATCCCGCAGAAACAAGCAAGAAACTGGCGGCAGTTCTGAATATGTCTGAGGAGAAAGCGTACAAGCACGTCACAAAAAAAACATCAATCGAACGAATTTCTCCAGAAGGGAGAAAAGTATCTCATGAAAAAGCAAAAGAAGTCAGAGAGCTAGATTTAGATGGCGTTTATGTTGCGGAAGACAGCATCAGACACTATCCGTTTGGCAGTTTTCTTTCTCATGTGCTTGGCTTCGCTGGAATTGATAATCAAGGGTTACTTGGACTGGAAGCCTATTATGACGATGACCTAAAAGGTGAAAAAGGCTCTGTCAAGTTCTATTCCGATGCAAAAGGGCAAAAAATGCCAGATGAAGCAGATGATTATACACCGCCTAAAGATGGTCTTGATATGAAATTAACTGTCGATGCGAAAGTACAAACCATTATAGAACGGGAATTAGACAATGCGCAGGCAAAATATAACCCAGATGGCATGATTGCGATTGCGATGAATCCGAAGAACGGTGAAGTACTTGGGATGTCGAGCAGACCTGATTTTGACCCAGCGGACTATCAATCAGTTGACTCGAAAGTGTTTAACCGAAATCTACCGGTATGGAGCACATATGAGCCAGGTTCGACGTTTAAAATTATTACACTTGCAGCAGCACTAGAAGAGAAAAAAGTCAATTTAAAACGCGATCATTTCTTTGACAGCGGATCTGTGACAGTTGATGGTGCGAGACTGAGGTGCTGGAAAAAAGGCGGACACGGATCACAGTCATTTTTAGAAGTGGTACAAAACTCCTGTAACCCCGGCTTTGTTGAGCTAGGCGACCGTCTTGGAAAGGATAAATTATTTTCCTATATTAAAAATTTCGGGTTTGGGCAAAAAACAGGAATCGATCTTCAAGGGGAAGGGCGAGGCATTTTGTTCCCGCTGGACCGGGTTGGTCCTGTAGAGCAGGCGACAACTGCCTTTGGTCAAGGTGTATCTGTTACGCCGATACAGCAAGTGGCTGCCGTAGCAGCTGCGGTAAATGGCGGAACACTTTACACGCCGTACATTGCAAAAGAATGGATAGATCCAATCACGAAAGAAGTTGTGAAAAAGCAATCACCGATTGCCAAAAAGAAAGTGATTTCAGCAGAAACATCAAAAGAAATCAGATATGCGCTTGAAAGTGTAGTCGCTCAAGGGACTGGCCGAAATGCATTTGTTGAAGGTTATCGAGTTGGCGGAAAAACAGGGACAGCACAGAAGGTAAAGGACGGCAAGTACATGGAAAATAACCACATTGTGTCGTTTATCGGATTTGCGCCTGCTGATGATCCAAGTATCGTTGTATATGTGGCTGTAGATAACCCGAAAGGCACCATACAATTTGGTGGGACAGTTGCAGCACCAATTGTTGGTCATATTATGCGGGACAGCCTGCCTGAGATCGGTGTGAAAAAAAGAAAAGGACAAATTGAAAAGAAGTACCAGTGGCTGGACACAAAAACCATTGAAGTACCGAATCTTGTAGGGGGATCTGTTTCAGACCTTGAATCCCTCCTGATTAACCTTAAGATCGATGCTTCTGGAACGGGCAGTAAAGTGGTGAAGCAATCACCTGCTGCCGGGACAAAGGTCAAGGAAGGCTCCACCATCAGATTATACTTAAACGATGAATAATAAAGAATGAACAGAGGGTAGCCGCACTCATTCGGCTGCCTCTTTTTGTTGAAAGAGATGATCTGTTTGAAAAAAAGAGCCTAAAGTGTGTTTTTTCCAAGAGAAACTTAAGGAATACGCTGGATGTATCCTTTTTTTTACGATAAAATATAGACTGTGTGTTTTTTTCACAAGACATGCACGTGAACGAATTTGAGAGGTTTGATATGAAATGAAATTACAAGAACTCCTTACATACTTTAAAAGTGAAAACAACGAATTAATAAACGAAAATCCTGATATCACTTCCATTGAAATGGATTCAAGAGAGGTGAAAAAGGGAAGCCTTTTTGTCTGTATAAAAGGCTATACAGTAGATGGGCACGATTATGCTGAAAAAGCTGTGAAAAGCGGGGCTGCAGCGATTGTAGCAGAACACCCACTTAACATAACAGATGTACCAGTCGTTATTGTGAAACACTCTCAAAGAGCTCTTGCAAGAATAGCTGATGCGTTTTACGAGCAGCCAACTCATAAGCTGAATCTCATCGGGATCACAGGAACAAACGGAAAAACTTCCACAACACACATGATTGAACAAATGATGAGAAAAGCTGAAAAGAAAACAGGCTTAATTGGTACAATGTATATGAAGGTGAATGATGACATTCTCGATGTGAAAAACACCACACCTGAAAGTGTCACACTTCAAAAAACCTTTAAACAGATGCTTGATCAAGATGTAGACACAGCCATTATGGAAGTATCATCACATGCACTGCATCTTGGCAGGGTTCATGGATGTGATTATGATATTGCCGTATTCACAAACCTTTCGCAGGACCACCTAGACTACCACAACACAATGGAAGAATATAAACATGCGAAAAGCTTGCTGTTCTCACAGCTTGGCAGTGCCTTTCATCACGATAAGCCGAAGCATGCGATTTTAAATGCAGATGATGACGCTTCGAGTTATTATGAAAAAGTTACAGCTGCTGAAGTTATGACATATGGCTTAGAACAAGAAGCAGATGTCATGGCAAAGAATATTCAAATCAAACCGAAGGGAACTCAATTTGATTTAATCACTCCAATTGGCACAAAAAATGTGACAGTTGCCCTCATCGGAAAGTTTAATGTGTACAACATTCTGGCAGCTGTATCAGTAGGGATTGTATCTGGCTTAACATTTGAAACGATTGTAAGTGCTATTGAAGAGCTGGAGGGAGTCAAAGGCCGATTTGAACTTGTGAACTGTGATCAAGAATTCCCTGTTATCGTCGATTACGCCCATACACCTGACAGCTTAGAAAATGTCCTTACAACTTGTAGAGAATTAACAGAGGGCAAAATTTTCTGTGTGATAGGCTGCGGCGGCGACCGTGATAAAACAAAGCGTCCTCAAATGGCCCAAATCGCTGTGAAGTATGCAGATGAGCCTGTATTTACATCAGACAACCCAAGAAGCGAAGATCCTTCAGCTATTTTAAAGGACATGGAAAATGGGGTGCCAGACGCATATTATCATAGCTTTGTAAATCGTAAACAAGCCATCTTTTTTGCGATTGCCAATGCGAAAAAAGGCGATACAGTCTTAATAGCGGGTAAAGGTCATGAGACATATCAAATCGTTGGCGATCAAGTTTACGATTTTGATGATGCAAAGGTTGCTATAGACGCTATTTTAGATCTAAACAAATCTTAAAATGATGAAAAGAGTGTAATGAAATGAAGCATTTTGTACAAAAACAACATACGAAGAACGCGAATGAATACCTTAATAATGAATGCAATTTTCTGATGGAAAACGGCTTTGGAAATTCGGAAGGAGTAAAGAACGATGCTTGAACAGGTGATATTGTTTACAATCATAATGGGATTTTTAATCAGTGTTCTTTTATCCCCGATTTTTATTCCGTTTTTAAGAAGACTTAAATTTGGTCAAAGTATTAGAGAAGAAGGACCACAGTCTCACCAAAAGAAATCAGGTACTCCGACAATGGGCGGAATTATGATTATCTTTTCTATCACAATTACGACGATTGTGATGATCAACAAATTCTCTGAGATTAGTCCAGAAATGTTTTTATTGTTATTTGTCACGCTTGGCTACGGTCTATTAGGATTTTTAGATGATTATATTAAAGTAGCGATGAAACGAAACCTCGGTTTAACATCGAAGCAGAAATTAATCGGTCAAATTGTGATCGCGGTGATTTTTTATGCAGTCTTCCATTATTATCAGTTTGCAACGACGATTCGCATTCCAGGAACAGATGTCAGCTTTGATTTAGGATGGGCTTACTTTATCCTTGTCGTTTTCATGCTTGTCGGAGGTTCTAATGCCGTGAATTTAACGGATGGACTGGATGGTCTATTATCTGGAACCGCAGCTATTGCTTTTGGGGCCTTTGCTATACTGGCTTGGAATCAATCACAGTACGATGTAGCGATCTTTTCAGTAGCTGTTGCTGGAGCCGTCCTAGGGTTTCTTGTGTTTAACGCGCATCCTGCAAAAGTATTTATGGGTGATACAGGTTCGCTTGCTTTAGGCGGAGCGATTGTAGCGATTGCCATTTTAACAAAGCTTGAAATTTTACTAGTCATTATTGGAGGAGTATTTGTTGTCGAAACGTTATCTGTTATTCTTCAAGTGATCTCCTTTAAAACAACTGGAAAAAGAATCTTTAAGATGAGTCCGCTTCACCACCACTATGAGTTAGTAGGCTGGTCTGAGTGGAGAGTAGTTGTCACCTTCTGGACAGCTGGTTTATTACTTGCTGTTTTAGGAATTTACATCGAGGTGTGGTTATAATTGAATAAGATGCAAATGTTAAAAAACGAACATGTACTAGTATTAGGTCTTGCAAAAAGCGGATTTGCGGCAGCTTCAATTCTTCATGAGCATGGAGTAAATGTTACAGTAAATGACCAAAAACCGTTTGAAGAAAATGAACCTGCTCAGCTTCTTTCTGAAAAGGGGATAGATGTCATTTGTGGAAGCCATCCTCTTCGTATATTCGATGATAAAGAAATTACAATTTTAATTAAAAATCCGGGAATTCCATATGAAAATGTGATGGTTCAAGAAGCGCTTCGCCGCCAAATTCCAGTTTGGACGGAAATAGAATTAGCTTATCATTTAACCTCAGCTCCATTTATTGGGATTACTGGATCAAACGGAAAAACCACGACCACGACTTTGATTTATGACATGCTGAAACAAGACAGTCAAAAAACTTTAGTGGCAGGTAATATTGGAACAGTTGCCAGCGAAGTCGCTGCAAATGCAGCTGGCGATGAGTGGATCGTAACTGAGCTCTCTTCTTTTCAGTTAATGGGAACAGTTGACTTCAGACCTAAAATCAGCTTAATATTAAATATTTTTGATGCACATTTAGACTATCACCACACTCGTGATGAATATGAAAAAGCAAAGCAGAAAGTTTACGCACATCAACTGGAAGATGATATAGCAGTCATTAACCTTGATGATCCATCAGTCGTAAAACTGGCTGAAGCTTCAAAAGCAAAAAAAGTGTTTTTCTCCGTGAAAGAGCGAGTAGAACATGGTGCGTATATTAAAAATGGTGCGATCTACTACATGAATGAACACATCATTGATTTAAAGGATGTTGTTCTTCCTGGTGAGCATAACCAAGAAAACATTTTGGCAGCTATTTGTGTCGTGAAAAATGCAGGCTGTTCAAATGAAGCAATCGCACACGTTCTCACGACATTTAGTGGAGTGAAGCACCGTCTGCAGTTTGTAGATACAATTCAAAGCAGAAAATTCTATAACGATAGTAAAGCCACCAATATACTGGCAACAAGTAAAGCATTGTCAGCTTTTGAGCAGCCGACTATTTTATTAGCCGGCGGACTTGATCGCGGCAATGAATTTGATGAATTGAAACCTTTCATGAAAAATGTAAAAGGAATTATTACATTTGGTGAGACGGCACCTAAGTTTGTGAAGCTTGGTGAAGAACTGGGAATACATCATGTAAAACATGTCGATAATGTTGAACAAGCAGTACCTGCGGCGTTTAACATTTCTAAAGAAGAAGACGTGATTTTATTATCTCCGGCTTGTGCAAGCTGGGATCAGCATAAAACATTTGAAGAACGTGGAGACATGTTTGTAAACGCCGTGCATATGCTTAAATAAGGGCTTGTCTCTCATATGACTGACAGCCCAAATGAAATTATGCTTGGGGTGTCGGTCTCTTGACGAATAAGAAAACTTCTCCGGATTTTTTGCTTGTTGTCATTACGTTACTTTTATTGACGATTGGTTTAATTATGGTGTACAGCGCTAGTGCTGTGTGGGCATCGTATAAATTTGATGATTCGTTTTATTTTGCAAAAAGACAGCTTTTGTTTGCCGGAATCGGAGTTATCGCGATGTTTTTCATTATGCGAGTCGATTATTGGACGTGGCGGACTTGGTCAAAGATATTGATTGCTGTTTGTTTTCTCCTTTTGCTGCTTGTACTTATTCCTGGTATCGGTATGGAGAGAAATGGATCAAGAAGCTGGATCGGTGTCGGTGCGTTCAGTATTCAGCCCTCTGAATTTATGAAGCTTGCGATGATTGCGTTTCTTGCAAAATTCTTATCTGAAAAACAAAAAAATATCACATCCTTTCGTAAAGGTTTCGCACCAGCATTAGGCATTGTGTTTTCTGCATTTGCCATCATAATGCTGCAACCTGATTTAGGAACAGGGACTGTAATGGTGGGAACCTGTATTATTATGATATTTGTTTCAGGTGCGAGAATTGCTCACTTTATATTTCTCGGTCTTTTAGGGCTCAGCGGATTTGCTGCACTTGTCTTGTCAGCGCCCTACCGTATAAAACGAATTACATCGTACTTAAATCCTTGGGAAGATCCACTAGGCAGTGGGTTTCAAATTATTCAATCCTTATACGCTGTTGGTCCAGGCGGTCTGTTCGGAATGGGTCTCGGTCAAAGTAGACAAAAATTCTTTTATTTACCTGAGCCTCAAACGGACTTCATCTTTGCGATATTGTCTGAAGAGCTCGGTTTTATAGGAGGATCACTCATTTTGCTGCTCTTTAGTGTTCTATTATGGAGAGGCATACGAATAGCACTTGGAGCCCCAGACCTATACGGAAGTTTCTTAGCGGTTGGTATTATTTCAATGGTTGCCATTCAAGTGATGATTAATATCGCAGTTGTGACTGGACTTATCCCAGTGACAGGTATCACGCTCCCATTCATAAGTTATGGCGGATCATCACTGACATTAATGCTGATGGCAATTGGCGTACTTTTGAATGTAAGCAGGTACGCTAGATATTAATGTGCTGTTAGTTCATGAAACCATGGTGGCATTTATTTTGCAAAAGTACAAAAAAATGATTTGAAGAGTAAAAATGACAGATTTTGTATTGGAAACATGTTTTTCGACTCTTCTTTACAGGTTTTAACGGAGCCCTGTTGTTTAAAACAGGGTTTATACTTTGTTCAGAGCAGAAAAAAATCGAGGGGAAATGGTATAATGCGTATAGTAATCAGTGGAGGCGGAACAGGCGGACATATTTATCCGGCCTTAGCTTTTATTAAAGAAGTGAAAAGACTGCATCCTGATGTAGAATTTTTATATATTGGTACTGAAAATGGACTTGAAAAGAAAATTGTAGAAAGAGAAAATATCCCTTTTAAGTCCATAGAAATTTCAGGTTTTAAAAGAAAGCTTTCCTTTGATAATGTAAAAACGGTGATGAGATTTCTAAAAGGCGTTCAAAAAAGCAAATCTTACTTAAAGGAATTTAAGCCAGATGCGGTCATTGGAACAGGTGGTTATGTGTGCGGCCCTGTTGTTTATGCGGCTTCTAAGCTGAAAATCCCGACCATTATTCACGAACAGAACAGCCTGCCTGGTATCACAAATAAGTTTCTAGCAAGATATGTTGATAAGGTAGCGATCTGCTTTGAAGAAGCAAAGGCACATTTTCCTTCTGAAAAGGTTGTATTTACGGGAAACCCTAGAGCCTCTGAAGTCGTCTCTATAAAAGAGGGGAAATCTCTGAAAGAGTTTGGGCTGGATGAAAAGAAAAAAACGGTTCTTATTTTTGGCGGGAGCCGGGGTGCTGCTCCGATTAATAGAGCAGTCATTGACATGCAAGATGAATTAAAGGATAAAAACTATCAGCTTTTATATATCACAGGTGAGGTTCATTATGAAAAAGTGCTGGACGAATTAAAGGAAAAAGGTTCAGCACCTAATATGATCACAAAGCCTTTCTTGCATCAAATGCCGGAGTACTTGAAATCGATTGATGTGATTGTTGCAAGAGCGGGAGCCACAACGATTGCTGAAGTGACAGCCCTTGGAATTCCAACTATTTTTATTCCAAGTCCATACGTGACGGCAAATCACCAGGAAATCAATGCAAGATCACTAGAAAAGCATGACGCTGCAATCGTTTTAAGAGAATCAGAGCTTTCTGGAGAGAGCCTCCTTCATGCCATTGATGAAATTGCTGGTCATGAAGAAAAATTAAACGAAATGAGCCGTTTAACAAAAGAACTCGGAGTACCAGATGCGGCTGGACGTTTATATAATGTATTAAAAGAAATTACGACTACATGATGGAATGATATTAGGTAAGGCGGAGGGTAATATGGAGAACTTGAAGAATGAATTATTAGAAGCGCAAGTCGGTAAAGTGCTTGTAAATGAGCCGCTTGCAAATCATACGACAATGAAAATAGGCGGGCCGGCAGATCTATTGATCGTTCCTAAAGATATTGATGCAGTTAAAACGATCATGGATCAAGTAAAGAAACACCAGGCGGACTGGACGGTTATTGGGAGAGGATCTAATTTACTCGTACTTGATAAAGGAATACGTGGTGTCGTCCTGAAGTTAGGCGCAGGACTTGATCACTTAACTGTAAATGATGAAGAAATTACAGTTGGCGGCGGCTATTCTGTTGTAAGGCTTGCAACGTCTCTAAGTAAGCAGGGTCTTTCGGGACTGGAATTTGCAGCTGGTATTCCAGGGTCTATTGGCGGCGCTGTTTATATGAACGCAGGTGCACACGGGTCTGATATCAGTAAGATTCTTGTGAAAGCGAGAATCTTATTTGAAGATGGAAGCATCGAGTGGCTAACAAATGAGCAGATGAACTTTAGCTACAGAACGTCTGTCCTTCAAAAGGAACGACCAGGTATTGTTCTCGAGGCCGTGTTTAAGCTCAAACAGGATGATCGAGAGAAAATTACAAAGAAAATGCAGCAAAATAAAGACTATCGTAAGGAAACACAGCCTTATAATCGACCATGTGCCGGAAGTATTTTTCGAAATCCGCTGCCTGAATATGCAGGACAGCTTGTAGAAAAAGCGAATTTAAAAGGGTACCAAATTGGCGGAGCAAGAATCTCTGATATGCATGGCAACTTTATTGTGAACGCTGGTGGCGCTACTGCTCAAGACGTGCTGGACTTAATTCAGTACATCCAAAATAAAATTAAAGAAGACTACAATGTAGATATGCATACAGAAGTAGAAATTATCGGTGAAGCAAATTAAAAGCTAGTTTTTATGAATGATGGCATCACGGGAAAACAAACGGCATGAAAGAATGCCGTTTGTTTTCTCATCAAATGATGATCCAAAGGTGTGGACAAGCAGCTTTGAATGAGGTGAAGAATATATATGCGGCCTGATCATGAAAATGAAAAGATCGTCAATATAGAAGAGCGGATTCCTAAAATTAAAGAACAAAGGAAGCAGAAAGCGAATCGGAGACTGATCTCTTTTATTCTACTGTTTTTTATCATGGTTTTAATCATTATTTATTTGCAGACACCAATCAGTAAAATCTCTTCTTTAACCATTACGGGTAACGAGCATGTTCCTGCAAAACAGCTTGTGAAACTTTCGCAAATTAAAGAAGGCGAAACAGAGTTTTGGAATTTAAATAGAGATTTAACAGCAGATCATATTAAGCAAAACAAACTGATTAAAAGTGTCAGTATCAAAAAACATTTTCCAAATAAGGTTAGTATTGCTGTCAAAGAATATGCCAATATTGCGTATCTTCAAAAGGGAAATCTATACTATGAGCTTCTTGAAAATGGGACAGCATTACCAGAAGAAGTCACACCAAGTCATGCAGGACCTATTTTTGTTGATTGGGACAATAAAGAGAAGCTGAAGCAAACTGTTAGATCTTTAAATCAGCTGCCAGACTCTATTCAGGAACTCATCTCAGAAATATATTATGTGCCGACAAGCTCAAACCAGTGGCTTGTTAAATTTTATATGAATGATGGGAACACCGTGATTGCATCAATTAAAACATTCGCTGATAAAATGAAAACCTATCCTGCCATTGTAAAAGAACTTTCGCCATCTGAAAAAGGCACAATCCACATGGAAGTCGCGACGTATTTTGAAGCGTTTAAATCTAAGAAAAAGGAAGATGAACGTTGAGAGGCAAAACAGTTATATTCTCAATTGTAATGCTTGTTCTTGGTTTTCTGATTTCTTTTTCATACCAATATACTAAGCAGCATCAGGCAGATGTCATTCGAACAGAGCAATGGAAAAAAGAGTACTCCTTGAAAAGTCAGCTGACAAAGCAAGAAAAGGCGAATCAGAAACTTGAAAAAGAATTATATAGTCTTCAATCACAAGTTCAAGCCACTGAGTCCAATTTGAAAAATGAAAAAGAGCAGTATTTTAATGTATTGGAAGATGTTGAGAAATACAGGATGTTTACAGGAGAGATCGGTGTAAAAGGAAAAGGGGTAAAAGTATCCCTTGAAGATGCATCTTATATCCCGAGTGGACAAAATGTCAATAATTACATTGTTCATGAGAGCCACATTTTTCATGTGATAAACGAACTATTTATATCAGGGGCCTCTGCCGTATCTATTAATGGACAGAGAATTACACACCAATCATACATACATTGTAACGGACCAGTTGTCACAGTTGACGGTGTTCAGCATCCAGCGCCATTTGTTATTTCTGCTATCGGTGATCCGGCTGTGTTAATACCTGCATTAAATATTGCAGGAGGAGTGGTCGATCAGCTGACAAGTGATCACATTTCGATGACGATTGAAAAAAAAGATATTCGTATGAATCCTCTTTTAAAACACAAAGATTAAAAGTGAAAAGGTGAGTGGTGTTGAGGAAAAAGAAGCCTTTACTTAGTTTGACAGCCTTAATGGTGATATTCGGCATCATGGTCTCCATCCAATTTAATTCATTGCAAAAGCCCAAAGTTCGTGATACTCGCGATGTGTGGGAGCTAAGAGAGGATTTATCTGCATCTAAAAGTAAAGAATTGGATTTACTGAAAGAAATTGATAAATACGATGAAATGCTGAAAAAGTATGGTCATCAAGGAGATCAGTCTAAAGAAGCTCAACTAACAAAAACATTAAAAGATTTAAAAGAAAAGGCTGGTTTTACAGAAGTGACAGGGGAGGGAATTGAAGTTGACATCTCTCAACTCTTCTCCAAGGATCTGACCGGAGAAGAAGTGAAAAATATCCCGCCTGATCTTCTGAAAAAGTTAATCAACGAAGCCAATATGTATGGGGCAAAACATATTTCCATTAATGATCACCGTGTGATTAATACAAGTGTGATTCGAGATATTAATGGCACGACGAAAATGGATGGCTACAGCTTAGATGGTGATGAAGTGACTATCAAGATGATCAGCGACCAGGCCGACAAATTATACAGCCGTTTAAATGTATCAGATATTGGTGATTTGTTTGCTCAGGAAAATTTCGGCTTGAGTATTAGCCAGCCGAAGCAACAAATTCAATTAAAAGCATATGACGGTGCAATTCAGTTAAACGAGTTGAAGCCTCTTGACGATGTAAAGGAGGGAAAATCTTAATGTGGCTTCCTGTACTTGGCTTAATCATAGGAGTTGCGATCGGTTTCTTAACAAATTTTACGATACCGAATGAGTATTCTAATTATCTTTCCCTCGCTGTACTTGCTGCGCTTGATACATTGATTGGTGGAATCAGGGCACATCTGCAAGGGGCATACGATGAACTAGTGTTTGTATCAGGCTTTTTCTTTAATATTATACTTGCAATAAGTTTAGCTTTTCTGGGCGTCCATCTTGGTGTAGACTTGTATTTAGTCGGAATGTTTGCTTTCGGCGTTAGATTGTTTCAAAATATAGCAGTTATTCGAAGAATTCTACTAACAAAATGGACAATTTCTAGAGAAAAAAAGAAAAAAAGTGAGTCATAAAAAAGGATATACATATGATGTAACGAATATTTTCAGTAATCCTAATAAAAAATGTTGATTTTTTAAGTTTTGTTACACACTTGTAAAAACACATTCATTGTATTGTTGTTCAGCAAATAATAGAATAGAAAGTATTGATATGTGAGGAGGTGCCATAGAATGAACAACAATGAAATTTACGTCAGCCTTGACATCGGTACATCCAATATAAAAGTCATCGTCGGAGAAATGGCGGATGATTCGCTTAACATTATAGGTGTTGGAAATGTCCCTTCAGAAGGGTTAAAAAAAGGATCGATTGTTGATATAGATGAGACAGTTCATTCTATTAGACAAGCATTTGAACAGGCTGAAAGAATGGTAGGTTTTCCTTTACAAAAGGCGATTGTCGGAATTAACGGAAACCACATTCATATTCAGAATACGAGCGGCGTGGTCGCAGTATCTAGTGAAAACAAAGAAATACATGCTGAAGATGTGAGACGTGTCTTAGATGCTGCACAGGTAGTATCTATTCCTCAAGAACATCTCGTCGTAGACGTGATCCCGAGACAATTTATCGTCGACGGAAGAGATGAGATCACTGATCCGAAAAAAATGCTTGGTGTTCGGCTAGAGGTGGATGGATCGTTAATTACAGGTTCTAAAACGATTCTACATAACTGGCTCCGATGTGTAGAAAGAGCTGGAATTGAAATTATGGATATTTGCTTGCAGCCGCTCGCATCGGGCTCAGCAGCATTATCGAAAGATGAAAAAAATCTAGGGGTAGCTCTCGTCGATATTGGCGGCGGATCTACAACGATTTCCGTATTTGAAAACGGGCATCTCTATTCTACTCACAGTATCCCTTTGGGCGGAGAGAACATTACAAAAGATTTGTCTATAGGACTTAGAACTTCTACTGAAGAAGCTGAACGAATCAAAAAACAATTTGGACATGCGTTTTATGATGAGGCATCGTCTGAGGAAACATTTGAAGTTTCTGTCATCGGTACCGATCAGAAACAGACGTATACACAGCTTGAAGCGGCTAATATCATCGAAGCTCGGCTGGAAGAAATCTTTCTCTTTGTGGCAGAGGAATTAAGAAATATGGGTGTCCAGGATTTGCCTGGCGGATTCGTTCTAACAGGTGGACAGGCAGCTATACCAGGTATCCTTTCTCTTGCACAAACGGTCTTGCAAAACAATGTTAGAATTGCAAGTCCGAATTATATTGGGGTGAGAGAGCCTCAGTATATGACAGGGGTGGGTCTGATCCATTTTGCTTATCGCAATGCAAAGATTCAGGGCAGACAGGTTGGATTCCAAATGCCGGATGAGGCGTTTCATGAAGTAGGCGCATCTATGGAGCCGGTTTCTTCTTCATCACAAGTGAAAGAAGCGCAGCCAAGACCGAAAGTAAAACAAAAAGCACAAGAAGAGACAAATAAAAAACCGGGCAAAATGAAAAAACTATTTAATATGTTCTGGGAATAGAATTAGATTTTCGACGGATTAGGAGGATTCAGCATGTTGGAGTTTGAAACAAATATAGACGGCCTAGCATCAATTAAAGTAATCGGAGTAGGTGGAGGCGGAAATAACGCTGTCAACCGAATGATCGAAAATGACGTACAAGGTGTCGATTTCATTGCAGTCAATACAGATGCACAGGCATTAAATCTATCAAAAGCAGAAACGAAAATGCAAATCGGTGCTAAGCTGACAAGAGGGCTTGGAGCAGGTGCGAATCCTGAAGTCGGTAAAAAAGCTGCTGAGGAAAGCAAAGAACAGATTGAAGAAGTATTAAAAGGCGCAGATATGGTCTTTGTTACTGCTGGTATGGGCGGTGGAACTGGTACGGGTGCTGCACCTGTCATTGCAAAAATCGCAAAAGATTCTGGTGCATTGACAGTTGGAGTCGTGACTCGTCCTTTCACATTTGAAGGAAGAAAGCGTCAGCTTCAAGCCGTCGAAGGAATTGCTTCTATGAAAGAAGCAGTTGATACATTAATCGTCATTCCAAACGACCGCTTGCTTGAAATTGTTGATAAAAACACGCCAATGCTTGAAGCATTCCGTGCAGCAGATAACGTGCTACGACAAGGTGTTCAAGGGATCTCAGATCTTATTGCCACACCAGGTTTAATTAACCTTGACTTTGCTGACGTGAAAACGATCATGTCCAATAAAGGTTCTGCTCTTATGGGTATTGGTGTCGCAACAGGTGAAAATCGTGCTGCTGAAGCTGCGAAGAAAGCTATTTCTTCACCACTTCTAGAAACTGCGATTGACGGTGCACAAGGTGTCATCATGAATATTACTGGTGGTACGAACCTAAGTCTTTATGAGGTACAAGAAGCAGCGGACATTGTTGCTTCTGCATCTGACGAAGATGTAAACATGATTTTCGGGTCTGTCATTAATGATAACTTGAAGGATGAAATTGTGGTAACCGTCATCGCTACTGGATTTATTGAGCAAGAGCCAGAAGTGACAAAACCACAAAGAAATCCATTAGGACAAGGATTAAAGCAAAATCAATCTATTCCTCAAAAGCGTGAAGTAAAACGTGAGGAACATCAGCAGCCATCATCTCAACCGAGACAAAATACACAATCAAGTGATGATACGCTGGATATCCCAACGTTCTTGCGCAACCGTAATAAACGCTAAGCGAGTATCACTCATCCCCTTCCATTGGAAGGGGATTTTTTGATGTTTACCATAAAAAGAAACCCGCATCTCCTCTGATCAAAAAGTATTAAATGTTTCTGGATCACTTCATTCAACACATGCATTTTGGCTCATGGTTATTAAGTAAAAAGGATCATTTTTAAATCCTATTACAAAAAGCGACAAAATGATGAACTTTATTTGACTACATTAAATAGAACACCATGAATCTTGTCATGAACAAAAGAAAGGGAGGAGTGAGACCTACACTCTGTTTCACCATTTGAGGAGGAGGGATTTGATTGAAAGTGAAGTTTCGCAAAACCGCCGGCTATCGTTTGATGAGTCTTTTGGTGATTGGTACTTTAACGATGACAAGCTTTGGGATGGTTCAAGCAAAATCGACTTCTACCTCATTTCAAGAGGAAGCTGTTTCCTCCAAGAAAGTAAAAGCAAAGATCTCATCTAGATTAATGAAACAGTTTCAACAAGAAGACAAGGTGACCTTTTTAGTTAAAATGAAGGAACAAACAAATGTCAAAAAAGTGGCGAAGGATGCTGTGTCAAAAGCCAAAAAACAGAAGTTAACAGCTGCTAAAACGCAGTACACAAAAAGATCAGCTGTCGTATCAGAACTAAGAGCAACATCTGAAGAAACGCAGGAAGCGCTGCTTGCGTATTTACAAAAGGCACAAAAGAAAAAGCAAGTGAAGGATATTCATTCGTACTATATTGTGAATGGTCTCGCTGTGACGGGAACGAAAGAAGTGATGGAAAAGGTGGCTTCCTTCCCAGAAGTAGATCAAGTGCTACCAAATGAAATTCGTCAAATCCATCGTCCTGTTGATTTGAAGACTTCAAAGAAGAACAAACAAATCAAAGCAGCAGATGGAATCGAGTGGAATATTTCTCAAGTTCATGCCCCAGAAGCATGGGCATTAGGCTATGACGGTACAGGTACCGTTGTGGCAAGTATTGATACAGGTGTGGAATGGGATCATCCTGCATTAAAAGAAAAATACCGCGGATTTGATCCTGCACGTCCGAATGAACCTTCTCATGAATTCAATTGGTACGATGCAACGACAGGTTCTGAAGCGCCATACGATGATTTAGAGCATGGGACACATGTAACGGGAACGATGGTTGGCTCTGAGCCAAATGGAGAGAATCAAATTGGGGTCGCACCAGGTGCAAAATGGATCGCGGTAAAAGCTTTTTCAGAAGATGGTGGATCAGATGCTGATCTGCTTGACGCAGGTGAATGGATTTTAGCTCCAAAAGATGGAAACGGAAACCCTCATCCAGAAAAGGCGCCAGATGTGGTCAATAATTCTTGGGGCGGTGGCCCTGGTCTTGATGATTGGTATAAAGATGTGGTCAATGCTTGGAGAGCTGCGGACATCTTCCCGGAGTTTTCAGCTGGTAATAAGGATTTATTTAACCCTGGTGGTGAGGGATCTATTGCAAATCCTGCGAATTATCAGGAAGCCTTTGCGACGGGTGCAACAGATCAAAACAACAAATTGGGTTCTTTCTCTTTGCAAGGTCCCTCTCCATATGGCGTCATGAAACCAGATATTGCGGCCCCAGGGGTAAACATTCGCTCTTCTATTCCTGGGAAAGGGTATGAAGATGGCTGGAATGGAACCTCGATGGCAGGTCCGCATGTTTCAGCTGTTGTGGCTCTTCTGCGCCAAGTACAATCGGATCTGTCTGTTGAAGAGATCGAAGACATTCTCATTGATACTGCAAAGCCGCTGACAGATCAGCAATTTCCGGAATCTCCTAACAATGGATATGGGGCAGGATTAGTTGATGCAAAAGAAGCGATTACAGCATTAACAGATGGAATTGGTACGATTGAAGGACAGGTGACAAAAGAGGGAGAAGATACAGAACCACCCGTTTTTTCTCATAAAGGACCGAATGAAATATTTGCCTCTACACCAACACCTCTAAGCATCACAGCAGAAGATGAAGTAGCTGTGACACATGTCTCCTTGACCTATCAAGTGGATCAAGGGAAAAGTGAGACGCTGCAAGCAAAACGTACGGATGGAAATCATTTAAAAGGGACTTTTGTTGTCCAGCTCCCAGAACTTGAGGGAGAAAACGTTACGTACCAATGGATTGTGAAAGATTTTGGAGAAAATGAAGCCGCATCAGAACCGTATACGCTTCCGATTAAAACATCCATCACGACTGGCTACTCGCAAGATTTTGAAGCTTGGCCAAGTGGATGGTTCAGTGGTGGAACAAAAGATCCTTGGCAGTGGGGGAAGCCGACCACAGGTCCGAAACAAGCCTTTACTGGAGATCATGTGTACGCCACAAATCTAGACGGTCCTTATGAAAATCAAACAGATGCTCATTTATCTATGCCGATGATTGCTGTACCTGAGTCAGGCCCCTCCTTTTTACAATATCAATACTGGCATGACCTTGAAGCAAATTATGACTATGTGCATATTCATGTGCAGCCTGAGGGAGAAGAGGCTGTTCAAGTGGCAGCCTACACAGGCAAAACAAGTGCATGGACAAAAGGCGAAGTTGATTTATCTGCCTACAAAGGTCAAAACGTGAGAGTTATTTTTCAGCTAAGAACGGATGGCAGTGTGACAAAAGACGGTTTTTATTTAGATGATGTGAAAATAACTGATCAAGCCTTACCTCAAAAAGCAAAGAAACAACTTGGCGTCATCAAAAAAGAAAAGCCTGCACAGGAGCAGAAGAAACCCGTCGATCCGAAAAGTGCAAAGCCTGCTAAACTAAAAGAAAAGCATGTCCAGATGAAAAAGGAAAAAAGTTTAGATGCCCCGTCTATCAAAGCTCTTCCGATGAAGGCAGAAATCAGTGTTCTGGAAAGCGGTAAATCCACGTACACGGATGAAGCGACAGGGAGATATCAGCTTTCTCATGGTGCAGGTGAATTTACAGTGAAAGCTGAAGCATATGGCTTTGAATCACGCACCCAAAAAGTCAATATTTCTGCAAATGATCAGGCAGAGGCGAATTTCTCCTTACAGCCACTTGAGAAACGAACGATATCTGGCACAATTGTCAATGAAACAACGGGTGAAAAAGTAAAGGATGCTACGGTTTATCTTGTAGAGGATGCGAAAATTGAGCCGGTGAAAACAGATGAATCTGGCGAGTTTTCTCTAGAGGCATTGAGCGGTGTATATACAGTCAAAGTATTTGCGAAAGGGTTTAAAGGATATTCGTTTACAGCAGATGTGACAGAAAAGCCGTTTGACAAATCAATCAAGCTGGAACCTTTCATCGGTTTTGCTGGCGAAATTGGCTACGATGACGGGACAGCTGAAAATGCACGGGCATTCTATGATCCTGGCAATGGCTGGGCGGTGAAATTTTCATTAGAAAAGGGGAAGAACCAAGCGCAAGTTACAGGGGGGCTTTTCCGTTTCTGGACAACAGAGTGGCCAGCCCCTGGCGGGAATGAATTTGCGGTTGAAGTGTATGATGCTTCTGGGAAGGACGGCGCTCCAGGTGAGAAACTTGCTGGACCTTTCAAAGCGAATGCGCTGCGTAATGGTGAATGGACAAAAGTAGATTTAGAAGATCAAGCTATTACGGTGGATGGAGATTTCTATCTTGTCTATATTCAAACGAAAAAGAATACGGAATCTCCAGGCCTTGCAACAGATGAAGATGGACCAAATGCTGAAAGAAGCTGGCAGCTGACAAGCGGTGCTTTTTCTCCTTCTCCAAAAGAAGAGGGAAATTATATGATTCGTGCGCTTGTTCAATATGAAGCTGATGTGCCAGAAATAACATCTCCAAAGGCTGGAACGATCACGAATAAAGATGAATTGGAGATTGAAGGTAATGCCTCTCCAGGACTTGATGTAGCGATCTATCAAAACGATGAAGAGATTGCCAAAGTGAAAGCAGATCAATCAGGCGTTTTCAAAGAGAAGGTCACAGTTTCAAGCGGAGAGCATGTATTCACAGCTGCCACTGTTACGGATAAAGGCGCAACGAAAAAATCCAAATCAGTAAAGGTGATCATTGATCAAACAGCTCCAGTGTTGACGATAGATACACCGAAAAAAGGGGAAAAATCTAATAAAGAATCACTCACTGTAGAAGGAAAGGTAACGGATGATCACCTTGATCAAGTGACTGTGAATGGAATAAAGGCAGCCGTAAAAGATGGGAAATATTCTGCAAGAATCCTGCTTGAGAACGGAAGAAATACGATCAAAGTAACAGCGAAAGATGCGGCAGGAAACAAAACGACTAAAAAAGTCGATATCGATGTTCAATACGAGGCACCTGAGATTTCTGAGCTGACACCAGCAGAGAATGTCAATCTATCATCAGGTGAGTCTGTTAAAATTTCATTTAACAGCAGAGAAAAGCTAGACGCAACGTTTGTCATTCACATGCCGCTGACAAACGCGAGATCAAAGCTGCAAAATACAACAGAGCTGCCGCTTCGCGAGGTAGCCGGCGGAACATATGAAGGCTACTGGACAGCTACTTCTACCGCTAAAGCAAAAGGTGCAGTCATTGAGGTGATTGTGCGGGATGATTATGGAAATGTCACACGACAAAAGGCTTCAGGCACATTAAATATCAATGAAAAATAATCCTTAAAAAAGGCACGACTCCTCGGAGCGTGTCTTTTTCGTTTCGAATCATTGTTTGAAAGCTTGTCCGGGAGCACATTCTCTTGCTTTGCGCTCTCATTCCTCGACAAAAACAATAACAATCCACCAAAAGTTCTCTATCATCCCCAACAAGAATTGACAGACTTCCATCTCATGACTGTTTTATACTGGTACAAACAAGTGCAAGTACTGCTTTTGATTCTTTGTTTCAGATGAAAGGAGCAGAAGGTGGTCATTTATTTAGATGTGATTTGGCTGTTAAACTTTTGTTTTGATCTATTGCTTCTCTTACTCACTGCATTTATTCTCAAACGACAAGTAAAAAAAAGGCGATATATGTTAGGAGCTCTGATTGGATCGAGCATTGTTCTCTTGCTCTTTACACCATTTGCAATGGTTGTGTCACACCCTTTAGGCAAACTGCTTTTTTCTGTCTTGATCGTGCTTGCAACCTTTGGGTTTCAAAGATTTCGTTCCTTTTTTCAAAACCTGTTTGCTTTTTACTTTGTAACATTTTTGATGGGAGGAGGCATGATCGGGGTTCATTCGTTTTTACAAACCAATACTGTTATTCAAGACGGGCTGCTGATTTCACAAAATGACGGCTTTGGTGATCCCATTAGCTGGCTTTTCGTTTTAACCGGCTTTCCTGCAATTTGGCTGTTTTCAAAGAAAAGATTAGGAGAGGTCGGTGCGAAAAAAAGACAGTTTGATGAACAAGTACTTGTGGAGATACACATTCAAGGAGAGACCATCCGCTTAAAGGGACTCGTCGATTCTGGCAATCAGCTGTATGATCCTATGACGAAAACACCTGTGATGATCGTTCAGGCAGATGAGCTCATGTCCATTTGCGGAGAGCCATTTATAGAGCTTATGAAGCAGTCTCATCCTGTTGAAGTGATGCAACAGCTCGGTGATCGATTTCCGCTTCTTGATCGTTTACGACTTGTTCCATATCGAGCGGTCGGTCATGATCACGGGTTTCTACTATGCTTAAAACCAGATACGGTCATCATTTATTCAAAAACGCATATGATCCAGCCAGCCAAGTGTTTTGTAGGCATGAGTCTGAGCGGTTTATCAGCAGATCAGGAATTTCAATCCATCATTCATCCAGATATGTTAGACGGAAAAATCATCCAAGGGGTGTCTTAAGTTTTGGTGATGTCTTTTATCTTACGAGGTCAACTTGACATTTAGAAGGGAGAAGAAGATGAAAAAATTAAAATTTAAACTCACTTACTACTGGTATAAACTCCTCATGAAGCTAGGTCTAAAGAGTGATGAGATTTATTATATTGGTGGTAGTGAGGCGCTGCCGCCTCCATTATCAAAGGATGAAGAGCAGGAACTGCTTGTCAAATTACCAAAAGGTGATCAAACAGCAAGGGCTATCCTGATCGAAAGAAATTTGCGGTTGGTGGTCTATATCGCAAGGAAATTTGAAAACACAGGGATTAATATTGAGGATTTAATTAGTATTGGAACCATTGGCCTGATTAAAGCAGTCAATACATTTAACCCAGAAAAAAAGATCAAGCTTGCGACATATGCTTCGAGATGTATTGAAAACGAGATTTTGATGTATTTGCGCCGAAATAATAAAATTCGTTCAGAAGTATCGTTTGATGAACCGCTCAACATTGATTGGGACGGAAATGAACTGCTTTTATCAGACGTACTTGGAACAGATGATGATATTATCACACGGGATATTGAAGCAAATGTAGATAAAAAACTTTTGAAAAAAGCGCTCGAGCAATTAAATGACCGTGAAAAACAGATCATGGAGCTCAGGTTCGGTTTGGTTGGCGGTGAGGAAAAAACCCAAAAAGATGTCGCTGACATGCTAGGCATTTCCCAGTCGTATATTTCAAGGCTTGAAAAAAGAATTATTAAACGATTACAAAAAGAATTTAACAAAATGGTCTAAAAAAATTTTTAAAATGCTCTGTCCCTTTGCTGTCAAAGGAATCAACTTCTTTTCTCATGATTCTCGTCATCACTCGTGCATATTTTTCCATCCCAAGGAGATACTGAACTTTGTACAACAGCTCCTGTAGGGAGGGAAAAAAGTGTCCAGAAATAAAGTGGAAATCTGCGGAGTCGACACCTCCAAACTGCCTGTTCTGAAAAACGAAGAGATGAGAAAATTGTTCAGACAGCTGCAAGATGAGGGTGACGATACAGCAAGAGAAAAGCTAGTCAATGGCAATTTGCGGTTGGTTTTAAGTGTGATTCAGCGTTTTAACAACAGAGGCGAGTATGTGGATGATCTCTTCCAAGTAGGCTGTATCGGATTAATGAAATCAATTGATAATTTTGATTTAAGCCACAATGTCAGATTTTCAACTTATGCGGTCCCTATGATCATAGGAGAAATCCGTCGATACTTGCGTGATAACAACCCGATTCGGGTGTCTCGTTCACTAAGAGATATTGCCTACAAAGCGCTTCAAGTCCGCGAGAGGCTGATTAGTGAGACAAGCAAGGAGCCAACGGCAGAAGACATTGCTAAAGTGCTGGAAGTGCCTCATGAGGAAATTGTCTTTGCCCTAGATGCGATCCAAGATCCTGTTTCTTTGTTTGAACCGATCTATAATGACGGAGGAGATCCGATTTATGTGATGGATCAAATTAGTGATGAGCGGAACAAAGACACACAATGGGTAGAGGAATTGGCCTTAAAAGAGGGAATGCGCCGATTGAATGATCGAGAAAAAATGATTCTTCGCAAACGCTTCTTCCAAGGAAAAACGCAAATGGAAGTCGCTGAAGAGATCGGGATTTCTCAAGCACAAGTCTCAAGACTTGAAAAAGCAGCCATCAAACAAATGAATAAAAACATCTTTTAAAGCCGCGCTTCATGTGCGGCTTTTTTCATTCTTGTGAGAGAGCACGTCTCTAGTATTGACTCGGTCATTTTTTTCATTTAATCTGTTTTTAACAAATGTTATTTTAGATATCATTTGTTAGGGAACACTTAAGCGGAAAGAAGGGTTATTATGTCATTCCATGATGAAAGAAGGCTGCTCATAAAGGTTGCGCATATGTATTATGAAGAAGGCGCCACTCAATCTAACATTGCAGAAGCTGTTGGGGTTAGCCGTTCACTCATATCAAAATATTTGGCTAAAGCACGTGAAGCAGGCATCGTGGAAATCATTATTCATGATGAAGTGAATCAACAATATGGATCGTTAGAAAGAAAAATAGAGCGGAAATATGGGCTGCGAGAAGTCGTCTGTGTGGAAACGCTCAGTCAAGAAACAACAAAAAGCAGAATCGGCGCTGCGGCGGCAGGGTTTTTATTAAAAGTAATAAAGGATGGACAAGTCATCGGTTTTTCCTCAGGAACCACTTTGCATGAAATGGCGAAAGCGCTTACGTCAGTTCAGCACTATCCATCCGTAACATTTGTTCCACTTGTCGGGGGTGTGGGAAACGAAGATGTTGATATCCATGCCAACTATATTATTGCGAGGTGCACAGAGGCACTGAAATCTAAATGTGAGTTTTTACATGTGCCTGTCATGCTTGATACGAAAGAAGCGAAGGATGTACTGATTCGTCAGCCGTCAATCAGAAAAGTGATTGAACTAGGAGAATCATCAAATATTGCGGTTGTCGGGATTGGCGGGGTTCCTCAGCATTCAACGATGGTGAAATCTTATATGACAAGCGGTGAGGAGGATATTCTTCAAGCGAAGGATGTAGCGGGTGACATTTGCTATAACTTTATTGATCACCAAGGGGAAGTGTATCCTCACCCATGGAACGACCGGGTAATGGGCATAAGCCCGCAAAAGCTGAAAGAAATCCCGCTTGTCATTGGTGTCGCTGGAGGAGAAGAAAAAATTGAAGCGATCCGGGCAGCATTAGAAGGTGGATTAATTCATGTATTAATTACGGATGAACGAACAGGAGATGCCTTATTAAAGTAACTACCTAATATGATTAGGTAGTTTTTTTTTTGAGTCTTTAGACTCAAAAAGATTGAAAATTTTATCGATTTTAGCTTGACACAAAGTTGACACATCATATAAACTAAGTTCATAACAAATGATAAATAAAATAACAAATGTTACAAGAAACAGTTTTTTGTTAATTTTTATAACATTTGTTAAAAGTTTCAGATTATTTTTCTAGCAATCTACCCGAGAAGCAAGAAAACCTGAAAGGATGATTTAGATGTCAATCTATCAACAGTTGTTAGCTCGAGAACGCAGTGGAGATCCAATCAAAGTAGGAATTATTGGGGCAGGCCAAATGGGCTTTGGACTCATTTCACAAATTTCTAAAATTCCAGGCATGATTGTAGCAGGTGTTTGTGATATTCACCTTAGTGCAGCCGAGAAGGCAGCGAATTTTTACAAGCAGCATGCGAAGCCGCATCAAATGGTCGTTACGAATGATTATAGAGAAGTGATTCAATCAGATTTCGTGGAAGTTGTCGTAGATGCAACAGGAGTTCCAGAGGTCGGAGCAAACATTTCTTTGGAAGCGCTTAATTCAAAAAAACATCTCGTTCTTTTAAATGTAGAAGTTGATATTACCATCGGTTTGGTGATGCATAAATTATTCACAAATGCAGGGCTTGTTTACTCAGGATCGGCTGGAGACGAACCGGCAGCAACACTAGAATTATATGAATTTGCAAAAACAATGGGACTTGAGGTGCTCGTTGCTGGGAAAGGCAAGAACAACCCATTCTTCCCAGAAGCAAATCCAGATACGTGTAAAGCAGAAGCAGATAGTAAACATATGAGTGCACATATGCTGGCGGCCTTCCAAGACGGAACTAAAACAATGGCAGAAATGAACTTATTAAGTAACGCGACAGGGCTTTTGCCAGATAAGGTCGGCATGCATGGAGTCGAAGCAAATTTAGAGAATGTAGCAGATAAATTGAATCAAAAACAACAAGGCGGCGTGCTCGATAACTTCGGAGTCGTTGAATATGTAAATGGGCTGGCACCAGGCGTATTTGTCATCGTCAAGAGTGATCTAGAGCCAGTAGATGAAGAGCTTCGTTACTTAAAAGTTGGAAAAGGTCCACACTATACGCTTTACCGTCCTTTCCACTTAGCGAGTCTTGAAACACCTGTTACGATCGCAAAAGCGGTCCTACAGCATGACTCATCGATCCATCCAATTGGTGTACCGGTGTCAGAAACAGTCGCTGTTGCGAAAAGAGATATTAAAGCAGGGGAATCACTTGACGGAATTGGCGGATACTCCGTAAGAGGTGTACTTGAAACGCATCAAGACATGAAAACGAACGGTCACATTCCGATTGGCTTAATCAGCGGAAAAGTCATAGCGAAAAAAGACATCAAATTAGGGCAATTCCTCACTCATGATGATGTAGAGCTTGATTCAAACACAACCGTCTGGAAGCTGCGTTCATTACAAGATCACTTATTTCAATCATAAGGACGTGAAGCTATGGAAAAATTAGCAATCGTACTTTGTATCATTCTCATTGTGCAGTATGGGTTATCTTTTATTCAAATCAAGTATTACCGCAAAAGCATGGACTCACTAATTGATGACTACAGAGGGAAACAGGGATATCACTTATTTTCAGGAATGGAACGGCGCAAAGTTGGCCCTGGGGCCATTGCGCTCATCATTGTGGATGAATCGTATATCATTCAAAAATGCCATGTGCTTGGCGGCGTGTCGATCTTATCTAAATTTAAAGAAGTCCCTGCATATGAAGGCAAGCATGTAGGGGCTGTGCTGGACGAGCACCACATGATGAAGAAAACGTTGAAAAAGCGTAAAAAGGCGCCAGCAGTCATGCAAGCACTTTCCATGGCGGCTGAGCAGGCACTTGTCTCGATTTCGAAA
Source organism: Bacillus sp. BD48 (assembly GCF_046566805.1). Taxonomy (NCBI): domain Bacteria; kingdom Bacillati; phylum Bacillota; class Bacilli; order Caryophanales; family Bacillaceae; genus Bacillus; species Bacillus sp. BD48. Next base: position 382,835 of record NZ_JANGFM010000001.1, on the reverse strand, counting down.
AAAAATATAACAAATGTGAACTAAAGAAAGGGGAGATGAAACATGGAATGGATTCAATGGTTTGGAGAGCACTTTATCGGAATGTTTGAAGCCGGCGGAAAGCAATTCATGGGTCTTGTTACAGGTATCGTTCCAACGCTTGTTGTGTTACTTACTTTCACTTATGCTGTCATGAAATTTATTGGAGAAGAGCGAGTGAATAGAGCCATTCAGTTTGCAGCGAAATATACCATTTTGCGCTACACGTTAATGCCGATCTTATCTGTTCTTATTTTGACAAACCCAATGGCTTATACGTTTGGCCGCTTCTTACCTGAAAAACAAAAACCAGCATTCTATGATTCAGCTGTTTCATTTGTTCATCCGGTGACATCACTGTTCCCGTATGCCAACGCAGGAGAACTATTTGTCTACTTAGGAATTGCGAACGGGATTAAAGAAGCTGGATATTCAATGTCAGAGCTTGCTGTTCGTTACTTTTTAGTCGGGATCGTCGTTATTTTACTACGCGGAATCATTACTGAATGGATTACAAAATATTTAGCAGGAAAAATGAAAGCGAATTCACAATAGGGGAGGGTTAGACATGACAAACCACAAAGTATTTGTTGCAAAAGGTGCTGGCGGATGGGGAGAAGGCTTAGAACTTGAACCAACTGGTAAAAGAAGAAAGGTTGTTTCGATTACAGGGGGAGGCATTCACCCGGTTGCACGTAAAATTGCAGAAATGACAGGGACAGAAGCATGTGATGGCTTTAAAAACTCTATACCAGAAGATGAAATGATGTGTGTTGTCATTGACTGTGGTGGGACAGCGCGTATCGGACTTTATCCAATGAAACGCATTCCAACTGTAGACGTTTTGGCATCCTCTCCTTCTGGACCGCTTGCAAAACATATTACAGAAGATATCTTCGTATCAGGCGTAACAGAAAAAGATATTTCCTTTGCAGAAGCATCTGATGGTGAGGCGAAAGCAGAAGGCGAGGAAAACAGTGAGTCGATTGACAAAGAGAATTTCAAAGAGACGTATGCAAAGCTGAAAGAGGAAAATATCGAGCGGCAGGAAAAAGGCAATTTCCTTATGAGATTCTCACGCGGAATCGGGAAAGTCACCGGTACGTTCTATCAGGCCGGCCGTGATTCTGTTGATATGCTTTTGAAAAACATTATTCCATTCATGGCATTTGTCAGTATGTTAATTGGAATTATCAATTATACAAAAATCGGTGACCTGATTGCCCATTTTCTATCACCTTTGGCAGGATCTCTTTGGGGGCTCTTACTGCTCGTTGTGGTCTGTACATTGCCGTTCCTATCACCTGTCTTAGGACCTGGAGCAGTCATTGCCCAAGTCATCGGTGTTCTGATTGGTAGTCAAATTGCACTAGGTAACATTCCGCCTCAATTTGCACTTCCTGCACTATTTGCCATCAACGGTCAAGTAGGGTGTGATTTTATTCCAGTGGGGCTGTCACTTGGTGAAGCGAAGCCGGAAACGGTACAATATGGGGTACCAGCTGTTTTGTATAGCCGTCTCATTACAGGGGTTCTATCTGTTGTGATCGCATACGTTGCCAGCTTCGGTATGTATTAAACGTATTAAAGGAGGAATCGAGATACATGGTAACACAATCTGTCGTAAAAGAAATTGGGATCTTAGTCCCGCAATTTAAAGAAGATAAGCTGATTGTTTTATTTGGACCCGCAGCGCCGCAGGAATTAAGAGATATGTCTGTCATTCATGAGTTCGAACATCTAGAAGAAGAGCCGCTGAAGCTAGGCGGAACCATTCAAGTGGGCGATCAAACGTACACGATCACAGCCCTCGGCAATAAAGCGAATGACAACTTTAAAGAGCTCGGCCATATTTCGATCTACTTCCAAGAGCCGTTTGATGATGTATTACCAGGAGCTGTTTTTGCATCCCCGCACACGTTTCCTGATATAAAAGAAGGCGTACGAATTGAAATTTCGTAACGATGTAAAAAAAGCTGTTCCTAAAAAGGAGCAGCTTTTTTATGTGAGGTTTACCAGAAAGAGCATTTACGATATGCTGTAAACATTCATTATTTGTATATTCAGAATTTTTACTCAGGGGGAAGTTATGGTGTCACTTGAATTGAAGAATGTTTCATTAAAACGAAATGGGAAATGGCTGCTGCAGTCTATTGACTGGCAGGTGAACAAACAGGAACACTGGGTGCTTTACGGTTTAAATGGTGCGGGAAAAACCGCTTTATTAAATATGCTCTGCTCCTATTATTTCCCCACGTCAGGCGAGATGACAGTGCTGGGACATGTCTTTGGCAAGGAAGCGCTAGGTGAAAAACTAAGGAAGAAAATCGGTCTCATCTCAGCGGGACTTGAAAAGAAATTGCACAGAGACGACAATGCATTTGAAATTGTACTTAGCGGCGCATTTGCTTCTATCGGGCTTTATGAAACCCCGACAGATGAAATGAGAGAGAAAGCCATTGATCTATTAAAAGCATTTGGTTCATTCAAATATGCCAACAGAACATATGAAACACTCTCACAGGGGGAGAAGCAAAAAGTCTTGATTGCGAGGGCTTTAATGAATGATCCCAAGCTCTTGATTTTAGATGAACCTGTGACGGGGCTGGATTTTTTAGCAAGAGAGCAAGTGCTTGAGACCATCTCATTTATTGCAGCAAAGCCTGATGCGCCTACTTTGCTCTATACGACCCATCATGCAGAGGAGATTCTGCCTGTTTTTCAGCACACCTTATTATTAAAAGATGGATCTGTTTTTGATCAAGGAGAAACGAAAGAAATGATGACAAGCGGCTTGCTTTCTTCTTTTTTTGAATGTCCAGTAGATGTCATGTGGAGAAATGGCCGTCCGCATTTAAGCAAATTGTAGACAAAAGAAACTATTGGTCTGCGTCCCTGCTTTTCCATCATACATATTATAGTAGAAAACGAAAGGCGGGGAAGGACAGATGATCAGTATTTCTGAATTCCAAATCAAGGATGTCGTCGATGTATCCAGCGGAAAAAAACTAGGCACCATTGGGGACATTGATATTAATGTGACAAGCGGCAAAATACAAGCGATTATTATTGGCGGCACAGGTAAAATGATGGGATTTTTCGGAAAAGAAGAGGAAATGATCGTCCCTTGGCGAAATATAGTAAAAATTGGCGAAGATGTGATACTTGTCCGATTGTCTTCTTAATTCATATAACTCCTCAATGAATCATTCAATTTTTCCTTAAAACAAGCTCTCCATTCTCAGCAAACAATGTCTTTTTCGGGTAAAAAGATTACGTTTTCATATCAATTTGAAAAAAAACCTGCAGAAAGGGCACATTTGAGTGTAATATTTAATGAATCCCACTAACTGTCTATGCATGTCTTGTGGTAAAATAGGAGCGATATAAAGAGAGATGAATGAAAGGTGGGAGGCAGCTTTGACACACAAATATGACCCCTTTCAGCAGAAATCACTATATGCAATGACCATTCATGATTGGACGAACATGACATGTTCTGGAAAAGAGGTATTGGCCGGATTTACGACAAAAAATGGCGGCTTCAGCCTACCTCCATATCAATCATTGAATACTGGACTCCATGTAGGAGATGATGCTTCTAGTGTTCAAATGAATCGTCAAGTCATAGCAGATGCTGCTGCTGTGCCGCTCTCTGATTGGGTGTTTGCAGACCAAACACACGAGGATCGCATCCTGAAAGTCACCAAGGAGCAAAGAGGAAGAGGAAGTCTTCATTATCATGAGGCACTGCCTGGTACAGACGGTTTATATACGTCTGAGACGAACATGATGCTCGCTCTTTGTTTCGCTGATTGTGTTCCGCTTTATTTTCTAGCTCCGCAAAACGGATTAATTGGAACGGCTCATGCCGGCTGGAAAGGAACCGTCAAGCAAATTGGTGCAAAGATGGTTGATGAATGGGTCAGCCAAGAAGGTGCCAAGGCCGATCATATTCAAGTCGTCATTGGACCATCCATTGGCAGCTGCTGCTACATAGTCGATGACGCAGTCATGGATCAAGTGAAACAGCTTCCTTTTTCAACAGAGGATGTATATTCCGAGATTTCACAAGGACAATATAAAATTGATCTGAAAACATTAAACAAAAACGTATTGCTTCATGCAGGAATAAAAGAAGAAAACATACATGTTAGTTCGATGTGCACAAGCTGCAATGATCAGCTTTTCTTCTCACACCGGCGTGATCAAGGGAAAACAGGACGTATGATGTCTTTTGTCGGGTTTAAGGAGGCATAAGTGCAATTGAATGTACGAGAGAATCTCAGACAAATAAATGAACAAATAAACGAAGCATGTAAAAGAGCCGGTAGACAACCAGCAGATGTATCGGTCGTCGCTGTGACAAAGTATGTCTCAATTGAACGAGCACAAGAAGCCAAAGAAGCAGGAATTATGCACTTTGGTGAAAATCGTGACCAAGGGTTACTTGAAAAGCAGGCGGCCATAACCGATGAAAACATTAGCTGGCACTTCATCGGCAGCTTACAAACACGAAAAGTCAAATCTGTCATTCAGACAATTGACTACTTACATTCGCTCGACAGGATGTCTCTTGCGAATGAAATTGAAAAAAGAGCGGATCACACAGTTCGCTGTTTTGTACAAGTGAACACATCACTTGAGGAGTCAAAGCGCGGCCTGCAAAGTGAAGACGTCATTCCATTTGTGAAGCAGCTCGCTGATTTCAAACAGATTGAAATTGCTGGACTGATGACGATGGCTCCATTTACAGATGATCACACTGTGATTCGAAACTGTTTTAAAACATTAAAAAACCTTCAAGAAGAAGTAAAACATCTTAACCAAGTAAATGCACCTTGTCAGCATTTATCGATGGGCATGTCAAATGATTTTGAAATCGCAATTGAAGAAGGTGCGACATTCGTTCGGATTGGCTCTTCACTTGTTGGAAATGAAACAGGAGGTGCGTGACATGAGCATAAAAAATAAGTTTAAAAGCTTTTTCACTCTCGACGATGAAGAGTATGAGTACGAATATATTGATGAAGAAAGAGAACCCGTTCAAGAAGAAAAAGGAACGAAAGATAAAGCAGCATTTCAAGATCGTCCACAGACAGGAAAACAAAATGTCGTCAGCTTGCAAAGCGTGCAGAAATCCTCTAAAGTGGTGTTAAGCGAGCCGCGTGTTTATGCAGAAGCGCAGGAGATTGCAGACCATATTAAAAACAGACGTGCAGTCGTCGTGAATTTGCAGCGCATTCAGCATGATCAAGCAAAGCGAATCATTGACTTCTTAAGCGGAACCGTTTATGCAATCGGTGGAGACATCCAGCGTATTGGCTCGAATATATTCCTCTGCACACCTGATAATGTAGATGTATCTGGTACAATATCAGAACTTTTGACAGAGGAAGAACCTCAGAGGTGGTAAATCATAGTGATTCTAAATTTCATTTTTAATATTTTAGGAACGGTATTAACGATTTACTCATTCGCGATTATTATTTACATCTTTATGTCATGGGTGCCATCTGCAAGAGAAACTGTGTTTGGCCGTTTTCTGACAAATATTTGCGAACCGTATTTAGAACCATTTCGTAAAATTATTCCGCCAATCGGCATGATTGACATCTCGCCGATTGTGGCATTGCTTGTGATTCGTTTTGCATCATCATATGGACTAACTGGTCTTTACAATATGATTGTGCGCTTCATGTAAACAGGCTGCCGGGCTTGGCACAGCCAGGCTCTTTTACATAAGAGGGGAACAAAATGAGCGATATCTATCAGCATTTTAGAAAAGACGAACAGCCATTTGTCGACCAAGTGCTAGGCTGGAAAAAAATCGCACTCGACCAATATCGAATGAAATTAACAGACTTCCTTGATCCGCGTGAGCAATTTATTACTGAGTCCGTCATTCAGCATGCTGAAGAACTTGGGATCATGTTTTTTGGCGGATATGAAGGTGCGGAGCGCAAAAGAGCCCTCATTTATCCTGATTATTTAGAACCGTCTATTCAAGATGTTGAGCTGTCTTATTTTCAGGTGAACTATGCGAAAAAATTTATTTCCATCGAACACCCGAAGCTTCTCGGCTCATTGATTGGGACAGGCTTGAAGCGTCAAAAATTCGGAGATCTATTATTTTCAGAGGAAGATGTGCAGTTTATTTGCACAAGTGATGTCGCCGATTTTGTGCGGGCGCAGCTGACACATGTCGGCAGAGCATCCGTTTCATTAGAGGAAATCACGCAGGCAGATATAAAGCCAGTGATCAATAAGACTGATATCAAAGAAGATACCATTTCTTCACTTCGGCTTGATGCTGTATGTGCTGCTGTCAGCCGTCAGTCTCGGCAAAAAGCACAGCTTTTAGTCAAAAATGGGCTTGTTAAAGTCAATTGGAAAGTCACTGAGGACCCTTCCTTTACAATCGGTGAAGGCGATCAGCTCTCTGTACGGGGATTTGGCCGCTTTAGCCTCAAAACGATTGATGGGAAGACCAAAAAAGATAAATTCAAAGTAACATTTGAGCTTCTGACATAACGAACTTGAATCTGGAGGTGGCGAGGTTGCCATTAACACCTAATGATATTCATAATAAAACGTTCACAAAAAGCTTTCGCGGCTATGATGAAGATGAAGTAAACGAGTTTTTAAGCCAGGTACGTAAAGACTACGAGATCGTACTCCGTAAAAAGAACGAGCTTGAAGACAAAGTAAACGAGCTTGACGAAAGACTAGGTCATTTTGCAACAATTGAAGAGACATTAAACAAATCGATTCTTGTAGCGCAGGAAGCAGCAGAAGACGTAAAACGTCATTCTGATAAGGAAGCAAAATTGATTATTCGTGAAGCAGAGAAAAATGCAGACCGTATTATCAACGAAGCGCTGTCAAAATCAAGAAAGATTGCAATGGAAATCGAAGAGCTGAAGAAGCAGTCGAAGGTCTTTAGAACTCGCTTCCAAATGCTCATCGAAGCGCAGCTTGATCTTCTGAAAAATGACGATTGGGATCATTTATTGGAATATGAAGTGGACGCTGTCTTTGACGAAAAAGAATAAGCGCATCATCTTGACATGACGTGCTCATGTTGCATATAATACCATCATAAATTAACAAGAGATAAACGTTTGAAAGGGACACTCGCAGTTGTCACATGCGTAATAAAGCGAATCAGGGATGGTGGAAGCCTGACATTACGAGACGCTGCAATGAGATCACCCCTTTAGTTCCTTTTCTGAAATGAATGAGTAAGAAAAGGCGTCTGATCACGTTACGATTTTAGAGTGGATAAGCGGCTTTTTCATATCGCTTGTCTAAAAGGGTGGTACCGCGAGACAAGCCTTCTCGTCCCTTATGGGATGAGAGGGCTTTTTTTATTGTTTTTTAATCAGAATTTGCATGTGGAGGAATGGGTATGAACTACAAAGACACCTTATTAATGCCGAAAACAGAATTCCCGATGAGAGGGAACTTGCCGAACAAAGAGCCTGAAATCCAAGAGGAGTGGGCAGAGAAAGACATCTATCAAATGGTTTTAGAGCGGACAAAAGGACGCCCGACGTTTATTTTGCATGATGGACCTCCATATGCGAATGGTGACATTCATATGGGGCATGCACTCAATAAAATCTTAAAAGATTTTATCGTCCGTTTTAAATCAATGAACGGGTATCACGCGCCGTACGTACCGGGCTGGGATACACACGGCTTACCAATTGAAACAGCTCTCACTAAAAATAAAAAAGTCAAACGCAAAGAAATGTCTACAGCAGAATTCCGCAAACTATGCGAGGAGTATGCTTGGAAGCAAATTGAAGGTCAGCGCAGCCAGTTTAAGCGATTAGGCGTCAGAGCAGACTGGGACAATCCATATGTCACATTAAAGCCTGAATACGAGGCGCAGCAAATTCTTGTCTTTGGTGAAATGGCGAAGAGAGGCTATATCTATAAAGGACTAAAGCCTGTTAACTGGTCTCCTTCAAGTGAATCAGCCCTCGCTGAAGCGGAAATTGAATATAAAGACAAACGTTCACCATCAATTTACGTTTCGTTTAAAGTAAAAGATGGCAAAGGCGTTCTTGAAAACGGCGAACAATTCATTATCTGGACAACAACACCTTGGACGATTCCTGCAAACCTTGGCATTTGTGTTCATCCAAACTTAGAGTACAGCGTTATTCAAGTGGGTGCTGAGCGATATGTCGTTGCATCTGAACTGGTTGAACAAGTGGCAAAAACACTCGGCTTTGAAGAGTATGAAGTCGTGAAAACGCTAAAAGGAAAAGAATTAGATAACATCGTTGCAGAGCATCCGATCTATGGTAGAGATTCTCTTGTGATGCTTGGCGATCACGTGACAACGGATGCAGGAACAGGCTGTGTTCACACAGCACCAGGTCACGGGGAAGATGACTTTAATGTGAGTATGAAATACGGTCTTGATGTGCTATGTCCAGTAGATGAAAAAGGTGTGATGACAGAAGAAGCACCTGGTTTTGAAGGACTATTCTACGAGGATGCCAATAAAGCCATCACAGAAAAGCTTGAAGCAAAAGGCGCGCTGAAAAAGCTCGACTTTATCACGCACTCCTACCCGCATGACTGGAGAACGAAAAAGCCAACGATTTATCGTGCAACAGATCAGTGGTTTGCATCGATTAAAGACTTTAGAGAAGCGTTATTAGATAATATTAAAGAAACGAATTGGGTTCCAGCATGGGGCGAAACACGCCTGTTCAATATGGTGCGTGACAGAGGTGACTGGTGCATTTCAAGACAGCGTGTATGGGGCGTTCCAATTCCGGTCTTTTATGCGGAAAATGGTGAGCCGATCATCACGGACGAAACCATTCAGCATGTATCTCAATTATTTAGAGAGCATGGCTCAAATATTTGGTTTGAAAAAGAAGCGAAAGAGCTATTGCCAGAAGGCTTTACACATCCAGGCAGCCCGAATGGTGAATTCACTAAAGAGCAGGACATCATGGATGTATGGTTTGATTCCGGTTCTTCTCACCAAGCTGTTTTAGAAGAAAGAGATGACCTAGTCCGTCCGGCAGATCTTTACCTTGAAGGCTCTGACCAATATCGCGGCTGGTTTAACTCCTCCTTATCAACAGCAGTTGCTGTCACTGGTAAAGCACCATATAAAGGTGTCCTAAGTCACGGCTTTACGCTTGATAAAGAAGGACGTAAGATGAGTAAATCATTAGGCAATACGATTGACCCAACGAAGGTCGCGAAGCAGCTTGGTGCTGAAATTCTTAGACTTTGGGTATCTTCTGTCAACTATCAAGCCGATCATCCAGTGTCTGATGATATTTTGAAACAAGTTGCAGAAGTCTATCGTAAGATCCGTAATACCTTCCGCTTCCTGCATGGAAACCTATTTGACTTTGACCCAGCAGTTAATGCCGTGCCAGTAGAAGAGCTTCGCGAAGTGGATCAATACATCTTGATCAAATTAAACAAATTGATTGATAAAGTGAAAAAAGCTTATGATGATTACGAATTTGCGGTCGTCTATCATGCGATTCACAATTTCTGTACGATTGAGCTCAGCTCTTTCTATCTCGATTTTGCAAAGGATGTCGTCTACATTGAGCATGCCGATCATCCAGACCGCCGCAGCATGCAGACTGTCTTCTACGAAACGTTAATGGCATTAGTGAAGCTGACTGCACCAATTCTTCCGCATACAGCAGATGAATTATGGAGCCACTTAAGCTTTGTTGAAGAGCCAAGTGTTCAGTTAACAGATATGCCAGAAGGTGCGGTAGTTCCTCAGGCTGAAGCGACAGAAGCGAAGTTTGACCGCTTTATGGAGGTACGTGACGATGTGCTAAAAGCGCTGGAGATTGCGCGTAACGAGAAAGTCATCGGACGTTCACTTGAAGCAAGTGTGACGCTTTATGCGACAGATGAAGTGAAAAACCTTCTTGCATCCATTAAAGAAGATGTGAAGCAGCTCTTTATCATCTCTGAATTAACGGTAGAAGATGAGCAGCATGCAGATACATCAGCGCCTGAATATACGTCAGGACGAATTGTGGTTCAAAAAGCAGAAGGAGAACTGTGCGAGCGTTCCCGCATTATTTCAAAAGACGTTGGTGCAAATCCGAAATACCCAACATTGTCACTTAAAAATGCTGAAATCGTGGAGAAATATTACCAGAATTAACAGCGCGATATCACAAGCTGGCGCCCCGTCATATGCGGGGCGTTTTCTTTTATGAGAAAATGACAGCGTTTAGAACGAAAGGAAAAATCTTATGGCTTTAAAGTGAGCAGGCGGGGTAACAATATGATTATCACGACAGGGCAGGAGTTGAAATAGCGACATGAATGGCGATCTAGAGACGATTTACACGGAACTCCTTCAAATGAAAGAAGAGCTGCAATCCAAACTGTTTGAATACGCATCATTTCGTTCACCCGCTGAGCATGTCACATTGAATGAGGTCAAAACGACCACACTTCTTTATCACATCAAAGAAGAGCTGCAAGATGTGTCTCTCGCTATTGCAAAAATCGAACAAGGAACCTATGGCATATGTGAGGCGACAGGAGATGTGATTCCGCTTGAACAAATGAGTATTCTTCCTACCGCCCGCACAGCTGACGACTTTTTATATCATAAGCAATACGAGAAAAAAGCATTCACTCCTTATCCTTACGAATCAAATGATTCTCATTTTGAAGCCTTCCACATGTAGGGAGGTTTTTGTCTGTCAACTAAAGTTTCTTTACTCCTACCTGTTTTCTTGATAAAATGCTTAAAGATCAAAGTATGAAGTTGGAGGAACGTGTGTGTTCTATTACATAATCGCATTCGTTATCATTTGTTTAGATCAATTAACAAAATGGCTCATTGTCAAAAATATGATGCTCGGAGATTCTGTTCCAGTAATTGATGGATTCTTTTATATCACGTCTCACCGAAATTCAGGAGCCGCATGGGGAATTCTCCAAGGGCAAATGTGGTTTTTCTATGTGATCACACTCGTTGTCATTGCGGGAATTGTTTATTACTTGCAAAAACATGGACAAAAGGACAAGCTGCTTGGAGTAGCACTGGCCTTAATGCTTGGCGGAGCGATCGGCAACTTTATCGACCGTATTTTCCGTCAGGAAGTGGTAGATTTTGCTCATTTCGTATTTGGGAATTATCACTACCCAATCTTTAATATTGCAGATTCTTCTCTCTGTATAGGGGTTATTCTGCTCTTCATTCAAATGCTGTTAGATGGAAAGAAAAATAAGGAGTCAACTACATGAATCAAGTAAATATTGCCGTTTCAGAAGAACAAACGAGTGAACGGCTTGATAAATTTCTAAGCACGACAGAACCAGAATGGTCAAGAACCCAAGTCCAGCAATGGGTAAAAGATGGGCTGATCGAAGTAAACGGGAAACAAGTAAAGGCCAATTACAAAGTACAAGCTGGAGATCAAATCAAAGTGGACATTCCAGACCCAGAAGAGCTAGATGTAGAAGCAGAACCAATGGATCTTGATATTTATTATGAGGATGCAGATGTGTTAGTCGTCAATAAACCACGAGGAATGGTCGTTCATCCAGCGCCGGGTCATGTGTCCGGAACGCTTGTAAATGGTCTGATGGCACATTGCAAGGACTTATCAGGGATTAACGGTGTGATGCGTCCTGGAATTGTCCACCGAATTGATAAAGATACGTCTGGACTGTTAATGGTCGCGAAAAACGATATGGCACATGAGTCACTCGTCAATCAGCTGGTGGCTAAGACCGTCACAAGAAAGTATACGGCCGTTGTCCACGGCATTATCCAGCATGATACAGGTACAATCGATGCGCCAATTGGCAGAGACAAAAAAGACCGCCAAAGCATGACGGTTACAAAAGAAAATGCAAAACAGGCTGTCACTCACTTTGATGTGATTGAACGCTTTAAAGATTTTACAGTTGTCGAGTGCCGTCTTGAAACAGGAAGAACACACCAAATTCGTGTTCATATGAAATATATCGGCTACCCTCTTGCAGGAGATCCGAAATATGGACCAAGAAAAACGGTCGATTTTAATGGACAGCTTCTGCATGCAGGTGTTTTAGGATTTGATCATCCTAGAACAGGAGAATATATTGAGTTCACAGCACCAATTCCAGCTGATATGCAGGATTTTATCGATTCATTAAGAAATAACGATTGACAGGCCGTTCTTTTTCTGAAATAATAAACGAAGAAATTGAGATTCTTTAAAACAGTCCAGAGAGGCTGAGAAGGATAACGGATCAATTTGTGCACGAGTGTGCACAAATGAACGCCCCTCTCTGCCCTTTGCAGAAGGGGCTTTTTATTTGTCAAAAAGAGGTGTAAAAGATGGAACAAAAAGCAGTCATTCTTGATGAACAAGCGATCAGACGAGCGCTTACCCGAATTGCACATGAAATGATTGAGCGCAACAAAGGGATGAAGGATGTCATCCTTGCCGGGATCAAGACAAGAGGCATACATCTTGCAAAGCGCCTTGCAGAGCGCATCGAGCAAATTGAAGGAAATCCAGTCACTGTGGGTGAACTTGATATTACGCTATACCGTGATGACCTGACAAAAAAGACAGACAACCAAGACCCGCTTGTAAAGGGTGCAGACATACCAGCTGATATTAATGACAAAACACTCATTGTCGTTGACGATGTCCTGTTTACAGGCAGAACCGTCAGAGCAGCTATGGATGCCCTTGTGGATGTAGGAAGACCATCTTCCATTCAGCTGGCTGTGCTCGTCGACCGGGGACACCGGGAGCTGCCGATTCGAGCGGATTATATCGGAAAAAACATTCCGACTTCAAAAGCAGAGACAGTCATGGTTCAGCTCAATGAAGTAGATCAAAACGACCTTGTCGCTATATATGAAAAATAACCTTTTTAAATGCATTCCAGAGAGTTTGCAAAGAGGGCAATAACAGAGACACCGAGCACACGGCTAATATGACGTGTCTGGTTTTTCTAGGCCTCTTTGCGCTTACTCGCAAAGAGGCTTTTTTAATGAAAAAGGACACATCTAGGAGGAAAATCATGAGTCAGCAAAAAGCCAATTTAGGCATTCGAGATATCCCAAAACCATTCACATGGCTGTCACTTAGCCTTCAGCATTTGTTTGCGATGTTTGGTGCGACCATTCTTGTACCAAAAATCATTGATATGAGTCCAGCCGTCGCACTCATCTCGAGCGGTGTAGGAACGATTGTTTACTTAATTATCACAAGAGGACAAATTCCGGCGTATCTTGGATCGTCCTTTGCCTTTATCGCCCCCATACTGAATGTTAAAGCAACGGGCGGCCCTGGAGCCGCAATGGTTGGCGCCTTCATGGCGGGTGTTGCGTATGCGCTCATCGCCCTGTTCATTAAATGGCTCGGCACAGGCTGGCTGATGAAGCTTCTGCCGCCGGTTGTCGTTGGACCAGTCATTATGGTCATCGGACTTGGACTCGCTGGAACAGCAGTCAACATGGCGATGTATGTTGATCCGAATGCCACCGAGCTTGTTTACAGCCTCAAGCACTTAATGGTTGCTGGCTTCACACTGGCTGTCACGATTATCAGTATGATTTTCCTAAGAGGATTCCTTAGCTTAATCCCAGTATTAATCGGCATAATCAGCGGCTATCTCTTTGCCTTAACTCAAGGCATCGTGAACTTCCAGCCGGTCATTGACGCAAAATGGTTTGCTGTACCAGACTTCGTCGTGCCATTTGTCGACTATACACCTGCTGTGACCTTAAGCATTCTTACAGTGATGGTGCCGGTTGCCTTTGTCACAATGTCTGAGCATATCGGCCACCAAGTGGTGTTAAGTAAGGTCGTAGGACAAGATTTTATTAAAAAACCAGGTCTTCACCGCTCCATTTTAGGAGACAGTGCGGCGACGATCTTCGCTTCACTTATTGGCGGACCGCCAACAACAACTTATGGAGAGAACATTGGCGTACTTGCCATCACAAGAGTGTTCAGTATCTTCGTCATCGGCGGAGCAGCGGTGTTTGCGATCTGCTTCGGTTTTGTAGGGAAAATATCAGCATTAATCAGTACAGTGCCGTCCGCGGTGATGGGAGGCGTTTCGTTCCTGCTATTTGGAATCATTGCCTCAAGCGGCCTGAGAATCCTGATTGATCATAAAGTGAATTTTGAAGAAAAGCGTAATCTCATTATCGCATCAGTCATCCTAGTCATCGGAATTGGCGGGGCATTCATTGAGGTGAAACAAATCAATCTCACTCTATCTGGAATGGCGCTTGCTGCGATTACAGGTGTCCTGTTAAACCTGATCCTGCCGCATCAAAAAGCAGAAGATGACGAGTCAAATGAATCAAATACAGAAAACCTTTTAAAAGAAGTCCAGTGAGGCTGACAAGGGTTCTAAAATGAGCAGAATGCACCGAAAGTGCCACTGCTTCTTTTGGAGAACCCTAAGCTGCCAAGGCTTAGGGTTTTTTTGAACCTGAAAGTGATGAAAAACTAGAGGGGGAAGAAAAAATGAATGATCTATCGACAATGAGCAGCTTATCAAAAGAAGAGATTTTACAGCTGATTGAAGAAGCAGCTGCACTCAAAAAGGGGAAACAAGAACATGGATTAGCCGGAGAATTTGTGGCAAACCTCTTCTTTGAACCAAGCACAAGAACACGTTTTAGCTTCGAAGTAGCCGAGAAAAAACTAGGGATGAATGTCCTGAACTTAGATGCGTCAAGCACCTCCGTTCAAAAGGGTGAAACACTTTACGATACGGTAAAAACACTCGAATCGATCGGAGTAAAGGCATGTGTGATAAGGGACAGCGCCGATGAATATTACAACGAGCTCATCGGGAAGGTTGGAATTCCTATCATCAATGCAGGGGATGGCTGCGGGCAGCATCCAACCCAATCACTGCTTGACCTCATGACCATCTTTGAAGAGTTTGGCGGCTTTGAAGGCTTAACGATTTCGATTCATGGAGACATCAAACACAGCAGGGTGGCAAGGTCAAATGCCGAGGTTCTCTCAAGGCTGGGAGCGACAGTGCTCTTTTCAGGACCTGCTTCCTTTCAGGATGATCAAAACCCTCATGGAACGTATGTTCAAGTAGATGAAGCCATCGCACAATCTGATGTGGTGATGCTGCTCAGAATCCAGCATGAACGGCACGCTGAAAAAATGGGCAGTGAAGATTACTTATCAACTTATGGATTAACAGTAGATAGAGCAAACAAAATGAAAGAACGCGCGATTATTATGCATCCAGCACCAGTAAACAGAGGTGTTGAAATAGATGATTCATTAGTAGAGTCCAAGCAGTCAAGGATTTTTAAGCAAATGGAAAATGGTGTTTATATCCGAATGGCAGTATTAAAAAGAGCTTTTCAAAATAGCAGACTACATCAAAAAGGGAGAGATTCTGTCTATGTCATATCTCATTAAAAACGGTTTTATCTTAACAAGCACAGGCGAAAGAGTGCAGCAGGATATTAGGGTAAAAGGAGAAGTGATTCAAGCGATTGGTCACATAGAAAGAGAAGACGGAGAAGAGGTTATTGATGCAGCAGGGCTATTTGTATCGCCAGGTTTGATCGATCTGCATGTGCATTTAAGAGAGCCAGGCGGAGAGAAAAAGGAAACGATTGAAACAGGCTCTAAAGCAGCCGCAAGAGGCGGATATACGACGATTGCAGCGATGCCGAATACAAGGCCGGTTCCAGATACAAAAGAGCAAATGGAATGGCTTATGAATCGAATCGAAGAGACCTCATCTGTGAGAGTGCTGCCATACGCCTCCATCACAACGAGACAAATTGGTGAAGAAATGACGGATTTTGCAGCACTAAAAGAATCAGGCGCCTTTGCCTTTACAGATGACGGTGTCGGCATCCAAACAGCAGGCATGATGTACGAAGCGATGAAACAGGCAGCAAGTCTTGATCAAGCGATTGTGGCACACTGTGAAGATAATTCGCTCATTTACGGCGGGTGCGTTCATGAAGGAGAATTTTCAAAAGCAAATGGGTTAAACGGAATACCGTCCATTTGTGAATCGGTGCATATTGCAAGAGATGTTCTTTTAGCAGAAGCAGCGAACTGTCATTATCATGTATGTCATATCAGTACGAAAGAATCTGTCCGGGTCGTCCGCGATGCAAAAAAAGCAGGCATCCGTGTAACGGCTGAGGTGTCACCGCATCACCTTCTATTATGTGACTCAGACATCCCGGGTCTTGATACAAACTATAAAATGAACCCGCCGCTCAGAGGAAAAGAGGACCGGGAGGCATTGATCGAGGGACTTTTAGATGGAACGATTGATTTCATCGCAACAGACCATGCGCCGCATACAGAAGAAGAAAAGAACGAAACGATGCAGCGTGCTCCGTTTGGAATTGTGGGACTTGAAACAGCGTTCCCGCTTTTGTATACACGATTTGTCAAAACAGGCGAATGGACATTAAAAGAACTTGTTGATTATATGACAATCAAACCAGCAGAAGCATTTTCTCTTCCATACGGAAAGCTTGAAGAAGGACACATAGCTGATATCACACTCATTGATTTAAACAAAGAAATGGCAATCGATAAAAAAAGCTTCTTATCTAAAGGGCAAAATACACCGTTTGACAAATTGACTGTATCAGGATGGCCGGTCATGACACTTGCATCTGGGAAAGTCGTTTATGAAGAGGGGAGACTAGTAAAATGAAGAGACGCTTAGTGCTAGAAAACGGAACAGTATTCGAAGGAACAGGCTTTGGCAGCTTAGAACCATCAGTCGGAGAAGTCGTCTTTAATACAGGGATGACGGGCTATCAAGAAATTTTATCTGATCCATCATACTGCGGACAAATTGTCACACTGACTTACCCGCTTATCGGCAACTATGGCATTAACCGTGATGATTTTGAATCGATCACACCGTTTGTAAAAGGGCTGATTGTGAAAGAGCTTTGTGAAAAGCCCTCAAACTGGCGCTCTTCATACTCACTCGATGAATATTTAAAAATAAAAAACATTCCAGGGCTGAGCGGAATCGATACACGGAAACTGACTAGAATGATTCGAAGTGCAGGCACTTTAAGAGGGGCGTTTGCAGGACCTGATGAACAAGTGGGTGACGTTGTCCGCCGCCTTCAAACAATGCAGCTGCCAACTGATCAAGTGAGTCAAGTATCTGTGAAAAATGCGTACCCAAGCCCAGGAAGAGGAAAAAGAATTGTCCTTGTCGATTTCGGCATGAAGCACGGCATTTTGCGCGAGCTCAATAAACGTGACTGCGACGTCATTGTGGTGCCATACAACATCACTGCAGATGAAGTGCTGCAGCTAAAGCCTGATGGCATCATGCTTTCAAACGGACCTGGAGATCCCGTGGATGTACCAGAAGCCGTTGAGATGATTCAGCAATTGATTGGAAAGGTACCACTCTTTGGTATTTGCCTCGGACATCAGTTATTTGCTCTAGCGTGCGGTGCAAGCACAGAAAAAATGAAATTTGGTCACAGAGGGTCTAACCATCCGGTGAAAGAACTAGCAACTGGCAAGGTGACACTAACGTCTCAAAACCATGGCTACACGGTTAGCAGGATTAACGAAGACGTGCTCGAAGTCACACATATTGCCCTAAACGACAATACGATTGAAGGATTAAAACATAAAGAAGCACCAGCATTCACTGTTCAGTACCACCCAGAAGCATCACCGGGTCCAGAAGATGCAAACTACTTATTTGACCAGTTCATGGAAATGATTCATACGACTGAGAAAGAAGGGGAAGAAGTATGCCAAAACGCGTAGATATCAAAAAGATTTTAGTAATCGGATCAGGTCCTATCATCATCGGTCAGGCAGCGGAGTTTGACTATGCAGGCACACAGGCTTGCTTAGCGCTAAAAGAAGAGGGCTATGAAGTCGTTCTTGTGAACTCTAACCCTGCGACCATCATGACAGATACAGAAATGGCCGACAAGGTATACATCGAACCACTGACACCAGAATTTTTAACACGAATCATTCGAAAAGAACGCCCCGATGCGATCTTACCAACGCTTGGCGGGCAAACTGGATTAAACCTTGCAGTTGAATTATCAGACCTTGGTGTATTAGCTGAATGCGGCGTTGAAGTGCTCGGTACAAAGCTGTCAGCAATCCAAAAAGCAGAAGATAGAGATTTATTCCGTAATTTGATGAATGAACTAAATGAGCCTGTACCAGAAAGTGAAATCATTCATAACCTGGAAGAAGCGATGGCGTTCACAGATCAGATCGGTTTCCCTGTCATCGTTAGACCTGCCTATACATTAGGCGGAACGGGCGGCGGAATTTGTACAAACGAGCAAGAACTGAAGGAAATCGTTGAAAACGGTCTGAAGCTAAGCCCAGTTACACAATGCTTACTTGAAAAAAGCATTGCCGGCTTTAAAGAAATTGAATATGAAGTCATGCGAGACAGCGGTGACCATGCAATCGTTGTTTGTAACATGGAAAACTTTGACCCTGTCGGCATTCATACAGGTGACAGTATTGTTGTAGCACCAAGCCAAACGTTAAGTGACCGTGAATATCAGCTGCTTCGCAATGTGTCGCTTAAGCTGATCCGTGCACTTGGCATTGAAGGCGGCTGTAACGTACAGCTGGCACTTGATCCCAACAGCTTTCAATACTATATCATCGAAGTAAACCCGCGTGTGAGCCGTTCTTCAGCGCTTGCATCGAAAGCGACAGGCTATCCAATTGCCAAATTGGCAGCGAAAATTGCTGTCGGCTTAACGCTTGATGAAATGATGAACCCAGTCACAGGTAAAACCTATGCAGCCTTCGAGCCGGCACTTGACTACATCGTTTCTAAAATACCGCGCTGGCCGTTCGATAAATTTGAATCTGCCAACAGACGTCTTGGTACGCAAATGAAGGCAACTGGTGAAGTCATGGCGATCGGCCGCACATTAGAAGAGTCACTTCTAAAGGCTGTACGTTCACTTGAAGCCGATGTGCATCACATTGAATTAAAAGATGAAGCAGACATCACAAATGAAGTGCTTGAAAAGCGGATTATCAAAGCGGGAGACGAACGATTATTTTATATCGCTGAGGCGCTTAGAAGAGGCTATACAGTCGAACAAATACATGAATTCTCAAAAATTGATTACTTCTTCCTTCATAAGCTGGAAGGCATCATCGCCTTTGAGAAGACATTAAAAGAAAACAAAGGCAATACAGACGTATTAAAAGAAGCAAAAGAAAAAGGCTTCTCAGATATCTACATTAGCCGCGAGTGGAATATGAACGAAGCGGATGTCTACAAGCTAAGACAAGAAGCAGGCATTGTACCTGTATACAAAATGGTGGATACATGTGCGGCAGAATTTGAATCAGAGACACCATATTTCTACAGCACGTATGAAGATGAAAATGAATCAGAACGGACTGACAAGAAAAGCGTCATCGTATTAGGTTCAGGTCCTATCCGAATTGGACAAGGAGTTGAATTTGATTATGCGACCGTTCACTCTGTGTGGGCTATTAAACAAGCAGGCTATGAAGCGATCATTATAAACAACAACCCTGAAACGGTCTCAACAGACTTTAGTATTTCAGATAAGCTTTACTTTGAACCACTCACTGTAGAAGATGTGATGCACATTATCGACCTTGAACAGCCTGAAGGAGTCGTTGTTCAGTTCGGCGGGCAAACAGCGATCAACTTAGCAGATGAATTATCAAATAGAGGGGTTAAAATTCTTGGTACTTCTCTAGAAGACCTAGACCGCGCAGAAAACCGGGACAAGTTTGAACAAACGTTAGAAACACTCGGCGTGCCGCAGCCTAAAGGGAAAACAGCAACGTCTGTGCCTGAAGCTGTAGCGATTGCAAATCAAATCGGCTACCCAGTCCTTGTCCGTCCTTCCTATGTATTAGGCGGCCGCGCGATGGAAATTGTGTATCAAGAAACAGAGCTTCTTCACTACATGGAGAATGCGGTGAAAGTCAATCCGCAGCATCCGGTGTTAATTGACAAGTATTTGACAGGAAAAGAAATTGAAGTAGATGCCGTGTCTGATGGAGAAACTGTCGTGATCCCAGGCATTATGGAACACATTGAAAGAGCTGGAGTTCACTCTGGTGACTCAATTGCGGTCTACCCGCCGCAAACATTGTCTGAGGACATCAAAGCGAAGATCGCAGAATACACGATCAAGCTTGCAAAAGGACTCAACATCATTGGGCTTTTGAACATACAATTTGTCCTATCAAAAGGTGAAGTGTATGTACTTGAAGTGAATCCGAGATCAAGCCGGACGGTTCCTTTCTTAAGTAAAATTACAGGCATCCCGATGGCCAACCTTGCGACAAAAGTCATCTTAGGAGACAAGCTCAAAAATTATGGCTACGAAGAAGGGCTTCACACAGAGCAAGAAGGAGTGTACGTCAAAGTTCCGGTCTTCTCTTTTGCAAAATTAAGAAGAGTGGATATTACACTCGGGCCTGAAATGAAATCAACAGGTGAAGTCATGGGGAAAGATGTCACGATTGAAAAAGCCCTATATAAAGGATTGATTGCATCAGGCATTCAAATTCCTAAAGACGGAACAGTTCTTCTGACAGTGGCTGATAAGGATAAAGAAGAAGGACTTGAGATCGCAAGAAGATTCCATTCGATCGGCTATCATATTTTAGCGACAGAAGGAACGGCGAATTACTTAAAACAAGCCTCCATTCCATCAAGTGTGGTCGGCAAAATCGGAGAAGAAGGCAAAAATCTTCTCGATGTCATTCGCAACGGGGAAGCCCAATTTGTGATCAACACATTAACAAAAGGAAAACAGCCGGCAAGAGACGGCTTTAGAATTAGACGTGAATCTGTTGAAAACGGAGTGGCTTGCTTAACGTCACTAGATACAGCAGAAGCCATTTTAAGAGTGCTTGAGAGTATGACATTTAGAGCGGATGAAATGCCAGAAGTGAAAACGAATGCTGAGGTGACAGTAACGATATGAAAAAAGCATACTTGACGGTCGTCTCGAACCGAGAGATCGCTGATCATATTTACGAAATGACATTAAAAGGTGACCTTGTGGACTCCTTTCAAACGGCTGGACAATTTCTTCATCTAAAGGTCAGTGAATCCATGACACCGCTGCTGAGAAGACCGATCAGTATTGCCAACATTCATGCCGAACAAAAAGAAGCAACCATCATTTACCGCGCAGAAGGAGAGGGCACAAAGCTCCTCTCCCAAAAGCGGATGGGAGAATCAGTCGATGTATTAGGGCCGCTTGGAAACGGTTATGATCCTTCAGTCGTCAAGCCCGGAGAGACGGCATTGCTAGTCGGCGGCGGGATTGGCGTACCGCCTCTATATGAGCTGTCCAAGCGTTTAACGAAAAAAGGCGTCATCGTGAAGCATGTCCTCGGCTTTCAATCGAAAAAGGATGTATTTTACGAAGAGAAATTTCAAGCACTCGGCGATACGTTTATTGCAACTGTTGATGGCACATATGGTGCTAAAGGATTTGTAACAGATGTGATAAGAGAGCAAAACTTGAGCTTTGATGTGCTGCTTTCCTGCGGTCCGACACCTATGCTAAAAGCGCTGAAAGACACGTATCCTGATAAGCCAGTCTACATTTCAATGGAAGAACGAATGGGCTGCGGGATTGGTGCCTGCTTTGCATGTGTCTGTCATACCGATCAGCTCGATAAACCTTACGTCAAAGTCTGTCTTGATGGACCTGTTTTTAAAGCAGAGGAGGTGGCATTGTCATGCTAAACGTTGAGTTACCTGGATTATCTTTAAAGAATCCAATTATCCCTGCATCAGGCTGCTTTGGATTCGGGAGAGAATTTGCATCCTTATATGACCTATCATTGCTGGGCGGTATCATGATTAAAGCCACAACCCTTGAACCGAGATTTGGCAATCCCACGCCAAGGGTAGCTGAGACAGGAGCAGGTATGCTCAATGCAATCGGCCTTCAAAACCCAGGTCTAAAAGGCGTGCTTGAAAATGAATTGCCTTGGCTCGAGCAGTTTGATACACCAATTATCGCAAACGTTGCTGGCTCACAGGTTGATGATTATGTTGAAGTAGCCAAGCAAATCAGCCAAGCCAAAAATGTTCATGCCCTTGAACTGAATATTTCTTGCCCAAATGTTAAAACAGGCGGAATCGCCTTTGGTACAGATCCAAATATGGCGGCGTCATTGACAAAAGCAGTCAAGGAAGTTTCTTCCGTACCTGTCTATGTCAAGCTGTCACCTAATGTAGCCAATATTGTGGAAATTGCTCAAGCGATTGAAGCTGCTGGCGCGGATGGACTCACCATGATTAACACATTAATCGGGATGCGTTTAGATTTAAAAACGGGGAAACCCATCCTTGCCAATAAAACAGGCGGATTATCAGGACCAGCTGTCAAACCGGTCGCTGTGCGAATGGTGCATGAGGTGAGTCAAGCGGTTTCTATTCCGATTATCGGGATGGGCGGAGTGCAAAGTGCTGAAGATGTACTTGAATTTTTACTAGCAGGTGCAAGTGCAGTAGCTGTCGGTACAGCCAATTTTGTGAATCCATTTATTTGCCCGGAAATCATTGAAGAGCTGCCAAATGTGTTAGCAGCATATGGTTATTCATCTGTAGAGGAATGCATCGGAAGGAGCTGGAAACATGAAGCACTTGCCCATCATCGCGCTTGATTTCCCATCAGGGAAGGAGGCGCTTGCCTTTTTAGACCCCTTTGAGGGGAAACCATTATTTGTGAAGGTCGGCATGGAGCTGTTTTACCAAGAAGGACCTGCCATCCTTGATGCGCTGAAAGAAAAAAATTGCCGCATTTTTCTTGATCTAAAATTACATGACATTCCAACAACGGTGCAAAAAGCGATGAACCGGCTTGCCGCACTTGGCGTTGATTTGGTCAATGTGCATGCTGCTGGCGGGAAACGAATGATGCAGGCTGCGTTAGAGGGACTTGAAAGCGGGACTCCTGCTGGACAAAGCCGCCCAGGCATTATTGCAGTGACCCAGCTGACTAGTACGTCAGAAGACATGATGAGAAGCGAGTTACTCATTGACCGTCCGCTGCAAGAGACTGTTATCCGGTACGGACAATTAGCATATGAAAGTGGACTAGACGGTGTTGTTTGCTCTGTCCATGAATCAAAAGCACTTCATGAACATATCTCACCATCTTTTCTCACTGTAACGCCAGGAATTCGCTTACCGAATGATCGAACCGATGACCAGCAGCGTGTGGCGACACCTGCCTATGCAAAAGAGCAAGGTGTTTCACAAATTGTTGTCGGAAGATCGATCACAAAAGCTGAAAAACCAATAGAAGCCTATCATCAAATTTTGAAAGAGTGGGAGTGACTGCCAGATGAAATCAAAAATCGCGAAACATCTATTACAAATCAAAGCGGTCTCATTAAAACCAGACGAACCGTTTACATGGGCGAGCGGTATAAAATCACCGATCTATTGTGATAACCGCCTGACATTGTCATATCCAGAAGTCAGACACGACATTGCTGAAGGTCTAAAGGATTTGATTCTCACTCATTTTAAGGGAGCAGAGGTTGTCGCGGGTACTGCAACAGCAGGCATTCCGCATGCGGCATTAGCGGCAGACCGCTTGAATATCCCGATGTGTTATGTCAGAAGTAAGCCGAAAGCACATGGAAAAGGAAATCAAATTGAAGGGGCCGTATCGAAAGGCCAAAAGGTTGTCGTCGTCGAAGACCTTATTTCCACAGGAGGCAGTGTGCTGGAAGTAGTCGCTGCTCTTCAAGCTGAGGGTTGCGAGGTACTAGGGGTTGCCGCGATCTTCACATATGGACTGCCAAAAGCAGCGGCAGCTTTTCAAGAAAAAAATATTCCATATGTCACCCTAACAGACTATGACACATTGACAGACGTGGCACTTGAACTGAAAGCGATTGAGCCGTCTGCGATGAACAAACTAAAACGCTGGAGACAAGATCCTTCCTCTGAATCTTGGATGGAAGAAACGGTCTGAAAAGTCAAAGTCCATTGTCAACAATTTCAAAAGCTGTGCCTGCCCGCACGGCTTTTTTATTTGGGGAAAAATAGTAAAATAGACTCAAATTTTAATAAAAACTAATCCTATCAATAAAGTCGGGTTGACTTTTGTTTGAATTGTGTTAATATTTAAGACAAATTGAAACTCTTATCCAGAGAGGTGGAGGGACTGGCCCGATGAAACCCGGCAACCTGCGATTCGCAAGGTGCTACTTCCTGCAAAATGATTCTATTTTGAAAGATAAGGAAATCGTGAGCTTCCTCATCTTTCTTTCGGAATGAAAGAAAGTTTTTTTATTTTAACGGTGAGGAGGAAGAGGAGATGGAAGTGAAACAAAATCAGGATGAGGACTTAGTAAAGCATATGCAAGAACTGATTGGGGATATGAAATTCGGTTCAATTACGTTAATTGTTCAGGACGGTCAAGTGATTCAAGTGGAAAAAAACGAAAAAATTAGATTGAAGTAGTGCGAAAAATAGCAATATGAGCGGTACTCCGGAAGGGGAGAAATCATGTTAACTTATGAAAATTGGCAAGAGCCGTCCATTACATTTCAAGAGGATGATTTGTATAAAGGAGCCCTGTCTGTACTGAAATGGGCGTACGGTCATTATGGTGACGAGCTCGTATATGCGTGCAGCTTTGGGATAGAGGGCATCGTACTGATTGATCTTATTGCAAAAGTAAAAAAAGATGCGAGAATTGTCTTTTTAGATACAGGTCTGCATTTTAAAGAAACATACGACACAATTGATGCAGTAAAGGAAAGATACCCGGGTTTAGACATTGTACTGAAAACGCCTGAGCTGACGGTTGAACAGCAAAATGAGCAGCACGGTGATGAATTATGGAAAACAAATCCTCAAAGCTGCTGCCATATGCGTAAGGTCATTCCTTTACAAGAAGCCCTCTCTGGTTATCCAGCATGGCTTTCCGGTTTAAGAAGAGAGCAGTCACCAAAACGAGCAGGGACGAATTTCTTAAATAAGGATGAAAAGTTCAAATCAGTGAAAGTATGTCCGCTCATCCATTGGACGTGGAAGGACATATGGAGATATGCATCTAGAGAGGAACTTACTTATAATCCGCTGCATGACCAAGGATATCCAAGTATCGGTTGTGCACCGTGTACACAGCCAGCATTTACTGCAGATGATCTGCGTTCTGGCAGATGGTCAGGAACAGCAAAGACAGAGTGCGGATTACATGAGTAAGGGAGCATAATGTATGGAAATCGCCGCAATTTTATTTAGTCTATTCTTTGCTTTAAACATAGGCGCAAGCGGAGCAGCTGCTTCTATGGGCATTGCGTATGGATCAGGTGCCATTAAAAAGCCTATTTATGCGCTCAGCGTTTGTGCAGTTGGGATTTTAGCAGGTTCAGTGATTGGCGGGGGTGAGGTCGTCAAAACGATCAGCTCTGGTATTATGCCAGAATCAGTCATTACACTTGAAATCGTTTGTATTATCATTGGTTCTGCTGCACTATCACTTTTCATAGCGAATCTGATGGCGATCCCTTTATCAACAAGCGAGGTCACAGTAGGGGCTGTGGTTGGTGTGGCAGTCGCGTATAAAGTATTGTTTGTGAAATCCATTTTAGTGATTGTGGCATTTTGGGTCATCATCCCGCTTTTCGCCTTTCTTTTTACCTTTGCTATCGTCAAAATCATCAGAATGTTCCCTAAACGAAAGCTGTCTAAAAAAGGCACAGCTATTTTATCTGTCGTATTAATCCTTAGTGGATTTTTAGAAGCATTTTCAGCCGGTATGAACAATGTGGCAAATGCGGTCGGCCCGCTCGTCGCCTCAGGCGTTTTATCAGTTGGGCAGGGAACACTTTACGGCGGAATCTTCGTCGCAGTAGGGGCTCTCTTGCTAGGTAGAAGAGTACTGGAAACAAACGGAAAGAAAATCACCCGTTATCAAACGGGCGAAGGGATTTTACTTTCGAGTACCGGTGCCGGGCTTGTCATCGTCAGTTCTATTTTTGGGCTGCCAGTTCCGCTTACGCAAATCACCTCCTCGTCTATTATCGGGCTTGGAATGGCAAAAGGCGGACCTAATATTTTTCACAAACACGTTGTGAAAAAAATGCTGAAAGTGTGGGTGGTGTCACCCTTCTTATCACTCAGCCTATCGTATTTGCTTGTGAGCCTTTTCTTAAAAGGAGACTATTACTCTATCTTTATCATGATGAGTGTACTGCTTGCCTCACTTGGTGCACTGAGTCTGATGAAGGCAGTCAAAAATGAAAGCAACTCTATTCATGAACAGGGCGGCGGGATTTAACGACAAATCCGACTATTAACATCTAATAAATATGAACATTGAGAGGAAGATGAACAAATGAGTTTAACACCACATGGTGGCGTATTAATTAATCGAGTAAATGAAGAATATGATCTCAGCACGGCTGCGAAGGAAATTGAACTAGATGCGATTTCCTTTGCGGACCTTGAACTCATTGCAATTGGCGGATATAGTCCAATTGAAGGGTTTTTAACAAAAGCTGATTATGAAGCAGTTGTAAGCAGTATGCGGCTAGCAAGTGGTGTCGTTTGGTCTCTTCCTATTACACTGCCAGTGACAAAAGAAAAGGCAGCGGAAATCCAACAAGGCGATATCGTGCGCTTATCCTACAATGGAACTGTATATGGGGTCATTGAAGTAGAGGATCAATACACACCAGATAAAGAAAAAGAAGCGGTGAATGTCTATAAAACTGATGACCGCAATCATCCAGGCGTGAAAAAATTATTTGAACGCGGCGATTCTTACATTGGCGGGAAAATTACACTGTCGAAACGCAGTGAAAAACCATTCCCTCAATTTACGTATGAGCCAGAAGAAACAAGACGTCATTTTAAAGAAAACGGCTGGAAAACTATTGTTGGTTTCCAAACGAGAAACCCTGTTCATCGTGCTCATGAATATATTCAAAAAACGGCACTGGAAACAGTCGATGGTTTATTTTTAAATCCACTTGTCGGTGAAACAAAATCTGACGATATCCCGGCAGATGTGAGAATGAAAAGCTATCAAGTGTTATTGAACGGTTATTATCCAAAAGACCGCGTCTTTTTAGGTGTTTTTCCTGCTGCAATGCGTTATGCTGGACCAAAGGAAGCCATTTTTCATGCGCTAGTGCGTAAAAATTATGGCTGCACCCATTTTATTGTCGGAAGAGATCATGCAGGTGTTGGTGACTATTACGGCACATACGAGGCGCAGGAACTCTTTGATCAATTTACAAGCGAAGAAATCGGCATTACCCCATTAAAATTTGAACACAGCTTCTACTGTAATACATGCGAAGCGATGGCCACACCAAAAACGTGTCCTCACGATAAAAGCGAGCATGTCATTCTTTCAGGTACAAAGGTTCGAACGATGCTGAGAAACGGTGAATTACCACCAAGCACGTTCAGCCGAAAAGAAGTCATTGAAACATTAATCGAAGGATTAAAAACGACAGTATCTTAATGGGAGGGTATGACATGAGCAACGAACATATCGTGTGGCATGATTCATCTATTACAAAAAAAGAATATCAACAGAAAAACAATCATACGAGCGGCATTATCTGGCTTACAGGTCTAAGCGGGTCAGGTAAATCAACGATCGCAAATGCAGCCGCTAGAGAGCTGTTTGAACAAGGCTACCAAGTCACAGTTCTTGATGGTGATAACGTGCGGCACGGACTCAATAAAGATTTAGGGTTTTCAGATGATGACAGAAAAGAGAACATCCGCCGAATCGGAGAAGTGGCGAAATTATTTGTGGAGCAAGGAACGATTGTCATCACTGCTTTTATTTCTCCATTTCAAGAAGACCGCCACATTGTGAGACAGTTAGTCGAAGATGGAGAATTTCACGAAGTGTTTGTCAAATGTGATTTGAACGTGTGTGAAGAGCGTGATCCGAAAGGGTTATATAAAAAGGCCAGAAATGGTGAAATTCCATTTTTCACTGGAATTGATTCACCGTATGAAGAGCCTGCTGCGCCTGAGCTCGTATTAGATACAGGGGAATTATCCCGTGAGGAATCCAAACAGCGTCTTGTTGATTATGTAAAAGGAACAACGAAATAATCGCCTGATGGCAGGGGGAGAAAAGCAAGATGGGGAAAGTATACATTGTGGGTGCTGGACCCGGGGACCCAGATTTAATTACATTAAAGGCCCATAAGGCTATTCAGCAGGCAGATGTCATCTTATATGATCGTCTTGTCAATCAAGATATTCTCGCCCACGCCAAACCGGAGGCGGAATTGATTTATTGCGGCAAGCTACCAAATCATCATACAATGAGACAGGAAGCCATCAATGAAGCGCTTGTGGCTCATGCAAAGGAAGGGAACGTTGTCGTTCGGCTGAAAGGCGGCGACCCCTTTGTCTTTGGCCGTGGCGGTGAAGAAATCGAATGCTTAGCTGAGCACGGAATTCCGTATGAGGTCGTCCCGGGAATTACTTCTGGTATTGCAGCGGCTGCTTATGCGGGCATCCCTGTGACGCATCGTGAATTCAGCTCAAATGTGGCTTTTGTCACAGGTCATTATCAAAAGGATGAACATTTTGAAGAAAAGTGGGAGGCGCTGGCTACAGGAATTGATACTCTTGTGATTTATATGGGTGTCAAAAACGTGGAGAGAGTGCAGCGCCTGCTTTTGAAAAATGGACGGGACCCTGAAACACCCGCTGCATTTATACACTGGGGAACCACAACGAGGCAAAAGACAACTTGCTGTACTGTGGCGACACTGTCTGAAACCGTTGAAAAAGAAGGGATCGAGCATCCAAGTTTAATTGTTGTTGGAGATGTCGTTCATTTTCATCAAAAGCTGAACTGGTTTGAACCCGCATTAATTGAGAATTAAGAATGATAGAGAAAAGACACGTACATACATCGTGTCTTTTCGTCTGATGAAAACAAGTGAAAGGGAGGAGCCGCATGAAACAAGCTGTACTTTATGTTGGGCATGGAAGCAGGGTGAAAGAAGCACAAGATAAGGCCATTTCTTTTATGAAAAGCTGTATGCCGTTAGTGAAAGCAGATATACAAGAAATTTGTTTTTTAGAGCTGACGGACCCTTCTATAGAAGAAGGGTTTGAGGCCTGTGTGAACAAAGGAGCGACACACATTGCCATCGTCCCGCTCCTCCTTTTAACTGCCATGCATGCCAAATCGGATATCCCGATCGAAATTGAGAAAGTGCACGCGCGTTTCCCGCAAGTGAAGGTCACATATGGTAAGCCAATCGGCGTGAATCAAGAAGTAACAAAAGCGGTTGCCGCAAGAATTGAAGAAGCAGGATATCAAGGAGAGCGCGCGCGGATTCTTTTAATTGGCCGCGGGAGCTCTGATCCGGATGTGAAGCGAGATGTGTTTGGCATTGCAGACGATGTCCGAAGCCTGCTTCCTCATGCAGAGGTTCTTCCGTGTTTTATTACAGCATGTGAGCCAAATTATCGAGATGTTCTCGCGCAGTTATCAGCAGATGACGATGGGCCTGTCTATATCGTTCCTTACTTGCTGTTTACGGGGATTTTAATGAAAGAAATTGAAAGTGAAGCCGCTCAGGCGAGAAAGCGGCTGAAAGATGTCCGGGTATGCCGGTATATTGGCTTTCATCCGCATGTCAAAGCGGCTTATATTGAACGCGTGCAAGAAACCATGTTAAATAAAGACGATGTGTTTCGTTTCCGAGGAGAAAGCCATGCTTCCAGTCCATCTTGATTTAACCAATAAACAAGTGGTCATCGCCGGCGGCGGATCTGTCGCGTTAAGAAGAGCGAAGGCGCTGTGTACGGAGTCTTGCCATATAACCATTGTGAGTCCTAATATTTCTGAAGAGATGGCACGCTTCATTGATACATATGCGCTCAATTGGAAGGAAAAGAAGGTAGACGCTGAAGATTTGAATGATGCATTTTTCATTGTAGCTGCTACAAACGACCCTTCGGTAAATGAATGGATTGCACAAACAGCACAGCCTCACCAGCTCGTGAATTGTGTGAGCCAATCAGAGCTCGGCAATGTCATTGTGCCGAAGGTTGTCAAAGCAGGAAAAGTGACGATTTCAGTCTCTACAAGCGGTGCAAGCCCCGCCCGGACAAAGCAGCTGGCTGCGGCAATTGAATCCTTGCTTCAAGAAGAGGATATTGACGCACTTGATGCCCTTTACATCGAAAGAAAAAAACGACAAAGAAAAAGCCGATAAAATCGGGGACTGACCCTCGATTTTATCGGCTTTTTTTATTTATTTTCTCAGCTTGAGCACAAGATCTTCGTCAGGCGTGACAAATAATGTTTGCTGCTGATCATACGTAACAAAGCCAGGCTTTGCTCCGTTTGGTTTTTTCACATGCCGGATTTTTGTATAGTCGACAGGAACGGAGCCGGACTCTTTTGCCTTCGAGAAGTAGGCGGCAATTTGAGCCGCTTCAAGCAGCGTTTGTTCATCAGGTGCTTGGTGACGGATGACGACATGTGACCCAGGAATATCCTTTGTATGCAGCCAAATGTCATCACGAGCAGCTGCCTTTGTAGTCAAATACTCGTTTTGTTTGTTGTTTTTTCCGACTAAAATTGGAATGCCTTGGGACGACTCATACGTTTCGAGCTGAATGGCCGCCGGTTTTTTCTTTTTGGCGTGACGTTTTTGTCTGGCGCGCAAATATTTTCCTTCAACAAGCTCTTCTCTCATTTCCTCTAAATCCTTCGGTGAAGCAGAGGACAGCTGCTGAATCAGTTCTTCAAAATAAGCAATCTCTTCATGTGTCCGCTTAATTTGTTCATTTACAGCTTCTACAGCATTTTTTGCCTTTTGATATCTTGTAAAATATGCCTGTGCATTTTCAGAAGGGGTTTTGTTTGTTTTGAGCGGGATCGTGATTTCTCCGCCGTCTTCATCGTAATAATTGATGACAGTCGCTTCTTTATCCCCTTTTTTAATCGCATATAAATTGGCTGTTAACAGCTCACCATAGAGCTGATATTTGTGTGCATCTTGAGATTCTTCAAGGGTTCTTTTTAGCTTTTTCAGCTTGTTTTCATTTTTCTTTTTTTCATTTACAACAAACCGTTCAAGGTCTGCCGCCTGCTGTTTGACTCTGTCTCTCTCAGCTTTTCCAAAATAAAAACGGTCAAGCAGCTGGCTGAGTGAGTCGAATGTCTTCATCTCGCCATGGACATGCTGAAGCTCTAATAAATAAAAATACTCTTTCCCGTCTTTTCTTGTGAGCTGCGGCGTAAAAGAATGCATGCGTATGAGCTGGAACATGTCGAGCAGTGTATTTGGAATCGTTTCTTGATTGGCAAGGCCGGCCCGGTGTACTGCTTCCTTTGCAAACAGCGGGGATACCCCAGAGAAGGTATCGACAATTTGATTCGCGATCTTTCCTTCTTGAAAGCGTAAATGCTTCAAAATATCATCCTTTGTCACTTCAAAAGGATTCAATTTTTGCTGCGCAGGCGGCAGTAGGTATTCTTGACCAGGTAGCACCGTTCGATAGCTGTTAACTGATGGAGAAAGGTGTTTTAAACCATCAATGATCTGCTGCGTTCCATCCTCTACAAGAATCAAATTACTATGACGTCCCATGATTTCAATGTAAAGCTTACGCGTCTGCTCATCGCCGATTTCGTTTCGGCTTCGCACGTGAAGCACGATGACTCGGTCAAATCCAATCTGTTCAAAACGTTCTATGAAGCCGCCCTCAAGATGCTTTCTGAGGAGCATACAAAACATTGGCGGCTCGCTTGGATTGTCGTATTGATGCTCTGTGAGCTGCACTCTCGCATAGCTCGGATGAGCCGATAAAAGGAGCTTATGATTTTTTCCGTTTGAACGAATATGAAAAATCAGCTCGTGTTTATATGGCTGATGGATTTTTGAAATCCTCCCGCCAGTTAATGTCTCTTGCAATTCATTTGTCATACCATATGTAAAAATGCCGTCAAATGACATGTTGGATACACCCTCTTCTTTCACACAAATCTACTGAAAGAACCTTCCGTTTTCTCGTTCTTTAGGCAGTCTTATTATTATAGCATGATTTAGGACGAGTCTGAATAAACTGGCTTATAGAACACTGCATAAGAGAGAGAACAAAAGAGGAGTGGACGAGGTCAAATGAATTGGCATGAACTGAACCAAACCGATTTATTAAAAACAATGAATACATCGATAGGTGACGGACTGTCAGAAAAAGATGTACAAAAGCGGCTTGAAAAACACGGGCATAATGAATTGCAGGAAGGAAAAAAGGCGTCGGCTCTGATTATTTTTTTAGCACAGTTTAAAGATTTCATGGTGTTAATCTTGCTTGCAGCAACAATTATTTCTGCCTTTTTAGGAGAATACATTGATGCTGTTGCGATTGTAGCCATTGTTTTAATTAATGGTGTACTCGGTTTTTATCAAGAACGCCGGGCGGAGAAATCCCTTCAAGCGTTAAAAGAATTATCAACTCCGCACGTGTATGCAAGGAGAAATAATGAATGGGTCAAGATCCCGTCTAAACATCTCGTGCCAGGGGATATTGTGAAATTTTCAAGCGGAGACCGGATTGGGGCAGATATTAGATTACTAGAAACAAAGAGCTTAGAAATCGAGGAGTCCGCTCTCACTGGTGAGTCCATCCCAGCGGTCAAACACGCAAGTCCGATTTCAAGCAGCCATGTCTCGCTTGGAGATTTGACGAACATGGCCTTTATGGGGACGCTTGTCACTAGAGGCAGCGGCGTAGGGGTTGTCATTGGTACAGGGATGAATACGGCGATGGGACAAATTGCCGGCATGCTGGATGCAGCAGGTAATATGGAAACACCGCTGCAAAGACGTCTCGAGCAGCTTGGGAAAATTCTGATTGTGGCTGCTTTATTTTTAACGGTGCTCGTTGTTGTTCTCGGTGTTGTGCAAGGACATGAATTGTATCATATGTTCCTAGCGGGAGTATCTCTTGCTGTTGCGGCGATTCCAGAAGGACTGCCGGCGATTGTCACTGTCGCACTTTCCCTAGGGGTGCAGCGGATGATCAAACAAAAATCGATTGTCAGAAAGCTCCCGGCGGTGGAAACACTCGGCTGCGCGTCAATCATTTGCTCAGATAAAACTGGAACCATGACGCAAAATAAAATGACCGTGACCCATGTATGGGCAGAGGGAAAAACGTG
The DNA here is from genome assembly GCF_046566805.1 of Bacillus sp. BD48. Lineage (NCBI taxonomy): Bacteria > Bacillati > Bacillota > Bacilli > Caryophanales > Bacillaceae > Bacillus > Bacillus sp. BD48. The sequence continues at coordinate 349,593 of NZ_JANGFM010000001.1, read as the reverse complement.
GAATATTTCTGGCACAGGCTACGAGCCAACCGGTGACTTTACCTTAAACGGAGAAATCGTCCATGTCGACAAGCACCCAAGCTTGCAAAAGGTGTTATTATACGGGGCGCTTTGTAATACATCGACCATCGTTGAAAAAGACGGGGAGATGAGGCTTGATGGAGATCCGACAGAGGGGGCGCTTCTCACCGCAGCACGTAAAGCGGGTTTTACAGAGCAATTCATCGAAGCTGGATTTCATGTCATTGAGGAGTTTCCTTTTGACTCAGAAAGAAAGATGATGTCAGTCGTCGTTGAAACGAATCAAAAAGAGCGGTATGTCATTGCAAAAGGTGCGCCGGATGTACTAATGAACCGTTCAAGTCATATCATGCACGGCGGGCGCACAGCTTCTTTTTCAGCCACTCACAGGCAAGAAACAGAAGCTGCAATTCAAGGCTTAGCAAGACAGGCGCTTAGAACCATTGCCATTGCCTATAAAAAAGTCGGTCTGACAGACAAAATCACCTCTGTACAGCAGGCTGAAACCGATTTAACATTGATCGGGTTAGAGGGCATGATCGATCCACCGCGTCCTGAAGTCAGACGAGCGATTAAAGAGTGCCGGGATGCCGGCATTAAAACGGTCATGATTACAGGGGACCACGTGGAAACGGCCAAAGCGATCGCCAAAGACTTAAGCCTTTTACCGAAGCAAGGACAGGTGCTTGACGGGAAGGCACTTGATCAGATGAGCGACAAAGAACTTGAGCAAACGGCTGAAAATGTATACGTCTTTGCCCGGGTTTCCCCTGAGCATAAACTGAGAATTGTCAGAGCCTATCAAAAAAATGGTCATGTTGTGGCGATGACAGGTGACGGGGTCAATGATGCGCCTGCCATTAAACAAGCAGATATCGGCATCTCCATGGGCATCACTGGAACCGACGTAGCCAAAGAAGCATCTTCTCTTATTTTACTTGATGACAACTTTGCGACCATTAAATCCGCCATTAAAGAAGGCCGGAATATTTATGAAAACATTCGTAAGTTTGTCCGCTATTTGCTGGCATCAAATGTCGGGGAAATTTTGGTCATGCTGTTTGCGATGCTCCTCGCGCTGCCGCTGCCGCTCGTTCCTATACAAATCTTATGGGTAAACCTTGTCACAGATGGTCTCCCGGCTATGGCACTTGGCATGGATAAGCCAGAAGGCGATGTCATGAAGAGAAAGCCGCGGAATATGAAAGAGGGCATTTTTGCAAGAGGGCTTGGCTGGAAGGTCATCTCAAGAGGATTTCTTATTGGGCTTGCGACCCTTTTGGCATTTATATTTGTGTATCACCGCGATCCAAACAATCTGCAATATGCACAGACTGTCGCATTTAGTACGCTTGTTTTGGCGCAGCTCATTCATGTATTTGACTGCCGCAGTGAACGGTCCATTTTTGAACGTAATCCATTTGGAAACCTTTATTTGATCGGTGCGGTTTTGTCATCACTTTTACTCATGTTTGTGGTCATTTATTACCCACCGCTTCAGCCAATTTTCAAAACGGTCGCGATTGCACCAATTGATTGGCTGCTGATCATTGGGATGTCTGCACTGCCAACTTTTTTACTGGCAGGATCACTTTTGACAAGAAAAAAATAATTGATTATGGTATAATTTTGAGGTAATAGTGTCTGCTATTACCTTTTTCATTTTATTAATATGAAAGAATTGGGTGTTTTGACATGATACGCAGTATGACGGGATTCGGCCAAGCGAGTAAAACGGATGGCGAGCTGACAGTGTCAGTTGAGCTAAAATCGGTCAATCACCGTTTTAAAGAGGTTCATGCCCGTTTGCCGAGGCCGCTTTTATATTTCGAAGATACATTAAAAAAGATCATTCTTCGTCACGTGCAGCGCGGTCGAATTGAGCTGTTTGTTACGATTGAAGGCGGTAAACTAGCAAGCCGGTCCTTACAGATCGACTGGCCGCTGCTTGATGAATACATGAAAGCCGCAAAAGACCTCGAAGAACGCTATCACATTTCAGGCATTCAGCATGCACATGACTTACTCGGGCTGGAGCTTGCCGTTCAGGTGGAAGAGTCATCCAGCCGAAATGAACAGTTAGAGCAGCTGCTGATGGAAGCTTGCGAGGCTGCTGTCAAGGAGCTTTGCTTCATGAGAGAGCAAGAGGGAGCATCACTTCAAAAAGACTGTGAACTGAGGCTTTCTGAATTAGAGGCCTATACAGAAGAAATCAAAGTTTTTGCACCAGAGGTTGTAAGTCAGTACAAAGAACGATTAAACCAGCGATTGCAAGAATGGATCGGAGAAGCGCTTGACGAAAGCAGACTGACAACTGAGGCTGCCATCTTTGCTGACCGGTGTGACATTACAGAAGAGATTACGAGATTAAAAAGTCATTTTCAGCAGTTCCAGCAAATCTTGCTGCAAGGCGGTGCTGCCGGACGAAAACTTGACTTCCTTGTACAGGAGCTCAACCGTGAAGTGAATACCATTGGATCAAAAGCGAACCATCACCATTTAACAAAGCTGGTGGTTGAAATGAAAAGTGCTATTGAAAAAATAAAAGAACAAGTGCAAAATATAGAATAGTCATTGTGTATGCTGTTTACAGTGCGTCTCTTTCGGCGAGACTAGAGACGTTTATATTACAGGGGGACGAAAGAAGATGACCATAAAGTTGATCAATATCGGATTTGGAAACATCATTTCAGCGAATCGGATGATTTCGATCGTCAGTCCGGAATCAGCACCGATTAAACGAATGATACAAGACGCAAGAGATCGAGGCATGCTCATAGATGCTACATACGGAAGAAGAACCCGTGCTGTTGTCATTATGGACAGTGACCATGTCATCTTATCTGCCGTTCAGCCTGAGACTGTCGCGCAAAGACTTTCTGTAAAAGAAGAAATCATAGATGAAGGGCAGGGGTAATACGCCATTATGAAAGAAAGAGGACTTTTAATCGTTCTCTCTGGACCTTCGGGAGTTGGAAAAGGAACGGTCAGACAAGCCATTTTCTCCCAGGAAGATACGAAATTTGAATACTCTATTTCTGTGACGACGCGCAAACCGCGTGAAGGTGAAAGAAATGGTGTCGATTATTTCTTTAAAACCAGGGAAGAATTTGAACATATGATTGAAAACAAAAAACTGTTAGAATGGGCAGAGTACGTCGGGAATTACTACGGCACGCCTGTTGACTATGTAGAACAGACATTAAGCGAAGGAAAAGATGTTTTCCTTGAAATTGAAGTGCAAGGCGCACTTCAAGTAAGAGAAGCATTCCCAGAAGGTCTTTTTATTTTCCTTGCACCGCCTAGTCTTTCAGAACTTCAAAACCGCATCATTACTCGCGGTACAGAATCTGAGGAGCTCATTCGAAACCGAATGGCCGCTGCGAAAGAAGAAATTGAAATGATGGATGCTTATGACTATGTCGTTGAAAACGATGATGTCGAGCTTGCTTGTGAAAGAATCAAAGCGATTGTCCTTGCAGAACACCTGCGCAGAGACAGAGTCGCACCAAGATATAAAAAAATGCTGGGGGTAGAATAAACCATGTTAGATCCTTCAATTGACTCATTGATGAACAAACTTGATTCAAAATATACACTTGTAACAGTGTCTGCACGCCGTGCGCGTGAAATGCAGATCCACCAAGATCAGCAGATTGAAAACACAAAGTCTTACAAATTCGTAGGCAAAGCACTAGAAGAAATCGACGCTGGTCTTTTGACATTTGAAAAAGAGGATCAAGAATAACACATCGCTTCTGCTATGCAGATACGATACGTTCAAAAAAGTCAAAACTATGATTGGTTTTGACTTTTTTGAATTGTAGACGAATTTGTGAAAAAGGCCGTTAAGGGGGACAAACAAATGTTACAGTCAAAAAATATTTTGCTCGGTGTCAGCGGTGGAATCGCCGTATATAAAGCAGCAGCACTTACTAGTAAACTCGTACAAGCAGGCGCAAATGTAAGAGTGATTATGACGGAATCTGCTCGTGAGTTTGTGTCTCCGCTTACCTTCCAAGCACTGTCTCGGCATGAGGTATATGTGGATACATTCAAAGAAAACAATCCAAAAGTCATTGCACATATAGACGTAGCTGACTGGGCCGATCTCATTCTTGTTGCCCCTGCAACAGCACATACGATTGGTAAAATGGCCGCTGGACTTGCAGATGATATGCTCACAACGACTTTGCTTGCTTCTACAGCGCCTGTATGGGTCGCACCAGCGATGAATGTGCATATGTACGATCACCCGGCTGTGAAACGGAACATTCGCACATTATATGAAGACGGCTACCGCTTTATTGAACCGAGTGAAGGTTATTTAGCCTGCGGATACATTGGAAAAGGGCGATTAGAGGAACCAGAAAAAATTGTTGAACACATTCGTGCTTTTTTTGAAGAACCAAAAAGTTTGCCGCTCTCAGGTAAAAAAGTCGTGGTGACAGCAGGTCCTACACGTGAAGTGATCGATCCTGTCCGGTTCTTTTCAAACCGTTCTAGTGGAAAAATGGGCTATGCGATTGCAGAGGCTGCTCAGCAAATGGGGGCTGATGTTACGCTGATTTCTGGACCTGTTTCTTTAACGGCACCTGATCATGTACATGTAGTGCACGTTGAATCAGCTGAAGAGATGTATCAAGCTGCGCTGGATGTATACGGGGAAGCTGACCTTGTTATAAAATCAGCAGCTGTCGCCGATTACACCCCTGTCACAACATATGCTCATAAAATGAAAAAACAGGACGGCGCTCTAGATATTGAATTCACCCGGACAAAAGATATTTTAAAAGAGCTGGGAAAAAGAAAAGAGCATCAAGTGCTGGTCGGTTTTGCTGCTGAAACGCAGGATGTAGAATATTATGCGAAAAAGAAAATTGAATCCAAGCATTTAGATATGATTGTGGCTAATAGCGTCACTAAAGAAGGTGCAGGTTTTGGCACAGATACAAATGTGGCAGCGATCATCAAAGCAGATGGAACGAAAAAAGAGCTGCCGATGATGAGCAAAAAAGACCTCGCTTTTGAAATTTTAAAGGAGGCAATACTGCTGCTTCCAAAAGAGCGTGATCGAGCATGATTGCTGAAGTCATCGTAGATGTCACAACGAAAGCCATTGACCGGCCATTTGATTACCGTGTGCCAGATCGATTCAAAGATCTCGTCAAAGCGGGAATGAGGGTGGTCGTTCCCTTTGGCCCGCGGAAGATTCAAGGGTTTGTGACAAAAGTCAAAGATGAAACAGACATCAAGACAGGAAGCATCAAAGAGATAGTCGATTTATTTGATTTATCACCTGTTCTGACAGATGAGCTATTGGAGCTTTCCCACTGGCTGACGGAAAAAACATTGTCCTATCATATTACGGCACTTCAATCGATGCTGCCCGCAGCCATGAAGGCAAAGTATGAAAAAGAAATACAGGTGCTATCAGAGGAAGAACTTCCGCAGTCATTGAAAGAGCTTTTCGGTCAGCGAGAAAGCATTCTTTATGCTGACATCCCTGCTGAACAATTAAAACAGATTCAAAAGCATGTCCAAAAAGGTCATCTAGAGGTGAGATACCATGTCTCGCAAAAATCTGGAAAGAAAAAGGTCCGCATGCTTCAGGTGGCTGTATCGAAAGAAAAACTTGAAGAAAAACAGCAGCAGCTAAAGAAAAATGCGGTGAAACAAAAGGCACTGATCTCCTATTTGCTTCAAGCGGGAGAGACAGCCTTTTTAGCAAAAGACTTGCAGCAGCAAACAGGCGCGAGTTCTCAAACGCTTAAAACCTTTATTCAAGAAGGGCTGTTAACAGAAAGCTATGAAGAGGTCTATCGGGATCCTTATCGTGACCGGGAGTTTACACCATCTGCTTCACTTGATCTCACGCCTGAGCAAAGAGAGGCGGCAAAACATATACATCAAGCAGTCAGTGAGGACCAGCACGAAACCTTTCTGCTTCACGGGGTGACAGGAAGCGGCAAAACAGAGATTTACTTGCAGACAATTGATCATGTTCTTCAAAAAGGAAAAGAAGCGATCGTTTTAGTTCCTGAAATCTCGTTAACCCCTCAAATGGTGCAGCGATTTAAAGAACGATTTGGCTCAAATGTGGCCGTTCTTCACAGCGGCTTATCAACAGGAGAAAAATATGATGAATGGCGGAAAATCCACCGCAAGGAAGTCAAGCTTGTTGTTGGCGCAAGGTCTGCTGTTTTCGCTCCATTTGAAAATTTAGGCATGATTATTATAGATGAAGAGCACGAATCCTCTTATAAACAAGAAGAAATGCCTCGTTACCATGCCAAGGATGTCGCCATTGAACGAGCAAGGCGGCATCAATGTCCAGTCGTATTAGGCAGTGCAACACCTTCTCTTGAAACCTATGCACGTGCGAAAAAAGGCGTCTATACATTGCTGCCGCTCAAGCACCGCGTCAACCAGCAGCAGATGCCGCACGTTTCGTTAATTGATATGAGAGAAGAACTAAGAAATGGCAACCGCTCCATGTTTTCAGAAGAATTAATGCTCAGGTTAAAAGAAGTGCTTGATAGAAAAGAACAAGCCGTTTTATTTCTAAACAAAAGAGGCTATTCATCCTTTGTGATGTGCCGTGATTGCGGATATGTGGAGCAATGTCCTCATTGTGAAATTTCTCTCACCTATCACCGCTATCAAAAACGGCTGAAGTGTCATTATTGTGGACACGAAGCACCAGTACCTGCTGAATGCCCAGAATGCCACAGTGAGCATATACGCTACTTTGGAACTGGCACGCAGCGAGTAGAAGAAGAACTGACTAAGGTATTGCCTGAGGCGCGTGTGATCCGAATGGATGTGGATACAACGTCTCGTAAAGGTGCTCACGAAAAGCTTCTTACGTCTTTTGGCAATAAAGAAGCAGACATTTTGCTCGGGACGCAGATGATTGCAAAGGGGCTGGATTTCCCAGATGTCACACTTGTTGGTGTTCTCAGTGCGGATACATCCCTTCACATCCCTGATTTCCGTTCAAGTGAAAAAACATTTCAGCTTCTCACGCAGGTCAGCGGCAGGGCAGGGCGCCATGAAAAAGCGGGATCGGTTATTATTCAATCGTATACGCCTTCTCACTATAGTATTGAATTAACGAAGCAGCATGACTACGAAGCCTTTTATGAACAGGAGATGCTGCATCGCCGGCACCAGTCCTATCCGCCGTACTACTTTTTGGCGATGGTGACAGTGTCACACGAAGAAGTGACGAAGGCGGCACATGTCACTGATCAAATTGTCCAGTTCCTAAAAACGAACTGTGCACCGAATACTCGAATCCTTGGTCCGGCTGCATCGCCAATCGCTAAGATCAAAGATAGATATCGCTATCAATGCGTGATAAAATACAAAAGGGAAAATGAACTGGCAAGTTTACTACGGAAAATACAAGACCATTATCAGAAGGAAATGGAACAAAAACAATTGATGATTTCAATAGATATGAATCCATATATGATGATGTAAAACGGAGGGCTATCAGTGGCAGTAAAACCAATAGTCATACATCCGGCAGAAGTGCTTGAACAAAAGACGGAGCGTGTCGATACGTTCGATAAAAAGCTTAAAAAACTGCTGGATGATATGTATGATACAATGCTTGAGCTGGATGGAGTTGGACTAGCAGCACCACAAATCGGTATTTCAAAAAGAATCGCTGTTGTAGATATCGGAGAAGAATCTGGCAGAATTGATTTAGTGAACCCCGAGGTGCTTGAAGTAGAAGGAAGTCAAACAGATATTGAAGGCTGCCTGAGCTTTCCATCTTTATACGGCACTGTAGAGAGACCAAGCTATGTGAAGGTAAAAGCCTTTGATAAGAAAGGCAAACCATTTACAATAGAAGCAGACGGATTTTTAGCAAGAGCTTTATTGCACGAAATTGATCATTTAGACGGCATATTATTTACGTCAAAGATCATTGAAACCTATACAGAAAAAGAACTTGCGGAAATGGAAGGGTGAAGAAAATGGCACGTATCGTATTTATGGGAACCCCTGATTTCTCAGTACCTGTGCTGCAAACTCTTATAACAGAAGGATACGAAGTTGTAGGGGTTGTCACGCAGCCAGACCGCCCGAAAGGAAGAAAACGAGTGCTTACACCGCCTCCTGTGAAAGTGGAAGCCTTAAAGCACAGCATTCCTGTGTTGCAGCCTGAAAAGGTACGCCTTGATGAAGAAATTGATAAGGTGCTTGCATTACAGCCGGATTTAATTGTCACAGCGGCATTTGGACAAATTTTACCAAAGCGGTTGCTCGATGAACCTAAGTTTGGCTGTATCAATGTTCATGCCTCGCTGCTGCCAGAACTAAGAGGCGGCGCGCCGATCCATTATGCGATCCTTCAAGGCAAAAAGAAAACAGGCGTTACCATCATGTACATGGTGGAAAGACTTGATGCAGGTGACATGATCAGTAAAGTAGAAGTAGAAATCGATGAATTAGACAATGTGGGAACATTGCATGACAAATTAAGTGCAGCAGGTGCCGCACTGCTAAAAGATACGGTGCCAAATGTTCTAAGCGGGTCTATTTCCCCGATTCCGCAAAATGAAGAAGCCGCCACATACGCACCAAACATTAAGCGGGAGCAAGAAAGATTAGACTGGACAAAAACCGGCGAAGAGCTTTACAACCAAGTCCGCGGCTTAAATCCTTGGCCAGTTGCCTATACTGAATGGAACGGCGCTCATCTAAAAGTATGGGAAGCGAAAAAGGTTCCGCTTCAAGCGCAAGAAGAACCTGGGAAAGTGATTGAGCTTCAAAAAGAAGGTCCGGTCATTGGAACTGGGAATGAGCAAGGCCTTTTATTAACAGGTGTGCAGCCAGCTGGTAAGAAAAAAATGAGCGGCGAAGACTTTTTAAGAGGCGCAAATATCGAAATTGGGCAGAAATTAGGGTTAATAAATGAAGAAAAGTAATGTGAGAGAAGTAGCGCTGGACGCTTTAATCAAACTCGAACAAAACCAAGCATACAGTAATTTGCTTTTGCAGTCAGTTATGAAAGATAAAGACTTAGCTGATCAGGACAAACCGCTGTTAACAGAGCTAGTGTATGGTACACTGCAAAATAAGCTGGCATTAGATTATATGCTGACGCCCTTTGTGAAAAAACCGCAAAAGGTAGCTCCGTGGGTGATGCAGCTTTTACGGATGTCTCTTTATCAAATGGTGTACCTTGAAAAAATCCCAGATCGTGCAGCGATTCATGAAGCTGTTGAGCTAACGAAAAAACGGGGGCACAAAGGGATTTCTTCACTTGTGAACGGTGTTCTTCGTTCCGTACAAAGAGAAGGCGTTCCGGCATTTGATGCGATCAAAGATCCCGTAAAACGGCTTTCCATTGAGACAAGCCACCCATTATGGCTTGTGCAGGAATGGGTTCAGGCGTACGGATTAGAAGCGGCAGAAAGCATGTGCCGCATTCATTTAGTGCCGCCAAAGCAAACCCTTCGCGTCAATCGAATGAAAACTGACCGCATGGCACTGCAGCAAAAACTAATGGATGCAGGCATCGAAACGGAGCTTGGCGACTTATCACAAGATGCACTCAAGCTCATGAAAGGGTCCATCGTCTCAACTCCTTCTTTTCAAGAAGGCTATGTTACGATACAAGATGAAAGCTCCATGCTTGTCGCAAGAGCGCTCGACCCTCAGCCGGGAGAAACTGTGCTTGACGCCTGTGCGGCTCCTGGCGGAAAATCAACACATATTGCAGAACGTATGAATGATGAGGGCAAAATTGTTTCACTTGATTTACATGAACACAAAGTGAAACTCATCAAACAAGCAGCAAAACGTCTGAACCTGACTCACATTGAGGCAAAAGCACTTGATGCAAGGAAAGCCGCAGACTATTACAGCGAGGCTTCGTTTGACCGTATTCTCATTGATGCGCCGTGTTCTGGTTTTGGCGTCATTAGACGAAAACCAGATATGAAATATACAAAGTCTAAAGAAGACTCAGCAAGGCTTGCTGCAATTCAGCAGGCAATTTTAAAAGAAACAGCTCCGCTTTTAAAACCGGGCGGAACCCTTGTATACAGTACGTGTACAATGGACCCAACAGAAAATCAACAAGTGATTCATGCGTTTTTACAAGAACACCAAGACTTCGAACCCGATCTATCTCTTAATGAACGGCTGCCTGACCAGGTTGCTCCGTTTGTTCAAAACGGAAGTGTACAAATTCTTCCTCATTATTTCGGAACAGATGGTTTCTTTATTTGCAGCATGAGAAAGAAGGGATAAAAAATGACAGAACAAAAAGTAAGAAAAGAACTGAAGACAGATATGCCGTCGATCTACTCATTTGAGCTTCACGAAATGAAAGAATGGTTAAAAGAACAAGGCGAAAAGCCTTTCCGCGCAGCTCAAATTTTCGAGTGGCTTTATGAGAAACGTGTGACATCCTTTGACGATATGTCTAACCTTTCAAAGGATTTAAGAGAGAAATTAAAAGATCAATTTACGATCACCACATTAAAAACTGTGATCAAACAAACGTCTCAAGACGGAACGATCAAGTTTTTATTTGAATTACATGATGGCTATACCATTGAAACAGTGCTGATGCGCCACGAATACGGCAACTCTGTCTGTGTCACAACTCAGGTTGGCTGCCGAATTGGCTGTACATTCTGTGCATCTACACTTGGCGGGTTGAAACGAAATCTTGAAGCAGGAGAAATCGTTGCTCAAGTATTGAAAGTGCAGCAGGCACTAGACGAAACAGATGAGAGAGTCAGCTCGGTTGTCATCATGGGAATTGGCGAACCGTTTGATAACTTTGACGAAATGCTTGCTTTCCTTAAAATCATCAACCATGACAACGGCTTAAATATTGGTGCGCGTCATATTACAGTGTCGACAAGCGGAATCATTCCAAAGATTTATCAATTCGCTGATGAGCAAATGCAAATCAATTTTGCTGTCTCCCTGCATGCACCAAACACAGAGATCAGAAGCCGTCTGATGCCGATCAATAAGGCATATAAGCTGCCAAAATTAATGGAAGCCATTGAATACTACATTCAAAAAACAGGAAGACGTGTCAGTTTTGAATACGGCCTGTTTGGCGGAGTAAATGATCAAGTACATCATGCAGAAGAGCTTGCAGACTTATTAAAAGGAATTAAGTGCCACGTGAACCTCATTCCGGTGAACTATGTACCGGAAAGGGATTATGTAAGAACACCGAGAGAACAAATCTTCCTATTTGAAAAAACGCTGAAAGAACGCGGCGTAAACGTAACGATTAGACGAGAGCAAGGCCATGACATTGATGCTGCTTGCGGTCAGCTAAGAGCGAAGGAGCGTCAGGAAGAGACGGGGTGACGAATGTTGATAAGGGCAGCCTTTCAAACCGATACAGGAAAAGTCCGTCAGCATAATGAAGATGATGCAGGTATTTTTGAAGCAAAAGAAGACACCCTTCTAGCTGTTGTAGCAGATGGAATGGGAGGTCATCTTGCTGGTGATGTCGCCAGCAGGATGGCCGTCTCTTCTTTAAAAGAATACTGGGAAGAAACATCTTCAATTCCAGCAAAACCAGCAGAGCAAGAAAGCTGGTTAATCTCAAAAATTAGTGACATTAATGATCAAGTATATGAACATGCGAAAAACAATGAGGAATGCCAAGGAATGGGGACAACCATTGTTTGTGCGCTCGTTCATTTGCAAACGGTCACAATTGCCCATATTGGAGACAGCCGCTGCTACTTGCTAAGAGAAGGAGCACTGACCCAGCTAACGGATGACCATTCACTTGTAAATGAGCTTGTGAAAACAGGTGAAATTTCTAAAGAGGATGCAGAATATCATCCAAGAAAAAATGTGCTCACGAAAGCATTAGGAACAGATAAACACGTTCAAATTGATGCACATACCTTTGAAGTGGACCCAGGAGATCAAATCCTGCTTTGCTCAGATGGTTTATCAAATAAAGTAGAAGAAGAGAATTTGATTCATATTTTAACGCAAACGACCGCTCCAGATGAAAAAGTAACAGCGTTAATCCAAACAGCGAATGACAACGGCGGTGAAGATAACATTACAGCAGTATTGTTAGAAATCTCCTCCCAGCCAGAGGAGGGTGACAGCAAGTGTTGATCGGAAAACGGATCAGCGGCCGTTATCAGATTCTTCGCGTCATAGGCGGAGGCGGAATGGCAAACGTTTATTTGGCGGAGGATATGATTTTAGATCGCGAAGTCGCGATTAAAATTTTGCGCTTTGACTTTGCAAGCGATGATGATTTTATTAGACGTTTCCGGCGTGAAGCGCAATCAGCCGCAAGCTTAGATCATTCAAATATTGTCAGCATCTACGATGTAGGGGAAGAAGACGACATTTATTATATTGTCATGGAATATGTCGAGGGGATGACGCTGAAAGAATACATACACGCCAATGGCCCGCTTCATCCGAAAGAAGCCGTACGCATTATGGAGCAAGTCGTTGCGGCGATGGAAGAAGCCCATGCGAAACAGCTCGTCCACCGGGACATTAAGCCTCACAATATATTAATAGACAACATGGGGAATATTAAAGTCACTGATTTTGGGATTGCCATAGCTCTCAGCTCAGCGACCATCACCCACACAAATTCTGTCCTAGGATCCGTGCACTATTTGTCTCCAGAACAAGCACGCGGAGGTCTTGCGACGAAAAAGTCAGACATCTATTCACTTGGAATTGTGCTCTATGAACTCATTTCTGGACGCATGCCATTTGAAGGAGAATCAGCTGTCAGTGTTGCGCTGAAGCATTTGCAATCAGAGCCGCCATCTGTGAGAAGGTGGAATCCATCTGTTCCACAAAGCGTGGAAAACATCATTTTAAAGGCGATGGCCAAAGATCCATTTTATCGATATGAAGATGCATCTGAAATGCAAAAAGATTTACAAACTGCTTTCGATCCTTCAAGACTAAAAGAAAAACGCTTTGTCATTGAAGAGGATCATGAAGCAACGAAAGCGATCCCAATCATTCAAGATCATCAAGTCGATCAAGACAATGAAAAAACAGCTGTCCATCCGGTGAAAAAACCGAAGAAAAAAGAGAAACAAAAGCCGAAAAAGAAACGAAAAAAATGGCCTTGGGTTGTGGCATCCATCCTGTTTATTCTGACAGCTGCGACCATTTTAGCCATCACTGTGTTTCCGGGGCTGCTCTTTCCAAAAGATGTTGAGGTCACTGATGTATCTGGCATGACGATTGAAAAAGCCGAGGACACCTTGAAGAAAGCTGGCTTTACCGTCGCCTCTGAACCAATTGAGATTGCTGATGAAAAAATTGAAAAAGGGCTTGTCGTCAAAACAGACCCGAAAATCGGCACAAAGGTAAAAGAAGGAACCGAGATTCAGCTTTATCAAAGTACGGGCAAGGAAAAGACCGAATTACCTGACGTAACAGGTGAAAAGGTCGATAAAGCAAAAGAATTATTAGAGAAAAAAGGGTTTAAGCAAGTTGTTGTGGAGGAAGTAAATGATAATGACACCGAATCTGGGATTGTCATGGAACAGAAACCTTCAGCGAGTACTGAGCTTGTGGCAGCAGATGAAGAAGTGACGTTGACGGTCAGCATAGGTCCTGCCGATATTACATTGCGGGATTTAACGACATATAGTAAACAGGCTGCATCGAATTATTTAGAGGATAACGGATTAAAGCTTGATGAAAAAGAAGCGTATTCTGACGATGTGCCAAAAGGTGAGGTAATGAAGCAGGAACCGGGAGCTGGTACTGCTGTTAAACCAGGTGATACGGTTAAGATCACCTTCTCACTTGGACCGAAAGAAAAACCGGCTAAAACGGTGACTGAGAAGATTGCCATCCCGTATGAACCAGCGACAGAAGGGCAAGAGATGACTGTTCAGATTTCCATTGACGATGCTGAGCATAGCATTTCTGATTCATATGAAACCTTTAATATCACTGCACCAACTGAACGGACCATTAAATTTAAGATTGAACCAGGTCAAAAAGGATACTATCAAGTGACAGTTGATGATAAGGTCGTAAGCTCTAAAACGATCGAATACCCTGACGATGAATAAAGGAGGGACTTTATGCCTGAGGGCAAAATTATTAAAGCATTAAGCGGATTTTATTATGTGCTCGATGAGTCTCTAGAAAGTGGAAAAGTGATTCAGTGCAGAGCGAGAGGCATTTTTCGAAAAAATAAAATCACACCTCTTGTTGGAGATTATGTCGTATATCAAGCGGACAACGATAAAGAAGGCTACTTATTAGAAGTAAAAGAGCGGACAAATGAACTTGTTCGTCCGCCTATTAGTAACGTCGATCAAGCGGTACTCGTTTTCTCTGCGACAGAACCAACCTTTAGCACATCGCTTTTAGACAGATTTCTAGTGCTGGTGGAAGCAAATGATATTAAGCCGATTATCTGTATCACAAAAATAGACTTATTGAAAACAGATCAAGAGCGTCAAAGTATTCAAGGCTATGCAGAGGACTACCGGCGAATTGGGTATGATGTTCATTTAACATCCACGATTGAGAGAGACGGAATTGAAAAGCTGACCCCGCATTTTCACAATAAAATCACTGTATTTGCCGGTCAGTCTGGTGTAGGCAAGTCCTCCCTTTTAAATGCGATGAGTCCTGATTTGGCGCTGAAAACCAATGATATCTCATCCCATCTTGGAAGAGGGAAGCATACGACAAGACATGTCGAACTCATTCGTACAGCAGAAGGGCTCATTGCAGATACACCTGGCTTTAGCTCTCTCGAATTTACCGGCATCGAAGCGGAAGATTTAGGTCTTTACTTTTTAGAAATCAAAGAGCGGAGTGCTGATTGTAAGTTTAGAGGCTGTCTGCACGTGAAAGAGCCTGGCTGTGCGGTAAAAGATGCGGTCGAACAAGAGCAAATCAGAGCGTATCGCTATCAGCATTATTTAGAGTTTTTAACTGAAATCAAAGACAGAAAGCCGAGGTACTAAATCATGGTTTATATTGCCCCTTCCATTTTATCAGCAGATTTCGCCAATTTGGAGAAAGATATCCGTGATGTGGAACAAGGCGGAGCGGATTACATTCATATCGATGTGATGGACGGTCATTTTGTACCGAATATCACATTTGGGCCGAATGTTGTGGAAGCGATCAGACCGCATACAAAGCTGCCGCTCGATGTTCACTTAATGATTGAGCAGTCAGACCGGTATATACCTGCATTCGCAAAAGCAGGTGCTGACATTATTTCTGTCCATGTAGAGGCTTGTCCACACTTGCACAGAACGATACAGCACATAAAAGAACAAGGTGTAAAAGCAGGCGTCGTCTTGAACCCGCATACACCTGTTTCTCAGATTGAGCATGTATTAGAGGATGTAGACCTTGTCTTATTCATGACGGTGAATCCCGGTTTTGGCGGACAGGCGTTTATTCCATCTGTCCTCACGAAGGTAAAAGAAGTGAAGACACTTAGTGAACAAAAGGGCTTATCAGACTTACTTATAGAAATAGACGGCGGTGTCAATGTAGAGACTGCAAAGAGCTGTAAAGAGGCGGGCGCTAACTTACTTGTGGCCGGCTCAGCGGTATACGGTAAAGACAACCGCGCAGCAGCCATTCAGGCCATTCGAGAAGCGTAAAAAAAGGAACCAAAGTCACTCTGATCTTTGGTTCTTTTTACATGGAGAGGAGCGTATATCATGCACATACATATCGTAGCCGGCGGTCCTTTTGAATACATCCCGCCCCTTGAACAGGAAGCATCACAGGACGATATTCTCTGGGTCGGTGTAGACCGGGGGACGCTCTTTTTACTAGAGCACGGCATCATGCCTGCCAAGGCTTTTGGTGATTTTGACAGTGTGACAGAAGAAGAGCTTCGCGAGCTGAAAAAGAAATTGCCTGCTCTGAATGTATTTCAGGCTGAAAAAGACGAAACCGATTTAGAGCTTGCGCTGAACTGGGCCATGCGCCAGCACCCTGTGCATATTCACATCTACGGCATTACAGGAGGAAGGGCTGATCACTTTCTAGGAAATATTCACCTTCTATATAAAGGCATTCAGCACAAGCAGATCATCACTCTTGTAGATAAGCAAAATATCATTCAAATGTTTGAACCTGGTACATACGAAATAAAAGAAGACCCGGATAAAAAATATGTGTCGTTTCTGCCCTTTGGGACATCGGTTGAAAGGCTGACATTAAAAGGTTTCAAATATCCTCTGAAAAATTGTCATATTGAGCCTGGTTCCACACTATGTATTAGTAACGAACTCATCCACTCAAATGGTACTTTTTCTTTTCATGAAGGCATATTAATAATGGTAAGAAGCAAAGATTGACCAACCTATCAATGTGGATGGCTGATTAAGCTCAATTGTGCTGCAAGCGGTACTTTTAGGAGGGGGACAAAATGAAATTTTATACAATCAAACTGCCTAGATTTCTTGGCGGCATTGTCCGTGCGATGCTTGGTTCATTTAAAAAAGATTAATGAGTATTCTCCTTTATTTCCACATAAAAACGCCTGCTACAGTTTATTGTAGCAGGCGTTTACTCTTGCTTATACACGCTCAACTTTACCAGATTTCAAAGCTCGAGCTGATACATATACTCTTTTAGGCTTACCGTCCACTAGAATACGAACTTTTTGAAGGTTCGCGCCCCATGTACGTTTTGTAGAGTTCATTGCGTGAGAACGGTTGTTCCCAGCTTTTGTTTTTCTGCCTGTAATAACGCATTTACGTGCCATTTGTTTCCCTCCTAACTGCGAAAACATCATCATAATCTTCATCTACGTACTTAGAGATGCCTCAAGATACTTTAATAATTTACCACAGCTTCAAGGGGTTTGCAAGGATTGTTTACTCCTCTTTCAAGAAAAATACCTTGACATCTTGATAAAAAATCAAGGCTATAGTATAAGTAGGATTGGGTCGGATTGAATGATTTCTTTTAAAAAGAAGGGTCTTATAGTAAAATAGTGATAACTCAGGGCAATTTCTCAAAAAGGGGGAACCAATGTGTCCATTGAACTTAGAACGAAATACGGACAAATTGATATATCAAATGAAGTCATTGCAATGGTGGCAGGAGGCGCTGCGATCGATTGCTATGGTATTGTTGGCATGGCGTCCAAAAATCAAATTAAGGACGGCTTGACGGATATTCTCCGCAAAGAGAACTTCAGCCGGGGTGTTCTTGTGCGTCAAAAAGAAGACCGCATTCATATTGATATGTACATCATCGTCAGCTACGGTACAAAAATATCAGAAGTCGCACATAATGTTCAAACGAAAGTCAAATACACGATTTCTCACACAATTGGACTTTCTGTTGACTCGGTCAACATCTATGTACAAGGAGTAAAAGTTACGAACCCGTAGTAAGGAGGAAATATATTGTCTATTAGAAATCTTGATGGCCGCTCATTTGCAAAAATGATTCTTGCAGGTGCTCACCATCTTTCTCAAAACGCACAAATTGTTGATGCGTTAAATGTTTTTCCAGTGCCAGACGGAGACACGGGGACAAATATGAATTTGTCGATGACTTCAGGGGCCAAAGCAGTTGAAGAAACAAACACCGATCATATTGGGAAGGTCGGCGTGGCCCTGTCAAAAGGGTTATTGATGGGTGCAAGAGGAAACTCAGGCGTGATTCTGTCACAGCTCTTTAGAGGTTTCAGTAAACATATTGAACAAAAAGAAACGATAGATGCAAAAGAATTTGCCCTTGCCTTACAGGCGGGTGTTGATACAGCATATAAAGCCGTGATGAAACCGATTGAAGGAACCATCTTAACAGTTGCAAAGGATGCAGCAAAGAAAGCGGTTGCTGTTTCAGCAGCAGAAGATCAAATTGACCGCGTTTTAGAGTTAACGATTGAGGAAGCAAGAGCATCACTTGATCGAACGCCGGATCTGCTTCCTGTCTTAAAAGAAGTGGGTGTTGTCGATAGTGGAGGTAAAGGACTTCTATGCGTATATGAAGGTTTCCTTGCTTCATTAAGAGGAGAAGAGCTTCCTCCTAAATCAGCTTCTTTACCTACGCTAAAAGAACTCGTTAGTGCAGAGCATCATAAAAGTGCGCAAAGCCATATGAACACAGAAGATATCGAATTTGGCTACTGTACTGAATTTATGGTGAAATTTGAAGAAGACAAACAGTCCTTTGATGAGAATGCCTTCAGAGAAGACTTAAGTGAATTCGGAGATTCACTTCTTGTGGTGTCTGACGATACACTGGCGAAAGTTCATATTCATGCAGAGCAGCCAGGAGATGTCTTATCATATGCACAGCGCTACGGCAGCTTAATTAATATGAAAATTGAAAACATGAGAGAGCAGCATAGCTCAATCGTGAACGAAGAGAGAGAACACGCGCCTGCTGCACCAAAAGCACCTGCTGCTGAAAAACAGCGCTTTGGCGTTGTCAGTGTCGCAATGGGAGAAGGAATTGCTGACTTGTTCAAAAGCATCGGAGCTTCCGTCGTCATTGAAGGCGGGCAGACGATGAATCCGAGCACAGAAGACATTGTCACAGCAATAGAAAGCGTACATGCCGAAACCGTCTTTATCTTACCTAATAATTCTAATATTGTCATGGCAGCTAAACAGGCGGCAACTGTCTCAAGTCGTGAGGTCGTTGTCATTCCGACGAAGACCGTTCCTCAAGGAATGTCGGCACTTCTTTCTCTCAATGAAGCAGCTTCAAATGAAGACAATGAAAGAGCGATGCTAGAAGCGATTGACCATGTGAAAAGCGGGCAGATTACCTTTGCAGTGAGAGATACTCAAATTGATGGAATCGATATTGCGAAAGGTGACTATATGGGTCTGTTCAACGGGAAAATCACCTTAACAGCGAAAAATCAATTAGATGCAGCAAAAGAACTTCTCACCAAAATGGTGACAGAAGATGATGAGATTGTCACAATCATTAAAGGGGAAGATGCATCATCTGATGAGATGGACGCGTTACAAGCCTTTATTGAAGAAACATTTGAAGATGTAGAAGTTGAAGTCCACGATGGAAAACAGCCTCTTTATTCATATATTTTGGCGGTTGAATAACGAAAGAAGGGCAAATGAAGCCCTTCTTCTTCTTTTGCAATTTTTTACTAGCCATTCAACGGTGAAATGAGTTGCGGGAAACGAATGAATCCATTAGTCTAAAGAAAGAACCAAACCATACGCGAGTGGTTATGAGAGGGGAAGACCTATGAAATTTAGAAGTGTGTTTGATATTATTGGACCCGTCATGATTGGTCCATCAAGTTCGCACACAGCGGGTGCGGCTCGTATCGGAAGAGTAGCTCGCAGCTTATTTGGAAGAGAACCGAAACGAATTGTCGTTTCATTTTATGGTTCCTTTAAAGATACGTATAAAGGACACGGTACAGATGTCGCCATTATCGGCGGTGTTCTTGACTTTGATACATTTGATGAACGAATCAAAACAGCGATCGATATTGCAAAAAGCAAAGAGATCGATATTGAATTTAAAGAAGAAGAGGCAGTGCCGGCACATCCGAATACAGCAAAAGTAGAGATTTCAGATGCGAACGGAAGCCTTGAACTAATCGGGATTTCCATCGGCGGAGGTAAAATTGAAATCACAGAATTAAATGGGTTTGAGCTCAGGCTTTCAGGGAATCATCCAGCCATTCTTGTGGTTCATAACGATCGCTACGGGACGATTGCGGCAGTTGCCAATGTCTTAGCGAAATTCGCCATCAACATCGGTCATATGGAAGTGGCGCGTAAAGATGTCGGGCAAGAGGCACTGATGACCATTGAAGTGGATCAAAATATTGACCCAGCTGTCCTATCAGAGCTTGAAACGCTGCCAAACATTATTCAAGTCACACAAATTGCAGAGTAACAACAAGGAGGTTATGAATGATGTTTAAAAACGTCAAAGAACTCGTGCAGCTAACAGAAGAACGGAATACCTCCATTTCAGAAATTATGATTGTGCAAGAAATGGAAGTGACAGGGAAGTCACGTGAAGAAATTTTCTCCCAGATGTACCGCAACCTAGAAGTGATGGAGCAGGCCGTTGAAAACGGGCTGAAGGGTGTGAAATCATTATCAGGGTTAACAGGCGGAGATGCGGTCAAACTTCAAGCCTATATCGCATCAGGCAAAACGCTGTCTGGTCATACGATATTAGATGCTGTCAGTAAAGCAGTTGCAACAAATGAAGTCAATGCCGCAATGGGAACCATTTGTGCAACGCCTACAGCAGGCTCAGCAGGTGTTGTACCAGGTACGTTATTTGCAGTAAAAGAAACATTAAAGCCAACAAAGGAACAAATGGTCAGATTCCTATTTACTTCTGGCGCATTTGGTTTTGTTGTGGCGAATAACGCCAGCATTTCCGGTGCAGCAGGCGGCTGTCAGGCAGAGGTAGGTTCTGCATCAGGTATGGCGGCAGCAGCTATTGTCGAAATGGCAGGCGGTACACCGCAGCAATCTGCTGAAGCGATGGCGATTACACTCAAAAATATGCTTGGACTTGTTTGTGATCCAGTAGCGGGACTTGTCGAGGTACCTTGCGTGAAACGAAATGCAATGGGTGCATCTAACGCTATGATCGCAGCAGACATGGCTCTTGCTGGCATCACAAGCCGCATTCCATGTGATGAAGTCATTGATGCGATGTACAAAATCGGTCAAACGATGCCAACGGCTCTTCGCGAAACAGCACAAGGCGGACTCGCTGCGACACCGACAGCAAGAGAGCTTGAAAAGAAGATTTTCGGAGGTGTGACCTCATCTCGTGATACAGAAACTGCAAGATAGTGTCTCTGTCCTAAAGGGGATTGGAGAGGAAACCGAAAAAACACTCAATGAACTTGGAATCTACACAGTAGCCGATTTACTCGGCTACTTTCCTTATCGATATGACGACTATGAGCTTCGTAACTTAGAAGAAGTAAGGCATGACGAACGTGTCACAGTTGAAGGGAAAGTACATAGTGAGCCCGTTCTCACGTACTATGGCAAAAAACGAAGCAGGCTGACATTCAGGCTGCTTGTCGGGCGTTTTCTCATTACAGCAATTTGCTTCAATCGCCCATATTTAAAACGAAGCCTTGTGTTAGGTGATACAGTTTCCGTTACAGGAAAATGGGATAAAAACCGTCAATCGATCATGGTGCAGGAATTCAAAAAAGGGACGCACGAGCAAGATGGCAGTATTGAGCCCGTTTATTCAGTAAAAGAAAATGTAACTGTGAAGATGATGAGGCGTTTTGTAAAACAAGCCTTGTCACTTTATGCAGATAAAGCTGAAGATCCATTGCCAACGCAGCTTGTCTCTGCCTATAAACTCATGTCCTATCAGGAAGCATTAAAAACCATTCATCTCCCAGAAACAAGAGACTCGCTCAAGCAAGCAAGACGCCGTTTTGTGTACGAAGAATTTCTCATCTTTCAACTGAAGATGCAGGCGATTAGAAAGAAAGAACGAGAGAGAACATCAGGCATCCAGCATCCGTTTTCCAAAGAGGCTGTTTTTGAGTTTGTTGACAGCCTGCCATTTCCACTGACGAAGGCACAATCAAGAGTGCTTGACGAAATCATGTCGGACATGGCGTCTCCATATCGAATGAACCGGCTGCTCCAAGGAGATGTAGGTTCAGGGAAGACAGCTGTTGCAGCCATTGCGCTTTATGCCGCTCATTTATCAGGCTTTCAAGGTGCATTAATGGTCCCAACAGAAATTTTGGCAGAACAGCATGCCGATTCGCTTTACCAGCTGTTTGAAAAATGGGGACTGAATATCGCCCTTTTGACGAGCTCTGTGAAAGGAAAGCGACGCAGAGAATTGCTTGAACGTTTAAAAGAAGGCGAGATTGACATATTAGTCGGCACCCACGCACTCATTCAAGATGAAGTCGAATTTCAGCAGCTCGGTCTTGTCATCACAGATGAACAGCACCGGTTTGGCGTAGAGCAGCGGAAAAAACTAAGAAGCAAGGGGCAGGACCCAGATGTCTTGTTTATGACTGCCACACCTATTCCGCGAACACTTGCGATCACTGTCTTTGGAGAAATGGACGTCTCCGTCATCGATGAATTGCCAGCGGGCAGAAAACAAATCGAAACGTATTGGGTGAAGCATGACATGCTTGAGAGAATTCTTGCTTTTGTGGATAAAGAGCTGAGAAAAGGCAGACAGGCATATATCATTTGTCCGCTCATTGAAGAATCAGATAAGCTTGATGTCCAAAATGCGCTTGATGTCCATAGCATGCTCACTGAGGCGTACCGCGGCAAGTGGTCGATCGGCTTAATGCATGGGAAGCTGGCGAGTGATGAAAAAGATCAGGTCATGAGAGCCTTTACTGCAAATGAAGTACAAATTCTCGTTTCAACCACAGTCGTTGAAGTCGGGGTCAATGTGCCGAATGCAACCATCATGGTCATTTATGATGCAGACCGCTTCGGACTGTCTCAGCTTCATCAGCTAAGAGGCCGGGTCGGACGAGGAGAGCATCAATCATTTTGTATTTTAATGGCTGATCCAAAATCCGAAACGGGGAAAGAGCGGATGCGGATCATGTCCGAAACAACCGATGGCTTTGAACTGTCTGAAAAGGACTTAGAACTAAGAGGACCTGGCGACTTCTTCGGTAAAAAACAAAGCGGGATGCCAGAATTTAAGGTAGCAGATATGGTTCATGACTATAGAGCACTGGAAACGGCTAGAAAAGATGCGGCAGACCTTGTTCAATCGGACGCTTTTTGGACTGATCCTGAATACAAAGAACTCCGGCAAACGCTGATAGACAGTGGTGTGCTGGGCGGAGATAAATTAAGCTGATCAAACGCTGGAGGAATTTTCTTGTCTTTTTGAAACAAGGATTGATTTATCATCTATGAGATTATATACTACTATTAGTACCTAGTCATAAATGTACGGATGGTGTCTGCATATGAAACTAAATAAAAAAGAACGTCAAAAGCTTCTCCAGCAAACGATCAGCTCGACTCCATTCATTACTGATGAAGAATTGGCAAGTAAATTCGGTGTCAGCATACAAACGGTTCGTCTTGATCGTTTAGAGCTGTCGATCCCTGAATTACGCGAAAGAATTAAGCATGTGGCCGAAAAGACATTAGAGGATGAAGTAAAGTCACTTCCACTGGATGAAGTGATTGGAGAAATGATTGATGTAGAGCTTGATGACCAAGCCATTTCCATTTTAGAAGTGAGAAAAGAGCATGTATTCAGCCGAAACCAAATTGCCAGGGGACATCATCTCTTCGCCCAGGCAAATTCGCTGGCAGTTGCCGTCATCGACGATGAACTGGCTTTAACAGCAAAAGCGAATATCAGGTTTACAAGGCAGGTGAAACAAGGCGAAAGAGTTGTCTCTAAAGCTAAAGTAGCCTCACATGATAAAGAAAAAGGAAGAACCGTAGTTGAAGTAAACAGCTATGTTGGTGAGGAAGTTGTCTTCTCAGGTGACTTCGTCATGTATCGCTCAAAACAAAAGTAAAAGGTGGCAGTAATATGAGAATTGCAGTCGATGCAATGGGGGGAGATCATGCCCCTAAAGCCATTATTGACGGTGTGCAAAAAAGCTTAACAGCATTTTCAGATATCGAGATTACACTTGTCGGCGATGAAAGCAAAATCAAACCATACATAACAAACAACGATCGCATCACGATTTTAGATGCAAAAGAAGTGATTGAACCGACGGATGAACCAGTACGTGCAGTTAGACGTAAAAAGGATTCATCTATGGTGAAAATGGCGCAAGAAGTATCCGAAGGACGAGCAGATGCCTGCATCTCAGCAGGAAATACTGGAGCCCTCATGACAGCTGGACTGTTTATCGTAGGCAGAATTGACGGTATTGACAGACCTGCACTTGCCCCAACTTTGCCAACACTGGATGGCAGCGGCTTCTTATTACTAGATGTTGGCGCCAACGTTGATGCTAAACCAGAACATCTCGTTCAATATGCCATGATGGGATCAATCTACGCAGAGCGTGTTTTCCCGAAGAGCAATCCGCGTGTTGGACTGTTAAATGTAGGAACAGAAGATAAAAAAGGCAACGATTTAACGAAAAAAACTTTTGAATTATTAAAAGCATCAGACTTGAATTTCGTAGGAAATGTAGAGTCTCGTGACTTATTAGAAGGTGTTGCTGACGTTGTTGTCACAGATGGTTTCACAGGAAATATTGCGCTTAAAACAATTGAAGGCACAGCCCTTTCTGTCTTTAAAATGCTGAAAGAAACATTAACATCCAGTTTTACAGCAAAAATAGCAGCAGGCATGATGAAGCCGAAATTAATGCAGATGAAATCTAAAATGGATTACTCCGAATATGGCGGTGCCGCTTTATTTGGTTTAAAGGCACCTGTCATTAAAGCGCACGGCTCCTCTGACGAAATTGCCATTTTCCATGCAATTCGTCAGGCACGTGATATCGTAGAAAAAGACGTTTCAGCCATCATTCATCAAGAAGTCCAAAAAGAAACAACGAATGAGTCTTAATGGAGGTAAAGCAGCATGACTAAAATTGCATTTTTATTCCCTGGCCAAGGCTCTCAAAAAATTGGCATGGGAAAAGATTTATTTGACCAAGCAGCAGAATCTAAAGCTGTTTTTGAAGAAGCAGACAAGACCCTCGGGTTTGACTTATCTTCTATGATTTTTGAAGGGGATGCAGAAGAACTGACGCTCACCTTTAACGCGCAGCCAGCTCTTTTAACAACAAGTATCGCCATCTTAAAGAAATTTGAAGAGAGCGGAATCAAAGCAGATTATGCAGCAGGACACAGTCTTGGTGAATACACTGCCCTCGTTGCAGCAGGCGCATTTTCGTTTAAAGATGCTGTTTATGCAGTTAGAAAGCGCGGAGAGTTAATGAATGAAGCTGTCCCAGCAGGAGAAGGCGCCATGGCAGCGATTCTCGGCTTAGACAAAGCGGCACTTTTAGAAGTGACAAAAGAAGTGACAGAAAGCGGTCATCTTGTAGAACTCGCTAACTTAAACTGTCCTGGTCAAATCGTGATCTCTGGTACAGCAAAAGGGGTAGAACTTGCTTCAGAGAAAGCGAAAGAAAAAGGCGCAAAACGTGCAATTGCCCTTGAAGTGAGCGGACCTTTCCATTCTGCATTAATGAAACCAGCCGCTGAAAAATTTACAGATGTTCTGTCAAAGCTGGACATTACGGATGCGAAAACACCGGTCATCTCAAATGTAACAGCAGATATCGTGACATCTCGTGATGACATTGAGACTAAGCTCATTGAACAACTGTATTCTCCAGTTCGTTTTGAAGAAAGTGTGGAACGCCTCATTGATTTAGGTGTGACAACATTTATTGAAATTGGTCCTGGCAAAGTGCTTTCAGGTCTTGTGAAAAAAGTGAATCGCCGCCTGACGACGATTTCCGTTTCAGATCAAGAAACAATTGAAGCAGCCATTCAAACATTGAAGGGGGATTCTTGATGCTTACAAATAAAACAGCCGTTGTAACAGGAGCATCACGCGGGATTGGCCGTTCCATCGCGATCGATCTAGCGAAAAGTGGTGCAAATGTTGTCGTGAACTATTCTGGAAACGAAGCAAAAGCAAATGAAGTCGTAGATGAAATCAAAGCACTCGGCCAGCAGGCATTTGCTGTGAAAGCTGATGTCTCAAATGCTGAAGAAGTACAAGCCATGATGAAACAAGCGATTGATACCTTTGGTTCAATTGACATTCTTGTGAATAATGCAGGGATCACAAAGGACAACCTGCTCATGAGAATGAAAGAGAATGAATGGGATGATGTCATTAACATAAACTTAAAAGGTGTCTTTAACTGTACAAAAGCCGTAACACGTCAAATGATGAAGCAGCGAAGCGGAAGAATCATCAATTTGGCTTCAGTCGTTGGTGTGTGTGGGAACCCTGGACAAGCAAACTATGTTGCAGCAAAAGCTGGCGTCATCGGATTAACGAAAACAACAGCAAAAGAGCTGGCAACCCGTCATATTACAGTTAATGCAGTAGCACCAGGCTTTATTTCAACAGATATGACTGACAAGCTTGATGAAAATGTACAGACGGAAATGCTCAAGCAAATTCCGCTCGCACGCTTTGGTGCACCTGAAGATATTAGCAACGTCGTTGTCTTTTTAGCTTCAGAAGGAGCAGGTTATATTACAGGCCAAACCATCCAAGTAGATGGCGGGATGGTCATGTCCTAAGAAATATCAAAATTTCATTAGGTTTTCTCTAGTTTTTTAAAAACAATTCAACTATAATACTTTGAGGGGAGGTGAAAGGCAATGGCAGACGTATTAGAGCGTGTAACAAAAATTATTGTAGACCGCCTTGGCGTTGATGAGGCTGACGTGAAAATGGAAGCTTCATTTAAAGAAGATTTAGGCGCTGATTCCCTTGATGTAGTTGAGCTAGTTATGGAACTTGAAGATGAGTTCGATATGGAAATTTCTGACGAAGATGCTGAAAAAATTGCAACAGTCGGTGACGCTGTGAACTACATAAATAACCAGCAATAAGTGTAACAAAGTCCCGTCTACTTTTGACGGGACTTTGAAAATTTATGTTAGTTTCAACACATTCAGCTGATCAATTGTCAGCCTTTTTCAGATGCTGGGAGCAATGTTTCCCTGCATGTAGAAAGAGAGACTCCATATAATCAGTATCCTTAAAGGCGATTACGCCTACCTGGAGGTTGCTATGCCAAAACAATATAAAGACAAACAGAAACAGAGCAAAAAACTAGAGCAATTTAGAGAATTCCAGCAGCGCATTTCTGTACACTTCAAAAATGAAAAGCTTCTATATCAGGCCTTTACCCATTCCTCTTATGTGAATGAACACCGGAAAAAGCCATACGAGGATAATGAAAGACTTGAATTTTTAGGAGATGCTGTTTTAGAATTGACCATTTCTCAATTCTTATTTGCGAAATATCCAGCGATGAGCGAGGGAGATTTAACGAAACTAAGAGCGGCGATCGTATGTGAACCGTCACTTGTATCACTAGCGCATGAGCTGTCCTTCGGAGACCTTGTACTTTTAGGAAAAGGCGAAGAAATGACAGGCGGCAGAAAACGCCCAGCACTTTTAGCGGACGTATTTGAGGCGTTTATCGGTGCACTTTATTTAGATCAGGGGCTTGAGCCAGTTGAACGTTTCCTAGAAGCGTACGTCTATCCGAAAATTAACGATGGAGCATTCTCGCACGTTATGGACTTTAAAAGCCAGCTGCAAGAATTTGTACAGCGCGATGGAAAAGGTGTGCTTGAATATCGCATCCTGCATGAAAAAGGGCCTGCACATAACCGGGAATTTGAAGCAAATGTATCCCTTCGAGGTGAAGTGCTTGGAATTGGAAATGGACGCTCTAAAAAAGAAGCAGAGCAGCACGCTGCACAGGAAGCACTTGCTAAATTGCAGAAACATCATATGAACCAATAAAATCCCCCTCGTTATTCAGGGGGATTTCACTCTGTTTTCCATCATCTTTTTTCACTTCATATGGTAAGATGATAGTACTTTAAATACATAAGGAGGATCACTCTCATGTTCCTCAAACGTTTAGACGTGATAGGATTCAAATCATTTGCACAGCGAGTGACCGTGGACTTTGTTAAAGGGGTCACAGCTGTTGTTGGACCAAACGGAAGCGGCAAAAGTAATATTACCGATGCCATCCGCTGGGTACTTGGAGAACAATCAGCGAAAAGCCTCCGCGGAGGAAAAATGGAAGATATCATTTTTGCAGGAAGTGACTCAAGAAAAAGAGTTAATCTAGCAGAGGTGACTTTAACGTTAGATAACGAAGATCACTTTTTACCGATCGATTTTCACGAAGTCAGTGTGACAAGAAGAGTCTATCGTTCAGGAGAAAGTGAATTTCTCATAAACAATCAATCTGTCCGCTTAAAGGATATTATTGATCTTTTCATGGATTCAGGTCTTGGAAAGGAAGCTTTCTCCATCATCAGCCAAGGAAAGGTAGAGGAAATTCTATCAAGTAAGGCAGAAGAGAGAAGAAGTATCTTTGAAGAAGCGGCTGGCGTTTTGAAATATAAAACAAGAAAGAAAAAAGCCGAGAATAAACTGTTTGAAACGCAGGACAACTTAAACCGAGTAGAAGATATTCTGCATGAACTTGAAGACCAAGTAGAACCATTAAGAATGCAGGCCTCTATTGCAAAGGACTATTTGCAAAAAAAAGAAGAGCTTGAAAATGTGGAAATTGCCTTAACTGTCCATGACATCGAAGCACTTCATGAAAAATGGACAACACTTGGTGAAGCAGTCGAGCGCTTCAAACAAGATGAAATGAAGCAGTCTACAGATATCCAAGCAAAAGAAGCCAAAATTGAAGAGTCGAGAGACCGCATTCAAGCGCTTGACGAATCAATTAATGACCTGCAAGAAGTTCTTCTTTTCACAAGTGAGGAATTAGAAAAGCTTGAAGGAAAAAAAGAAGTGCTAAAAGAGCGGAAAAAAAATGCCGCCGCAAACCAAGGACAGCTAGAAGAAACGCTCGTTCGCTTAACTGAAAAGCAGGCGCTGTTAACCGAAAAGATTGAGCAGCAGAAAATCACGCGTGACAGCCTGCAAAAAGAAGTACACCAGCTAAAAGATGAAGTCAAAACAAAGCAGCATCAACTGTCGCTTCATAGTGAAGATGTGGAAGGTCAAATTGAACAGCTGAAAAGCGATTATTTTGATCTGCTCAATGAACAGGCATCCATCCGTAATGAACGTAAATTACTAGAAGAACAGCAGCGCCAAGCGGCGATGCAGCTGGAGCGGCTGACGCAAAATAACCAAAAACATATCGAAGAACGAGTGTCTGTTAAAGAAAAGAAAACAGAAGCTGAGCAGCAGCTTTCAGCACTGGAAGAAGACATTCTGGCTCAAGTAAAACGCTTTAGAGAAGCGGAACAAAAACTTGAGCAAATGAAACGACAATACGAGAAAAAAGAAACGGCTCTTTACCAAGCCTATCAATACGTACAGCAGGCAAAATCCAAAAAAGAGATGCTTGAATCCATGCAGGAAGACTTCTCAGGCTTTTTCCAAGGAGTGAAAGAGGTCTTAAAGGCAAAAGAACGGTTAGGCGGTATTCATGGTGCCATTGCAGAGCTGATTCAAACGGATCAGCAGTATGAGACAGCGATTGAAATTGCGCTGGGTGCAGCCACGCAGCACGTCGTTACAGAAAATGAATCAGCTGCGAGACAAGCGATTGGATACTTGAAGCAGCATTCCTTTGGACGTGCAACCTTCCTGCCAATGAACGTGATCAAAGAAAGAACCATTCAGCTCAGAGATGTTCAAACAGCAGAGCAGCATGCTGCATTTATCGGCGTAGCGAGTCACCTCGTTTCCTTTGATGAAAAGTATCAAAAGGTGATTCAGAATTTGCTTGGAACTGTGCTGATCGTTAGAGACTTAAAAGGCGCCAATGAACTGGCAAAAATGCTTGGACATCGTTACCGCATCGTGACCCTTGAGGGAGATGTCGTAAACCCCGGCGGTTCAATGACTGGTGGCGGCGTAAAGAAAAAGAACAATTCTCTTCTTTCAAGAAACCGGGAGATCGAAACGTTAACAAAGCAGCTCGTTGAAATGGAAGAGAAAACAACGATCCTTGAAAAGGAAACAAAAGAAACGAAGCAATTGATCGGAACAAACGAAAGCCAATTAAACGAACTGCGTCAGCGCGGCGAAACGCTTCGTGAAAAGCAGCAAGATCTCAAAGGGAAGCTATACGAACTGCAAGTTGCAGAAAAAAATATCAATGCTCATCTTGAACTCTATGATCAAGAAAAAGAAGAATTGCTGCAGCGTTCTACTGAACTCACGGATAAGGACAAAAAGCAGGTCGCTCTTGAATCCTCTATAGGTGAGAAACTGACGGCTCTTGATCAAGAAATCAATACATTAACAAAGCGTAAGCAGACGCAAAGCTCAACGAAAGAAACCATTTCTGCCGAATTAACAGAGCTGAAAATCTCGCTTGCCAAAAAAGAGCAGTCCTTAGCGAATGAACAAGAAAAGCTTTCGAGCTTAATGGCTGAATTAGAAGAAGCTGAACAGACGCTGATGGAAACAAAAGAAGATCTGTCACTCTTAACAAGTGAAATGTCATCAAGTTCAAGCGGAGCAGAACAACTGGAAGAAGCGGCGAAAGAGAAGCTGGAAAACAAAAACAAAACAACCGCACTCATTTCAGAGCGTCGTAAGCAGCGTCTCGCTCTTTCTGAAACATTAGAATTTGCTGAACGTGAACTTAAAGAACAAAAGCGTTTGTATAAGCAGCTCACCACAAGCTTAAAAGATGAAGAGATTAAGCTTGGCCGTATGGAAGTCGAGCTCGATAACCTGATCGCTTATTTGAACGAAGAATATGCCCTTTCGTTTGAAGGAGCAAAAGAGATGTATCAGTTGACGTTATCGCCAGATGAAGCAAGAAAACGAGTGAAGCTGATCAAACTAGCGATTGAAGAACTTGGAACAGTGAACTTAGGCAGCATTGACGAGTATGAACGTGTGAATGAACGCTATCTCTTCTTATCAGAACAGCGAAATGATCTGACAGAAGCGAAAAATACATTATTCCAAGTCATCGAAGAAATGGATCAAGAGATGACAAAGCGTTTCTCTGAGACATTCTCTCAAATCCGCGGCCACTTTGAAGCTGTTTTTCAAGCATTATTTGGCGGCGGAAGAGCAGATCTTAAACTGACAGATCCAAATGATTTACTCAATTCAGGCGTTGATATTGTTGCGCAGCCGCCAGGGAAAAAACTGCAAAACTTAAGCCTGCTTTCAGGCGGAGAGAGAGCCTTAACAGCGATCGCTTTACTATTCTCTATTTTAAAAGTGAGACCTGTTCCATTCTGCGTATTAGATGAGGTAGAAGCGGCGCTTGATGAAGCAAATGTTTTCCGTTTTGCGCAATATTTAAAGAAATACAGTGAGGAAACACAGTTCATTGTCATTACGCACCGCAAGGGAACAATGGAAGAAGCCGATGTGCTCTACGGCGTGACGATGCAGGAATCAGGTGTTTCTAAGCTTGTATCTGTCAAACTAGAAGAAACGAAAGAGCTTGTCCAGTAATTAAAGGAGGTTTTTAAACCAATGAGCTTTTTTAAGAAATTAAAAGAAAAATTTACGCAGCAAACCGATTCAGTATCAGAAAAGTTTAAAGATGGACTCGAAAAAACGAGAAACTCCTTCCAAGGAAAAGTAAATGAACTGATTTCTCGCTACCGCAAAGTCGATGAAGACTTTTTTGAAGAGCTGGAAGAGGTTCTGATCGGCGCTGATGTCGGTTTCACAACTGTGATGGAACTGATTGATGAGCTGAAAAAAGAAGTGAAATTAAGAAACATTCAAGACCCAAGTGAAGTACAAGCAGTGATTTCTGAAAAACTGGTTGACATCTACAATAGTGGAGAGGAACAAATCTCTGCGCTGAACATTGAAGATGGGCGTTTGAATATCATTTTATTTGTGGGTGTCAACGGTGTTGGGAAAACAACAACTATCGGCAAGCTTGCAAACAAGCTGAAAAATGAAGGGAAATCCGTCATTTTAGCAGCAGGTGATACGTTCCGTGCCGGTGCCATCGAGCAGCTTGAAGTGTGGGGAGAACGTTCAGGTGTTCCTGTCGTCAAACAAACGGCAGGCTCTGATCCAGCAGCGGTGATCTATGATGCCGTTCAATCAGCAAAAGCGAAAAATGCGGATGTCCTCATCTGCGATACAGCAGGAAGACTTCAAAACAAAGTCAACTTGATGAAAGAGCTGGAGAAGGTCAAGAGAGTCATTGAGCGCGAGGTTCCAGATGCACCTCATGAAGTATTGCTCGCCCTTGATGCGACAACGGGTCAAAACGCCATGGCACAAGCCAAGGAATTTTCTAAAGCGACAAATGTCACAGGAATTGCTTTAACAAAGCTTGACGGTACTGCTAAAGGCGGGATCGTTCTTGCGATTCGAAATGAGCTGAACATTCCCGTGAAGCTTGTCGGTTTAGGTGAAAAGGTGGACGATCTGCAAGAGTTTGATGCAGAATCGTATGTGTATGGATTATTCTCAGACGTGATTGATCAACAAGACTAACAAAAAAATGTCGGCTAAACTGCTGGCATTTTTATTTATATGCCGCTTCATGAAGTGACAAGATAAAAACTTGACACATAGAAGAGAACCGTGTAAACTTAGTTGATGTAAAGGGAATGAACTTAACAAAGGGGAGAGAGCCCATGACGCTTGAAAAAACAACGAGAATGAATTACTTGTTTGACTTCTATCAATCGTTGTTGACCGCAAAGCAAAAGAGCTACATGTCGCTTTACTACCTAGACGATTTTTCCCTCGGTGAAATTGCGGATGAATATGAAGTATCAAGGCAGGCTGTTTATGATAATATTAAACGGACTGAAGCGATGCTTGAACAATATGAAGAAAAGCTGCTCTTGTTTAAGAAATTTAAAGAGCGTAAAGAACTTCTCGAAAAAATGAGAGAGCTTGTAGCTGATTCTGCGCAAACGGAAGAAGCAGAAGCTTTAATTGAATCGCTTGAGAAATTAGATTAGGAGGCGGCACAGTATGGCATTTGAAGGATTAGCCGACCGACTGCAGCAGACGATTTCAAAAATCCGCGGCAAAGGAAAAGTGTCAGAGCAAGATGTAAAAGAAATGATGCGCGAGGTACGCCTTGCCCTTCTTGAAGCTGACGTCAATTTTAAAGTAGTCAAAGACTTTGTGAAAAAAGTAAGTGAGCGGGCAGTTGGACAAGAGGTCATGAAAAGCCTTACCCCTGGACAACAGGTCATTAAAGTTGTAAAAGAAGAACTCACTGAATTAATGGGCGGAGAAGAGAGTAAGATCGCTGTAGCGAAAAAATCTCCAACAGTCATTATGATGGTTGGTCTTCAAGGGGCAGGTAAAACAACCACAACTGGGAAGCTTGCCAATTTACTTCGCAAAAAACATAATCGCAAGCCGATGATGGTAGCTGCTGATATTTACAGACCAGCAGCGATCCAGCAGCTTCAAACGCTTGGGAAACAGCTTGATATGCCGGTGTTTTCATTAGGTGATCAAGTCAGCCCTGTGGAAATTGCCAAACAGGCAATTGAAAAAGCGAAAGAAGAACATCATGATTATGTCATTTTAGATACAGCAGGACGTCTTCATATCGATGAAGAATTGATGGATGAACTTCAGAAAGTAAAAGAAGTAGCTAATCCAGAAGAGATTTTCCTAGTTGTTGACTCGATGACAGGTCAAGATGCTGTCAATGTCGCAAAAAGCTTTAATGAACAGCTTGGTTTAACGGGTGTCGTTCTAACAAAACTAGACGGTGACACAAGAGGCGGTGCAGCACTTTCTATTCGAGCTGTCACCAATACGCCGATTAAATTCGCTGCGCTAGGAGAAAAGCTTGATGCGATTGAACCATTCCATCCGGAGCGGATGGCATCAAGAATTCTTGGCATGGGAGATGTGCTCACGCTTATTGAAAAAGCACAGGCAAACGTCGACCAAGATAAAGCGAAAGAGCTTGAGCAAAAAATGCGGACAATGAGCTTCACGCTCGATGATTTCCTCGAGCAGCTTGGCCAAGTTCGGAATATGGGTCCACTTGATGAACTGATCCAAATGATGCCGGGAGCCGGTAAAATGAAAGGGCTCAAAAACGTCCAAGTAGACGAAAAGCAGCTTAATCATATCGAAGCGATCATTAAATCAATGACGACCGAGGAAAAAGAACAGCCAGAGGTCATCAATGCAAGCCGCAGAAAACGGATTGCAAAGGGAAGCGGAACATCTGTACAGGAAGTCAATCGCCTTTTAAAGCAATTTGATGAAATGAAAAAGATGATGAAGCAAATGACCAACATGTCCAAAGGAAAGAAAAAGGGCTTTAAATTACCATTTATGTAATTGGTTATACATGATAAAACCGTTGTTAAGAAAAAACACTTTACAAACCCTTTTATCATTGTTAATATACTATCTTGTTGAAATATTTTCGGAGGTGCTAGTAAAATGGCAGTAAAAATTCGTTTAAAACGTATGGGAGCAAAAAAATCTCCTTTCTATCGTATTGTTGTAGCAGATTCTCGTTCACCACGTGACGGTCGTTTCATCGAAACAGTTGGAACTTACAACCCAGTGGTATCACCAGCTGAGGTGAAAATCAACGAAGAATTAGCGCTTAAATGGCTTCAAAATGGTGCGAAACCATCTGATACAGTTCGCAACCTTTTCTCAAGCCAAGGAATTCTTGAAAAATTTCATAATGCGAAAAACAGCAAATAATGAATGAGCTGTCCTTGGAAGAATTGATTGTGTCCATCGTCGAGCCACTTGTTGATTTCCCTGAAGATATTCACGTATCTTCATTAGAAAAAGATGAGCAGGTGATTTACACACTGTCTGTCAATGCTGAAGATACCGGAAAAGTGATCGGAAAGCAGGGACGTACAGCAAAAGCGATACGAACAGTCATTTTTGCAGCAAGTGCAGAGTCTTCTAAGAAAGTTCAACTTGAGATTGCTGACTAAAAAGGGAGAGGGCTTAGGACCTCCCCTTTTTTTACACGTTTAAATCTATTTTTCGTTATACTGTAGAGGACAAATGCCTTCGGATAGGGGGACAAAAAGGAAGATGCAGATCATTCAACATGTCACCGTGATGCAAGTATTAACTGAAAGCAGTAAGGACAAACTGTTAACGACTTTTTTGGAGAAAAAAGAAAGACTAGAACGTGAATGCAATCAACTATATTTTCAACTAAAAAAACATGAAAAAGAACCACATCAGCAAGAAGCCATCCCTCAATTTCAAAAAGCGATCGATAAAAGGCAAGAGAAGATCCGGCAAATTGATTTTCAAGTAGAGCAGCTGCATATTTTGCCGCTTGGAAGTGAAATGAAAGAAACAGAAGTGGATGCACTGGTTGAAGTAAAAATAGGTGATAAATGGGATGACAAGATGCAAGATAATGTCATCGTCGTGAAAGACGGCACCATTGTGGAAATACGTCAGGGGTGATTGAGAACATGGAGCTAGAATGGTTGAATGTTGGAAAGATCGTCAATACACACGGAGTGCGCGGAGAAGTACGCGTCGTGTCAAAGACGGATTTCCCAGAAGAGCGCTACAAAAAAGGAAGCGTCCTCTATATTTTTAAGCAAGGTCAAAGCGAGCCGCTGAAAGTGACTGTCGCATCACATCGGCAGCACAAACAGTTTGATTTGCTCACATTTGAAGAAATCAATTCATTAAATGAAGCAGAGCAATTGAAAGAATCAATCTTAAAGGTAGAAAAAGAACATCTCGGGTCATTAGATGAAGGAGAATTTTATTTCCACCAAATCATTGGCTGTGAAGTATACGATGAAGAGGACAAGCTAATTGGCCAAATCAAAGAAATCTTAACGCCAGGGGCAAATGATGTGTGGGTGGTAGGTAGAAAAGGCAAAAAAGATGCCTTGATTCCTTATATTCCATCTGTCGTTAAAAACATCGATATCTCATCCAAAACCGTACACATTGAAGTGATGGAAGGACTCATTGACGAATGAAAATCGACTTCTTAACCCTTTTTCCTGAAATGTTCGAAGGTGTGCTTCACTCATCGATCTTAAAAAAAGCACAGGAGAAAGAAGCTGTCTCATTTCAGGTCGTCAATTTTAGAGAGTATTCGGATCATAAGCATAAAATAGTGGATGACTATCCGTATGGCGGCGGTGCTGGTATGGTACTGAAAGCACAGCCTGTATTTGATGCGGTAGAAGATTTAACGAAGAAAGCAAGCACGAAGCCCCGAGTTATTCTTGTCTGTCCTCAAGGAGAAAGATATACACAAAAGAAGGCAGAAGAACTTGCAAAAGAAGAGCATCTTATGTTCATTTGCGGCCACTATGAAGGCTACGATGAGCGCATCAGGGAGCATCTTGTCACAGATGAGATCTCAATTGGAGATTTCGTCCTCACAGGCGGAGAGCTGCCAGCGATGATGATTGCAGACAGTGTGGTCAGGCTTTTGCCTCATGTGCTTGGAAAAGAAGCGTCGCACATCGAAGATTCATTCAGTACAGGTCTGCTTGAGCACCCGCACTATACAAGGCCAGCGGATTATAAAGGACTAAAAGTGCCGGATGTGCTCCTCTCTGGAAATCACGCCAAAATTGAAGAGTGGCGGCGCAAAGAATCCTTGAAGCGAACCTATACAAGACGACCAGATTTGATCGATTCATGCAAAACGTTAACGGATGAAGAAAAAAGATGGCTTTGGCAGCTTCATAATGACTAGATTGTATTGCACACGGCATAGAGGTATGGTATGATACTACTTGTGACTTGGACGGCTTGCCGATTCAAGTTTGAAAACGATGTTCCGCTGCAATGAAGAAAGAGGACATGAGCATCTGTTGGAAGGAGTTGAAAACGATGCAACAATTGATTGAAGAAATCACAAAAGAACAATTGCGCACTGATCTTCCTGCGTTCCGTCCTGGTGACACTTTACGTGTACACGTTAAAGTTGTCGAGGGTACTCGTGAGCGTATCCAGATCTTTGAAGGTGTTGTAATTAAGCGTCGTGGTGGTGGAATCAGCGAAACTTTCACAGTTCGTAAGATCTCTTACGGTGTAGGCGTTGAGCGTACATTCCCTGTACACACACCAAAAATCGCTAACATCGAAGTTGTACGTCACGGTAAGGTACGTCGTGCGAAACTTTACTACCTACGTGAACTTCGCGGTAAAGCGGCTCGTATCAAAGAAATCAGACGATAATGATATCAAAGGAAAGAGCTTGTTACCTGTAACAGGCTCTTTTTTTGTACAATGTATAGAGATAGATAGAAGAGAGAAGGTGCACATATGACGATTCAATGGTTTCCAGGCCATATGGCAAAAGCAAGACGTGAAGTCACAGAAAAGTTAAAGCTCATCGACATCGTATTTGAATTAACCGATGCAAGAATTCCGATGTCCTCTAGAAACCCAATGATCGAAGAAATCCTTCAAAACAAACCCAAAATTATGCTTTTAAACAAAGCAGATAAAGCAGATCCTCGTATGACAAAAGAGTGGCAGGCGCATTTTGAGCAGCAAGGCGTTCGGTCACTTGCCATTAACTCAGTCGATGGACAAGGGTTAAATCAGATTATCACGGCTTCAAAAGAAATTTTAAAAGAAAAATTCGACCGCATGAAAGCAAAAGGCGTCAAACCACGTGCAATTCGAGCGCTGATTATCGGGATTCCCAACGTCGGAAAATCGACCTTAATTAATCGTTTAGCAAAAAAGAACATTGCCAAAACAGGAGACCGGCCTGGTATTACGACATCACAGCAATGGGTGAAGGTAGGGAAAGAACTAGAACTGCTCGATACCCCAGGAATCCTCTGGCCGAAGTTTGAAGATGAGCAAGTAGGACTTAGGCTTGCGGTGACTGGAGCGATCAAAGATTCGATTATCAATTTACAGGATGTCGCTGTGTATGCACTTCGTTTTCTAGAAGAGAACTACCCAGAGCGATTAAAAAAACGCTATGACCTAGCGGAGATACCTGAAGATACGGTTGAGCTGTTTGATGCAATTGGCACTAAGCGTGGCTGTCTAATGAGCGGGGGATTCATAAACTATGACAAAACCACCGAAATCATTATTCGGGATATTCGAACAGAAAAATTTGGTCCCCTCACTTTTGAGAAGCCTGAAAGCTAAAAGACACGCAGCTCATGCGGGTCTTTATTTTTTGCGAAAAACTGCCGATATAAAGAAGGAGGCTGCGAAAAAGCCCATGTACACGGTGAAACAAATAAAAGAACTAATTGAAAAGCATGCAGGCGACGAGTCATACATTCGCGAGCTTGTTAAAGATGATACGAGAAAAAGTGTCCAAAAACTTATAGAAAAGTGGCACAAAGAGAGAGAAAAGCAGCAAGCACTTCGCGCAGCATGGCATGACATGCTGCAATTTGAAAACAAAGCAAAGGCGCAGGGATACACATGTATTGCTGGAATAGATGAAGCAGGAAGAGGCCCGCTTGCCGGCCCAGTTGTGGCAGCAGCGGTTATATTAAAGGAAGATACAGTCCTGCTCGGTTTAAACGACTCAAAGCAATTATCTGAGAAAAAAAGATTGGCTTATTATGATTTAATTCAAAAAGAAGCACTTGATATCGGAATCGGCATTGTTGATGCGGCTACGATTGATGAAATCAATATTTATGAAGCATCAAGACTGGCGATGGTGAGAGCTGTGGAGCAGTTAACTCATACACCTGATTATCTACTCATAGATGCCATGACACTTCCGCTTTCTACTCACCAAGAGAATATCATCAAAGGAGATGCAAAAAGCGCATCTATTGCAGCAGGTGCGTGTATTGCGAAGGTGACAAGGGATCAGATGATGGAAGAGTACGGTCGTAAGTATCCTGAGTATCAATTTGAAAAACATAAAGGGTACGGAACGAAAGAGCACCTGGCTGCGATTCAAACACATGGTGCTACCCCAATCCACCGATTATCGTTTGCGCCGGTGAAATCTGTTATATCATAAATTTTATTCTAAGGAGGCTGCCTGTGATGACAAGAGTTGAGGACATACATACAGCATTGAATAGCCGGCTGAATACAGCCGAATCGGTTCCATTAAACACCGAAGGGAAGGATAATGTTCATCGGCTGATTCTCGGCAAGGTACTAAAAATGCTTGGAGATGATACAGCCCTTGTTCAAATTGGCTCAACGAAAATAAAAGCGCAGCTCGCAGCGCAGCTTAAAGCAGACGCATTTTATTGGTTCCAATTTGAACAAGAGGGTGGAGGCAGCCTCAATAAACTAAGACCCGTTCAGCAATTTGATCAAGATCCTAAGACATTAAAGGATGCAGCA
This sequence comes from Bacillus sp. BD48, assembly GCF_046566805.1. NCBI lineage: Bacteria > Bacillati > Bacillota > Bacilli > Caryophanales > Bacillaceae > Bacillus > Bacillus sp. BD48. The sequence continues at coordinate 310,614 of NZ_JANGFM010000001.1, read as the reverse complement.
GCCAAACTATTAGAAGGTCTCTCACTGAAAAATGGGCTTGAAAACACGCTGACTGCTACAGCTTTTTTAAAGGAAAAGCCGGTCATCAACGAAGGAGAGTTAAAAACGGCAGTGAAGTGGATCGAACAGCTTCAAGGAGCTGATGTGAAGAAAGGGCTCCAGTCACTTCTCTTTGCTTTAAAGAAAGATTTACCGATCCAGCAAGGGGTGCTTCAATCTATTTTAGCTGTAAAATCATCCTCTGCCCTTCATCAGGATATAACAGCACTATTAAATCAATTAACACAGCTTCCGAAGCACACAGACGCCACACAGACCCTTACACAAGCCGTTCGTTCAGTCGTAGATGCAGAGACAGCCGTCCATGCAGAAAAGCTCTTATCGGTCCTTCTAGCAGCAAGAGAAGGCGAGGCGAAGCAAGGCGGCAATTTACCAGTAACGACTCAGCTCAATCCGTCTCAGCAAAAAGAAAATAGCCATGCCGCAATCGTTCAAGAGCGTCAGCCGTCCCAAGTTGTTCAGACAAACGTGCAGCAGTCAACAAGTCCAAAAGAAGAGCTGCAAATCCCGCTTCAGCAAATTGAGCGGATACTGGCAAGTTTGATGAAACAAGGTGCAGACGGGCAGCAAGAGCCCAACTTAAAACAGCTCACAGCATTGCTGCAAGGGCTCCAGCAGGCAGGATCTCAGCCTGACGCAAAAGCAGCTGTGCTTCAAAAAGAGTTTCCCTTCCTGTCAAAAAGAGAGGCAAAAGCTTTGGCCCAGGTAGTGCAGCAGACTGAACCAACATTAAGCAATAAAACTGATGTGCTCGATTTACTGATGACGATGAAAAAGGCAATAGGTGTACGTGATGAAATAGGTATGCTGAAACTGCTTGAAAAAGGCAGCCAGGATGTCAAAAGTCAGGAGCTGCACCAGTTAAAGCTTGTTCTAAATGATGTGAAGCAGGCGGATTTACCAGAGCACGTTAAAAAAGAAGTGGATCAATTGTTTCATAGATTAAATGGACAGTTATTAGTGCAGCAAGAGAACCAAACCGTCAGTCAAATGATGGTTTCTTATCCTCTTTTCTCAAAACATAGTGTTCAAGATTTAACCTTTATTCTAAAGGGACATAAGAAAAAAGATGGCTCTATTGATATTTCTCAGTGCCGCCTCATGTTTTACTTGAACATGGAAAACCTTGAAGAAACTTTAATAGACTGTACGATTCAGCAAAAGGTCATGTCAATTACGGTCGAGACAGCCCATGAACTGCAAGGAACCATTAATCCGATGATTCCGGCTGTTCGGGAGAATTTAAATGCTCTAGGATACAGTTTGACGGGAATTACAGCGAAAAAGAGACAAGAGCCAGTAGATCCGTCTCAATTTCTAGATGAACACTTTCATAAAATCAGCGAGAAAGGGCTGGACTTACGAGTATGAAGGATTCAAAACCGCTTAGAAGAGCGGTCGCTCTGCATTATGATGAAGAAAAACAAAAGGCGCCAAAAGTCGTTGCAACAGGCAGCGGCTATGTGGCAGATCATATTATTGAAGAAGCAAAAAAGTCGGGAGTCCCTATCCAGGAAGACCGTAATTTAGTCGAACTCATGCGCCACTTAACACTAGATGAGGAGATCCCTGAAGCATTATACGATACTGTAGCAGAAATTTTTTCGTTTATCTACAAGTTAGATCAAAAAATGAAAAAATAAGGTAAAATAAGTGATTTGACTGAAAAATTTATATTTTTAATAAAATAAAAGTTTGAATGTTTAGAAGGATTTTACGATTTTACATAGAACCCTAGACATTCTCTTTTTTATTCTTTAAAATGAAAGCGCAGTCTATTTTATAATTTTTGTTTCTACATATGTTGGGAGGATGGGAAATGAATATCCATGAGTACCAAGGAAAAGAAATCCTAAGAAAATATGGGGTTTCAGTTCCAAATGGTAAAGTAGCATTTACACCTGATGAAGCAGTGAAAGCATCAGAAGAGCTAGGGAGCTCTGTATATGTCGTAAAAGCACAGATTCATGCAGGCGGCCGTGGTAAAGCAGGCGGGGTAAAAATTGCAAAAACGAAAGATGAAGTGAAAGGGTTTGCAGAGGAATTGCTCGGCAAGACACTTGTCACACATCAAACAGGGCCTGAAGGGCGTGAAATAAAACGCTTACTTATTGAAGAAGGCTGCGATATTCAAAAGGAATACTATGTTGGACTAGTCTTGGACAGAGCGACATCAAGAATTGTATTGATGGCATCTGAAGAAGGCGGTACTGAAATTGAAGAAGTAGCAGAAAAAACGCCAGAAAAAATCGTCAAAGTGGTCATCGACCCAGCGATTGGCCTGCAAGGCTATCAGGCGAGAGAAGTAGCATTTAAAATTAATATTCCAACAAAATTAGTTGGCCAAGCTGTTAAGTTTATGACAAGCCTTTACAATGCGTTTATTGAAAAAGATTGTTCAATTGCTGAGATTAATCCACTTGTTGTAACAGGCGATGGAAAAGTCATGGCACTTGATGCAAAATTAAACTTTGATAGCAATGCCTTATATAGACAAAAAGATATATTAGAATACCGTGACCTTGATGAAGAGGATCCAAAAGAAATTGAAGCATCTAAATATGACTTAAGCTACATTTCTCTAGATGGAAATATTGGCTGTATGGTCAATGGAGCAGGTCTTGCGATGTCTACAATGGATATCATCAAGCATTACGGCGGGGACCCTGCAAACTTCCTAGATGTTGGCGGCGGTGCAACAGCTGAAAAAGTAACGGAAGCATTTAAAATCATCTTATCTGATCAAAATGTCAAAGGGATTTTCGTGAACATTTTTGGCGGCATCATGAAATGTGATGTGATTGCAGAAGGTGTTGTTGAAGCGACGAAACAAGTCGGCTTAACATTACCACTTGTTGTACGTCTTGAAGGAACAAACGTTGAATTAGGGAAGAAAATCCTGAGTGATTCAGGCTTAAATATCACTTCTGCTGAGTCTATGGCTGACGGGGCAGAAAAGATTGTATCTTTAGTCAAGTAGAGCAGAAAGGCAGGGAACCTAAATGAGTGTATTTATTAATAAAAATACGAGAGTAATTGTTCAGGGGATTACCGGTTCAACCGCATTGTTCCATACAAAACAAATGATTGAGTACGGAACAAATATTGTTGGTGGTGTCACACCTGGAAAAGGTGGAACTGAAGTAGAAGGAGTTCCTGTATTTAATACAGTATCTGAAGCTGTTCAAACAACTGGAGCAAATGCTTCTGTTATCTATGTACCAGCACCATTTGCAGCAGATGCCATTTTAGAGGCTGTTGATGCAGAAGTCGATCTAGTCATTTGTATTACTGAACATATTCCAGTACTTGACATGGTCAAAGTAAAACGGTATATGGAAGGGAAAAAGACAAGACTTGTTGGCCCTAACTGTCCAGGTGTCATTACACCTGAAGAATGTAAGATTGGGATCATGCCAGGCTACATTCATAAAAAAGGTCATGTGGGTGTTGTTTCTCGTTCTGGAACGCTTACATATGAAGCGGTACATCAGCTTTCAGAAGCTGGCGTTGGTCAATCGACAGCTGTAGGAATCGGCGGAGACCCTGTCAATGGGACAAACTTTATTGATGTATTAAAAGCATTCAATGAAGACCCTGATACACATGCTGTGATTATGATCGGTGAAATCGGCGGTACAGCTGAAGAAGAAGCAGCTGAATGGGTCAAAGCAAATATGACTAAACCAGTCGTTGGCTTTATTGGTGGTAAAACGGCGCCTCCAGGAAAACGTATGGGACATGCTGGTGCCATTATTTCTGGTGGTAAAGGAACAGCTGATGAAAAGGTAAAAACAATGCGTGAATGTGGAATTGAAGTGGCAGAAACACCATCTGTCATGGGAGAAACGTTGATTAAAGTATTAAAAGAGAAGAATCTTTTCGAAGCTTGTAAAACGCATTAATGACACAAGAAGACTTGTTCTTTGACAAGTCTTCTTCTTTCTATCTTAAAATGGAGGAATGGTATGTACAACGTGTCCGAAAGAATGATTTTTCACCGCTTAAAAGGCCTCATCTCACCCTCATTATTAACAAAATGGTGGAAAGTCGATCCTGAGCTATATATAAATGAAGAAACACATCATTTTAAACAGGATCGAGCATTACAAACGATCGACTTTACCCGCTTAAAACAAGCTGAAGAAAATGAATTCCCCATTTTTCAACACATCGTTCAAGCCTATTTAAAGCAAAACATTCACATGATTCCCATCACATCACCCTTATATCCCAGCACACTAAAAAATATTTATGATCCTCCCCCTGTGTTATTCCTAAAAGGAAACGTATCATATTTAAATGAAGAAAAAAGTTTAGGTGTAGTCGGCACAAGAGTTCCATCATCTTATGGAGAAGCATGTGTGAAGAAAATTGTTGGTGAGCTTGTAAAGGAAGATTGGATCATTGTCAGTGGTTTAGCTAAAGGAATCGATGGACTTGCACATAAAGAGTGCATCAGGAAAAAAGGAAAAACGATCGGCATTATAGCGGGTGGCTTTCAGCATTTATACCCAAAAGAGCATGCGCAAATGGCTCAATACATGGGCGAACATCATTTGCTTTTGTCAGAGCATCCTCCTTATGTCAAACCAGAAAAGTGGCATTTTCCAATGAGAAATCGTTTAATTAGTGCATTGACGAAAGGAACCATCGTGATTCAATGCAAAGAAAAGAGCGGTTCTCTTATTACAGCCTATCAAGCGCTTGAGCAAGGAAAAGAGGTATTTGCGGTTGCTGGATCCATCTTTGATCCTAATTCCACAGGTCCGGCAAAACTCATTCAGCAGGGAGCAAAGCTTGTTCATTCAACAAAGGATATTTTAGAGGAATTCTCCTTCCGCAGCGTTCAATATACTGAACTCTCATAAAAATATCGTTTGACAAAAGACATCGGAATATTTAATAATAGTGAGGATTTAAGTTTACACTTTGTTTTTCGTGTTTATAATGATGTTCATCATAAAGAATTTTTAATGATTGCCTGTTAGATAGGTGCAATTAACATAAATATGAATTGTGAAATGTATAAAGAGAGAACACCTCTTAAGGGGGATTTTGAGTATGGCTGATTATTTAGTCATCGTTGAGTCGCCAGCAAAGGCGAAAACGATTGAGCGTTATTTAGGAAAAAAGTATAAAGTAAAAGCTTCAATGGGGCACGTAAGGGATTTACCGAAAAGTCAGCTCGGTGTTGACACTGAGCATGACTTCGAACCGAGATATATTACGATTCGCGGGAAAGGCCCAGTTTTAAAAGAATTAAAAACAGCGGCGAAAAAAGCAAAAAAAGTTTATCTCGCAGCTGACCCCGATAGAGAGGGAGAAGCGATTGCTTGGCATTTAGCACACAGCCTTGACCTTGACCTCTCTTCTGACTGCCGCGTTGTTTTTAACGAGATTACAAAGGATGCGATTAAGGATTCCTTTAAGCATCCACGTATGATCAATATGGACTTAGTTGATGCGCAGCAGGCAAGACGGATCTTAGATCGTCTTGTTGGGTATAAAATCAGTCCGATTTTATGGAAGAAAGTGAAAAAGGGCTTAAGTGCCGGACGTGTGCAATCAGTTGCACTCCGCCTCATTATTGATCGCGAGAATGAAATTAATGAATTTAAACCAGAAGAATACTGGACAATTGACGGTACATTCCTTAAAGGAAAAGAAAGCTTCGAAGCGAGTTTCTTTGGCCTCAATGGCAAAAAACATCCATTGAAAACAAAAGAAGATGTAAAAGAAATCCTTTCGAAATTAAAAGGAAGCAAATTCTCTGTAGAGAAAGTAACGAAAAAAGAGCGGAAACGTAATCCAGCCGTTCCGTTTACGACTTCTACTTTACAGCAGGAAGCTGCAAGAAAATTAAACTTCCGTGCGAAAAAGACAATGATGATTGCACAGCAATTATATGAAGGAATTGATCTTGGTAAAGAAGGTACAGTCGGTCTCATTACATATATGAGAACGGACTCAACACGTATTTCCAATACGGCGATTGAAGAAGTATCTGCTTTCATTGATCAGACGTACGGCAAGAATTTCTTAAACACAACAAAACGACCGGCCAAAAAGAATGAAAATGCACAAGATGCTCACGAAGCCATCCGCCCGACTTCTACGTTAAGAAAACCGGCAGATGTCAAGCACGTGCTTAGTCGTGATCAGCTTCGCCTGTACAAATTGATTTGGGAACGATTCGTGGCAAGCCAAATGGCGCCGGCTGTTCTTGATACAATGAGTGTGGATCTTGATCATAACGGTCTTACTTTCCGTGCGAATGGAAGTAAAGTGAAATTCCCTGGGTTTATGAAGGTTTATGTGGAAGGAAAGGACGACCAGCTAGAGGAAAAGGACAAAATGCTTCCTGATCTAAAAGAAGGAGATACAGTTCTTTCAAAAGATATCGAACCTGAACAGCACTTCACACAGCCGCCTCCGCGCTACACTGAGGCAAGATTGGTCAAAACACTTGAAGAGCTCGGTATAGGCCGTCCATCTACGTATGCACCAACATTAGATACGATTCAAAAGCGCGGCTATGTCGCACTTGATAATAAACGATTTACACCGACAGAGCTTGGAGAGATTGTACTCAACTTAATCATTGAATTCTTCCCTGAAATCATTAACGTTGAATTTACAGCGAAAATGGAAAAGGAACTTGATAGTGTTGAAGAAGGTACGATCGAATGGGTTCGTATTATCGACAGCTTCTATCAAGACTTTGCAAAACGGGTAGAAAAAGCTGAAGCAGAGATGCAAGAAGTTGAGATTGAGCCGGAATACGCCGGAGTTGATTGTGAAGAGTGCGGACATCCGATGGTGTACAAAATGGGTCGATACGGTAAGTTCATGGCTTGCTCTAACTTTCCTGACTGCCGTAACACAAAACCAATTGTCAAAGATATCGGTGTCAAATGCCCGACATGTCATGAAGGAAACATCGTTGAACGAAAATCGAAGAAACGCCGCATTTTTTACGGCTGTGATCGTTTTCCAGAGTGTGAATTCGTCTCTTGGGACAAACCAATTGAAAGAAAGTGTCCAAAATGCGAAAATATGCTTGTAGAGAAAAAGCTGAAAAAAGGTGTTCAAGTTCAATGTGTGAACTGTGATTATAAAGAGGAACAACAAAAATAGCGGTGAGCATCCTTGTTCACCTGCTTTTTTATGTCATCAAACAGACCATACAAAATAGGAGAGTTGTACAATGAGTCAATTTGTAAATGTGATCGGAGCTGGTTTAGCTGGAAGTGAAGCAGCATGGCAAATCGCTAAACGAGGAATTAAAGTCAATTTATATGAAATGAGACCTGTGAAACAAACGCCGGCTCACCATACAGATAAATTTGCGGAGCTTGTATGCAGCAACTCACTGCGTGCGAATGCTTTGACGAATGCAGTAGGTGTATTAAAGGAAGAAATGCGTCATTTAGATTCAGCCATTATTGCAGCAGCAGATGAAAGCTCAGTTCCTGCTGGCGGCGCGCTTGCAGTAGACCGTCATGAATTTGCAGCAAACGTGACAGACCGCGTGAAAAATCATCCGAATGTTACTGTCTTTCAAGAAGAGGTGCAGAGCATTCCAGAAGGTCCGACAATTATCGCGACTGGCCCGCTGACATCAGAAGCACTTTCAAAAGAATTACAATCGTTAACAGGAGAAGAATATCTCTATTTCTACGATGCAGCAGCACCTATTCTAGAGAAAGACAGCATTGATATGGATAAGGTGTACTTGAAATCACGCTATGACAAAGGAGAAGCCGCTTATTTAAACTGTCCAATGACAGAAGAGGAATTCGATCGTTTTTATGAGGCGCTCATTTCTGCTGAAACTGTGCCATTAAAAGAATTTGAAAAAGAAATCTTCTTTGAAGGCTGTATGCCAATTGAAGTCATGGCGAAAAGAGGAAAGAAAACGATGCTGTTTGGCCCGATGAAGCCAGTAGGACTTGAAGATCCGAAAACAGGAAAAAGACCTTACGCTGTTGTTCAATTAAGACAGGATGATGCAGCAGGTACTTTATATAACATCGTTGGCTTCCAGACACATCTGAAGTGGGGGGATCAAAAGGAAGTATTCCGTTTGATTCCAGGTCTTGAAGAAGCGGAGATTGTTCGTTACGGCGTGATGCACCGTAATACATTTATTAACTCGCCAAGCCTTTTAAGACCGACTTATCAGTTTAAAAATAGAGATGACCTATTCTTTGCCGGACAAATGACAGGTGTTGAAGGGTATGTCGAGTCCGCGGCGTCCGGACTTGTGGCTGGCATTAACGCTGCTCGTTTTGTCAAAGGAGAAGAGCTTGTGACACTTCCTGAGGAAACGGCGATTGGCAGTATGGCTCACTACATCACATCGACAAACAAGAAAAGCTTCCAGCCGATGAATGCGAATTTTGGTTTGCTGAAAGATCTAGGGGTTCGAATTAAAAACAAACAAGAACGTTATGCAGAGTACGCTAAGCGCGCAATCGAAACTATTCAAACTATTTCGAAATCTCTGTAGTAAAACATTGCACGGAAAGCCAGATATGTGATACCATTTAAAAGCCTTAAAGAGGTGTAAAAATGACGAATAAACAGCGTCTTGTCCACTTATTCATTGAATATCTGCAAATTGAAAAAAACTATTCAGCTTTAACGATCTCAGGATATACAGAAGCCATTGAAGAGTTTGTCAGATTTATGAACATTCAAGGAATAGACGGTTTTGAAGAGGTATCCTATCAAGATACGAGAATTTATTTAACAGAAGCTTATGAAAAAGGCCTGACAAGAAGAACGATTAGTAAGAAAGTCTCTGCGCTTCGCAGCTTTTATAAATTTTTATTAAGAGAACAGCTTGTGAAAGAAAATCCTTTTTTACTCGTTAGCTTACCAAAGCAGGATAAGCGGATTCCTTCATTTTTGTATGAAGAGGAACTAAAAGAGCTTTTTACAGTTTCCGACGTCAGCACACCGCTTGGGCAAAGAAATCAAGCCATTTTAGAACTTCTTTATGCAACAGGTATGAGGGTCAGTGAGTTATGTTCATTAAAAGAATCTGATCTTGATTTATCGATGGATACAGTGCTTGTTCATGGGAAAGGCAGCAAGCAGCGGTATGTTCCTTTCGGGTCATATGCACATGAAGCGCTCATTACTTATTTAGAGGATGGAAGGCAGAAGCTGAAAGCTAAGGGGGAAGACCGTGCTGATAGACATGTGTTTTTGAATCAGCGCGGGACGCCTCTTACAGACCGAGGTGTTCGATTCATTCTCACTGAATTAATGAAAAAGGCGTCAGGTACATTACATATCCATCCTCACATGTTGAGGCATACCTTTGCCACGCATCTCTTAAACGAGGGAGCGGATTTGAGAAGTGTTCAAGAACTTCTCGGTCATTCAAATTTATCATCTACACAGGTGTACACGCATGTATCAAAAGATTCTTTAAGAAACACGTACATGTCTCATCACCCAAGGGCTTTTAAACGATCCTAAAAGGAGGTTTTTTCATGTCATCATTTCATGCAACAACCATCTTTGCCGTTCAACATAAAGGAAAAAGTGCTATGGCTGGCGACGGTCAAGTCACTTTCGGGCAGGCTGTCGTGATGAAACACACAGCAAAAAAAGTGCGCCGTCTTTTCGGAGGCAAGGTGCTTGCAGGTTTTGCAGGTTCAGTAGCAGATGCTTTTACACTCTTTGAAAAGTTTGAAACAAAACTTGAAGAATATGGTGGTAACTTAAAGCGGGCAGCCGTAGAACTAGCGAAGGAATGGCGAAGTGACAAGATGTTAAGGCAGCTTGAGGCTATGCTCATCGTCATGAATAAAGAAAGCATCCTGCTCGTCTCTGGAACTGGAGAGGTCATAGAACCAGATGATGGGATTTTGGCAATTGGCTCAGGCGGCAACTATGCGCTTAGCGCCGGGAGAGCACTTAAAACCCATGCAGGTGATCATCTCTCAGCGAGAGAAATTGCAAAGGCCGCTCTTGAAACGGCCGGAGAAATCTGTGTCTACACGAACGATCAAATCACTTTAGAAGAGCTTGAATAGAAAGGACATGAGACGTATGGAGAAAAAGCCGTTCACCCCAAGAGAGATAGTTGAAAAGCTTGATCAATACATCATTGGTCAGCTTGATGCGAAAAAAGCAGTGGCGGTGGCTTTAAGAAACCGTTACAGAAGAAGTCTTTTACATGATAAGCTAAAGGATGAAGTCGTTCCTAAAAACATTTTAATGATCGGCCCAACAGGTGTTGGGAAAACAGAAATTGCCCGCAGAATTGCTCGAATTTCTGGTGCACCTTTTATTAAAGTGGAAGCGACGAAGTTTACTGAAGTGGGTTATGTCGGCCGTGACGTAGAGTCCATGGTGAGAGATTTAGTTGAAACAGCGATTAGACTTGTCAAAGAAGAAAAGATGAAAGATGTTCAAGAAGAAGCAGAAAAACAAGCAAATAAACGTCTTGTCCATTTACTTGTTCCTGGTAAGAAAAAAAGCCAGTCTGTGAAAAACCCTTTTGAGATGCTGTTTGGCGGTTCTGATGAAGATGACCGTGATCGAGATCATTCAAATGAAGACGTGGAACTCGAATCGACAAGAAAGCGAATCGCTCATCAGCTGGCTATGGGAGAACTTGAAGATCATTACGTCACGATCGAAGTAGAAGAACAGCAGCCTTCCATGTTTGATATGCTTCAAGGCTCGGGTATGGAGCAAATGGGTATGAACATGCAGGATGCCCTTGGCAATCTCATGCCTAAAAAGAAAAAACGCAGAAAGCTGACTGTCAGAGAAGCTAGAAAGGCGTTAACGGCTGAGGAAGCTTCAAAACTGATTGATATGGATGAAGTCAGTCAGGAAGCGGTCTACAAAGCAGAGCAGCAAGGAATTATTTTTATCGATGAAATCGACAAAATCGCCAAAAGCGGTGGTGCATCATCTGCAGATGTTTCTCGTGAAGGGGTTCAGCGTGATATTTTACCGATTGTAGAAGGTTCAACTGTGATGACGAAATATGGTGCCGTAAAAACAGATCATGTGCTGTTTGTTGCAGCAGGTGCATTTCATATGGCAAAGCCATCAGATTTGATTCCAGAGCTTCAGGGACGCTTCCCAATTCGTGTAGAATTAGATAAATTAAGTATAGAAGACTTTGTGAAAATCTTAACGGAACCAGATAATGCATTATTAAAGCAATATAAAGCTTTACTTGAAACAGAAGGTATATCTCTTGAATTTTCTGACGATGCTATTCATAAGATTGCCGAAGTGGCTTATCATGTCAATCAGGAGACAGATAACATCGGTGCAAGAAGGCTTCATACCATACTTGAAAAGCTGCTTGAAGAGCTTTCATTTGAGGCGCCTGATATTACAATGGAGACAGTGACCATTACCCCTCAGTATGTCGAAGAGAAGCTAGGAAAGATTGCAAATAACAAAGATTTAAGTCAATTTATACTTTAACAAATGAATAAAGTAATCTAGGAGGATCATTATTATGGCGTTACTACAAAAAACAAGGATTATTAACTCAATGCTGCAAGATGCAGCGGGGAAACCAGTTAATTTCAAAGAAATGGCAGAAACACTCAGAGATGTCATTGATTCAAACATTTTCGTATTGAGCAGAAGGGGAAAGCTTCTTGGCTACTCCATCAACCAACAGATCGAAAATGCACGTATGAAAAAAATGCTTGAAGATCGTCAGTTCCCTGAAGAATATACAAAGAGTCTATTCAATGTCCCTGAAACGTCTTCAAACCTTGATATTAACAGTGAATATACAGCTTTCCCGATTGAAAACCGTGACTTATTCCAATCAGGCTTAACAACAATTGTCCCTATCATTGGTGGAGGAGATCGTTTAGGAACATTAATCCTGTCTCGTTTGCAAGATTCATTCAAAGATGATGATTTAATCCTTGCCGAATACGGAGCAACAGTTGTTGGAATGGAGATCCTTCGCGAGAAAGCAGAGGAAATCGAAGAAGAAGCAAGAAGTAAAGCGGTTGTCCAAATGGCGATTAGCTCTCTTTCATACAGTGAGCTTGAAGCGATTGAGCACATTTTTGAAGAGCTTGATGGGAACGAAGGTCTTCTTGTCGCAAGTAAAATTGCAGACCGTGTAGGGATCACTCGTTCAGTGATCGTAAACGCCTTACGTAAGTTAGAAAGTGCGGGCGTGATCGAATCTCGTTCTCTTGGAATGAAGGGAACGTACATCAAAGTGTTAAACAACAAATTTTTAATTGAACTTGAAAATTTAAAATCTCATTAATCAAAAACCCTTTTTGGCCGAAATAAATGCTGAAAAGGGTTTTTTTATGTGAAAAAATGAGGATTTGTCCGAAAAATGTCACTCTTTTTTCCAAGAAACCCCTTACAATTCTGTAGTGCTTTGAATCTAGGTCTTTATACCTATTCGTAAAATAGATATATATTACGAGTTTTTTTTACATATACATCATAGACTTTAATCCTATTATTTCTTACAATGAACATATGGTTTTACAAATCTCGACATGATTAAATGGAATGAAATACATATGATTGGAGGTATATGGTTTTGGATATATTTTCTGGAACGATAAGCAACCTTGAGAATGCCTTGGGCAGAGCGAATGTTAAGCAAAAAGTCATAAGCAATAATATCGCAAATATAGACACACCGAACTACAAGTCGAAAAACGTCGCATTCCATGACATGCTAAATGATGCGTCAATCAAATTAGATGCTAAAAAAACATACCAAGGTCACATTGATTTTTCGAAAACAGGGTCTAATTATTCAGTTGTTTCGAGCAACCGTACTTCATATCAAGAAAACGGAAATAATGTCGATATTGATCAAGAGATGAGTGAACTCGCTAAAAACCAAATTCAGTATAATGCGCTGGTGGAAAGAATGAGCGGGAAATTCAATTCTCTTAAAACAGTTTTGACAGGAGGTAAGTGATGTCGATCTTTTCAGGAGTGAACGCTTCGGCCTCAGCATTAACGGCACAGAGGCTCAGAATGGACGTTGTATCCTCAAACCTGGCCAATATGGATACAACAAGAGCTAAACAGGTTGATGGCAACTGGGAGCCTTATAGACGTAAGCTTGTCACATTACAGCCGTCAGGTGAATCATTTTCATCTATATTGAACTCAAGTATGAATTCGAGCGGCAAATTAGGAAACGGCGTCAAAGTAACAAAGATTACTGAAGACGAAACTCCATTCAACCTTCAATATGATCCTACAAATCCCGATGCCAATGAAAATGGATATGTTCAAACACCAAATGTCGATCCATTAAAAGAAATGGTTGACCTCATCAGCAGCTCAAGATCATATGAAGCAAACGTGACTGCTCTAAATGCGAACAAAAGCATGCTGATGAAAGCTTTAGAAATAGGAAAGTAAGGTGAAAACAATTGGTTAATGCAATATCTCCTTTCCAGCTTCAAACTGCTCAGCAAGCAAGTGAATTGACGAATGCATCGTCCGTTCAGGCGGCTGCACCCAAAAGTCAAACGAATTTCTCTGATGTGCTGAAGAATTCCATTGAGGCATTAAATCAATCACAGCTGAAATCAGACCAGTATACAAATGCGCTTGCACAAGGAAAAGATGTCAATCTCGATGAAGTCATGATTGCTTCACAAAAAGCGAGTGTCACACTCACAGCTGCAACAGAGTTTCGAAATAAAGCAGTCGAAGCGTACCAAGAGATTATGAGAATGCAGATGTAGGAGGTGCTGGTGGACAAAAAAAGACTGAATGGAATGACCGGGGGTTAAGATGAATCGTACTTTAATGCAATTAAGAACAAAAACAGTTGAGTTTTGGCGAAATCGATCAAAATTACAAAAAATACTCATGATTGGCGGCGTTGCTGCCCTAGCAATCATTATTACGGTTGTTAGCATCTTTGCTTCTTCTGAAAAAATGGTTCCGCTCTTTAGAGACTTGTCTGAGGCAGAAGCTGGACAAATCAAACAGGAACTAGATGGCAAAAACGTTAAATCGGAACTTGCAAACAATGGAACAACGATTCTTGTTCCAGAAAAGCAAGCAGACTCTTTAAAAGTAACACTCGCATCTGAAGGGCTTCCTAAGACAGGCAACATTGATTATTCCTTCTTTGCAAACAATTCAGGCTTCGGTTTAACAGATAATGAATTTGATGTTCTGAAAGTAGACGCAACTCAGACAGAACTATCCAATCTGATCAACACAATTGATGGGATTAAAGATTCAAAAGTTATGATTAACCTGCCAAAAGATTCCGTTTTTGTTGGAGAAGAGCAAAGTAATGCATCAGCATCCATTGTGCTGCAAGTTGAGCCAGGCTACACGCTCACACCGCAGCAAGTAAAAGGCCTTTATCATCTTATTTCAAAAAGTGTGCCGAATTTAAAAACAGAAAACATTGTCATTATGGACCAAGATTCCAACTACTACGACTTAAACACCAGCTCCGATTCCTATGCAAGTGGAATGGATGCACAGCAGCAGAAAAAAGAGGAAATCGAAAAGAACCTTCAAAGAAAAATTCAGCAGCTGCTCGGAACAATGATGGGTCAAGATAAAGTGGCTGTATCGGTCACAACAGACATTGATTTTACTGAAGAAAAAAGAAAAGAAGACCTTGTAGAACCTGTTGATAAAGAAAACATGCAGGGAATTGCTGTCAGCGCTGAAAAGATTGCTGAAACTTATTCAGGCAATGGCGCAGCAGCTGGAGGCACTGCTGGAACAGGCGACGATGATGTCACAAATTATCAAGGTGCCGATGGAGCGAATGGAAGCGGAGATTACGAAAAGAGCGAAGATCGCATCAATTATGAAGTCAACCGCATTCATAAAGATATCAAAGAAAGTCCTTATAAAATTAGAGATGTTGGCATTCAAGCATTGGTCGAACCACCAACTGCAAACGATGCAAACTCTTTAACTGCTGCAAGACAAGATGATATCAAAAAGATTCTTTCAACGATCATTAGCACATCGATTGATAAAGAATACACAAATGGTCAAGCGCTCACTCAAGCAGACTTAGATAACAAAATCGTTTTATCTGTATCAAAATTAGACGGTAAACAGCAAACTGCGGCAAATAACCCTTCAAACAATATTCCAATCTGGGTTTATATTGTAGGCGGTGTGCTCCTACTTGCAATTATCGCTCTTATCATTCTTCTTGTACGCAAGCGTAGAAAAGATGAGGAAGAAGAGTTTGAGTTTGATGAACGTACACCAATCGATGTTCCTGATATCGACACTGAACCAGAAACAGAAGAAATGGTGAGAAAAAATCAGCTTGAAAAAATGGCAAAAGAAAAACCAGAAGACTTTGCTAAATTGCTACGCAGCTGGCTGTCCGAGGATTAGGAGGAATACACATGTCGAGAAAAGATCCAAATCGACTAACAGGCAGACAAAAAGCAGCAATCCTAATGATTTCCTTAGGGCTAGACGTGTCAGCATCTGTATACAAACATCTGTCTGAAGACGAAATAGAAAAATTAACATTAGAAATTTCCAATGTACGAAGTGTAGATACTGCTAAAAAAGATGAAGTCATCGAAGAGTTTCACAGCATTGCCATCGCGCAGGACTACATATCGCAGGGCGGTCTTATGTACGCAAGACAAGTGCTTGAAAAAGCGCTTGGTGAGGACAAAGCGGACAGCATCTTAAATAGGCTAACATCCTCTCTTCAAGTGAAGCCATTTGATTTTGCTCGAAAGGCTGACCCAGAACAAATTTTAAACTTTATCCAGCATGAGCATCCACAAACGATAGCACTTATCCTTTCCTACCTGGATCCAGTGCAGGCTGGGCAAATTTTATCTGAGTTAGGCGAGGAAGTACAAACTGAGGTTGCGAGACGTATTGCCTTAATGGACCGTACATCTCCAGAGATCATCAATGAGGTGGAGCGTATTCTTGAACAAAAGCTCTCTTCAACCTTTACGCAGGACTATACGCAAACGGGCGGAGTCGAAGCGGTTGTCGAAGTGCTAAATGGTGTAGACCGTGCTACTGAGAAGACCATTTTAGACACACTTGAAATTCAAGATCCAGAGCTTGCTGATGAAATTAAGAAACGTATGTTTGTCTTTGAAGATATTGTCACTCTTGACAGCAGAGCGATTCAGCGTGTCATCAGAGATGTTGAAAATGATGACTTATTGCTCGCACTCAAAGTGGCAAGCGAAGAAGTCAAAGAAATTGTCTTCCGCAACATGTCACAGCGGATGGTCGAAACATTCAAAGAAGAAATGGAGTTTATGGGGCCTGTCCGGCTTAGAGATGTCGAGGAAGCACAAACCCGTATTGTCAGCATCGTAAGACGACTTGAGGAAGCTGGAGAAATCGTCATAGCTCGAGGCGGAGGAGACGATATCATTGTCTAGGATTATCAAACATGAAACATCTGTTATTCCTGAACAAGGACGGCAAACGATTCCTTTACAGCAAGTGGAGTTTAAAAGAGAACATCACGAAGAAGAGCTTGTTAATGAAACTGAAGCATCGCAGCTAGTACTCAGTGATGCAGAAGATCAAGCGAGCCGCATATTAGAACAAGCAAACAGTGAGCTGGAAAAAACATTAGCTGAAATCAATCAGCGCAGAACTGATTTTGAAGAAGAAAGAATGCAGCTCATTGAAGAAGCGAAACAAGCAGGTTATCAAGAAGGCTTCCAAAAGGGCGAAGCAGATGCGAATATGAAGTACCAAGCTACTCTTGATCAAGCAAATGACATCGTGAGTCTTGCAAGGCAGGACTACGAAGAGAAAATTGAAAGCTCTGCTGAGCAAATTGTGGAACTCGCTTTTGAACTCGCCAAACGCGTTTGGTATGTAGCTGAGGACACAAAAGATCAATTTTTGGCTCTTGTGAAGCAGGTCATTTCAGAAGTGAAAGAATATGATGATATTTCCATCTATGTTGACCCTGAACATTACGAGCATGTGATGGAATATAAAGACGAATTGATTAGAATCCTTCAAAAGGATACACACCTTGCCATTTACTCGGATGAAAAAGCGCCAAAAGGAACTTGTTACGTAGAAACAAGTTTTGGAAAAGTGGAAGCGAGTGTTGATACCCAAATGAATCAGTTGAAAGAAAAGTTATTAGAAGTCATTGATTCAGGTGATCACAAATGAAAATGGATGTGCTAAAAGAAACGATTGAAACCGCCGATCCTTATAAACGATTTGGTAAAGTCAATCGAGTGGTTGGGCTGATGATTGAATCGAAGGGGCCGGAGAGTTCGATCGGTGATGTGTGTCTCATTCATAAAAAAGGGAGCAAGCATCATCCGATAAAAGCAGAGGTCGTAGGGTTTAGAGATGAAAACATTCTGCTTATGCCTTATGTAGAAGCATCCAATATTTCACCAGGAAGTCTTGTTGAAGCGACGGGTGAGTCGCTGAAGGTCAAAGTAGGGACTGGATTAATAGGTGAAGTCGTTGATGCCTTCGGTCATCCGCTTGATGGCAGTATGCTTCCAAAGGGACTTGCACCTGTTTCGACAGATCAGTCACCTCCAAATCCGATGGACAGGCCGCCTATTCGAGAAAAGATGGGTGTTGGTGTTAGAGTCATCGACAGTCTGCTCACAGTTGGCACTGGTCAAAGGATCGGGATTTTTGCCGGAAGTGGTGTTGGAAAAAGTACCTTAATGGGAATGATTGCAAAGCAGACAGAAGCAGACCTCAATGTGATTGCTCTTGTAGGGGAGCGTGGCCGTGAAGTTCGTGAGTTTATTGAAAAGGATTTAGGCGCTGAAGGACTGAAGCGATCAATTGTTGTCGTTGCAACTTCTGACCAGCCCGCACTGACGAGACTGAAAGCTGCGTATACAGCAACAGCCATTGCGGAGTATTTCAGGGACAGAGGAAAAAATGTCATGTTCATGATGGATTCTGTTACGAGGGTTGCCATGGCGCAAAGGGAAATAGGTCTTGCAACTGGCGAGCCGCCAACGACAAAAGGATATACACCTTCAGTGTTCGCTATACTGCCAAAATTGCTCGAACGAACTGGGACAAATCAGCTTGGTTCTATCACAGCTTTTTACACAGTGCTTGTTGATGGGGACGATATGAATGAGCCGATCGCTGATACAGTGAGGGGGATCCTGGATGGCCACATTGTACTTGATCGTGCTTTAGCCAACAAAGGACAATTTCCCGCTGTGAATATTCTGAAAAGTATCAGCCGTGTCATGAGCAATATCGCAAGTCATGATCACAAGGAAGCGGCTAACCGGTTCCGCCAGCTTTTGTCCACTTATCAAAACGCTGAAGACCTCATTAATATTGGAGCATATAAAAAAGGCTCCTCCAAAGATATTGATGAGGCCATGCAGGCCTATCCTCATCTGATTTCATTTTTGAAACAGGATGTAGAAGAGGCGGTATCTATTGAAGACAGTGTGAGTTTATTGCTCAGTTTGATGAATAGAGAGGATTGACAAAAACAGTGAGATATCAATACAAATTTCAAAAGCTCTTAGAACTGAAAGAAAGTGAAAAAGACAAGTCACTCGCAGCGTACCAACAATCCGTTTCGGCATTTGAGCAAGTCGCTGAAAAACTCTATGAAAATATGAGTAAAAAAGAGCTAATGGAAAAAAGCAAAGAAGAAAAGCTGAGAAGTGGAATGAGTGTTCAAGAAATGCGTCATTACCAGCAATTTGTGACCAACTTAGATAACACCATCCAGCATTATCAGCAGCTTGTGATCATGAAACGCCATCAAATGAATGAAAAACAATCTGATTTAACTGAAAAAAACATTGAGTTTAAAAAGTTTGAAAAAATGAAAGAAAAGCAATTTGAAAAGTTCTCCCTTGAACATAAGGCAATTGAAATGAAAGAAATGGATGATATCTCTATCAGCCAATTCATGTTTCAAGGACATTAGGAGTCGAGATGAATGCCTAAGAAGGAAAAAACGAAGGAATCAGGCGGCGGAAAATTTCAATGGATCTTGTTTATTGTCATCATCCCATTGATTGTGCTTGTGATTGTAACTGGCACGATCCTTTATATGGCAGGTTTTGATCTGAAAAAACCGCTCCAAAACATTCCGGGGATCAGCAGTTTGGTTGGTTCAGATGACACCTCAAAAACGTCATCTTCACATAGTGATCAAGGCGATGCAGAGCTGAAAGATCTGAAAAAGACCATTAAAGAGCAAAAGAATGAGCTCGAAATTGCACAAAAAGATTTGAAAACAAGTGATGAAGAGATTAAAAGACTCAACCAAAAAATCAACTCACTTGAAAAAACATCAGAAAATGATGCAAAGAATACGTCAGCCAATGACAGTTCATCGAATAACAGCTCATCAAATAACACGTCAGATAATAACTCAGCAGGAACGTCTTCTGATGCAGCGGCATCCTCTAATCAGCAGACAAAAGGAAAGGTCGCCAGCATTTATGAAAGCATGGACCCAGGGAAATCCGCCAAAATTTTATCAGAATTAAGTGATAAAGAGGCGTTAAAAATCCTTGAAGAGCTGAGCAAAAATAAACTGACAGACATATTAGCAAAACTGACACCTCAGAAGGCAGCAACGTTTACAAAAGAGCTTGCCAAAAAAGAAGAAAGTGAAAATGGGGGTGGGCAATAAGTGAAGCTATTGGATATTGGAGCCTTACAGCAATCTTCTCAAGGTCTCTCGGGACTAAAGGGAGGCGGCGCGGTATCTGCACGCGGTTTGTTTAAACAATTGCTTAGCGGAGCAGGCGCCGAAAGCGGCCCTGTTCATGCTGAGACAGCCGCTGCTGCCTCTCTTTCTATCAATGATGCGATGCAAATCATTGAAAAGTGGATGCAATCACCTGAAGAAGGAATGAACGCAGACCTTCTAAGTGCGCTTCAAACACTACAAGGTCAAACACTTGAATCATCTGATCTCAAGTCACTTGAAGAATTATTTCAAAAAATGGAATCTTCCATTTACGGTGATCAAGCTGAAAAGCCAGGTTCTGAACATAGTGAACAGCTCATACAAGTCCACTTTTTCATCTATCAGTTGCTCAATCAACAGCCGCTCAGCTTTGATGCGAAACTTGTGCAGGATATTGAAGGGAAAGGTCAAGACTTTATCCACTTTCTTTCGAAAAACGGGGTAGATGAAAAACTCATTCAGCAAGTAAAAGAGCAGTACTTCTCGCAGGAGTCAACGCCCAAGCTGAATTCGATGACTCAAAGTGAGCTAAAGCACTTTAATCAGTTAATCGACCATATGATGGCGAATGCAAAAGGATCTGACAAAGAGTGGAAAATTTCACTAGGAGAGTTGAAGGAACTTGTCTCTCCAAAACAAGAATCTACTCTCGCTTCTCCGGCAAAAGGGAATGCGTCTCTTGAGTGGCTCATCAAAAAAGAAGTCGTTAAAGGACCAAGCACTGCTGCGCCAGCTTCTGAAAAGATAATGACCCATACACTTCTGCCAGGTCATAAGCAGTTTTTTCAACTGCAGTCAGCGGCTCCTGTTCAGCAGACACAAACGACTGATGAAAAGCCAGGAACGGTTGATCAGCAAATTCTAAACACATGGAAGCAAATGAAATTCACGCCGTTTGGCAATTCAAGCGGACGCTTTACCGTTCGATTAAATCCGGAAAATCTTGGATTCATTACCATTCAGCTAACGAAGCAAAACGGGATGTATGCAAGTAAAATTACCGCTTCGACGCAAGCAGCGAAAGAGCTGTTAGAGCATCATCTGCCGCAGCTCAAGCAGGCGCTTCCAAATATGTCGGTTCAAGTGGACCGTTTCCATATACCGCTTCAATCAAATGAACAGCCGTTATTTGGACAGTTTAGTGAAGAAAACAAGCAGCAACAGTCAAAAGGACAGAATTTCCAGCAGACTGATGAACAGGAAGCAGAATTCCAAGATGTACTGGATGCTCTTGTTGGGTCAGATGAAGAAGAGGAGGAAATCTAATGGCAACAGTTGATGCTACGAATAGAACAGCCGCACAAGCAGACACTTCTTCAAAGGCAGAAAAGAAAACAGATACGCTTGGCCGAGATCAGTTCTTGAAAATTTTGCTTACGCAGCTTCAAAACCAAGATCCGACAAACCCGATTGATGACCGTGAGTTTGTCACACAACTTGCAACATTTTCTTCTTTAGAACAGCAAATGAATATGAATGAATCAATTACTCAAATGAATCAAATCATGTCTACATTTGTTGCACACCAAGATCCGTTTACGACATATGTAGGTTGGATTGGTAAAGAAGTAGCAGGCAAACAAGATGATAAAGACATATCTGGCACTGTCAAGTCTGTTAAAAACATAAACAATGAATACTTCCTATATTTAGAAGATGGCACGAAAATCAGCCCTTGGGACGTTACAACTGTTGGAGAAAAATCGTAAGCAAATCGAGGAGGAAAATAAATGTTACGCTCACTTTACTCAGGAATTAGCGGAATGAAAAACTTCCAAACAAAATTAGATGTGGTAGCCAATAACGTGGCCAACGTCAATACACACGGTTACAAAAAAAGCCGTATCACGTTTAAAGATATGGTCAGTCAAACCCTTGCAAGTTCTGGTGGACCTACGAACAACTCTGGTTCAATCAACTCGAAACAAGTTGGTTTAGGATCATCTTTATCTTCTATTGATAAAATCATGTCATCCGGGGCTTCTCAAAATACAGATGATCCATGGGACTTCTATATCAATGGAGATGGATTTTTCCAGATACAAAAGCAAGGTGAGACCCTATATATGAGAGCAGGGAACTTCAAGCCTGATTCTGAAGGGGATCTGGTAACACCTGATGGAAACTACCTTTTGGGAATGGATGGACAAAAGATAACGATTCCAGATGGCATTTCAAGTGTAAGTGTTGGTCCGGATGGAACGATTTCGGTTGTTGAAAACAATGTATCTAGAACTGTTGGACAGGTATCACTCGTATCTTTCCGTAACGCAGGAGGATTAGACAAAGTTGGTGACAACCTTTACCGCCAAACGTTAAGCTCAGGTGCACCAAGTAACCCTATTGCACCTGGTGAACAAGGAACTGGCGTAATCCAAACAGGGAAACTTGAAATGTCAAACGTTGATTTAACAGACGAGTTTACCGAAATGATTATCGCGCAGCGCGGATTCCAATCGAATGCAAAGACGATCACAACATCTGATGAAATCCTGCAAGAGCTTGTGAATCTGAAACGATAGGAGGTAGGGGGAGCGGATGATCGCTTCTCTGCTTAATATGATTGAAGTGACAAGATTAAATGGCAAAGGATTTATGCTGAACGCTCTCCATATCGAGCAAATCGAAAGCTTTCCAGACACGACCATTACTTTGGCTAATGGAAAGAAATTCGTTGTGAAAGAAGATGAAGTGCAGCTTCAAGAGAAAATCATTTCTTTCTACAGAAAAATCCAAGTCATTTCATTGAATCAAGGAATAGAGGAATTTGAATGAAGAAGAAATTAGTCGTAGTAATGCTAATCATGATTATTGCCATCGTCGGAATTGGTGCAGGCATCTTTTTTCTACTGAATGGGTCAGACGAAGCAAAAGCTGAAAAAGAGCCAACAGCAGATGAAGTCGTAAAAGCTTCTGTTGAAATTCCTGAGATTATCACCAATTTAAAGTCTGAAGGAAATGCTGTCAAACTTGTCCTGAATATTGAAACGGACTCTGAAAAAGCAAAATCAGAGCTTGAGAAAAGAAGTTTCCAAGTAAAAGATGCTGTAATCGACATTTTATCAGACACGAATGCAGATGAACTTGATGGCAAAAAAGGCAGAGAACATTTTAAAACACAAGTCAAAAACAAAGTGAATAACTATTTGCAAGATGGCAAGGTGAAAGAAGTATATATAACCTCCTTTAATCTGCAATAGAGGCGATTAATTGAACACGATGGAGGTGAAGAAATGTCAGGAGAAGTGCTTTCCCAGAATGAGATCGACGCATTATTATCCGCCATCTCAACAGGCGAAATGGATGCAGAAGAGCTGAAAAAAGAGGAAACGACGAAAAAAGTGAAGGTGTATGACTTTAAACGTGCACTGCGTTTTTCAAAAGACCAGATTCGAAGTTTAACAAGGATTCATGATAACTTCGCTAGACTGCTCACCACGCATTTTTCAGCGCAGCTAAGATCATATATTCAAATTACTGTCAGCTCGGTTGACCAAGTACCATACGAAGAATTTATTCGTTCGATTCCTAATATGACATTATTAAACTTATTTTATGTCAGCCCGCTTGAAGGAAGAATCATGCTTGAAGTGAACCCAACAATCGGCTATGCGATGATGGACAGGCTGATGGGCGGGATTGGCATTAGTCATAATAAGACAGAATCACTTACAGAAATTGAAACAAAGATTATCTCAAATATGTTTGAGGGAGCTTTGGAAAATTACAGAGAAGCGTGGCAGTCCATAACCGACATCGAGCCTGAAATGGCAGATTTCGAGGTAAATCCCCAGTTTGTTCAAATGGTGTCACCAAACGAAACAGTTGTCGTCATTTCTCTTAATACACAAATTGGCGAGGTAAGCGGGGTTATTAACCTATGTATTCCTCACGTTGTATTAGAGCCTATTATTCCGAAGCTGTCTGTACACTACTGGATGCAGTCTGAACGAAATGAACCAAAACAGCAAGAAACAAAGGCCATTGAAAAACGGATTATGAAGGCAAAAATACCGGTAGTCGCAGAGCTGGGACAATCGGAAATGACGGTAGAAGAGTTTTTGAATTTGGAAATTGGTGATTGTATTGCCTTGGACAAACCAGTAAATGCGCCTCTTACTGTTATGGTCGGAAATAAACCGAAATTCTTGGGACAGGCCGGCCGCGTGAATCGGAAACAGGCGATTCAAATTCTAGATCACGACATAAGAGGTGAAGAAGATGGAGAATAACGGAAGTAAATTATCACAAGACGAAATCGATGCGCTCCTTAAAGGAGGCAGCAATGACGATGTAGAGCCTGATACAATCCTTTCTGCAATGGAGCAAGATGCCATTGGAGAAATCGGAAATATTTCATTCGGCAGCTCTGCAACAGCACTTTCAACCCTATTAAATCAAAAAGTGGAGATTACAACTCCAACTGTTACTGTGATTCAAAAAAGTATGCTGAATGAGGAATTTCCTCATCCGTATGTCGCTATCGAAGTGAATTATACGGAAGGCTTCAGCGCAAGTAACCTGCTTGTCGTCCAGCAAACAGATGCAGCAGTCATTGCGGATTTAATGATGGGCGGAGATGGGACAAATGCTGACCCTTCTTTAAGTGAGATTCACTTAAGTGCAGTACAAGAAGCAATGAACCAAATGATGGGTTCTGCTGCGACATCCATGTCGACTGTCTTTAATAAAAAGATTGATATTTCTCCGCCGCGCGTCGAATTGCTTGATGTGAAAGAAGGAGAAGGGACAGACCGCATTCCAGCTGAAGAAATGCTTGTCAAAGTATCCTTCAGATTAAAAATAGGTGAACTCATCGATTCAAATATTATGCAGCTTTATCCTATTACATTTGCGAAGGATTTAATCGCAGAATTAACAGATCCTGCGCAAGAAGAAGAGCCGGTTCAAGAAGCTCAAGTGAGTGCACCTGAACCTCAGCCGGCAGCACCTCAAACGCAGTCTGCCCCAGCGCAGCAAGCAGCACCGCCGAAAAGACAGGCGAAGCCAAAGCCGGCAGCACCTGTAAATGTGGCGCCAGTTGAATTTGAATCGTTCAGTGAGCCTCAGCATACAACAAGCCAGCTTGGAAACCTTGATATGCTGATGGACATTCCTCTTTCCATTACGGTGGAACTTGGAAGAACTCAGCGAAGTGTGAAAGAAGTTCTTGAGCTTTCAGCTGGAAGTATCATTGAACTGGACAAACTTGCTGGTGAGCCAGTAGACATTCTAGTTAACAAGCGAATCGTCGCCAAAGGGGAAGTCGTTGTCATTGATGAGAACTTTGGTGTTCGTGTGACTGATATTTTAAGTCAGTCTGAAAGACTTTCTAATTTAAAATAAACAAACATATAGGGAGAGAATAAGTAAATGGCTACTAAGGTATTAATCGTAGATGATGCAGCATTCATGAGAATGATGATCAAGGATATTCTTGTAAAAAACGGATTTGATGTAGTAGGAGAAGCAGAAAACGGCGCTCAAGCAGTTGAAAAATATAAAGAAACATCTCCTGATCTTGTCACAATGGATATCACGATGCCAGAAATGGACGGAATCACAGCACTAAAAGAAATTAAACAAATCGATGCTTCTGCAAAAATCATCATGTGTTCTGCAATGGGGCAGCAGTCAATGGTTATTGACGCGATCCAAGCAGGTGCAAAAGACTTTATCGTGAAGCCCTTCCAGGCAGACCGTGTACTTGAAGCAATTAATAAAACGTTAGGCTAAAAAAGGGTGTAAGATTTGTTGAAAAAACGTTTGATATGTATAGCAATGATCAGTTTTATGCTTTTCTTGACGATGCAGCCTGCCTCACTGTTTGCCGAAACAAAAGATCCTGAGAATGGCACAGTGAATGACTGGCTCAAAGATGAGAAAGAAAGCAAAAAGGATACAGAGAAGAAAACCACTGACAATCAAACGAATCCGGCAGAAGAAGTTCCCTCTTCTTCTGTCTCCATTATGGATTTTGTCAAAATGATTGGTGCCTTACTTTTTGTCATCCTGCTTATTTATGGTTTAGTGAGATTTGTTGGTAAGCAAAACCGCTTACTCAAACCATTTCGCTATGTTGAAAATATCGGCGGAACGACAGTCGGACAAAACCGTTCAGTCCAGCTGATCAAAGTGGGCAAACGAGTATTAGTTGTCGGCGTAGCAGACTCAATCCAGCTGCTAAAAGAAATTGATGATGAACAAGAATGTGAAGCGATCGTGAAACAATATGAAGAAGCGATGGAAAGCAAAACCGATTTACCAAAAATGGTTCAAAAATTCACATCGCAGATAAAGAAACATGATCAGCCGACCACTTCTTCTTTTTCAGCCAATTTAAAGGCGCAGCTAGCCGAATTGAAAAAGACCCAATCAGAAGTCAGAAAGAAAGGCCCGAAACAAAATGAATGAGTTTATCGATTTATTTAATTCCAGCGGTGCAGGAAATATCAGCACATCTGTCCGTCTTCTTTTACTTTTAACTGTATTTTCGGTTGCACCGGGCATTCTCATTTTAATGACGTGTTTTACACGGATTGTGATTGTTCTTTCATTCGTCAGAACATCACTTGCAACCAACTCAATGCCGCCAAACCAAGTGCTTGTTGGACTTGCGTTGTTTCTCACATTTTTTATCATGGCACCCACGTTCTCACAGATTAATAAAGAGGCGCTGACGCCCCTTTTAAATGACGACATCACGTTAAATCAGGCATATGAAAAAGCCGAAGTGCCTATTAAAGAGTTTATGAGTAAACATACAAGACAAAAAGATTTGGCTTTATTTCTTAGCTACGCAAAAATGGATACACCTGAATCGATTAAAGATATTCCTTTAACGGCGATGGTTCCCGCTTTTGCCATTTCAGAATTAAAGACGGCATTTCAAATTGGTTTCATGATCTTTATTCCATTTTTAATTATTGACATGGTGGTCGCAAGTGTTCTGATGTCAATGGGGATGATGATGCTTCCGCCGGTTATGATATCGCTCCCTTTCAAAATCTTGTTATTTGTTTTAGTCGATGGATGGTATTTGATAGTCAAATCTTTGCTGCAAAGCTTTTAGAGTAGGTGCTTAAAACATGAGTTCAGAATTTGTCATTACGATGGCTGAAAGATCAGTGTATGTAGTATTGCTTGTGAGTGGGCCGCTTCTAGCGCTCGCACTCATTGTGGGACTGATTGTCAGTGTGTTTCAGGCGACAACCCAAATTCAAGAACAGACGCTTGCGTTTATTCCTAAGATTGTTGCAGTACTCATTGGACTTGTTGTGTTTGGTCCATGGATGCTTTCAACAATCGTGTCCTTTACGACAGAGCTGTTCTCGAATTTAGATCGATTTGCAGGTTAACCAGCGATGTCAATCATAGAATTATTCCCTGCTTTTCTTTTAGTTTTTATTCGGATCACCGCTTTTTTTGTGACAGTACCGCTTTTAGCGCATAGAACGATCCCGGCTGTACACAGAGTTGGATTCTCGCTGTTTTTAGCTGTCATTAGTTTTAGCACCATAAAAGAACCGCCAGCACTCGACATAGACGGTCTTTATATGATGCTTGCGGTGAAAGAAGCAATGGTCGGACTTCTGCTTGGGCTGATTGCATACATCATGGTGTCCGCTGTTCAAATTGCCGGCTCATTCATTGACTTTCAAATGGGTTTTGCGATTGCCAATATTATTGATCCGCAAACAGGGGCGCAAACGCCGCTGATGGGACAGTTTTTTTATACGGTCACATTGCTGTTGATGCTGGCAACAAACGCACATCACCTGCTGCTTGATGGAATCTATTACAGCTTTCAATACATTGCAGTTGATCAATATGCGCTGAATTTCGGCAGTGAATCCTTTGCTTACTTTATCGCAAAGAGCTTCAATCAAATGTTTATCATAGCCTTTCAAATCTCGGCACCTGTAGTGGCAAGTCTATTTTTAGTCGATTTGGCACTGGGGATTGTGGCACGTACAGTTCCGCAAATGAACGTATTTGTGGTCGGACTTCCTATTAAAATGGGTGTGAGTTTTATTATGATCATCATCTGTATGGGCGTCATCTTCGGTGTTGTCCAAAACACATTTGAAACGATTGTACTCACCATGAGGAATTTCTTAGCATTGGTCGGTGGTTCGTCATGATGACAAGGCTTAGACTAGACTTGCAATTTTTCGCAGGTGAAAAAACAGAAAAAGCAACGCCGAAAAAAAGGCAGGATTCACGTAAAAAAGGACAGGTTGCCAAAAGTACCGACGTCAATACAGCCATCTCATTTCTATTAATCTTTTTATCATTCTTTTTTATTGGGCCTTTTATGAAAGAGCGGATTATCGCGCTCATTGAACGTTTTTATTCAACAACTATGCTAATGAAGGTTAGCACATCTAATATTCATCAATTATTCTTGGAATTGCTTCAGGAAACAGGGCTCCTCCTCATGCCAATCCTTGGTGTTGGTATGCTGGCGGGCATTCTCAGTAACTATTTACAAGTTGGCTTTCTCTTTTCGCCAGAAGTGATCAAACCGAAATTAGAAAAGCTTGACCCAATCAAAGGGTTTAAACGGATATACAGTATTCGAGCCCTCGTAGAGCTATTAAAATCGATTTTGAAAATTGGCTTTGTTGGCTTTGCGACATTTATTGCTCTTTGGATGCACTTTGACGAAATTCTGCGGCTTCCTTTATTAACAGCAGAGGAAACCCTTCATTTCGTCGCAAATATGACCTTAATTATGGGGCTGTATGCTGCTGGTGCTCTTCTGATTTTAGCAGGGCTTGATTATATGTATCAGAAATTTGATTATGAAAAAAACTTGCGGATGTCCAAACAAGACATCAAAGATGAGTATAAAAAATCAGAGGGTGACCCGCTCATAAAATCTAAGATTAAACAGCGTCAGCGGGAAATGGCCATGAGACGAATGATGCAGGAAGTCCCAAAAGCGGACGTCATCATTACAAACCCAACCCACTATGCCATTGCTTTAAAGTATGACGAAGAAAAAATGGACGCGCCCTTTGTTGTCGCAAAAGGAACCGATATTTTGGCTTTGAAAATTAGAACGATTGCGAAAGAGCACGATATCATGACCGTAGAAAACCGGCCGCTCGCTCGTGCACTATATGATCAGGTCGACATCGACCAAGCGGTGCCAGAAGAATACTTTAAGGCCATCGCAGAAATTTTAGCTTACGTCTATAAAACGAAACAAAAGATTTTATGAATTTTTGGTTTTAAAAGGAGAGAACAGGCATGTCAGCAAGAGATTTATCTGTTTTATTCAGTGTTATTTTAATTGTGGCGATGCTGGTCATACCGTTTCCGCCAATGCTATTAAGTATTTTAATCATTATTAATATTTCTCTTGCGCTTATCGTGCTTCTCACCACAATGAACATGCAAGAACCACTGCAATTTTCAATTTTTCCATCATTGCTTTTGCTCTTAACGCTGTTTCGTTTGGGGCTTAACATCTCTACAACACGTTCTATTCTTTCAACAGGAGATGCTGGAAAGGTTGTAGAAACGTTCGGTTCATTTGTTGTTGGAGGAAATATCCTCGTTGGTCTCGTTGTTTTCCTTATCCTGATCATCATTCAGTTTATTGTTATCACAAAAGGGGCAGAGCGTGTATCAGAGGTTGCGGCAAGATTTACACTCGATGCGATGCCAGGTAAACAAATGAGTATTGACGCAGATTTAAATGCAGGTATGCTGACAGAAAGTGAAGCAAGAAATCGCCGTGAAAAAGTAGCGAGAGAAGCAGACTTTTATGGAGCGATGGATGGTGCCAGTAAGTTCGTTAAAGGGGATGCCATCGCAGGTATTATCATCGTTATTATTAATATTATTTTTGGAATCATTATTGGGATGCTTCAGCAAGGAATGTCGATTCAAGAATCAGCTTCCCACTTTACGCTATTAACGGTAGGAGACGGGATTGTTTCACAAATTCCTGCACTTCTCATTTCAACAGCAACAGGGATTGTCGTCACTAGGGCTGCTTCTAATGGGAACCTTGGTTCAGATATCACTGAACAGCTGTTTGCATTCCCTGCTATGCTTTACGTCACAGCAGGCACGATTTTCCTTCTTGGGCTGTTTACGCCTATCGGCATACTTTTGACAGGACCGATCGCAGGTTTACTTGCCCTCGGCGCATACTTGATGTCGAAAAACAAACAAGACCAAGAAGAAATTGAAGAGGTACTGGAGGAACAGGCAGAGGTAGAAGAGATGAAAAGTCCAGAAAGCGTCATTCATCTCCTGCAAATGGATGCCATTGAATTTGAATTTGGCTACGGCCTCATCCCGCTCGCTGATGCAAATCAGGGCGGTGACCTGTTAGACCGAATTGTAATGATCAGAAGGCAGCTTGCCCTCGAACTTGGTCTTGTCATTCCAGTCGTCCGAATCCGGGACAATATCGCACTGAACCCAAATGAATACCGGTTGAAAATTAAAGGGAACGAAGTAGCAAAAGGAGAGCTGCTGCTTGATCACTACTTAGCGATGTCCCCAACGCCTGATGATGATCCGATTGAAGGAATTGAAACAATCGAACCATCCTTTGGTCTGCCGGCTAAATGGATATCAGAAGCAGAAAAAGATCAGGCTGAGATGCTAGGCTATACGGTTGTGGATCCAGCATCTGTTGTGTCTACTCACATTACAGAGAAAATTAGACAAAACACACACGAACTGCTCGGACGCCAAGAAACGAAGCAATTAATCGATCATTTGAAAGAAAGTTATCCTGTCTTAGTGGATGAGGTAACGCCAAATCCACTGGCAGTCGGTGATATTCAAAAAGTACTGGCGAAGCTGCTGAAAGAAAAGGTCTCTATCCGAAACCTTGTCACCATTTTTGAGACGCTTGCAGACTACGGAAAATTAACGACTGATACAGATTTATTAACAGAGTATGTTAGACAGGCGCTGGCAAGACAGATTACCGCACAGTATGCAAGAGAAAATGAATCACTCAAAGTCGTGACATGCTCAGGCCGAGTCGAAAAAGTAATTGCAGACAGCGTTCAGCAGACAGAGCATGGCAACTACTTATCGTTAGATCCAGAATCCTCTGAAAGTGTGATTCAATCAGTGGCGAGAGAAATTGAACAGCTTTCGCTTCGTCAGGAAACGCCGGTTCTATTATGCTCACCTCCTATAAGAATGTACGTTAAGCAGTTGTTAGAAAGATATTTCCCAGACTTACCGGTACTATCTTATAACGAACTAGAAGCGAATGTGGAAGTACAGAGCATCGGAGTGGTGGATATCTAATGAAAATGAAAAAAATCATAGCAAATTCTATGCAGGAGGCAACGATTCAAATTAGGCAGCAGCTTGGGAAAGATGCCGTTATTTTAAATTCCAAAACCGTTGTCAAACGCAAACTGTTCGGTTTAAAGAAGCAGCAAATGGTCGAAGTGATTGCAGTGCTGGATCAAGATTTCGAGGAAAGAGCTGGTAAAGGTTTAAACCCTGCGCCGCCTCTCCCAGTGTTACCAAAAAAGGAGCAAGTTCAAAAGCTGCCCGAAGAGCCTTCCTTTGCTCCCAAGGCGGCGAAACCAGCGCCTTCTCATGCTCAGCCTTTAGAATATGTGAGGAATGAACGGCATGCGGGTATTCTGCCTGATCCTCTTATAGCAATCGATCAAAAGCTAAAGGATCAAGGGCTTGATGATGCTATTCGAGACGAATGCCTGAAGGGTCTTTTAACAAAGGGCGCAGTTAAAGATGATCACATAAATAAAGAGCTTGAACAACTGCTGACAGATATGCTGCCAGCGCAAACCTCTGATGAGCCGATGATTTCGTCAAAATACATTGTACTGTTCGGTTCAACCGGAGCTGGTAAAACGACAACGATTGCAAAGCTTGCCGCTAAAACAGCCATTCAGCAGCAAAAGAAGATTGCTTTTATTACAACCGATACGTACCGTATTGCAGCAATCGAACAGCTGAAAACTTATGCTGAACTGCTGAATGCACCGCTTGAGGTTTGTTATTCGAGAGAGGATTTTGTGAAAGCCCAAGAGACCTTTAAAGAGTATGATCATATTTTCATCGATACAGCAGGCCGTAACTTTAAAGAAGAAGCGTATATCAAAGAGCTGACCGACATTATTCCATTTGATGAGAGCATTCAAAGCTTTCTCGTGATGAGTGCGACATCGAAGTATCAAGACATGAAAGCCATGGTCAAACGTTTTGAACACGTTCCAATCGATCAATTCATTTTTACAAAAGTAGATGAAACGGACACGATGGGAACCATTTTTCAAATCATTGCAGACTCTCAAATCAAACTTGGTTTTTTAACAAATGGCCAAAATGTGCCTGAGGATATTCTTGAAGGCTCTCCTCTTGAACTAACAAGGATGGTTTTACAATCATGAAGCCCGACCAAGCAGAAGGGTTAAGAAAACTAGTTCAGCAGAGTCAAATGATTACACCGGCTCCTCTTAACGTCAGCGGACAGGCAAAAACCATTGCCGTCATGAGCGGTAAAGGCGGGGTTGGTAAATCGAATTTGACCCTGAATATGGCACTGTCTATCGCAAGTACAGGCAAAAGAGTGTTAGTGATTGATCTTGATTTTGGGATGGGGAATATTGATATTTTACTAGGGAAAACATCGACTAGTTCTATATTAGATGTTCTCGTCAGAAAAAAATCCTTCCAAGCAGCCATGACAAAAGGAACGGATAACTTATATTACATTTCTGGCGGAA
Source organism: Bacillus sp. BD48 (assembly GCF_046566805.1). Classification (NCBI taxonomy): domain Bacteria; kingdom Bacillati; phylum Bacillota; class Bacilli; order Caryophanales; family Bacillaceae; genus Bacillus; species Bacillus sp. BD48. Next base: position 278,097 of record NZ_JANGFM010000001.1, on the reverse strand, counting down.
GCGGACTTGAACAGCTGTTTTCTTTAGATAAAGATCAATGGTCGTTCTTTTTGGAAGAGATGGAAAGAATGATGCAGGGCTTTGATTGTATTTTCTTTGATATGGGTGCCGGCTTGTCGAAAGATCAGCTGCCTTTTGTCTTATCAGCAGGAGAAGTGGTCGTTGTGACTACACCAGAGCCAACATCCATCATGGATGCTTACAGCGCAATTAAACACTTAGCCATTCATCAGTTTGAACGGTCTGTGCAGATCATTGTCAACCGATGTAAAACCCCGTCAGAAGGGTCTGAAACCTACCGGAAATTAGCAGGAGTGGTCACATCTTTTCTTCACAGAAAACTTGTATTTACTGGCGCTGTGCCTGATGATCCTGCGGTTCCTAAAGCAGTATTAGAACAAATTCCATTTTATATGAAGCAGCCTCATTCAAGGCTGAGTAAAACGATTAAGATGCTGGCAGAAACACTATATCATCAGCAGATAAGAGAGGCACGGAGAGAACAGCATACGTTTATAGATAAGTTGTCCTCTTTTTTTAAAAGGAGGAAGGTGGACTCATGATCAGAGTGCTAGTAGTAGATGACTCGGCCTTTATGAGAAAGCTCATTAGTGATTTTCTAAGTGCCGAGCAAGAAATAGAAGTCGTCGGAACGGCGCGAAATGGGGAAGATGCCTTAAAACGGATCAAGGAACTGAATCCAGATGTTGTCACATTAGATGTGGAAATGCCTGTTTTAAATGGAACAGAAGCATTAAAACAAATTCTGGCTGAACACGACCTTGCCGTGATTATGGTGTCAAGCCAGACAAAGCAAGGAAAAGATTTAACCATCCATTGCTTAGAACTCGGTGCTTTCGACTTTGTGACAAAGCCTTCGGGAAGTATTTCTCTCGATTTGCACAAAGTAAGGGGGCAAATTGTAGAGCGGGTACTTGCAGCAGGACTATCAAGGAAACGCACTGAAGAGAAGGTGTCTCCTAAGCCAGTGATCAAGCCGCCAAGTCCAGTGGCTGCACCCCGCCCGCAATCAGTAAAAGGCAGCTCACTCCGAAAGATTATTACTATCGGAACATCTACAGGAGGCCCAAGGGCGCTTCAACGAGTCGTAACGAAGCTGCCTAAGGACATAGAGGCGCCTATATTGATTGTGCAGCATATGCCGGCAGGATTCACGGCATCACTTGCTACTAGGTTAGACCATTTATCCCAAATTACGATTAAAGAAGCACAAGACGGAGACATCGCGAAAAATGGAGTGGCTTACATAGCTCCTGGTGGAATGAATATGTCACTTCATGACCAAGGGGGGGCACTCGTCATTAGGCTGTCCCCTGAAGACACGGAAAGCCGGCACAAACCATCTGTTAACTATTTATTTGAATCCATCAGCAGCATAAAAGGTTACGAGAAAATCGCTGTCATTATGACAGGCATGGGCAGTGACGGTACTGAAGGTGTCAAAAAAATGGTCGCAAGCGGCCATACGAAAGTCATTGCAGAAAAAGAAGAATCATGTGTTGTTTTCGGAATGCCTAAATCAGTCATTAAAGCAGGCCTTGCACATGAAACAAGGCATGTGGATGACATCGCACATGCAATTATAAGCTCCATGAAAAAAGAGAGGGCGTGAACACGTTGGATGTAAACCAATACTTAGATATCTTTTTAGATGAAAGCAGAGAACACTTACAAACTTGTAATGAAAAACTTCTTGATTTAGAAAAGAACCCAACCGACTTGCAGCTAGTGAATGATATATTCAGAGCGGCTCATACATTGAAAGGCATGAGTGCGACGATGGGCTTTGACGATATGGCTCACCTAACGCATCACTTAGAAAACATGTTTGATGCTATCCGTAATGAACAAATGATTGTTACTCCTGAGTCAATGGATACGATGTTCGAAGCACTCGATCATCTTGAAGCAATGGTTCAATCGATTGCAGAAGGCGGAGACGGGAAACGTGATGTCACAGAGATTAGTAAAAAGCTAGATGTGACAGGAAGCCATGCTGAGGCAGCTTCTAGCGTTGAAACAGCGGATGCATCAGCTGCTAATGACTTAGATTATAACGAATTTGAACGAACGGTTCTTGATGAAGCGAGAGAGCAAGGCTTCAAATGCTATGAACTCAACGTGACATTAAGCGAAGCGTGCTTACTAAAAGCCGTTCGTGTCTATATGATTTTTGAAAGACTAAATGAAGCAGGCGAGGTTGTCAAAACCGTTCCAAATGCAGAACTATTAGAATCAGAAGATTTCGAATCTGAATTCAGCATTTCTTATCTTTCTAAACAGCCGATGGACGAAGTGCAGAAAATCGTCACATCAATCTCAGAAGTTGAGAAGGTTGAAATCTCTGAAGTCTCCGCATTTGAAGAAGCAGCTCCAGTTGAAACACAAGAGGCGCAGCCTGAACAGAAAAAAGAAGAAGTATCCGTTCCTGCTGCGAAAGCGCCAGCAAATGATGCGCCAAAAGCAAATGGCAATAACGGTGCAGCTGCAGGCGGAACAAAAACAATTCGTGTCAACATCGACCGTCTAGATTCTCTTATGAACCTATTTGAAGAACTTGTGATTGATAGAGGCCGTTTAGAACAGATTGCCAAAGAACTAGAAAATAACGAACTCACAGACACAGTCGAAAGAATGACACGTATTTCAGGAGACCTGCAATCAATCATCCTGAACATGAGAATGGTCCCTGTGGAAACTGTGTTTAACAGATTCCCGCGTATGATTCGTCAATTGACGAAAGAGCTTAATAAGAAAATTGAACTTATTATTGAGGGTGCTGAGACAGAGCTTGATCGAACAGTGATCGATGAGATTGGAGATCCTCTCTTGCACTTACTTAGAAACAGTCTAGATCACGGGATTGAATCACCAGAAGAACGTGTGAAAAAAGGCAAGCCGGAAAAAGGTACGGTTCTATTAAAAGCGTATCATAGCGGAAATCATGTCTTCATTGAAGTAGAAGATGATGGAGGCGGTATTAACCGTAAAAAGGTGCTTGAAAAAGCGTTAGAGCGCGGTGTTATTACAGAAAGAGAAGCAGAAACGCTTGAAGATCATCAAATTGATTCATTGATCTTTGCAGCAGGATTCTCTACAGCTGATACGATTTCTGACATCTCAGGCCGTGGTGTAGGTCTTGACGTTGTGAAAAACAAGCTGGAATCACTAGGCGGATCTGTGAGCATTAACTCAACAGAAGGACAGGGCTCACTATTCTCAATCCAGCTTCCGCTTACATTATCGATTATTTCCGTTCTTCTTGTAAAACTAGAAGAGGAAACATTTGCGATTCCGATTTCTTCTATTATTGAAACGGCTGTCATTAAGAAAAGTGACATCCTTCAAACGCATGATCGTGAAGTGATTGACTTCCGCGGATTTATCGTACCGGTCGTGTACTTGAAGAAACAATTCCACGTACCAAATGCGAATGAATTAGAGGAAGAACTGCACATCATTGTTGTTCGTAAAGGAGACAAGCTGACAGCATTTGTGGTCGATTCATTTATTGGTCAGCAAGAGGTTGTATTAAAATCACTAGGAGATTATCTGCCAAACGTATTTGCGATATCCGGCGCAACCATCCTAGGTGACGGTCAAGTTGCACTCATCGTTGACTGTAATGCACTGATCAAGTAAAAAACAATAGAGGAGCGGTCTGAAATGAGTACAGATATCAAAACTGGCGAAAAGATGATTGTGTTTATCGTAAACAAAAAAGAATACGCCATTTCAGTATCAGAAGTAAAGTCCATTGAAAAATGGCAGCAGCCGACAAGAGTTCCTGGCGTTGCCCCTTATATATGCGGTGTTATTAATTTACGCGGTGTCGTGACGCCTGTCATTGACCTGAGAGTCAGACTTGGTTCCACTGATAACGAGATTACAGATGAAACAAGAATGATCATTGTACAAGTTGGCGACATTGAAGTCGGCTGGATTGTTGATGAAGCAAATGATGTGATTACCGTCCATCAGGAAGAAGTAGAATCTTCTCCTGAATCAGCTGAAAAAGAAGGACAGTCATGGGTGACAGGTATCATTAAGCATGATCAGCGTCTTTTCAATATCATTCATGCCGGTGCTGTCCTCGATAAGAGCGTTCAAGGTACACCTGTTCATTAAGGGGGATGTGAAATGAGCATTTTCAACGAAATTAAAGATGAACAGCTAGATATTTTAGGAGAGGTTGGGAATATCGGGGCAGGCCACGCAGCGTCTGCTCTTGCCAACCTATTGGATCGCAAAATAGATATGGCTGTTCCTTTTGTCAAGGTTCTCTCGTTTGAAGATTTAATGGAATTCTTTGGCGGTGCAGATCTTCCCGTTGCAAGTATTTTCCTGCGAATGGAAGGGGATTTATCCGGTTCAATCTTTTTCATTATGCCGTTTGAGCAAGCGGAGCAATTTGTAAGAGAGCTTGTCCAGGACCCGGCATTTGATATTGATACGATTCATGAACATGAGATGGGAACGTCAGCACTTCATGAGCTGGGAAATATTTTAGCGGGCTCTTATTTATCAGCCCTTGCCGATTTAACAAAATTGCAGCTTTACCCAAGTGTTCCAGATGTCACGCTCGATATGTTCGGGGCTGTCATTAGTGAAGGGTTAATGCAATTCAGTCCTCTTGGCGATCAGGCTATTGTGATTGATACATCTATTTTTGATGATCAAAATAAGCAAGAGCTGAAAGGAAATATGTTTCTACTACCAGACTTTGAATCGTTTGAAAAACTATTCAAAGCATTAGGTAACCTATAATGAACGTGCAAATTCCGGCAGTTGTAAAGGTTGGTATTGCAGATGTTCAGCTTGTCAAAACACCGGACCGCATTCGGACATCCGGTCTTGGTTCTTGCGTAGGGCTTGTCTTGTTTGATCAAGAGAAAAAGCTGGCAGGTCTTGTCCATGTTATGCTTCCAGACTCCTCTCTTTCAAAAGGGGCGGTGGAGAACTTGGCTAAATATGCAGATACAGGTGTCAAGCATACAATTGATCTGCTCCTAAAAGCAGGCGCACGCAAACATGCGCTAAAGGCAAAACTTGCTGGCGGGGCGGAAATGTTTAAGTTTAAGTCAACCAATGATCTTATGAGAATTGGACCGAGAAACGTTTCAGCTGTGAAAGAACATCTGTCTCTTCATCATATCCCGATTATTAGTGAGGATACAGGCGGAAACAATGGCCGTACGATTGAATTCGATCCGCTTACGGCAGAGCTTGAGATCCGCACAGTGAAGCAAGGCATTATGAAGATATAACTAAGGAAGTATAGGGGGATAAAGATGCAATCCTTAAATTACGAAGATCAGGCGCTATGGGCTAGATGGAAAGAGTGGAAAGACCCAGCTGCTGGAGATGATCTTATGCGCCGCTATATGCCGCTTGTCACATATCATGTTGGAAGAATTTCCATCGGTCTCCCGAAGTCAGTGCATAAAGAAGACTTGATCAGTCTAGGGATGCTCGGTTTATATGATGCCCTTGAAAAATTTGATCCCGGAAGAGATCTGAAGTTTGATACATATGCATCCTTCAGAATCCGCGGGGCCATCATCGACGGTCTTCGTAAAGAGGACTGGCTGCCTCGTACATCAAGAGAAAAAACAAAAAAAGTAGAAGCGGCTATTGAAAAGCTTGAACAGCGTTATTTGCGTAATGTGACGCCAACAGAGGTGGCTGAGGAACTCGGCATGAGTGAACAGGATGTCGTCACAACGATGAATGAAGGATTCTTTGCAAATCTGCTCTCAATCGATGAGAAGCTGCATGATCAAGAAGACGGAGAAAACGTTCAAGTCATGATTCGCGATGAGAAGTCTGTGACTCCTGAAGAGAAAATGCTGAAAGATGAATTAATTGAACAGCTTTCTGAAAAAATCACAGAGCTTTCAGAAAAAGAAAAGCTCGTGATCAGTCTTTTCTATAAAGAAGAACTGACATTAACGGAAATCGGTCAAGTGCTTAATTTATCTACCTCGCGCATTTCGCAAATTCATTCAAAGGCCTTGTTCAAGCTTAAGCATCTGCTTGATAAAGCCATTCAATCTTAAAGAGTTAGTGAGTGAAAATATATGTTATGGCTGATTAGCTTTATGCTTCATGCTGCACTTATTTATTTTGTGATCATTTTATATACGAGAATGAATTCGCTGAAGGCAACAGAACAAAAGCAGCGAGAACTTCTAGAAGAAACGGAAAATACCCTGGCTGCCTTTTTGATGGAAGTCAAAGAAGAGAATGACAAACTATCAAAAGTGGCAGCCGCTTCCCCTGATTTTTCTGCTGAAGAGCTGAAATCGGATCTTCAGACACCAAAGCAGCCACAACCACCAATTGAATCCCAGCAATCGGTCGAAAGTGAAGATCCCGTACCAGAGCACCTGTCGGCTCTCCTTAGCGAAGTTGAGGTGCAGGAAGAGAAGGTAAATGAACCCGTTCCAGAACTTGAAACAGAGGCTTCTCTGCCTTCTAAAAGTGAAATAGAAGAAACATTCGAAGACCAAGTGAAGACCTTATATGAAGAAGGGCGATCACTAGAAGAAATAGCGAAAGAAATGAAAACTGGCAAGACAGAAATCGAGCTTTTATTAAAATTTAGCGGAAAGCTGTAAAGGATTCTTGATTGTCAGTCCATCATGTGTTATATTATTTCTTGGTGTTAAATACACACGCTTAATGATTCGTATGAAGGTGCTGCCGTGGCGCAGTTTTATGTGAACATGACTTAAGCGGAGGAAAAAAAACCATTATATTAGGAGGCAACAAAATGTCAGTTATTTCTATGAAACAATTGCTAGAAGCTGGTGTTCACTTCGGTCACCAAACTCGCCGTTGGAACCCAAAAATGAAGCGTTACATCTTTACAGAGCGTAACGGTATCTACATCATCGACCTTCAAAAAACGGTGAAAAAAGTAGAAGAAGCTTACAACTTCACGAAAAACCTTGCTGCTGACGGAGGAAAAATCCTTTTCGTTGGTACGAAAAAGCAAGCACAAGATTCAGTGAAAGAAGAAGCAATCCGTTCTGGTATGTTCTATGTGAACCAACGCTGGCTTGGTGGAACTTTAACAAACTTTGAAACAATCCAAAAACGTATTAAACGTTTAAAAGATATTGAAAAAATGCAAGAAAACGGTACGTTCGAAGTTCTTCCTAAGAAAGAAGTCGTTCAACTGAAAAAAGAATTAGAGCGTCTTGAAAAATTCCTAGGCGGAATCAAAGACATGAAAGGTCTTCCGGATGCACTTTTCATTATCGACCCTCGTAAAGAGCGTATTGCAGTTGCAGAAGCTCGTAAATTGAATATCCCAATCATCGGTATCGTTGACACAAACTGTGATCCAGACGAAATTGATGTTGTGATCCCTGCAAACGATGATGCAATCCGTGCTGTAAAACTTCTAACTGCTAAAATGGCAGATGCGATTCTTGAGTCTAAACAAGGCGAAGAAGAAGCTGTTGTAGAAGAAACGACAGAAACTGAAACAACAACTGCGTAACCTATTCAAAAGGTGATAAGAGGGAAATGCCTTTTATCACCTTTTTTTCACCTAGTAATCCGTGTTTAACATAGAAGGAGGAAATGTAAAATGGCAATTACTGCTCAATTAGTTAAAGAACTGCGTCAAAAAACTGGTGCAGGTATGATGGACTGTAAAAAAGCGTTAACAGAAACTGATGGTGACATCGAGAAAGCAATCGACCTTCTAAGAGAAAAAGGAATCGCAAAAGCTGCGAAAAAAGCAGACCGTATTGCGGCAGAAGGATTAACTCTTATCAAAACTGACGGCAACACAGGCGTAATCCTAGAAGTGAACTCTGAGACTGATTTCGTTGCGAAAAACGAAGGATTCCAAGCACTTCTTAACGAACTTGCTGATCATTTGCTTGCTGCTAAACCTGCAACAATTGAAGAAGCTCATGCTTCTAAAATGGAAAACGGTTCTACAGTTGAAGAGCATATCACATCTGCAATTGCGAAAATCGGAGAGAAAATCACTCTACGCCGTTTCTCTGTCATCACGAAAGAAGATAATGCTGCATTCGGTTCTTACCTGCACATGGGCGGACGTATCGGTGTGTTGGCTGTTCTTAACGGAACAACTGACGAAGAGCTTGCAAGAGACATCGCAATGCACGTTGCAGCTGTAAACCCTAAATACATTTCTCGTGACCAAGTGTCAGAAGAAGAAGCAAACCGTGAGCGTGAAGTATTAACACAGCAAGCGCTTCAAGAAGGAAAGCCTGAAAACATCGTAGCTAAAATGGTAGAAGGCCGTCTAAACAAATTCTTCGAAGAAATTTGCTTACTTGACCAAGCGTTCGTTAAAAACCCAGATGAAAAAGTGAAACAAGTTGTAGCAGCGAAAAACGCAACTGTTCAAACTTATGTTCGCTATGAAGTGGGCGAAGGTATTGAAAAGCGTCAAGACAACTTTGCTGAAGAAGTTATGAGCCAAGTGAAAAAATAATGTTTGAAAAGCTCTCTGGGGCTTTTTTAGGGAGCACAAGCACTGTGTTCCCTATTTTTTAGAGGATATTGATTTACAAAAGGCAGTTTCTTACGCATAATAAGAGACGGTATAGTATACACTTGGAGGTTATCATGAGCAAACCGAAATATAATCGCATTGTACTGAAGCTAAGTGGCGAAGCACTAGCGGGTGATGCTGGAAATGGAATTAACCCAACTGTCATTCAATCCATTGCAAAGCAAGTAAAAGAAATTGCAGAGCTTGATGTTGAAGTTGCAGTCGTTGTAGGCGGAGGAAACCTTTGGCGCGGGAAGACAGGCAGTGATCTAGGAATGGACCGTGCAACAGCAGACTACATGGGGATGCTGGCAACAGTGATGAACTCACTGGCGTTACAGGACAGTCTAGAAACACTTGGCATTCAGTCTAGAGTGCAAACCTCTATTGAAATGAGACAGGTTGCAGAGCCATACATAAGAAGAAAAGCGATCCGTCATCTTGAAAAGAAACGTGTCGTCATTTTTGCTGCTGGAACAGGGAACCCTTATTTCTCTACAGATACTACGGCAGCACTTCGAGCAGCAGAAATAGAAGCAGATGTCATTTTAATGGCGAAAAATAATGTAGATGGTGTCTACAGTGCTGATCCTCGTACAGATGCGGATGCAGTAAAATATGATAAGCTTTCATATCTTGATGTACTTAAAGAAGGGCTTGCTGTAATGGATTCTACTGCGTCCTCATTATGTATGGACAATGACATTCCATTAATCGTATTCTCCATTATGGAAGAAGGAAATATTAAACGTGCCGTAAACGGCGAATCAATCGGAACGATCGTGAGGGGGAAATAACGTGTCAAAAGAAGTGTTGAACCAAACGAAAGAAAAAATGGAAAAAGCCGTACAAGCATACGGACGTGAGCTTGCAACTGTTCGTGCAGGCCGTGCAAATGCTTCACTGCTTGATAAAGTGACAGTTGATTATTACGGTGCACAAACACCTCTTAATCAAATTGCGTCAATCACAGTGCCAGAAGCACGTATGCTGATTATCACACCTTACGATAAAACAGCAATCGGTGATATCGAAAAAGCGATCCAAAAGTCTGATCTTGGCATCACGCCAACAAGTGACGGAAATGTGATCCGCATTGCGATTCCTGCGCTGACAGAAGAAAGACGTAAAGAGCTTGTGAAAGTAGTAAAAAAATACTCAGAAGAAGCAAAAGTGGCTGTTCGTAACGTGCGTCGTGATGCAAACGATGATTTGAAAAAGCTTGAGAAAAATGGGGAGATCACTGAAGATGAATTAAGATCATCAACAGAGGATGTTCAAAAATTGACAGATGAATATGTCGCTAAAATTGATGACGTGACGAAAGATAAAGAAAAAGAAATCATGGAAGTTTAAGAAAAAACTATGTACAATAGATAATAGTGAAAAGACCCTCTTCATGTTTACAGGGGGTTTTTTTGTTAATACTGTTGATGACTATATTTTAGCGGGAACGCAACCTTTTTGGGTGATGGAGGAATCTCATGCTCAATATACTCAAAAATTGGAAGAATCAGCAAACAGCAGCTTCCAACTTAGAAAGCCTGACAAAAGAAGACATATTAAATGGAGAAATTCCTGAACATATCGCCATTATCATGGATGGGAACGGAAGATGGGCGAAAAAACGTGCTCTTCCACGGGTAGCAGGTCATCATGAAGGAATGAAAGTCGTCAAGCGCATGACAAAGCTTGCAAATGAGCTGAATGTCAAAGTGCTGACTTTGTATGCTTTCTCTACGGAAAATTGGAAACGTCCAAAACTAGAAGTAGACTTTTTAATGAAACTTCCTGAGGAATTTTTAAACATCTACCTGCCTGAACTCATCGAAGAAAATGTCCGTGTGCGTTTAACAGGTGATCCAGACGGCCTCCCGCAGCATACGAAAAAAGCGGTAGAGAACGCAGTAAAGAGTACGGCGAACAACGACGGACTCATTTTAAACTTTGCGCTCAACTATGGAGGGCGCACAGAAATCGTCTCCGCATGCAGACAAATTTCTGAAAAGGTCAAAGAAGGTAAGCTTCAAGCAGAAGACATCACAGAAGAGATGTTTTCAGCTTATTTAATGACAGAATCTCTTCAAGATCCGGATTTGCTCATTCGCACGAGTGGAGAAATTAGATTAAGCAACTTTATGCTTTGGCAAATTGCGTACAGCGAGTTTGTCTTTACGGATGTGCTTTGGCCTGACTTTTCTGATGAGCACCTTATAGGCGCTATTGGAGAGTACCAGCGCCGCGGCCGGAGGTTCGGTGGAATTTAGAGGGTGGTGCAGATGAAACAAAGAATTTTGACGGGTGTTTTGGCAGCTGCAGTCTTTTTGCTTGCTGTTATATATGGACAGATGCCATTTACCCTGCTGATTTATTTAATGGGAAGTGTCGCTCTCTTTGAGCTTTTAAGAATGAAAAAGATCTCGATTTTCAGCTTTCCTGGTATTGTCAGCTTAATATTGCTTTGGCTTTTAATGGGCGGAGACAACAGCTTCTTCCCAAACGTAGACGCATCAAAAATGCAGATTGCTTTATTTGCAGTCTTAATACTTTTAACTTATACAGTTTTGAGCAAAAACTCTTTCACATTCGATGAGGTTGCTTTTGTTGTATTAGCCACATTATATATTGGCGTTAGTTTCTATTATTTTATCCAAATTAGAGGCTTATATGGCATGAGTGCCATCTTCTTCGCAGCAGTGATTATTTGGTCTACTGACTCAGGAGCCTACTTTATTGGGAAATCTATGGGGAAACGAAAGCTTTGGCCAGAAATCAGCCCAAACAAAACAGTAGAAGGATTTATCGGCGGAATCGTCACAGCGGTCGTGTTGTCACTTGTGTTTCAGGCGGTTACAGGATTTTTGCCATCATATCTGCTTGTGATGTTTATTACTCTTTTACTCAGTATCTTTGGACAGCTTGGCGACCTTGTGGAATCTGCTTTAAAGCGTCATTATCACGTGAAGGATTCAGGGACAATTCTCCCTGGCCATGGCGGGATTTTGGACAGGTTTGACAGCTTTTTATTCGTTCTGCCGTTTTTATACTTACTGCTCGCAACGTTTGCCAGCTAACCTCATAGAAACTTATTGAACGAGAGAAGGAGTGGCAATTTGAAATATATTTCGCTATTAGGCGCAACAGGATCAATTGGAGAACAAACGTTAGATGTGATCAGGCAGCACCCGGACAAGTTTCAGCTGAAAGCCATGACATTTGGCAGGAATATAGCAAAGGCGATTCCGATCATTGAGCGTTTTCAGCCTGAACTCGTCGGCTGTGTAGACGAAGAAACCTATCACACACTAAAGAATCATTCATTTGCATACGATGTGAAGCTGGCTGCTGGTGATGAAGCCAACATCGAGGCAGCGACCTATGATGCAGTGGACGTTGTGGTCAATGCACTTGTAGGAAGTGTTGGACTTGTTCCAACATTAAAGGCCATTGAACAAAAAAAGACAATTGCACTCGCAAATAAGGAAACACTTGTGACAGCTGGTCATATAGTAAAAGAGTACGCCAAAACATATGGTGTACCTTTACTTCCTGTCGATAGTGAGCATTCCGCTATTTTTCAATGCCTGCAAGGTGAACAAGCTAAAAACATTGAACGCTTAATCGTGACAGCTTCAGGTGGTAGTTTCCGAGATAAAAAACGAACTGAACTCGAAGGTGTTACGGTTGAAGAAGCGCTAAACCATCCGAACTGGTCGATGGGAGCGAAAATCACCATTGATTCAGCAACGATGATGAATAAAGGGCTCGAGGTGATCGAGGCGCATTGGTTGTTTGATATCCCTTATGAACAAATTGATGTGCTGCTACATAAAGAGAGCATTATCCATTCGATGGTCGAATTTCACGACAAAAGCGTCATGGCTCAGTTAGGGACACCTGACATGAGAGTACCTATTCAATATGCACTCACATACCCTGACAGGGCGCCGTTACAAGAAGCGAAATCATTGAACCTTTGGGAGATTGGACAATTGAATTTCCAAAAAGCGGATTTTGACAGGTATCGCTGCTTACATTTTGCTTATGAATCAGGTAAAATAGGAGGGACAATGCCTGCTGTACTTAATGCAGCAAATGAAATGGCAGTCGATGCATTTCTAAAAGGCAAAGTAACGTTCCTGCAAATTGAAGAATTGATTGAAAAGGCACTAATTAGACATCATGTGATTTCAACGCCTAGTTTGCAAGATATCCATGAAGTGGACAAAGATACACGAGACTTTGTTCAATCAATCCTCACATAAGGTGGTATGTTCGTGAATACAGTGATTGCGTTTATTATTATTTTTGGAACGCTCGTTTTTTTCCACGAGCTTGGCCATTTAATTATGGCGCAGCGCGCGGGGATTTTATGCCGCGAGTTCGCAATTGGTTTTGGGCCGAAGATTTTCTCCTTTAAACGAAAAGAAACCGTTTATACCATTAGACTTCTTCCTATTGGCGGATTTGTTAAAATGGCTGGAGAAGACCCTGAAGTCATAGAAATTAAACCAGGTCATACAGTGGGGCTCTTATTCAATGAGCAAAATGAAGTAGAAAAAATCATTTTAAATGATAAAGAAAAATATCCTGATGCACTTGTCATCGAAGTTGAGCAGATTGATTTAGATCATGCCATGAGAATCTCAGGATATGAAGCTGGAAATGAAGATATTCTGACTGGCTATAATGTTAGTCAAACAAGTTTCTATATTGCAGATGGTGAAGAGATTCAAATCGCACCATACAATCGTCAATTCGGTTCAAAAACGGTATGGCAGCGAATTAAAGCCATCGCAGCTGGACCGATCATGAACTTTATTCTAGCGTATGTGATTTTGGTTGCTTTAGGCTTTATTCAAGGGGTAACCGTTGATGATCCTGTACTCGGTAAGCTCACAAAAGACGGCCGGGCCGCGGAAGCTGGACTCATGCAGGGAGATCACATCGTGTCCATTAATGGCGAGAAAATGAATTCTTGGACAGACGTCGTTCAAACAGTTCAAAAGAACCCTGAGAAAAAAATGAATGTCGTCATTGACCGAGACGGCAAAGAAAGCACTGTTCAGGTTGTACCAGAGGCTGTGAAAGCGGACGGAAAAAGCATTGGCCGTTTCGGATCTTATCCGCCAACGGAAAATGGATTCTTGAAAGTCATTTCCTCTTCAGGAACAACTGTCATTTCAACGGCAGGTCTGATCTTAACGAACTTGCAAAAAATTGTCACAGGACAATTTTCACTAGATATGTTAGCAGGTCCTGTTGGAATTTATGACATGACAGGAGAAGTAGCCAAACAAGGTGTGTTAACATTAATGCAGTTTGCGGCGTTCCTCAGTATCAACCTAGGCATCGTGAATTTATTACCGATTCCAGCACTAGACGGAGGACGTTTACTATTCTTATTTGTTGAAGCCATTCGCGGTAAACCAATTAATCGTGAGAAAGAAGCACTTGTTGTCTTTATCGGTGTTGCTTTCCTCATGCTGTTAATGTTAGTGGTAACGTGGAATGACATTCAGCGGTTATTTTTATAAAAACCATTCTCTCTTGTTTCTCATTCCGGGAAACAAGAGTTTTTGTGAGAAGTCCTATTTCATAAATGAGGTGTAACGACATGAGACAATCCCTGACTTTCATTCCAACTCTTCGAGAGGTGCCGGCAGATGCTGAGGCAAAAAGTCATCAACTCTTAGTAAGAGCTGGATTTATTAGACAAAATACAAGTGGAATCTATCATTATCTGCCGCTTGCGCATAAAGTCATTCAGCATATTCAATCCATCGTTCGCAAGGAAATGGAAAAGGCAGGCGCAGCTGAGCTTTTAATGCCAGTGCTGCAGCAGGCAGAAATGTGGCAAGAGTCAGGAAGATGGTATACATACGGTCCAGAACTGATGCGTATGAAGGATCGCCATGGCCGCGAATTTGCACTTGGCCCAACCCACGAAGAAGTGATCACATCACTAGTACGCAGCGAAGTGAAATCGTATAAGAAGCTTCCTTTAACTCTATATCAAATCCAATCAAAATTCCGTGATGAACAGAGACCACGCTTTGGACTGCTGCGCGGACGTGAATTTATTATGAAGGATGCATACTCATTCCATTCTTCACCAGAAAGCCTTGATGAAACATATAGCAAAATGTTTACGGCTTACTCTAATGTGTTCTCAAAAGTGGGTCTCAATTTTAGACCAGTCATTGCAGATTCAGGGGCAATGGGCGGAAAAGATACGCATGAGTTCATGGCGCTCTCAGAAGTCGGAGAGGATACCATCGCTTATTCTGATACTTCCTCATATGCCGCGAATATCGAAATGGCGGAGGCTGTATATCACGGAGAAGAAGCAAATCCTGCGGACTTCAAAGAACTTGAAAAAGTCCACACGCCGCAAGTGAAAACCATTCAAGATGTGGCTGGATTTTTAGAAGTTGACCCTAGTGCTTGCATTAAATCTGTTTTGTTTAAAGCAGATGATGCGTATGTTCTGATCCTAACTAGAGGCGATCATGAAGTAAATGATGTGAAAGTGAAAAACTTGGTAGGAGCACAGCTTGTCGAGCTTGCTTCACGCGAAGAAGTGCTAGAAGTCATTGGAACTGAGCCAGGATTTGTTGGACCTGTTAAACTGGAAGCAGAAGTCGATATTTATGCGGACCTTGCTGTTAAGGGAATGACAAATGCAGTCGCTGGTGCAAACGAAGCGGATTATCACTATGTCAATGTCAATCCTGCACGTGATGTGTCAGTGAAAGAATTCACAGACCTTCGCTTGATTCAAGAAGGAGACATTTCTCCAGATGGAGAAGGCACTATCCAGTTTGCAAAAGGAATTGAAGTAGGACAAGTCTTTAAACTGGGCACTCGTTATTCTGAGTCAATGGATGCAACGTACCTCGATGAGAATGGTCGTGCGCAGCCAATGATTATGGGCTGCTATGGCATCGGCATCTCTAGAACTCTTTCAGCGATTGTTGAACAGCATCACGATGAGAAAGGAATCATTTGGCCGGAAACAGTGGCGCCATATGACCTTCACCTCCTTGCATTAAATATGAAAAACGATGCGCAAAAAGAACTGGCTGAAACATTGTACGAGCGATTAGAAGATGAAGGCTTCGACGTACTGTTCGATGACCGCCAGGAGCGTGCAGGAGTAAAATTTGCAGACAGTGATTTAATTGGACTGCCAATCCGCATTAGCTGCGGAAAACGTTCAGAAGAAGGTATTGTTGAAGTGAAGTTTAGAAAATCAGGTGAATCACATGAAGTATCTGTTGATGAGCTGATTTCGTTTATACGCCAAGCATAAAACGAACAAAAAAATGAAGGTACCTCCTGTAGAAAAGAGGTACCTTTCTGATTGACAAAAGGAGGGTCCTGTCTTGGATGAACAATTACCGATCACACGGCGGCAATTTCATATATTACTCAATCAGATTCAAATGACAGATGATGACCTCAGTCGTTACTTTGAAGAAGGGGAAATCGTCAAATTGACGGTGCATAAGGCGACGAAAACATGGCATTTCCTTTTTAAATTTAAGGCGCTTTTGCCTTACAAAGTATACGCCATGTTTCTCAGCAGGCTGACAAATGCATTTTCTCATATTGCACAAATCACTTGTACGATTGAAGTGAATGATCCGCACATATCTGAAGAACTCGTGCAATCGTACTGGTCACATTGTGTGGAAGAACTTCAAGGAATTTCTCCCCCAATTATCAGCTTGCTTCAGCAGCAAAAACCATCGCTGTCTGGACATAAAATCATCATTAAAACGAAAAGCGAAACAGAGGCACTCGCTATTAAGAAGAAGTACAGCCCAATGCTCCAGGCTGCATTTAAACAAGTGGGCTTTCCAGAGCTGCAATTCGATACAGAAATTTTTGTATCAGATCAAGAGATTCAGAAGTTCAGAGAACAAAAGCTTGCTGAAGATCAAGAAAGAGCCATGCAAGCCCTCACTGAGATGGAGAAGAAAGAAAGTGAGGAGCAGGATGAAGCTCCGTCAGGCCCTCTGATGATTGGCTATCAAATCAAAGACAATGAAGAAATTCGTACGCTTGATAGTATCATGGACGAGGAAAGAAGAATCACCGTTCAAGGCTACGTATTCGATGCAGAAACGCGTGAGCTGAAAAGCGGGAGAACGCTTTGTATCTTTAAGATCACAGATTATACAAACAGTATTTTGATCAAAATGTTTGCAAGAGAAAAAGAAGATGCTCAGCTGATGAAATCATTGAAAAAAGGCATGTGGGTGAAAGCAAGAGGAAGCATTCAAAATGATACGTTTGTCAGAGATCTTGTCATGATCGCCAATGATGTCAATGAAATGAAACCGCAGCTGAAAGAAGATACAGCACCTGAGGGTGAAAAGCGTGTGGAGCTTCATTTACATTCCCCTATGAGCCAAATGGATGCTGTCACTGGCATTGGGAGGCTTGTTGAACAAGCAAAGAAATGGGGACATGAAGCAATTGCCCTGACGGATCATGCCGTTGTACAATCCTTCCCTGATGCGTATGCAGCAAGTAAAAAGCATGGCATCAAAATGATGTACGGTGTGGAGATCAACTTAGTTGATGATGGTGTACCGATTGCATATAACCCAGAGCACCGCTTGTTAGAGGATGCGACGTATGTCGTATTTGACGTAGAGACAACTGGACTTTCAGCCGTTTATGACACGATCATTGAGCTGGCAGCAGTGAAAATAAAAGGCGGGGAAATCATTGACCGCTTTGAAGCATTTGCAAATCCCCATCACCCGTTATCAGCGACAACCATCGAATTAACAGGTATCACCGATGATATGGTGAGAGATGCACCAGATGTTGTCGACGTTGTGCGGGATTTCAAAGAATGGATTGGACAAGATATCCTTGTTGCGCACAATGCGAGCTTTGATATGGGCTTTTTAAATGCAGCGTATAAACGCCTGTTAAAAACAGATAAAGCGTCAAACCCTGTCATTGATACACTTGAACTTGGCCGATTCCTTTACCCAGAATTTAAAAATCACCGGCTGAATACCCTTTGTAAAAAGTTCGATATTGAACTAACGCAGCATCACCGGGCGATCTATGATGCAGAGGCGACAGGCTATCTCATGCTGAAGATGCTAAAAGATGCGGCTGAAAAAGAGATTGCCTATCACGATCAATTGAATGAAAACATGGGGCAGTCGAATGCATACCAGCGCTCACGTCCTTACCATGCCGTTCTGATCGCACAAAATGAGACAGGGCTGAAAAATTTATTCAAGCTTGTTTCTCTTTCTCATATTCATTATTTCTACCGGGTGCCGCGCATACCGCGCTCACAGCTTGAGAAATATCGAGAAGGACTAATTATCGGGTCTGCCTGTGATAAGGGTGAAGTGTTTGAAGGGATGATGCAAAAATCACCTGATGAGGTGGAAGACATTGCAGCATTTTATGACTATTTAGAGGTACATCCGCCAGAAGTGTATCAGCACCTGCTGCAGCTTGAGCTTGTTCGAGATGAACGTGCGTTAAAAGAAATCATCACAAACATTGTCAAACTTGGCGAAAAGCTGAATAAACCAGTTGTAGCGACTGGAAATGTACATTACCTGCATCCAGAGGACAAAATATATCGTAAAATCTTAATTTCATCACAGGGTGGAGCGAATCCGCTGAACCGCCATGAACTGCCAAAAGTTCATTTTAGAACGACAGATGAAATGCTCGAAGCGTTCTCCTTCCTAGGAGACGAAAAAGCGAAAGAGATCGTCGTAACGAATACGCAAAAAGTATCTGAGATGGTCGAAAGCATTAAACCTATCAAAGATGATCTTTACACACCAAAAATTGAAGGTGCAGATGAAGAAATACGGGAAATGAGCTATCAAATGGCGCGCAGCATCTACGGAGATGATTTGCCGAAAATCGTAGAAGACCGCATTGAGAAAGAATTAAAAAGTATTATCGGTCATGGCTTCGCCGTTATTTACTTAATCTCTCATAAGCTCGTAAAAAAATCACTTGATGATGGGTATCTTGTTGGTTCAAGGGGATCTGTCGGCTCATCTCTTGTTGCGACATTAACAGAGATTACTGAAGTGAATCCACTTGCACCTCATTATGTATGTCCAAGCTGTAAGCACTCTGAGTTCTTTAATGACGGATCTGTTGGTTCAGGCTTTGACCTTCCTGATAAAGACTGCCCAGAATGTGGTACGCCGTATAAAAAAGACGGACATGATATTCCGTTTGAAACGTTCTTAGGTTTTAAAGGAGACAAAGTTCCTGATATTGATTTGAACTTCTCAGGTGAATATCAGCCGATAGCACATAACTATACGAAAGAGTTGTTCGGGGAAGAGTACGTATACCGAGCAGGTACGATTGGTACCGTTGCAGAAAAAACAGCATATGGTTACGTGAAAGGCTATGCAGGAGATCATAACCTTCATATGAGAGGCGCTGAAATCGACCGGCTTGTACAAGGCTGTACTGGGGTAAAACGGACAACTGGCCAGCATCCAGGCGGGATTATCGTTGTGCCTGATTATATGGACATTTACGATTTCTCACCTATTCAATATCCGGCCGATGCGACAGGTTCCGATTGGAAGACGACACATTTTGATTTCCATTCAATCCACGACAACTTGCTCAAGCTGGATATTCTTGGGCACGATGATCCAACGGTCATTCGTATGCTTCAAGATTTAAGCGGAATCGATCCAAAAACGATTCCAACAGATGACCCTGAAGTCATGAAGATTTTCCAAGGAACAGAGCCTCTAGGTGTAACAGAAGAGCAAATTGGCTGTAAAACAGGTACACTCGGTATCCCGGAATTTGGGACAAGATTTGTTCGCCAAATGCTAGAGGATACAAAACCAACGACCTTCTCAGAGCTTGTTCAGATTTCTGGACTATCACACGGTACGGATGTATGGCTCGGAAACGCGCAAGAGCTCATTCACAATAAAACGTGTGAACTAAGTGAAGTGATTGGGTGCCGTGATGATATTATGGTCTATCTCATCTATCAGGGCTTAGAGCCGTCACTCGCCTTTAAAATCATGGAATCTGTTCGTAAAGGGAAGGGACTTCCTCCTGAATGGGAAGAAGAAATGAAGAATAATAATGTACCAAACTGGTATATTGATTCTTGTAAAAAGATCAAATACATGTTCCCTAAAGCCCACGCGGCTGCTTATGTACTAATGGCTGTTCGTATTGCTTATTTCAAGGTGCATCATGCACTTCTGTACTATGCGGCTTACTTTACCGTTCGTGCGGATGACTTTGATATAGAAACGATGACAAAAGGATCGAATGCGATTCGAGCCGTTATGGATGACATTAACTCAAAAGGTCTAGATGCATCACCGAAAGAAAAGAACCTATTAACTGTACTAGAGCTTGCCCTTGAAATGTGCGAAAGAGGCTACCATTTCAAAAAAGTGGACCTCTACCGCTCAAGTGCAACAGAGTTTATCATTGATGGAGATGGTTTAATTCCGCCATTCAACTCGATCCCTGGACTCGGAACAAACGTTGCGCTAAATATTGTTCGCGCGCGGCAAGATGGGGAATTCCTTTCAAAAGAAGATTTGCAAAAACGCGGAAAAGTGTCGAAAACCATCCTTGAATATTTAGATCGTCAAGGCTGTTTAGAAGCACTTCCTGATCAAAACCAGCTTTCTTTATTTTAATTTGATGAAAAAGAGCGCCCTACTAAATGGGCGTTCTTTTTTCTATATACAATAATATTATTATGTTAACTAATAAAGATTTTTCACCAACTGGAATTATTTTCTTATTTATTCATATATCTTGATTTAGCGTGATGTTTTAAGAGAAGAGATTGTATGTCATTCTTTCTACCCAAATAGAGCTCAAAAGAGAATTTCGCCGTCTGAAATGTTCTCAAGCGACATATGATCATTCTGGGTACAGTCAGAAGGAGAATCAAGAGAAAAACCTTCGATGAGCGTAAAGCTGATTGCTGTTTACTATGCTTATTTTTGAAACATATTTGATTCTTTTCAAAAACTGTACAGATCACGAAACGAAGTATAAAAAGGAGGCGGTTCGTCTATTGATCAAGGTTTCACTAAAAAGAAGGGGTGAGCAATAGAGAAATGGCATCTTACAACTATGTAGAGGTTCTACAAAAATCCATGCTGTTTTATGAAGCGCAGCGGTCAGGCCGGCTTCCGGAAAGTAATCGTCTTAACTGGCGGGGAGATTCTGGACTAGAGGACGGGAAGGATGTTGGGCACGACTTAACTGGCGGCTGGTATGATGCAGGAGATCATGTGAAATTTGGACTTCCGATGGCTTACTCAGCAGCCGTGCTTGCGTGGACAGTATATGAATACCGAGAAGCTTATGAAGAGGCGGAGCTGCTTGATGAGATACTAGATCAAATCAAGTGGGCAACGGATTATTTCTTGAAAGCACATACAGGACCGAATGAATTTTGGGCGCAAGTAGGTGATGGAAACGCCGACCATGCTTGGTGGGGACCAGCAGAAGTGATGCCGATGAACCGGCCAGCTTTTAAGATTGATGAACATTGTCCTGGAACAGAAGTAGCTGCACAAACTGCGGCGGCTTTAGCAGCAGGCTCTATCATTTTTAAAGAAACAGATGCGCCCTATGCAGCAAAGCTTTTGACGCACGCCAAACAGCTATATGCATTTGCTGACAGGTATCGCGGCAAATATACAGATTGTGTCACCAATGCGCAGCCATTTTACAACTCCTGGAGCGGCTATGTTGACGAACTTATTTGGGGCGGAATCTGGCTGTACTTGGCGACAAATGAAGAAACCTATTTAAACCAAGCATTAAAAGCGGTAGAGGAATGGCCGAAGGATTGGGATTATACGTTTACCATGTCATGGGACAATACTTTTTTTGCTTCACAAATCTTACTTGCAAGAATCACGAAAGAAAACAGATTTATAGAATCGACTGAGCGTAATCTTGATTACTGGACCACAGGTCTCGTTCAAAATGGAAAAGTAGAAAGAATCACCTATACGCCTGGCGGTTTGGCATGGCTGGATCAATGGGGTTCACTTCGTTATGCCGCCAATGCAGCATTTTTAGCCTTTGTTTATGCTGATTGGGTAACTGATCAAGAAAAGAAGAATCGATACCAATCGTTTGCGATCAAGCAAACTCACTATATGCTAGGGGATAATCCGCTGAATAGAAGCTATGTCGTTGGTTTTGGCCAGAATCCGCCGAAGCACCCGCACCACCGTAATGCACATGGCTCATGGTCGAACCAGCTGACAAATCCTCCAGTTCATCGGCACACACTTTATGGAGCGCTTGTTGGGGGCCCTAATGAACAGGACCAATATGACGATGATATCTCGGATTATGTATCAAACGAGGTGGCGACTGATTATAATGCCGCCTTTACTGGAAATATTGCCAAAATGGTGCAGCTGTTTGGTCAAGGGCAATCAAAGCTGCCCAATTTTCCGCCTAAAGAACAAGTGGAGGATGAGTTTTTTGTAGAGGCAGCTGTGATGCATAACGATACAACATCTACTCAAGTGAAAGCAGTGCTATACAACCGGTCCGGCTGGCCGGCAAGAAGCAGTCAAACACTGTCCTTTAGATATTACGTCAATCTGAGTGAGGTTTTTGCAAAGGGGTTCACTGAAAAGGATATTCAAGTGACAGCAGCCTACAATGAAGGCGCTTCCTTATCACCTTTAAAGGTATATGACGAATCAGCCCGCGTCTATTTTGCAGAAATTGATTTTACGGGCGTAGCTATTTCTCCTAGAGGAGAATCTGAGCATAAGAAGGAAATACAATTTCGATTATCTGCTCCAAATGGATCGAATATATGGGATGCCTCAAATGATTATTCCTATCAAGGATTAACAGCCAATATGCAAAAAACAACGAAGATTCCTGTCTTTGACGATGGTGTTTTAGTATTTGGCACACTTCCAGACAAATAAAAAAACAATGATTTTATTGAAAGGGTGAAGGACTTGTCAAACAAAGAACGGTTTTTAACGCTTTATCATCAAATCAAAAGCGATGCGAATGGATATTTTTCACCAGAAGGAATTCCGTATCATTCAATTGAGACGCTCATTTGCGAAGCGCCTGATTACGGGCATATGACAACCTCAGAAGCGTATAGCTATTGGCTGTGGCTTGAGGTGCTGTACGGACATTACACAGGGGATTGGAGCAAATTAGAGGCTGCTTGGGACAATATGGAGAAGTACATCATCCCAGTCAATGAAGATGGAAATGATGAGCAGCCGCATATGAACGCTTACAATCCGTCCAGCCCAGCCACATACGCAGCAGAGAAACCATTTCCGGATCAATACCCAAGCCAGCTGACCGGTGCTCGTCCTGCTGGTCAAGATCCAATTGATAGTGAATTGAAATCAACCTATGGAACGAATGAAACGTATTTAATGCACTGGCTCCTTGATGTAGATAACTGGTATGGCTATGGAAACTTGCTCAACCCATCACATAAAGCCGCATATGTGAACACATTCCAGCGTGGTCCACAGGAATCTGTATGGGAGTCCATCCCTCATCCATCACAGGACGATAAATCTTTTGGCAAGCCGAATGAAGGCTTTATGAGCTTATTCACAAAAGAAAATCAAGCTCCAGCTGCTCAGTGGCGCTATACGAATGCAACGGATGCTGATG
Source organism: Bacillus sp. BD48 (assembly GCF_046566805.1). Taxonomy (NCBI): domain Bacteria; kingdom Bacillati; phylum Bacillota; class Bacilli; order Caryophanales; family Bacillaceae; genus Bacillus; species Bacillus sp. BD48. The sequence goes on along the minus strand of NZ_JANGFM010000001.1, from coordinate 254,831 downwards.
CGCGTGCAATACAAGCGATGTATTGGGCAAAGGAGCTCGGCTATAATCAGTCAACTTATCTTGATAAAGCGAAAAAAATGGGGGATTTCCTCCGTTACGGCATGTACGATAAATATTTTCAAACGATTGGAAGCGGGAAGCAGGGGAATCCGTATCCTGGAAACGGAAAAGGTGCCTGTCATTACTTAATGGCATGGTATACGTCTTGGGGCGGAGGACTTGGGGATAATGCAAACTGGTCATGGCGTATCGGAGCGAGCCATTGTCATCAAGGATATCAAAATCCTGTCGCCGCTTATGCTTTATCCTCAGATAAAGGAGGCTTAAAGCCAACTTCAGCTACCGGGGCAAGCGATTGGGAAAAAACATTAAAGAGACAGCTTGAATTTTACGTATGGCTTCAATCGAAAGAAGGTGCCATAGCAGGAGGCGCAACCAATAGCTGGAATGGAGACTATAGTGCTTATCCAGCAGGAAGAAGTACTTTTTATGATATGGCATATGAAGATGCACCTGTTTACCTTGACCCGCCTTCAAATAACTGGTTTGGAATGCAGGCGTGGCCAATAGAGCGTGTAGCAGAGCTTTATTATATTTTTGTGAAAGATGGAGACAAAACATCTGAAAATGTCCAAATGGCCAAATCTGTCGTGACAAAATGGGTCAACTATGCCTTAGATTACATTTTTATCGGCAGCCGTCCTGTGTCTGATGATGAGGGTTATTTCTTAGATGAGCAAGGACAAAGAATTCTAGGAGGAACAAACGTTTCTGTTGCTACAACAAGTGCGCCTGGAGAGTTTTGGCTTCCTGGAAATATTGCTTGGAGCGGACAGCCTGATACTTGGAACGGGTTCCAGTCTGCAACAGGAAATCCAAATTTAACAGCGGTAACAAAAGATCCGACTCAGGATACGGGCGTATTAGGAAGTCTAGCCAAAGCTTTGATATTCTTTGCAGCAGCCACAAAGCTTGAAACAGGTGATTATACAGCGCTTGGTGCAAGAGCAAAAGATGCAGCCGCGCAGCTCCTAGAGGTTGCGTGGAATTACAATGATGGCGTCGGCATAGTGACAGAGGAAGATAGAGAAGACTATGACCGTTTCTTTAGAAAAGAAGTGTATTTCCCAAATGGATGGAACGGGACATTTGGTCAAGGAAATCAGATTCCTGGAGCCAGCACCATTCCTTCTGACCCGCAGCGAGGAGGGAATGGGGTCTATACGAGTTTTGCTGATCTTCGTCCGAAGATTAAACAAGATCCAGCGTGGTCTTCACTCGAAAGTAAATATCAATCTTCATTTAATGAAGCTACAGGTAAATGGGAGAATGGCGCACCAGTTTTCACTTATCACCGCTTCTGGTCTCAAGTGGATATGGCCACTGCCTATGCTGAATACCATCGTCTGATCAACTAAGAGGTCAAAATCAAGCTGTCGGCTTCTGGCCGGCAGTTTGAATAGGTAATAACAATCCAATGAAAATAAGGGTGATTTTACATGGTTAAAGAAAGAAGCTTTCTTCATCATTCATTCAATAGAGGCGAAAATGGCCAGGAAAATCTAATGTGGAAAAAAGAGGCGGATGATCGAATCTCAGAGCATAGACAAAGAGATCTTGTGATCAACGTGACAAACGGCGATAAAAAGCCAATAGCAGGTATAGAGGTTGAAATTAAGCAAATCAAGCATGAGTTCGCATTTGGTTCGGCGATGAATGACCAAGTGTTATTTAATCAACAATATGCTGATTTTTTCGTGAAGTATTTTAATTGGGCTGTTTTTGAAAATGAGGCAAAATGGTATGCGAATGAGCCGCAAAGAGGGAGAATCACCTACGAAAAAGCAGATGCGATGCTGAATTTTGCAGATCGACATCAACTTCCAGTGAGGGGGCACGCTTTATTTTGGGAGGTAGAGGATGCGAATCCAAGCTGGCTGAGGTCACTGCCGAATCATGAAGTATATGAAGCCATGAAAAACCGGCTTGAGCATGCGGGCAATCATTTTAAGGGAAGATTCCGTCACTGGGATGTAAACAATGAAATGATGCACGGTTCATTTTTTAAAGATCGCTTTGGGAAAAATATTTGGAAGTGGATGTATGAAGAAACGAAAAAAATTGACCCTCAAGCACTATTGTTTGTGAATGATTATAATGTAATTTCATATGGTGAGCACCATGCGTATAAAGCGCATATCAATGAACTGCGTCAGTTAGGCGCACCTATTGAGGCGATTGGGGTTCAAGGCCATTTTGAAGAACGGGTCGATCCAGTCATTGTCAAAGAGAGGCTTGATGTGCTTGCTGAGCTTGGTCTTCCAATATGGGTCACAGAGTACGACTCTGTTCACCCTGACCCTAATAGAAGAGCGGATAACCTAGAGGCTTTATATCGCGTCGCATTTAGTCATCCAGCCGTCAAAGGAGTACTGATGTGGGGATTTTGGGCAGGTGCTCATTGGAGAGGTGAACATGCGGCCATCGTGAATTATGATTGGTCTTTAAATGAAGCAGGACGACGTTATGAAAAGCTTCTAAATGAGTGGACGACCCAAAGAGTTGAAAAAACAGATGCTAATGGCAATGTGATATGTCCAGCATTTCACGGAACATATGAGATTCAAATCGGCAAAGAAAATAAAATGTTGAAACAGCAGACAATTGAACTTGATTCAAATGAACAAACACCGCTTCAACTAGATGTGATCCTGCCTCAAGAAGGATAGAGATAGATTGTGAGGAGAATGTAAATGAAAAAGTGGGCTCAAAGAGTGTCTTGCTTCATACTTGTGGCCGCTATATGGTCCGGCTGGTTTTCACTTACGATGAAAGCCGCCGCTTATGTGCAGACGTCTGGTACACAATTTACGCTGAACAATCAACCATTTTACTTCGCCGGCACAAATAATTACTACTTCCATTACAAATCTAAAAAAATGGTAGATGCTGTGTTCGATGATATGAAAGCAATGAATTTAAAGGTCATACGGATTTGGGGCTTTCATGACGGGGCACCTCAAGAAAACTCAGTCTTACAATCTAGTCCAGGGGTCTATGAAGAATCGGGTTTTCAAAAACTAGATTATGCGATTTATAAAGCAGGACAGGAAGGGATAAAGCTTGTCATTCCACTAGTGAACAATTGGGATGACTTTGGCGGTATGAATCAATACGTAAAGTGGTTCGGGGCAGGAACGCATGATGCCTTCTATACAGATCCTCGAATTCAAAATGCTTACAAAAATTATGTGCGCTATGTATTAGAAAGAACCAATACGTATACAGGTGTTCAATATAAAGACGATCCAGCTATTATGACTTGGGAATTGGCCAATGAGCCGCGTGTGCAGTCAGATCCAACGGGAAATGTACTAGTCAAATGGGCAGATGAAATGAGTTCATGGATCAAATCGCTGGATCGTCACCATCTTGTTGCAGTAGGAGATGAAGGTTTTTTCCGCATACCAGGGCATGAAGATTGGTTTTACGGAGGCGGAGAAGGCGTCGATTGGGACCGTTTGACGGCTCTTCCTCATATCGATTATGGGACCTATCATCTGTACCCAGATCATTGGAACAAGTCTGCTGTCTGGGGAGTGAAATGGATTGAAGACCATATCACCCGAGGGAAATCAATTGGAAAACCAGTTGTGTTAGAAGAGTTTGGCTATCAAAATCAATCAGCTCGTCCTGACGTATATCAAAGCTGGCTGTCAGCGGTTGAGCGGCTCGGAGGGGCTGGCAGTCAATTTTGGATTTTAACAAGCATTCAGGACGACGATTCGCTCTATCCGGATTATGACGGTTTCCGCATCATAAAAGGGAGCAGGGAGGCAGCACTTATTAGTGAACATGCGAAAAGAATGAATGAAAAGAAATGATGACGAATGCCTGCTGAATAAGGAACTTCATTTGCATAAAAAAATTGGATATGGTATAGTTTTTATGGAAATGCTAACGATTACCGAGACAAGAGTGGGGAAACCCGCTCTTTTGTATTGAACAGGCAATTTTTGTCTCGACATTATTCATCCGTTTTCTGCTCCCCCTGCTCACATAAAGCAGGGTTTTTATGCAGAATGATTGATAAGAGCGTTTATCGAAAGCACAAGGAGGAAGAGAATGAGCAAAAAAGTAGTGGATGTCGTAAGCGAAATGGTACAGCCAATTTTAGATGGCTTACAGCTTGAACTCGTTGATGTTGAATTTGTCAAAGAGGGTCAAAACTGGTTCCTTCGCGTGTTTATTGACTCTGATAAAGGCGTCGATATCGAAGAGTGTGCCAAAGTGAGCGAAGCCTTGAGCGAAAAGCTTGATGAGGCAGATCCGATTAGCCAAAACTACTTTCTTGAAGTGTCCTCTCCTGGAGCGGAGCGCCCATTAAAGAAAAAAGCTGATTTTGAAAAAGCACTTGGAAAAAATGTTTTCATGAAAACATATGAACCAATTGATGGTGAAAAAGCATTTGAAGGTGAGCTTACAAGCTTTGATGGTGAGATTGCAACAGTGACAGTGAAGATCAAGACAAGAAAGAAAGAGATCAATATTCCATACGAAAAAATAGCTAACGCAAGATTAGCAGTTTCGTTCAATTAACCTTTTCATTGATATAAGGGGGAACCATAAAAATGAGTAGTGAGTTGTTAGATGCCCTGACTGTTCTTGAGAAAGAGAAGGGTATTAGTAAAGAAATTATAATTGAAGCGATAGAAGCTGCACTCATTTCTGCATATAAGCGTAATTTTAATCAAGCACAAAATGTTCGTGTTGATTTAAACCGCGAAACGGGAACGATTCGTGTGTTCGCAAGAAAAGATGTTGTAGATGAAGTGTATGATTCTCGCCTTGAAATCTCAGTAGATGATGCAGCCAATATTAACCCGAATTACATGGTTGGTGACGTCGTTGAGATTGAAGTCACACCAAAAGACTTCGGACGCATTGCAGCTCAGACAGCGAAACAAGTTGTGACGCAGCGAGTGAGAGAAGCAGAGCGCGGTGTGATCTACACTGAGTTCATCGACCGCGAGGAAGACATTATGACGGGAATCGTTCAGCGAATTGACAGTAAATTCATTTACGTGTCACTTGGCAAAATCGAAGCCCTTCTTCCTGTCAATGAACAAATGCCAAATGAGGAATACAAACCGCATGACCGCATTAAAGTATTCATTACAAAAGTAGAAAAAACAACTAAAGGACCACAAATTTATGTGTCTAGAACACATCCAGGTCTCTTAAAGCGTTTATTTGAAATTGAAGTGCCAGAAATTTATGATGGTACTGTAGAGCTTAAATCGGTTGCTAGAGAAGCTGGAGACCGTTCTAAAATATCTGTTCGTACAGATGATCCTGATGTTGATCCAGTTGGCTCATGTGTTGGACCAAAAGGCCAGCGTGTACAAGCAATTGTCAATGAGCTGAAAGGCGAAAAAATTGACATTGTCCACTGGTCAAATGACCCGGTTGAATTTGTTGCCAATGCGCTGAGTCCATCAAAAGTACTTGATGTCATTGTGAATGAAGAAGACAAGGCGACAACAGTCATTGTCCCTGATTATCAGCTGTCATTAGCGATTGGTAAAAGAGGTCAAAATGCTCGTCTTGCAGCGAAGCTGACCAGCTGGAAAATTGACATTAAAAGCGAAACAGATGCAAGGGAACTCGGTATTTTCCCAAGAACTGAAGACTCTGAATCTCTTTTCTTAGAGGCTGAACCAGTAGCTGAGGAATCTGACGAATAAGAGGTGATATAAAAGGTGAAAAGCCGAAAAAAAATCCCGCTTAGAAAATGCGTCGTGACGGGAGAAATGAAACCAAAGAAAGAACTGATCCGTGTTGTTCGTTCTAAAGAAGGAGAAGTGTCTGTTGACGCTACCGGAAAAATGAACGGACGCGGAGCTTACCTTTCTCTCGATAAAGAAACTATTCTTGCGGCAAAGAACAAACGCAGTTTACAGCAGCAATTTCAGACACAGATTGACGAACACATATTTGAAGAATTACTAGAACTAGCTGAAAAGGTGAAAAAACCTAATGAATGAATCTGAATGGTATCCTTTGCTTGGTCTAGCAAATCGAGCTCGTAAAGTCGTGTCAGGAGAAGATCTGGTGATCAAAGAAATTAGACATGCGCGTGCTAAGCTGGTTCTTCTTGCAGCAGATGCCTCATCTAACACAGAGAAAAAGGTATCTGACAAATGCAAATTTTATAATGTTCCGGTTAGAAAAGTTGAAGACCGTTCCGTTCTCGGACGTTCTATTGGGAAAGAAGCTCGCGTAGTTGTCGCTGTCACTGACCAAGGCTTCGCTAAGAAGCTCATAAGCTTGCTCGATTAATTTATTTGGGGGTGAACGAATGGCTAAAGTGAGAGTATATGAATACGCAAAAGCCATAGATGTTTCAAGTAAAGATATTATAGCAGCGCTTAAGGATATGAACGTGGAAGTGAACAACCACATGGCGACGCTTGAAGACGACACTGTGAAAAAGCTAGACGCTATCTATAAAAAAGCCAAAGCAAAAGAGACAGCTAACGAGAAACCCGCAGAACAAAAAAAACAATCATCTAACAAAAACAATGATAGAAAGAAGAATGACGTGCAGAATAATCAATTTAATAAAAACAAAAAAAACAACAACCAAAATAAAAACAAAAACAAACGCGGTGGAAATAACAAACCGCAGCATCAGCAAGCTAGACCTGTGAAGCCTAAAAAAGAGCTTCCTGAAAAAATTGAATTTACAAATTCAATGACTGTCGGCCAGCTGGCTGATGAGCTTGGAAAAGAATCAGCTGAAATCATTAAAAAGCTGATGATGCTTGGTGTCATGGCAACAATCAACCAAGAACTTGATAAAGATACAGTGGAATTAATCGCTTCTGAATATGGTGTTCCAGTTGAGGAAGTCATCATTTTAGAAGAAACTGAACTTGAAAAGTATGAAGTTGAAGATAAAGAAGAAGATATGCAAGTACGCCCTCCAGTTGTAACGATCATGGGACACGTTGACCACGGGAAAACAACTCTTCTTGACAGCATTCGTAAGACAAAAGTCGTCGAAGGCGAAGCAGGTGGAATCACGCAGCATATCGGTGCATACCAAATTGAAGAAAATGGCAAAAAAATTACGTTCCTTGATACACCTGGACACGCAGCATTTACAACGATGCGTGCACGTGGTGCCGAAGTAACGGATACGACAATTCTAGTCGTTGCAGCAGATGATGGTGTCATGCCGCAAACAATTGAAGCGATTAACCATGCGAAAGCGGCAGAAGTGCCAATCATTGTCGCTGTCAACAAAATTGACAAACCAACAGCGAACCCTGACCGTGTGATGCAGGAGTTAACTGAGCATGGTCTTGTACCAGAAGCTTGGGGCGGCGAAACGATCTTCGTTCCACTATCTGCAAAAACAGGTGAAGGCATTGACGAATTGATCGAAATGATCCTTCTTGTCAGCGAAGTAGCAGAACTGAAAGCCAACCCAAATCGTGCGGCAAAAGGGACTGTCATCGAGGCTGAGCTTGATAAAGGAAGAGGTTCTGTTGCAACCCTTCTTGTTCAAACAGGTACACTTCAAGTAGGTGACCCAATCGTTGTCGGAAATACATTTGGCCGTGTACGTGCAATGGTCAATGACATCGGCCGCCGCGTGAAAACAGCAGGGCCATCTACACCTGTTGAAATCACTGGTTTAAACGATGTACCAAATGCAGGGGATCAGTTCCTCGTATTCAAAGATGAAAAAACAGCTCGTCAAGTCGGTGAAGCGCGTGCTTCTAAGCAGCTGGATGAACAGCGTTCAGACAAAGCGAAATTATCTCTAGACGACCTATTTGAGCAAATCAAACAAGGTGACGTAAAAGATATCAACTTGATCGTGAAAGCAGACGTACAAGGCTCTGCTGAAGCATTAACGGCAGCTCTTCAAAAAATTGAGGTCGAAGGCGTAAAAGTGAAAATCATCCATACGGGTGTTGGAGCGATTACGGAATCAGATATCATTTTAGCAAGTGCTTCTAATGCGATTGTGATCGGCTTTAACGTACGTCCTGATGGAAATGCGAAGAGCACAGCTGAAACAGAGAACGTAGATATCCGCTTGCACCGCATTATTTATAAAGTCATCGATGAAATTGAAGCTGCGATGAAAGGGATGCTTGACCCTGAATATGAAGAAAAAGTCATCGGTCAAGTTGAAGTTCGTCAAACGTTCAAAGTATCTAAGATCGGTACAATCGCTGGCGGCTATGTGACTGAAGGAACGATCACAAGAGATAGCGGAATCCGCTTAATCCGTGACGGCGTCGTTATTTTTGAAGGCGAAGTCGACGTATTAAAACGATTTAAAGATGATGTCAAAGAAGTTTCACAAGGCTATGAATGTGGTATTACCATTAAGAAATACAATGATATCCGTGAAGGCGATGTTCTGGAATCATTCGTTATGCAAGAAATCGAAAGAAAATGATCGGTTATACCGAATGTGAGTGCATGATCTATGATGCATCCTCACTGAAGGAAAAACGTGCGGTTCTTCAGCGTATATTGACAAGAACGCGTCATAAATTCAATGTAACCATTGCTGAAATGGATTACCAGGATACATGGCAGCGTACATCAATCGGAATCGCCGTGATTTCCTCATCTCGGGTTCAAGTGGAAAAGGAGCTTCAGCGTGTATTAAGCTTTATCGATTCTTTTCCTGAAATTGAACGAACGATCACGAAAACTGAGTGGTTTTAATTAGAGGTGATAAGATCATGAGTATGAGAGCAACCCGTGTGGGTGAGCAAATGAAAAAAGAATTGGGCGACATCTTAGGCAGAAAGCTAAAAGATCCAAGAATCGGCTTTTTGACTGTAACTGATGTCGAAGTATCCGGTGATTTGCAAATTGCCAAAGTCTACATTTCTGTTCTTGGCGACGAGAAGAAAAGAGAGGAAACCTTAAAAGGCCTTGCAAAGGCTAAAGGGTATATCCGCTCTGAAATTGGCAATCGAATCAGACTTCGCAAAACACCAGAACTGCATTTTGAATTCGACGAATCCGTAGATTACGGAAACCGAATTGAAAGCCTGATTGCTGAGTTAAACACAAAAGATCATGAATAAGACGTTGAAATAAGGATAGACGATGATCGTCTGTCCTTTTTCATCGTTTATGAAAGGAGAGAACGCAGATGATAAATGGTGTTCTTTTATTACATAAAGAAAGAGGCATGACCTCTCACGACTGTGTGTTCAAAGTAAGAAAAATCTTGCACACAAAAAAAGTCGGACATACAGGCACCCTCGATCCAGAGGTTTCAGGTGTTCTGCCTATTTGTATCGGAAGAGCAACGAAGATTGTAGAATATTTAACAGATAAATCGAAAACGTATGATGCGGAAATCACGATTGGCTTTTCTACAACAACAGAAGACCAAACAGGTGAGATCGTAGAAGAGAAAAAGGTGGAAAAACCAATTTCAGAAAAAGAAATTGATGCGGCGCTGAAGCAGTTTGAAGGAACCATTGAACAAATTCCTCCGATGTTTTCTGCTGTGAAAATTGGCGGAAAAAAACTCTATGAATATGCAAGAGAAGGCATTGAAATTGAGCGGCCGAGCCGTGAAATTACCATTCACCGTATCGAGCGGACAACACCTGTCACGTATGAGGATGGCAGCGTGTCATTTAGATTCACTGTTCTATGCTCAAAGGGAACGTATGTGAGAACTTTAGCGGTTGATATCGGGAAGAAACTAGGGTTTCCAGCCCACATGTCACATCTCATTCGCACAGGGTCTGGGAATTTTACACTTGATGAATGTATCACGCTGGATGAGCTGCGAGATATAAGCGAGGAAGGAACTGTAGATGAGCACCTTGTCCCGATCGAGCGTGCGCTCAATCATTTGCCGAAATGGGAGATAAATGATACATTAGCAAGTAAAGTGGAAAACGGTGCAGTCCTGCCAATGCCTGATGAATTTGCTCATTTCGCAGAGGAGGATCGTGTCGCTGTATTTGCTCCTTCAGGTCGTTGTCTGGCGATATATATGAAGCACCCGACCAAACAGAACCTGATGAAGCCGGCGAAGATCTTATCTCAGGACAAGCAATCTTAAAGAAAAGGTGACATCTCGTGAAGACTATACATATTTCACACCCACATACATTGAATCAAAAGGATCAAGTCCCGTCTGTCATGGCTTTAGGCTACTTTGACGGTGTTCACCTCGGGCATCAAAAAGTCATTGATGAAGCAAAAAGCATTGCGAAAAAAGAAGGATTGGCCTTAGCGGTTATGACCTTTCATCCGCATCCATCACATGTTTTGCAAAAGGCACGGGAACCAAAAGACTTAATTACACCGCTTGAGGATAAAATTGATTTCATCGAACAGCTGGGCGCTGACTATTTATACATCGTGCAATTCAGCGAGAGCTTTGCAGCACTATCTCCTCAAGAGTTTGTGGATCAATATTTGGATGAACTGAATGTGAAGCACGCAGTAGCAGGATTTGATTTTACGTTTGGCCGTTTTGGTGCAGGCACAATGGAAACGTTCGATGAATACGGAAAAGGCCGTATCACGGCAACCATTGTACCTAAGCTGTCCAATCAAGACAGAAAAGTCAGCTCCACTCTCATCCGTTCCGCATTAAAAAATGGGGATGTTGAATATGTGAGCGAGCTATTAGGAAAACCTTATCAGCTTCGCGGTATTGTCATCCATGGAGACAAACGTGGACGGACGATCGGTTTTCCGACAGCTAATGTCGGATTATCTGCTGAATACATTATTCCGCCAACAGGGGTATATGCAGTAAGAGCAGAAGTGAAGGGCAAAGAATATGACGGCGTTTGTAACGTTGGCTATAAACCAACATTTTATGAAAAGCGTCCTGATCAGCCTGCCATTGAAGTAAACCTTTTTGATTTTAACGAAGAAATATATGGCCAGCCGATTAAATTACAATGGTTCAAGCGCATTCGCAGTGAACGAAAATTTAACGGAATCCAGGAGCTGACGGCTCAAATCAGTCAAGATAAAGAAGAAGCGATTCAGTTTTTTCAAGATCAGCTCAAGCAAACAAAAAAATCATAGAAAAACTGCTCTACTATTTGCAAATTCAGCATATTTTTAGTATGATTATTCCTGTAGCTTTAAAACCACTTACTTGGCAGGCCGACTTCACCGACGGTTGCGAGGTAGATGGGGCTAACATGATTTGGAGGTGAAACAGGATGGCTATTACTCAAGAGCGTAAAACGCAATTAATTAATGAGTTCAAAACACACGAATCTGATACTGGATCTCCAGAAGTTCAGATCGCTGTCCTAACAGAATCAATTAACAACTTGAACGAGCATTTACGTACTCATAAGAAAGATCACCACTCACGTCGCGGTCTTTTGAAAATGGTAGGTAGACGTCGTAATCTTCTTACGTATCTACGTAATAAAGACGTAACTCGTTACCGTGAGTTAATTAACAAACTAGGCTTACGTCGATAATCGTAAAAAGCGGGAGGATTCCCGCTTTTTTATCGTATAATCACTAATATTTTATGGTTAAAATGTTGAAAGAATGGCAAAACCCTTCTACATACAGCTTTCACATTGATATGTGAAAATCATTTTGTTCATAATAAGAACTAACTAAAACTTTACGATAAGAGAGGAGTTTATCTCAGAATGGGACAAGAGAAACATGTCTTCACCATAGACTGGGCTGGACGTCAACTGACAGTTGAAACTGGCCAGCTTGCAAAGCAAGCAAACGGAGCGGTCCTCGTACGCTACGGAGATACGGCTGTGCTTAGCTCAGCAACAGCTTCTAAAGAACCAAAACCACTTGATTTCTTCCCGCTCACTGTGAACTACGAAGAAAGATTATACGCAGTAGGTAAAATTCCTGGCGGCTTCATTAAAAGAGAAGGCCGTCCAAGTGAAAAGGCGATCCTTGCGAGCCGCTTAATTGACAGACCAATTCGTCCGCTGTTTGCAGATGGATTTAGAAACGAAGTACAAGTCATTAGTATCGTCATGAGTGTGGATCAAGATTGCTCATCTGAAATGGCTGCAATGTTTGGCTCATCTTTAGCTTTATGTGTGTCTGACATTCCATTTGAGGGACCAATCGCCGGCGTTACAGTAGGACGAGTGGATGGAAAGCTGATCATTAACCCAAATGTGGAGCAGCTTGAACAAAGTGACATCAATCTTGTGGTTGCCGGAACAAAAGATGCGATCAACATGGTAGAAGCTGGTGCTGATGAAGTACCGGAAGAAACAATGCTTGAAGCGATCATGTACGGTCACCAAGAGATCAAACGCTTAATTGAATTCCAAGAAGAAATTGTGAAGGCAGTCGGTAAAGAAAAAATCGATATTCCTTTATATGAAGTAGATCAAACGTTAGCAGACGAAGTAAAAGCACTTGCTGAAGCTGACCTGCTGAAAGCGATTCAAGTACATGAAAAGCATGCGCGTGAGAATGCAATCAGTGCTGTGAAAAAAGCTGTAGTTGAGAAGTTTGAAGCAGAAGAACGTGACGAAGCAACGATTAAACAAGCGAAAGATGTATTAAACAAGCTTGTCAAAAACGAAGTTCGCCGTTTGATCACTGAAGAGAAGGTACGTCCAGATGGACGCGGCGTAGATCAAATCCGTCCACTTTCTTCAGAAGTAGGACTTCTGCCAAGAACGCACGGTTCAGGCCTATTTACAAGAGGACAAACACAGGCGCTCAGTATTTGTACATTAGGTGCACTTGGCGATGTGCAAATTCTTGATGGTCTAGGTGTTGAAGAATCAAAACGCTTTATGCACCATTACAACTTCCCGCAATTCAGTGTTGGTGAGACAGGTCCAATGCGCGGTCCAGGCCGTCGTGAGATCGGACATGGCGCACTAGGTGAACGTGCACTAGAACCAGTCATTCCATCCGAAAAAGATTTCCCTTATACGGTTCGCCTCGTTTCAGAGGTATTAGAATCAAACGGATCTACTTCACAAGCAAGTATTTGCGCAAGCACACTTGCGATGATGGATGCGGGTGTTCCAATTAAAGCACCAGTTGCAGGGATTGCAATGGGACTTGTGAAATCTGGTGAATACTACACAGTGCTGACAGACATTCAAGGAATGGAAGATGCACTTGGAGATATGGACTTTAAAGTTGCAGGTACATCAAAAGGTGTAACAGCCCTTCAAATGGACATCAAAATCGATGGTCTATCAAAAGACATCTTAGAAGAGGCGCTTCAACAAGCGAAAAAAGGAAGAATGGAAATCCTAGACAGCATGCTGTCAACGATTCCTGCTTCTAGAGGAGAATTGTCTCGTTATGCACCAAAAATCTTAACGATGACGATCAATCCAGATAAAATTCGCGATGTCATTGGACCAAGCGGTAAACAAATCAATAAAATCATTGAAGATACCGGTGTGAAAATTGATATTGAACAAGATGGTACTATCTTTATTTCTTCTACAGAAGAAGATATGAACCAAAAAGCGAAGAAAATCATTGAAGATCTTGTGAGAGAAGTTGAAGTAGGACAGCTTTACCTAGGTAAAGTCAAACGCATTGAAAAATTCGGTGCCTTCCTTGAAATCTTCAGCGGAAAAGATGGACTTGTTCATATTTCTGAGCTTGCGCTTGAGCGTGTGGGCAAAGTAGAAGATGTCGTGAAAATTGGCGATGAATTACTTGTCAAAGTCACTGAAATCGATAAACAAGGCCGTGTGAATCTTTCTCGAAAAGCTGTTTTACGTGAAGAAAAGGAAAAAGAAGAAAAGCAGTCTTAATGAGATCAAATAAAATGTGTTAGAAGCCAGGTATCCGTGCCAGGCTTCTTTCTTTTCTTGCGCTAACAATAGTTCTAGCTTGTTTCTCCCCATCATAATTTGTGGTAAAGGGGAGGGACAACCATTGAAAAAAACGTTACCATTCATTGTGTTTGTATTTTTACTGCTCGTGTCTTATCAAACGATGAAGCAGCCGGCTGCTGTTACATATATTGAATCAATGAAAGAGCATGCCGAGGTTGCATCTGTTTCAAAAGATATTTTATATCAGGAGATTGAATCGAAGTCTTCTGACTATGAAGTAAAGGCGCAAAATGCTAAGATTGATAAAGTGTGGAAAAAGATGCCTGGCTTAAATGGACAGACAGTCGATATCGATGCTTCTTACGAAAAAATGAAGAAACAAGGAACCTTCGATGAAAAGCTGCTTGTGTTGAAAGAAACAAAGCCATCTACTCATTTACATGAGCTTGGTGCTGAGCCCATTTATAAGGGGCATCCAGATAAAAAAATGAATGCATTCCTGATCAATGTGGCTTGGGGTGACGAGCATTTAATCAACATGTTAAAGACGCTGGAAAAGCATCAAGTCAAAGCGACCTTTTTCTTAGAAGGCAAATGGGTGAAAAAAAGCACAGACCTTGCTAAAAAAATCGTAGCAGATGGTCATGAAATTGGAAATCATTCATACAATCACCCAGATATGCGCACACTGACAAGAGAACGAGCATTAGAGCAGATAACGAAAACAAATCGCCAAATTGAAGAATCCCTTGGGAAGAAACCAAAATGGTTTGCGCCTCCAAGCGGCAGCTTTAAAGACGAAACAGTCAAGCTTGCCAAACAAGAAGGCATGGAAACCATTATGTGGACAGTAGACACCATCGACTGGCAAAAACCATCCCCGGCTATTTTACAAAAGCGGGTGCTTGGGAAAATTCACAATGGGGCGATGATATTAATGCATCCAACAGATGCAACAGCGAAAAGTCTTGACACACTTATCACTCAAATCAAGGAAAGAGGATATGAATTAGGGACGGTTTCTGACCTCCTAAGTGAAAAAAGACATCCGTGATGCGATCTGTTTGTTGAATAGGAGGAGCAAAACTTGGTCAAAACGTATACTTGCCAAAACGGAGTAAGAATTGTACTCGAAAACAATCCCACTGTAAGGTCTGTCGCAATTGGCGTCTGGATTGGAACAGGCTCTAGACATGAGACACCTGAAATTAATGGGATCTCACACTTTTTAGAGCATATGTTCTTTAAAGGAACAAAGACAAGATCTGCACGTGATATCGCAGAATCCTTTGACCGCATTGGTGGTCAGGTGAATGCCTTTACATCAAAAGAATACACTTGCTACTATGCAAAGGTGCTTGATTCACATGCTGGCTACGCCCTCGATGTATTAAGCGACATGTTCTTTCACTCTGCTTTTGATGAAGAAGAGCTGAAAAAAGAAAAAAATGTGGTGTACGAAGAAATTAAAATGTATGAGGATACACCTGATGACATCGTTCATGATTTATTAAGCAAAGCCATTTATGGTGATCATTCATTAGGATATCCGATTTTAGGAACAGAGGAAACACTCTCAACCTTTAACGGAGACTCACTTAGAAAATACATGGATGAATTCTATACCCCGGACCGCGTCGTGATCTCAGTTGCAGGGAACGTAGATGAGAGCTTTATTCGTGAGGTTGAAAAGCTATTCGGCTCTTATGAAGGAAAAGGGAAAAAACAGCCTGTAGAAGCTCCAGCATTTCATTATGACAAGCTCACACGCAAAAAGGAAACGGAACAAGCGCACCTATGCCTTGGCTTTAATGGCCTTCCAGCTGGAGATAAGGGCATCTATGACTTAATCGTCTTAAATAATGTTCTTGGCGGAAGCATGAGCAGTAGATTATTCCAAGATGTAAGAGAGGACAAAGGGCTTGCTTATTCTGTCTTCAGCTATCATAGTTCATTTGCAGATAATGGAATGCTGACGATTTATGGCGGAACTGGAGCGAAGCAGCTAAACCTGCTTTCTGAAACCATCTTACAAACATTAGACGTCTTAAAGCGTGAGGGAATTACGCAGAAAGAACTAGAGAACTCTAAGGAGCAAATGAAAGGCAACCTCATGCTCAGCCTTGAAAGCACAAACAGCAAGATGAGCAGAAACGGTAAAAATGAACTGCTCCTTGGCAAACATCGGACACTCGATGAAATTATTGACGAAATCAACCACGTCACATTAGACGGCGTGAATAATTTGTCTAAACGCATCTTTACAGAAGATTATGCGCTCTCGCTCATTAGTCCGACGGGTGATGTACCTTCTGCTTAAACAAAAAAGGCATGTCTTTTAAAGAGATGCCTTTTTTTCATGCAAAAAAGATTAATCAGCTAACTTGTTTTGCAGCTGATGAACAATTTTATTGATTGTCGAAAAGTGCTCTGTTAGTAATTCCTCGTCTGCAAATTGAATATCAAAAACCTCTTCTAATTCCAAAATGAGTGAAACTGCTTTAATCGAATCGAGACCGTGATTTGTTAATTCTTCATCTGCACCAATAGAAACCTTGCTGCTATCATCCAAAGAACGCAGAACCAAATCTTTTACTTGACTTGAAAGTGAAAGGACATCCGTCGTTTTATTCATCTGCAACGCTCCCTTTTACAAATTTTCTACCATTTACATAAATTAACTATATTAGAATGGAAAAACATTGTAAAGCAGTTTCGGCATAAATAGGAATTGTTGATCATTCTATTCAAATGAAATATTTGGTAGAGTGAGAAGAAAAGAGACTGGAAGGATGAATCAATCCATGAATAAAACAGACCTTATGCAGCACATTCCCTTATTAAAAGAAGCGGTCAGCATAGATCAGATTGATAAAGGGTATTCTCGGGATCAAAAATGGGTCTTGACTAAGGTATCAGGTGAAAAATATGTCCTTCGATTCACAGATCAAGACCAGTATGACAAAATAAAGACGCAGTTTAACCTGCTATATGAATTAAGACGTCACGGTGTTCAGTGTGCTGATCCAGTGAACATCGGTGTTTTAGAAGCAAAACAGCAAGTGTACTATATTTTATCGTTTATAGAAGGCCAGGAAGCAAAAGAAATCATGAGTCAGTTAACCGAAGAAAAGCAGTATGCAATCGGGGTAAGTGCAGGTCAGGATTTACGAAATATGCATAGATATCCGGCACCTTCACACATCGAACCTTGGGAAGATCGTGTCATTAAAAAGCATCATCGATATTTAACTGCTTATCGGGAAAGCGGTATCTCCATTGAAGGGGATGAAAAAGTGGCTCAGTTTATAGCAAAGCACATAGATATTGTGAAAGGCAGGCCTAATCAATTTCAGCACGATGATTTTCATTTAGGGAACATTATTGTAAACAATCATAAATATGCAGGTGTTATTGATTTTAACAATTTTGATTGGGGAGATCCCATTCACGATTTTTATAAAGTAGCTCTTTTCAGCAGAGAAACTAGTGAAGCCTTTTCGGCTGGTCAAATCAATGGATATTTTGATGGGAACATTCCAGATGACTTTTGGCTGCTTTACTCTGTTTATGTCGCAATGAGTATCTTTTCATCGATTATGTGGGTCATTAAATTCGATCCGGGTCAAATGGATGAGATGATTGAAAGACTAGAAAATGTGCTAAAAGATCATAATTATTTTAATGAAATAGAGCCTCAGTGGTATGCGCGTATCACTAGATAACAGTGAAATATAGGACGATTAGGCAGTGATGGAAGTCACTGTCTTTTTTGTTATAATGATACAAATTGCACATTGTCATGACTAAAAACATTTTATATAATCCAAACAAGGATCGAAAAAGATGTAAAAAAATTCCGTTTTTTGTTGAAAAAGAGCAAAAGGCTGGTGGTGGATTGAAACAAATCGACAAGCATTCAAAGCAGTTATGGCGTGTTTATTTATGGACACTTTCATTCTTAAAGCCTTATACAGGTAAAGTGATTCTAGTTATTATGAGTGGTTTCGTTATTACCTTGAGTGAGCTCATCATACCTAAATTTATTCAATATTTTATTGAGACCATTTTGCCAGCAAAAGACTTTTCAAAAATGAATGGTTTATTGTTAGGACTGACTGGCTTAATTGTACTTGGTATTATACTGACAGCCGCACGAAATTTATGGCAAAGAAAATTAATTGAACAAGCCTCAAGAGATTCACAATTTGCTGCCTTCCAGCAAATTCGTCAACTTGGTTTCTCATACTACGAACAACATTCTGTTAGTGAAACACTCTCCTTTGTTAACACACAGACACGAGCTGTACAAGAAATTTACAGACGATACTTCCCACAATTTATCAATCAGACATTATTTATCGCCATCTCACTTTACTTTATGATCAACATTTCTATTTTTCTCACACTAATCATCATTCCAAGTTTTATACTCTACTATGTCTTTGGACCATGGCTTGAAAAAAAGGCAACGATCTACGGTAGACAAAGTGCGGAAGGTTTTCGCACGCTGCAAACAAAATTATACGAAAGTCTTGCTTCGATGGAAGAGCTTAGAATTTTAGGCTATATGAAATGGGATATGAAACGGATTCAAACGTTGCATGAAAAAGTGCGCCAAGATCATGAAAAAAATGTTTTTTTCGCCTATTTACGAGGAAGCAATCGCAGGCTGACTTATTATATTGGCGCTCTTGCCACTTTTGTTATCGGTGTCCACCTTGTAAAGACTGGACAGCTAACGACAGGTGGTTTTGTAGCATATATACTATATTATTTTTCAGCAATGCATATGCTTACTTCCATTGTCACACTTTTAACAGAACAACGGATATTAACCTTTCAAATTGAACCTTTATATCATTTTATGAAAAAAACACCTGATATTAGTGAGCCTCAGCAGCCGGTACACCTTGATCATGTAGAAGGCGATATCGTGTTTCATGACGTCGATTTTCATTATCCCAATCATCCTCCTTTATTAAAAGGGATGAATCTACATATTCGGAAGGGTGAAAAAGTAGCGCTGGTTGGTACGAGCGGCGGAGGGAAAACATCGCTTCTTAAGCTAATTGGGCGCTTTTATGATCCCTCAACAGGGATGATTACAATGAATGGAGTTGATTTGCGCCGTTTACCTACTAGTCAAATAAGAGATGCGATGGGATTTGTTTTTCAAGAAACGTTCTTATTTAATATGAGTGTAAAGGACAATATTCGTTTTGGAGATACAAGTCTTTCAGATCATGAGATCATTGAAGCCGCAAAAAAAGCAGACTGTGATTCATTTATAAAAGAATTAGAAGATGGATACGACACCATACTTGGGGAAAGGGGATTAAAACTTTCCGGCGGGCAAAAACAAAAGATAGCGATTGCCAGGCTATTTGCTAAAAATCCAAGTGTTGTATTACTCGACGAAGCCACAGCATCTCTTGACAATGTCAGTGAGCAAAAAGTCCAGCAGGCATTACACCAAACATTTAAGGAGTCTACTGTCATTGCAGTTGCTCATCGTTTATCAACGGTCAAACATTTTGACAGAATTATCTTTATAGAAAATGGTTGTGTGTTAGAGGCTGGACAATTTCATGAACTGATGAGGAAAAAGGGGCATTTTTATCAATTGGTGTCTGACCGCTCAGAAAAGGAGGCAGGTGTAACATGAGAAAAAATTGGCTGTTTCTTTTGATCACAAAGCAAAAATGGATGCTCATCCTTGCTCTTTTACTCGTTTTGATTGAAGCAGCAGCTAATTTAGCCATGATAGGACTGCAAAAGTGGCTCATTGATGATGTTCTTTTGAATAGTGGTATCAGTCAACATTTCTCCCAGATCTTGATGCTGTTTGCCATGATATTTCTTGTATATGTTGTGATGTTTGTTGCCAGTCCATATGTGATGCATAAAAACTATCTGACCATCCACCATTCATTGCAGAAAATGATGCTAGATCAGCTTCAGCAAGTATCCATGAGATCATATAAAACTCACCCAGTTAGTTTTTATTTACACAAGCTGAATCAAGATGTAAAGACAGTTGCTGTTACGGCTGCTTTACATATACCAAAAATTGTACAAACGATTTTTATGGCCGTTGTTTTATCTATCATTTTACTATCTGTGAGTTTTGTCTTATTTTTCTTGCTTCTCTTTGCAAGCGCTTGTTATTTTATTGTCGGTAAAAAAATGGCGAAAACGGCAACAAACATAGCAAAAGATGTACAGGAGAGAAAATCAGACCTATTCGTGCATGTAGAAGAAGGAATTTCTTCTACAAGGGAAGTTGTCGCATTTGATCGACGCAAGTGGGAAATTGGTTTGTATGAAAAGCTATTTAACAAAATGATGGATCGTGTCATGAAGGAAGGTAAGTTTCAAAACAAGCTTCTTTTTTTAACAGAGCCATTGAAATGGTTTGGGATACTATCAGTTCTAGTGTTTGGCACATATCAAGTAGCAGCAGGAAACATGTCCATCGGTTTATTTGTCGTCATTTACCAATATGCATCTCAATTAATGAAGAGTTATCAAGAGTTATTCCAGTATGTATTTGAATTTTTCCAGCAGCGTGCATCTGTTCATCGAATCGCTGAAGTGCTGCAAATGGAAAACGAAGAAAAAGGAACAAAACGAATTGATGCTGTAGAAGACGTGGTGTTTGAAGATGTTTGCTTTTCTTATGAACAAACATCTAAAGGCGCTTTAGACGGCTTAAATCTTCATATTCCAAAGGGAAGGAAGGTGGCAATTGTTGGAGCGAGCGGCAGCGGGAAATCGACGATCTCAAAACTTACACTTGGGCTTTACCGGCCAGATAGCGGGGGAATTTTAGTGAATGGGGTTGATCTATCAGAGATCAATCCATCTCATTTATTAAAGCGAATAGCCGTTGTCCCGCAAGAACCCTATTTTTTCCCAGACACGATACGCCTGAATTTAATCATGGGATTACATGATGTGACCGAAGAACAACTTGAACAGGCTTGTGAAGTTGCACAAATTCTTTCCTTCATCAAAGGGCTTGAAAAAGGTTTTGATACAGTCATTGGAGAGAGGGGGATTTCCCTCTCAGGAGGACAAAGACAGCGTTTAGCTATTGCCAGAGCGCTTTTAAAACAGGCTGATTTACTTATATTAGATGAGGCGACCTCCGCGCTAGATCGGCAGACAGAAAGGAAGGTTCAAAAAGGGATAGACGATGCCAAAGGGGGCGGCACCTTGCTTGTGATTGCACACAGATTATCGACCATACAAAATGCAGATATGATCTATGTACTTGAAGGCGGAGCTGTTCAAAGCTGCGGTACTCATGAGGAGCTGATGGAAGCCTCCTCGCATTACCGCTCTTTATTTAAGGCCCAGGTGATTACAGCGTCTTAGTCAGTTTGTTTTTAACCAAAGTGAAGAGTCGATCTAAGGTGCGGAAGTGGTCCGGATGTAATTCTTCGTCTTCAAAGGCAATATGAAAGGTATCCTCTAATGAAATAACAAAAGAGACGATTTGGACAGAATTTAATCCTAAAGCTTTTAAACTATCATCCCGGCTTGGCTGCTCATTGAGAGACAACTTATTCATGACAAGCTGGACAATTTTTTCTTCAACTTCAGTTAGTGTCAGTTCATTCATGTCGCGGCTCCTTTCTAAGAGAATAATATATGTTACATTTTGGTTGATGAAGGAAAAAAATGCAATTGTTTTTATAAATCTATCATAAGGGGTGGCATTCATTGTCATATGTAAGCTATCAAAAAAATGATGTTCATGTCGTATTAGGTGCAGATGAATCAGTTCAAAATATAGTGATAAGTAAAGTGCATCCCTATATTAATTGCAGCAAAATAACAGAAAAACATGAAGGTGACGTTTGGACGATTTTAACCAGTAAATATGCACAAGAAATTCAAAAAGAAGTACCGCTTGAAGAAGTCTTTTACGAAACGAAGATGGAGCCTCGCTGCCGCTATCTGTATGACGGAGAGAAAAAAATCATTGTGATAGATGAACCAAAAGATGTCAGATGGGCAGCCCAGCATGCGCTTCGGTTAATCAGAGTTTTGCTTCGCCTTTTGTGTTATCAGGATGGACTCATCTATTTGCATGGAGGCATGATGGAGATGAATCAAAAGGGGGTTGTCCTAGTAGGTGGATCAAGGGCAGGGAAAACGTCCACCATCTTATCCTTATTATCATTAACCGATGCCCGATATATCACAAACGATGATATAGGTGTTTCATATACGAACACCGAGTACACAGGAACTGGCTGGCCGAGATCTATGAGTATTCGGAAAGATTCGTTTGAAGCCATTGAAAAGCTAGGTACCCCATACAGACTCCAAACATCTAGTCATCCATTTAACGAGGATGATAAAAGCTATCATTTTGTATATCCAGAGGAGTTAGAAAAATGGTTTTCACGTGAAGTCAAAACAATGGGAAAAATCGATGTGATTGTGTTTCCTGAATTTTTACCTCACGGGCAAACTGGTGCAGAACTTTCGAAAATGACTCCGCAGGAAGCAGCTGAACGTTTGAAGCAGCATGCAGTCATTAATCCTGGAAGACATAATGAATTCTTATTACCGTATTTCACATTGCCAACACCCGAAGAGCTAGAACCATTTCTTCACGCACTAGCGGAAAAGGTGCCCTGTTACTCATTAAAGCAGGCATTTACTTCATTAGAGAAAGGCACTGTCCTCATTCAAGAGCTTCTTGAACAATCCGACATTGTCGTGTAAGACTTTTTGGAGGTGAGTTATGGTTGAGCAGGAGTACAAATATTTGTTGTCACAAACCGATTTTCAGCACATATATGACATGTTCATTCAAAATCATACCCCTACTTATATACTTAATTTCAATTACTATTACGACACACCAGATTTTTTATTAAAACGATTTGGTTATACCGTACGTGTCCGTCAAATCAGCGGCAAACTAACTCTTGAAATCAAATGCCCTAGTCAAACGTCTGGCTATAAAAGAATAAGAGAAGAAACGTCATTACCTATTGAGGAGTTACCGCAAAAACTAGATGTACAGAACATCATGACTTCTTTACCGGTTACAATCACTCAACAGCCACAATTGTTAGGGCTATTGGTCACTGAACGAACAACCTTTTACATTGAGAAAGGCATCAAAGTGGATTTGGATCAAAGCAGCTATCTTGGCATCACAGATTATGAACTGGAAATTGAATATGACAGTGAAAAAGCATATGAGGCAGATCAATTGTTTCATACACTGACTGATGATTTGGACAAGCCAGACAATCGAAAAGGAAAGCGCTCTCGATTTATCACTAGATTTCAATCATTTTACGGGAAGGAGTAGTCAAACATGCGGGCTGTTTTGGATCAATCCACTCTCTCAAACGAGCAGAGGCTGTTATTACTTAGCTCACGTATTCAATTAAATGAACAAGAAGAAGAGTCTATTAGAGCTCTACTGAAAGATGGCATCGATATGCCTAAATTAATTGGACTGGCATCAAGACATAAGGTGCTTCAGCTGATTACGCCTCATTTGATTCGTCTTGATGATGAAAAAAGCATGACGACAACATACAAATTTTTGCTTCACTATCACTATATAGGGAATCGTCAAAAAAACGTGGAGAGATTCAAAGAATTCAAGCGTCTGTTACAAACATTCCGAAATGCAAAGCTGAAAGCGGTCCCCCTTAAAGGTGCCATTTTAACCCCTCTTGTGTACAAAGATTATGGACTGCGGATGATGTCAGACCTTGATTTCTTAATTCATCCAGATGACCGAAAGAGTGCCTCTTCATTGCTCAAGAAGGAAGGGTTTATCATCGGGAAATATGACTGGGCAGCCGATCAGGAAATACCGATTGAAAGAGAAGAAGAAATGATGTGGAGAATGAATGCCGGGAATCTTTATTCACATATTAAACGAAGCGGAGAAGATTTTTTAAAGGTACACCGAGTCGATTTCTCTTATGATGTTGAGCTGAAAAAAAACTACGAAGCAACAAATGCCTTGCTGGATGCTGCTGAAGAAAAGCCCTTTTTTCAAACAGATGTCTATTTGCTTCAGCCGTTAGATTTTCTTATCCATCTTGCCTTTCATCTCTATAAGGAGGCAACAAACGTACAGTATGTCTACTTACATGCAGATCTTAATTTGATTAAGTTTTGTGATGTAAGGGAGTACGTCATGTTTACTGAAGAGCAAAATCAGCTGGATTGGCACGTTTTGCAAGAAAGAGCGAAGGAATTAGGGGCCGAGAAAGCACTTTTTTACACGTTTACGTTTTTAGATTTATTGTACCAAACGAACTATATTGACCAATTGAAGCAGCTAGACATGAGTGACGAATCATTCTTAGAAGCCTATGGAGAGAATGATTTCGGTTCTTTGAAAATATGGAAAAAATCCTTTATTGAACGTTTTTTCAGCTTGGATAATCGTGATGAGCTTGAAGAGGAACCAGCGATACAGCTATTTCCTGAAAGGCAATAGCAAATTGAAGAGGAGGATTCGATATGGATATAAAAGCGCTTTTTGAAAAGCCGAAGAACGATTTTCCTTATGAAAAATCATTTGTGTTTGCAGGTATTCATTTTCATATTCTATCAATGGAAGTGCTGGCGATTGAAGATATTGAACATTATATCCCAAAAGAATTGGATCGCCGTGAGGGGGATATCCCATCACAGATTGAGATACGGTTTATCATTGATCCGGAGCTTGAACAGTCTGTTCGCAGTGCTTGCTTTCAAAAGGGTGAAACCATTACAGCAAAAAGGAAATTTACTTACAAACGATTAAAATTAGATGATCAAGTATTATTTGCCTCACATGAAGGTGACGAGCCGCACAGTGTGGCGGTCAATAAAGGTCGTTATGCTGTGATTGGAAAAAACAATAATGAATCTGCGATACGCTGTCCACTGCGAATCGTTCGAGAAATTGCCCTTAGAACACTAGAAAATCAAGGTGGTTGTTTTACGCACGCAGCAGCTGTCTCTTTTGAAGATGGCCAAAAAGGAGCGCTCATTATCGGCGATAAAGGTGCCGGGAAGTCAACCACTATGTGGCAGTTTTTGCATCATGGAGGAGCAGATTTTATCACAAACGATCGTTCCATTTCAGTGCTTGAAGATCAGGAACTTACTGTGTATGGATGGCCGATGTGCTTGGCGCTTGGAGTAGGAACTGTCCAAGCCACAACAAATATACAGGAACTGAAAAACAAAAAATTCAGCCGGTCTCAAGATAAAAGAATATGGGATGAAACCATATCAACAGAGGAAGAGGCAAAAGAAAAATGGGCGAGCGGCTGTAAGTTTGAAATTACACCAAAAGAAGCTGCTGAAATGACAGGAACAACGATTAGAAGCTCTACGAAAGTAGATATGGTGATTTTCCCCTCACTCAAAATAGGTTCTGGTGAGATTAGGCTTGTGCCGGTAAAAAAAGATGATCAAAGAGCAAAAGACATTATGGCTGCAAATATAAGAGAACCAGAAGATCCCGACTATTTAAAAGGCTGGCTCGGACTTCGGCAGGTGTCAGATACCTTTCTGGAACAAAAGGCATCTGAGCTTATCCATCACTTGTTTAACATGCCATGCTTTTATTTAGAGGGTGATCCGCGTCACCTGCAAGATGCAATTCCAGATCTGTTAAACAAAAAAGTCAGTTCGATTTAAAGAGACGATTGTCTAAACATTCGTTTGAGCCGGTCTTCACGTTTTTTCATTTGCTCGTGATCTGCTGGCAGCAAAATTTGAAAGAGCATTTCGGCAATTGGCCGTGCGAGCCTTTCGTCAGAGTTCATTAGAATGCAAACACCTAATTTTGTCTTTGGAATGAATCCAATATAGGAGGTGAATCCTTTTATTTCTCCGCTATGTTCAGCTAAGGTGCATCCGTTAAAAGGTCTCAAAAACCATGAAAGACCGGCACCTCTGCTGAAATCTTCTTCAACCATAACGGGGCTTTGCATTTCTTTTAACGAATGCTGTTGAAGCAGGCTGTTTGCACCGTATTGAGCTTGAATGAATTGAATCAGATCTTCTGCTGTGGAGATTAGTCCGCTTGAACCGTCCTCCCAAGATGGTGTTTCAGCACTTGGATAGGATACGCCGGACAGACCTGAGGAAGAAGCTGTATACCCTTTGGCTGTGAATGCTGTTTCAATAAATCCAGTTTGCTTCAAATCGAGCGGTTTTAGTATATGGGTGTGCACTAATTCTCTATATGGCTGATCACTCACCTTTTCTAGCACTTTACTTAATATAGAGTAGCCAAGACTGGAATAATTGATGATAGACCAAGGCGGTGTGAATATAGTGAGTATTTCAATACACTGAGCTAGAGTCATATCTCGTAAATGAACGGCTTTGTCGAGTGCTTTGGGCAGGCCTGAGATATGAGAGGCAATCATTCGGAAAGTGAGTGGAATTGGTTCAGACAAGTGACTTTTTATGAAAGAAAGTAGTGGTTCGTAAGTATGAATGGGTGTATCGAGTTGAATAGATCCTTCCTCTCGCAATTTCATCATAACCATTGCAGTAAAAGGCTTAGTCACAGAACCAATTCGAAAGGTTGTGTCTTTTGTAACAGGGGTGCCGCTTTCAATATCAGCGAGGCCCTCATGCCACGACCAAATGTGCTCATCTTCATGAGAAATACAAATGGAACAGCCAGGAATTTGGTGTTGTTCTAATAATTTCCTTATATCGGTGGTTGTATCTTGCAAACGCTGCACGATCGATTCATTGATCAAAATAGACACCTCTTTCATACAGAATATATATATATTACCAAATGTTTCATGTTGTTTTAAGATGAACGATCAATATTTTTATATTTTAAAAGAGAGCGGGCGATAGATAATGAAAACAATTCAAAAAACCATTCTTGATATTTTAAAAGGTGATGGACAAGATATAGAACAAATTCCATATGAGCTTGTGGAACGTAAAGGTGTAGGACATCCAGATACGATGTGTGACGCCATAGCAGAAAGAGCTTCTCAATACTATTCTCAATATTGCATGGAGCATTTCGGCAGAGTGGCACACCACTGGTTTGACAAAGTCATGCTTCTTGGCGGAGATGCTGATGTCACGTATGGGAAAGGGACAATGGTCAAACCGTATCAAGTTGTGTTTGCTGGAAAAGGGGCATACGCCTACGGCGATGAGCCCATTCCTCTTAAACAGATTCTTTTCGATGCGGCAAAGGATGTGTTATCAGAGGTGACAACAGGATTTGATCCTGAAGAACATCTTGTCATTGACTGCCGAATCGTTGATCATCAGGGGGCAGGACGCAAAAATTCACGATATCGTCCGATGGTTGAAACGGACATGATTGAAATCGGTGATCCAAAGCTTGTGTCAAACGACTGTAACTTACTGCATGCACATGCCCCGTTAAGCCGTCTTGAGAAGCTGGTTCTTTATACAGAGCGTTATGTGAATGGTCCAGAATTTAAAAAGATCAATCCAGATACCGGCTGGGATGTAAAAATATTTGGAAGCAGACGTCATGAAGATTTTAAACTCATTGTGAACATGCCATTTCTAGCTAAAGATATTCATAGTCTTGAGGAGTATTTTGCCCGCAAAAAAGAATGCCAAGATCAAATCGCTCGCTATATTCATGAAACGTTAGGCCTCACGCCTGATCTCATGCTGAACGCAACAGATCGCAATGGCCGTCCGTACTTAACGGCGCTAGGTTCCGTAGCAGATACCGGCGATGTAGGAGTTGTTGGAAGAGGAAATAGATTAAATGGACTGATCACCCCAATGCGGTCTATGAGTATTGAAGCGCCGGCTGGGAAAAATCCGCTTGATCATACAGGAAAATTATATGGAGTGCTCGCACAACGGCTGGCAGATCAAATTTTTGAGACGATTCAAAAGCCAACAGAAGTGCATATCTTTACTTCAAAAGAGGCACCGCTCCATAATCCTGATGAAATTTCCGTTCGTATTCAGCAGTGGGATGGAAATGAAGTGGATAGAAAAAGAATTGAAGACCTCGTCATGAATGCGGTTCATTCAATGGGCGATGTGACAACAGATTTAATTTTTAAAGGCGTGACAATGTGGTAAAAAGGATGAAAAAAAGAGTCATTGAAGCCGTACATGCATGTATTCATACAAAAGAACCTATGGCAGTGACCATTCATCCCTATGAAATTGAAAAACAACAACAATTGAACCAACACCATCTTCTGTTGATGCTAAAGCCTGAATTAACAAGCATCAATAAAGGTGTACAGCTTGATCTCATACTAGATGAACTTCTCCACCGATTAGATGATCGTGATGTAGAAATAGGAGCCGTGCGCGTTATATCATCCTTATATTTGAAAGAAAAGAAAATCATTGAAAATCAATATGGGATGCTAAATAAAATTTCTAAAAATGGTCTGAGTGAAGTGTCAGATGCAGCAAAAAAGATGCTGGCTTTGAAATATCCAGAGTTTAAAAAGAAGGAACATTTCATATATGGAGGCCATCAATTTTTACAAAAGTACACAGAACTCACGCCGTATGGTTTAGAGCTGTTAACCCGAAACGTTAAGGTAGACAAGCTGGGTGCGGGCACATACGCCATAGAGGCCGAGGTGGATGGAGAAAAAATGCTTCTGCTCAATTCATTCCACCCTTGTCAAATAGAGTGGTTCACTGAACCTGCAAAGTCTATTATCGTCATTGAATGTTTTTCAAAGCAGCCAATGAGGATGTTGAGAGAAGATTTCATCGGTGCAACGGACCCTAAAGAGGCTAAAGCGGGTTCTTTTAAACACATGCTGCTGTCGGAGCAAAAACGGTTTGGTTTATCTAACGTGTGTACTCGGTTTAATGGCATTCACCTGTCACCGGGTCCTGTAGAAGCGATGGCGGGAATGATTCACTATTTTAGTACA
The DNA here is from genome assembly GCF_046566805.1 of Bacillus sp. BD48. Classification (NCBI taxonomy): domain Bacteria; kingdom Bacillati; phylum Bacillota; class Bacilli; order Caryophanales; family Bacillaceae; genus Bacillus; species Bacillus sp. BD48. The sequence continues at coordinate 226,066 of NZ_JANGFM010000001.1, read as the reverse complement.
CCTGATACAAGACTGACTCCCGCGCATACACTTTTTGGCCAGCTGTTAAAGGAAAATGGCTTTTCGGCGGAAGCATTAGATCTATTATGTAAAGATGTGTCCATTCATTCAAGCGAAACGCCCGTATTTGAATTAACAGAAAACCTAAATTGGGATGAAGCACTTGATCTGCTAGTAAAAGTGAGAGACGACATTCAAAAGCATCAACGTGTTCTGTAACGGAGGGAACAACTTGAAAAATAAAGAAGCTAGCCAGCGAATTTGGATTGTCGGTCCGCCTGGATCTGGAAAAACAACCCTTGCACATCAATTGAAGCAGGAGTTAACGTTACCTCACTATGAACTCGATGCCCTATTCTGGCAAGCGAACTGGAAAAAAACAGATAAGCCGGTGTTTATCGATAACGTTCATGAAATTGTCAAACAAAAGAAATGGGTCGTCGATGGTCAATATTCATCTGTTCACCACATATTGGCTGAATATGCTGATACGATCATTTGGCTTGATGTCAAACGAAGACAGACATTCCCCCGTCTCATGAAAAGGACATTCAAACGGCTCATCACAAGGGAGAAACTTTGGAATGGAAATAAGGAGCGAATGGGGAACGCGCTCCAATTTTTCTCATATGCCTTTCAAGTCTATCCAGAGGTGATTCATCAAAACGAAAAGCTTTTTCACAAATTAAAAGAAGAATCACATGTGAAATGCTTGCGCATAGACAAACGGGACGATGCAGACCAGGTGCTAATGAAAATCAAAAACCTTGAGAAAAAGGGGTGAGGACATGACGACATTAGATGATGCTAATAATGTCCTGAAATATTGGTTTTCGGAACAGCCGATTCGTTTAACACCTTTAAACGGAAGAAGCCCTAATGAAGGATGGCTTGTCGAAACGATCAAAAACCGTTTTGTCTTAAAAAAATGTGCGAGAAATCATGATGCAAAGTGGCTTCAATATTTAGAGGAATTAACAGATGCTCTGCTTGATCATGGCTTCCCGATTCAACCTATGATGGAGGCAGAAGACCGTCGTAAGACCATTTTATTCAAAGAACACTTTTGGCAGCTGCGGCCCTATTTTGAAGGAAGACCATATGAAATGGGCAATCGTTCAGATGAACAAGAAGCCATCCGGGTATTAAAACAGCTCCATTCATTGAAGAACTTACCGAAAGGACCTGTGAATCCAAACTGCGAATTGAAGAACTGGATTACTTCTCCGGACGAAACGCTCGGCAAGACGGCTTACGCCCTAAAAAAGGTTGTTTCTTCTAAAAAGGCTGCTGCTTTACTCAAAGTATATGAACGGGAACTAATGAATATCATTACGCTGCTAAACCTTAGTATATATGAAGCATTACCTCATGCTGTTACACATGGTGACTTTCATTCTGGCAACCTGTTAATTCGTAACAAAAGGCTTGCCATGGTTCTTGACTTTGATACAGCTGGCTATAGACCGCGAGTATATGATGCAGCTATATCTGCTTTTTTGTTAACGAGAATCAAGAGAGGAACGTTTCAACTAGATATTGTGAAAACGATTCAATTTTTAAAGGCATATGCAGATGACTTATCCGAATATGAATGGCGTTCTATATCTGCTTTTATCAGACTTTTATATCTTCCAACAGGGCGGTATTTAACACTGCTGCATACCTATACACCTCACTTACTAAACTGGTATATTGATTGGTCTTTCGAAGCACTAGAATCTGCATCGAACCAGCTGAAGGAAGATTGGTATCTCCAAAAGGAGATGAGAATATGAAGGTCGCTGTTGTCACTGGTGGAAATAGGGGCATAGGTAAAGAAGTATGCAGACAGCTTGCGCAGTGTGGAATGCTTGTTATTTTAACTGCACGGCAGCTTGAAAGTGCCAAAAAAGCTGCGTCTGAAATGACTGAGCATGTTGTGCCAATTCAGCTGGATGTAACAAATGAAGAATCGGTTGAACGTTTCTCGGCATTTATGAAAGATTCGTTCGGGAGAGTGGATGTGCTCATTAATAATGCCGGGGTCTTTCATGACAACATAAAGGATCACACATTTCCATCTTTTCTAGATCTTCCTGTATCGACACTCCAAGAAACGATGAATGTGAATGTGTATGGTGCAGTCAGAATGACCAAGGCCGTTTTTCCTTACATGAAAGAGGCTGAATATGGACGGATTGTCAATGTATCTAGCGGTATGGGAAGGCTCTCTGCGATCTACGCCTCAGACGATGTGAGGCGTGACGGAAAAAGCGGTCCTTACTACCGGATGTCAAAAGCGGCGCTGCATGTTCTCACAAAAGTCACAGCTTTAGAGGGGGCACCCTATTCTATCCTTGCGAATGCAGTGTGTCCCGGCTGGGTACAAACGGACATGGGGACATCAGAGGCTGTTAAAACCATACAGGAAGGTGCATCAGGAATCGTGTGGGCGGCACAGCTGCCCCGAGATGGACCAACAGGAGAATTGTTGAGAGACGGGCAAAGACTTCAGTGGTAAGAGGAGGCAGCTACATGCGAGGTATGAAAGGAAAGACGGTTATTGTGACAGGCGGGGCTCAGGGGATTGGATATGCGGTTGCAGAACGAGCCGCACAAGAAGGTGCACAAGTCGCCATTGCTGATCACCATGTACATTACGGAATTGCAGCAGAAAAACAGCTCAAAGCAAATGGATATGATGTTTTGTTTATAGAGGCTGATATTGCAGATGAAGCATCCATTGTTTCAATGATCAAAAAAACAGCCAATCATTTTGGGAAAATTGACATGCTGGTGAATTGTGCAGCCGTTTTTATCATGCGGGGGCTTGAAGCAACCGTTGAAGAATGGCGGCGCATCATGGATTTGAATATTATGGGACAAGCTCTTTGTGTCAAACACACTGCGCCTTACATGGAGAAAATAGGAAAAGGATCGATTGTAAATATTGCCTCTATTTCAGGCCACATTGCCCAGCCAAAATATTTAACATATAACGCGACAAAAGCAGCTGTTGTCAATATGACGCGGTGCATGGCAATGGATTTGGCGGATGCGGGTATTCGTGTAAACGCAGTGAATCCAGGCACGGTATGGAACAAAAATAACGAGCGGTTCCATTTAGAAGAGCTTGGATTGACAAGAGAGCAAGCAAATCAGCATCCTGATATTGGCGGGATGCACATGTTGAAACGAACCGCTGATCCAGAAGAGATCGCATCTGCTGTCATCTTCCTTCTTTCAGATGAAGCGAGTTTTATTACAGGAGAAAATTTGATGGTTGACGGCGGCTATACTGCCATGTAGAGGAGTAAAAATTGCATGAAATTTGATCTGCACACACATCATCAACGCTGTGGTCATGCGGAAGGGAACATCAGAGAATATATCGATGAGGCTGTCAAATTAGGTCTGGATTTTATTGGAATATCAGATCACTCCCCGTTCTTTGGTGAAGAGGCTGACCACTTTAAACCATGGGTAGCGATGGCTAAAAGTGAATTTCAATCATATATAGAGGAAGTCCTGCAGTTGAAAAAGGAATATGACGGAAAAATTCATGTGCTGTTAGGTGTCGAATCTGACTATTTTCCAGAACACGAGGCCCTATACCGAGACGTGTATCGACATTATCCATTTGATTATATCATTGGCTCGGTTCATGTCAGTAATGGATATGACCTATTTAACCGGAAACGATGGGAACGAATCACAGAGCAGCAAGCCATCATTGAAAAAGAAACGTATTATCAGTTGATTAAAATGTCTGCTGAGAGTCAAATGTTCGACGTTTTAGGCCATATTGACGCCTTAAAAGGTTTTTATCCAGAGATTGCTCATCTCAAAACAGAAGCTGTCGATGATGCACTGCAAGCAATTGCGGAGAGTGGTTCCGTCATTGAAGTGAATACATCTGGCAAAACAAAAGACTGCGGCGGCTGGTATCCATCAATGGATCTATTAGAGCGAGCCAAATTTTATGGTGTGGATGTCACGTTTGGCTCAGATGCACATCAGCCAGCCCGAGTAGCAGATGATTGGCTGAAAGTAAAACAGACGCTGAAGGAATTGGGTTACAAGGAATGGTATATTTTTCAATCTCGTCAAAAGCGAAAATTGGCTCTATAAATTCTAAAAAAAGGGGTTATGAAAATGACAAAAGTTCGCGTAGCAATTGCAGGAGTAGGATCATGCGCTTCAAGTATCGTTCAATTTGTAGAATTGGCAAAGGAAAAGATGGATACGCTCTCCGGTGTTATGCATGATGTCATTGGAGGTTATCACTTGTCTGATGTGGAATTTGTTGCAGCTTTTGAAGTAGATCAAAATAAAGTAGGAAAAGACTTATCAGAGGCTATTTTTACTAAACCAACAGCTGCAGTAAAACATATTGATGTTCCGTTTTTCCAAGTACCTGTTGAAGCAGGTCCTTTATGTGATGGTCTTGAAGGAGATTTGTCCAACTGCATTCAGCCGCATGAACATTCATTAAAAATGAACACACATGATGTGACGCAAAGATTAAAGGACGTTCAGGCAGATGTACTAGTCTGCTTCTTGCCGACAGGTTCGTTTGAAGCAGTTCGAGTATACGCAGAGGCGTGTGCACACGCGCAAACTGCCTTTATTAATGCGACACCTGAACCAGTGGCAAATGATCCTGAATTTGTCAAAATGTTTGAAGAGTCGAATACCCCGCTCCTTGGAGATGATTTAAGAAGTCATTTAGGTGCCACAACACTGCATACAGCGTTAATTGAGCTATTAAAATCCCGAGGGATTGATATTACCAATACGTACCAATTGAATGTCGGAGGCAATACAGACTTTTTAAACCTTGCCAACCCAATGAGATCAACGAGTAAACAAAAATCGAAGAGAAAAGCATTATTTGCCTCTGGTATTGATGCCAGCGAAGTGGCAGCAGGTCCAAATGGCTATGTCAGCTACTTAGGGGATCATAAAGTCTGCTTCCTGCGATTGGAAGGAAATTCCGTTTTAGATTCAGACATTTCGCTTGAAATCCGTTTACAAGTAGAAGATTCTCCGAATTCAGCTGGTGTTATTGCTAACGCAATGCGCGTAGCAAAAGCAGCTAAAGATTTGAATCACAGTGGTGTCATACATGATGTTTGCCCATTCTTATTCAAAAGCCCTCCAATTGGACAAGTAGATTCAGAATCATTGCGTCTATTCAATGAATATGTAGCAAATGCTGAGCTGAAAAAGGTGTGATCAGTGGAAGCAGAACTAAATCTTCGCGAGATAAAATTTGCCGCTTTTGACTTGGATGGAACATTAATTGATGACCGAGGCGAGCTTATTGGTGATGTCCATGGCGCAGTGAACATGCTGCGCCAAAGAGGCATTATTTCAATAATTGTCACAGGCAGAACCTATGATTCTTTTTTCTCTCTGAACTTAGATCCATCTTTACTCGATTTATTTCATCATGATGTTTTGCTAAATGATGGAAATGTGATTTGCCACCATCAAAAGAAAACATTTGACGTGAAACAATATCTAGATGCTGCTATATGCCGGCAGGTCATCTCATTACTTGATGGTCAAGCTGAATTTGTCATGGAATCACACGGGAAGCATGTGGCATCAAGTAAAAGCGCTAAGTTGAAATATTGCATGCTTTACACATTTCCACGAGAAAAAATAGAGGTTGGTCATCAGAAAGAATTCACATTTGACCGTGTGACAAAACTATTTATTTTACCGAAAGAAAAAATAGATATCGCTCATCTATTAAGAGATTGTCATTGTGATGTTGCGGATGCCCAGTTTTTAAATGCACAAGTGATATCCCCAAAAGGAATTTGTAAGGCAGAAATGCTTGAACGCCATTTATTAGATTGTTTTGGAGAAAGTGATTTAAATCGTGTGATTGCTTTTGGAAATGGTCATAATGACAGACTGCTGCTCAAGAAGGCGAGGTGGGGGCTGGCAGTTCAAGATAGCCATCCATCGGCGATTGAGTTATGTGATGTTCATCTGGGGGAGTCTATTTATGACTATCTTGATAAAGTTTCACAACCATTAGAAGCACCAAAAGTGATCAATGAAAAGGGAGGAATTTAGTTGAGAACCCTTCAGCTGCCTTTACCAGATGCGCTAGAAGATACAATGATACCAGATTTTGTGGAAAGAGTTTCTTTTCTATCAGCCCATATTTTGCACGTTGATCTTCTTGAAGAGGAATCTGTTATTGAAGTAACAGTCGATCATACGGGAGATGCAGAGGCAATATCAGCTGCGTTTTTAAAGTTATCGTCAAATGTAGCTCAACTGCGGAGGTTTCGTGAAAAGGAAATGAAATCAAATATTCCTTTATCCAGTAAGCCTGTTCATTCGAAACTAAGCGGGGATGACCAAAAGAGAACCTTCTATGATGAAATTGAAATGGAACTTGCACACTATTTTGATCAATTATTCTTAAATATGGGGGCTTCACTTGGAGCCAAATTAAGAAGATACCCTTCTACGATGAGTAAAGAATTAATGGAAAAGTGTAAATACCATACGAATTTTCCGCAAAATATTTATTCTGTTTTTGAAATACCTCATGATTACCAAATTATTGATGACATTCGAGAAAAGCATCATGGTTTTCTGCCTGAACACTTCCAGCAAGCAGGCCGTTTTTTGCAGCCTTGCATTTGTTATCACTGCTACGAGGAATGGGAAGGGAAGACCTATACAGACAATCAAATGATGACAGCAGCGGGGCAGTGTTTTAGACATGAAATTTCTTGGAAAGTAGATCCTCTAAGGAAACTAGAATTTAGTATGCGTGAAATTGTCTTTATCGGTAATAACGAATACATCAACGAAACAAGAAAAACACTTCTTGAACACACATGGCAATGTTTTCATCAGCTTGGCCTTAGTGGTAAGGTCACCACCGCAAATGACCCCTTTTTCTTTTATGATGATATGGATAAAGCGAATTATCAATTAATGGCGAACAGCAAATATGAGTTAGTAGCTGTGACAGAAAAGAAAGACGTTTCGATCGCTTCATTTAACGACTGTGGAGAGCTGCTTTGTGAAAGGTTCCAAATCAAGGGGGAAGATGATAAGCCGCTTTATTCGGGTTGTGCCGCATTTGGTATCGATCGATGGGTTCAAGTATTTTTACAAACATACGGTCGAAATCGAAAGAATTGGCCGGATCAAATGCTTCATATAAAGGAGGGGCAATATGCTGCAAAGTAATCTGACTCAAGAAGAGCACACAGCCCTCATTTTATCTACTCCTTTTTTAGAAGACAGCCAGATAGAAGAGATGCAGGAGCTTCTGCATCAGCAGCAAGACTGGAATGTCATTCTCGGAATGCTGCATGTTCACCGGACAGCAGGTATTGCATGGAAAAATATTAAACGTTACGCCATTCATTTAAGAAAAGATTTTAAAGCAACTTATTTTTTAAAGTCATTAGAGATTATGTATAAGGGGCAATTAGAAACGGCACGAGACAATATCACGTTAAACGATCAGTTATTCCAAGCACTTGATCAAAAAGGAATTGAGTATGCCATTGTAAAAGGAAGTGTGATTGGCCAGTGGGCATACGGCGATGTAGGGCTTCGCTTATTTGGGGACAACGATCTCTTTATCTCACAAGATCAGCTGCAAGAAACTGGACATGTATTAAAAGAATTAGGCTATATACAAGGTTCTTGGAATTATGAAACGGAGACAGTCACACCTGCGAAACGAAAAGACATTCTTTACCTCATCATGAACTCACATCAAACCTACACCTACATGAAACCTACACCAGAATGCCGCTTTATTGACTGTCATAAAATCGATGTTCAGTTTTCAGTTGACCTTATGACAGGAAACCGGACAGATTCAATTGTCCAAGAAATGCTGTCTAGACGAATTCAAACGTCTGTTGACGAGCATCTTGTATGGTCATTAAAAGAAGAGGATATGCTGATTTTCTTATGTATTCATTTTTACAAAGAGGCGATTTATTTAAATGAAGTCGAGTCAATGAAAGATTTACTGCTTTATAAGCTGCTTGATATATATGGCATGTTTATGAGAGAAGACCTATTGGATGTGGAGTTGTTTGTCCGTCGAACGAAAGCGTATGGCTTTGAAAAGATGGTCTATTTTGCTTTGCATTATGTGAATGAAGTCTTTCCTCATACGATTCCTGATCTTGTCATGGATGCACTTCAGCCTGAATCACTTGCTTATTTATCCGAAGTACTGGATGCAAATGATGTCGTTCATACCTGGAATCAGCCCATTCGTAAACGATTCTTTCACATTAATCGGTCTTTAGAAATACAAAAGCATTCTGTTCACAAGGAGTAGTGTGATGAAAGATCCGGCAGCGCTATTTGATTTTAAGGGAAGAAACGACGTCATATGGTTTGGGAATATGAATCAAGAACAAAGCTGGGATCAAACAAAGGCTTTACCTGTTATGACAGACCATGTTCAAAATGAACTGGTTCTCCAGCAAGAACAACAACTGCTATTGATTGCTTCTAAGGATCATCATGTCATCATGCATCATCAGCCTGAACCTGCTTTTTTAGCCTATTTGGAAAAGCAAGGTGTCAAGCTTCCGCATATGGTTCAAAAAGAAGATGCGTTCAATGTAAAGGGACTCATTGTACCTTATCTTTTAGATGAATCGGTTGAACAAGCATCATCTCTTGAAAAAAGAAAGATTTATGGCTCAAATTCAACACTTGTAAAGCGATTCAATCATAAGGTTTCGACTAGAAAATGGGCAGAAGAACATCAGTTTACCGTCACGTGTGGTGCTATTTGTCAAAATGCTGACGAGTTAAAACAGACGTATGAAGAATTAAGGGCGAATCATTTCTCAAAAATGGTTCTGAAAATACCTTATGGATCATCTGGTAAGGGACTTCGTATTTTAAAAAACGAGAGAGAATTCATGCAGCTAGTGACCTTTATTGAAAGAAGAAAAATCCAAACAGACCTCCTCTTAGAGGGGTGGCATCCAATTAAGCGATCTTTAAATGCCCAATTGCTCATTCAAGAGGAAGGATCACACTTACTTTCAATTACAGAACAGAAAATCAATGAGGACGGCATCTACTTAGGGACCGATTTTGCGCCTATTTATGAACAGGACAAAAAACGTGAATATGAAGTATGCATGCATCGAATCATAGAGCTTCTATATGAAGAAGGGTATCGAGGTGTGGTTGGCGTTGATTCGATTATTGATGAAAATGAACAGCTCATACCGATCATTGAAATAAATGCCCGGTTCACGCAGGTTACTTATTTACTCCCAATCATTTGCCGTTTTTTTTCAACCTACGAATATATTGAAAGCCGCTTTAAAAGATTCTCATGCAGTGCCGAACTGCCGTTTGAAGATGTGTTAACGGAGGTAACAGAAGCACTCGATCCGGGAGAAGATGGTGGGTTTTTTATTTATACTTTCGGTAAAACGAGAGCCGCTGATATGTGGCACTATCGACTGTTTATATTGTTTTACCATATGAAGAAGGACAAGCAGATTCATATGCTGACAAAGTTTGATGATATGGAATTTTCAGCAGAAAGGGGGAGAGAATTTGCCGAAAAATGACTCTACGCTCTTAGAGAAAGCGAATGGTTATGGGACGCCGATGTATGTATACGATGGAGATGCATTAAAAGATCACTATGATCACATTACAGCATGGCTCCATCAATCAGCTGAGGTGTTCTTTTCATTTAAGTCCAATGGAAATGTCTCGATTGCGTCATTGTTACGGTCTTTTGGGGCTGGTATAGAAGTGGCTTCTGCAGGAGAGCTCCTTATGGCTGTAAAAGCAGGTTATTCCCCGGAGTATATCATTTTTTCTGGCCCTGGTAAGCAGAAGCAAGAGATCGATGTCGCTATCCAGCATGAGATCTATTGTATTATCGCCGAATCAAAGGAAGAGCTCATTTATATCGCTGAGTCTGCAAAGCATCAGGATAAACAGGCATCAGTAGGCATTCGGATTAATCCTGAATCCATTGAGTCACGAGCAAAAATCAAAATGGGCGGAGTTCCAAGTCCATTTGGGATAGATGAATCCAAACTGAAGGACGTATTTGACCTATTTCAGAAGTATGATCATTCTCTCGTATTTAAAGGGATTCATATGTATTTGGGAACGCAGGTTCTTGATGAAACATCGCTTTTATCATCGTTTGAATACACGCTCAATACAGCTGTTCGAATCAAAAAAGAATATGGACTAACATGCCAAATGGTTGATTTAGGCGGCGGGTTTGGAATTCCGTATTTTCAGCATGAGACACCTCTTCATGCTGAACGGTTATTTCAACACGTAGCGGAATTGATTCGAGCGTACGAAACTGAGCTGGAATTTCCGAGGTTTATTATTGAGATGGGGAGATTCCTTTTAGCGGAATGTGGTGTTTATTTAACAACTATACAATATGTAAAAGAATCAAAAGGGCAGACGTTTTTAATTGCAGATGGAGGAATGCATCATCATCAAGCGATGACGTTTAGAGGCAGGCTGCTCCGCAATAATTATCCGATGCGGCTCATTAAACCTTCTAGCAAGCCCTCGGCTGTAGTGAAACAATCGATTGTGGGTCCACTATGTACTCCTGAAGACTTAATTGGCCGGCAGGTAGAGCTTCCGCAAGGCGATGTAGGTGATCTTCTTTGTATTGAGAAATCAGGGGCTTATGGACTTTGCTACAGCCCTACCTTATTTTTAGGTCATTCTTCTCCGCTAGAGCTGCTTTTGTTTGAAGGAAACGATTATGTCATTCGAGATAGAGGGACCCCGGATGATCTTTTATTGAAACAAAATAGATTATTGTTTAAACAAAGGAGGGATGAATATGACACTGACGAAGCTTCGTCAAGAAACGATTGATCGTCTTGTTATGCAATTTTCGGAAAGGGCGGGTCAGTTTGATGACGAATTTCAGTTCCCGCATCAAAATCTAGACGAGCTGATCGATTGTGGATTACATGCCGCCAATATGCCGAAACAAGACGGGGGTCTTGGATATGGATTTGAAGAAACGGTGACTCTTTTGTCACACATATCTAAAGGGTGCGCATCAACAGGTCTCATTATGGCGATGCATTACTATTCACTTGGTGCATTTTCTGAAGTGCTTACAAGTGAGCAGCAGGCCGTCGTTTTTGACGATATTCGGAGTTCAGGAGAGCTAATCGCTTCTGTTAGCGATCCGAATGTGATTTTTATTTATCAGCGTAAGCAAATGGACGGGATTCCGACCATTACCGCAGAGAAAACAGATGGCGGATATCTTGTGAGTGGAACTAAATTCACAGTGACTGGTGCACCACGGATTAAATATTTACCGATTTATTGTCAGTATGCGCCGTCGTCATGCACATCTCAATATGGAATGACTGCGCTCTTAATGACATTACCGAGTGAAGGCGCTGCGATTGAGGAATCGTGGAATTATTCGGGCATGAGAGCATCGATGAGTCATCACATTCATTTTGACCAAGTGTTTATACCCGATCATCAGCTCATCGGTCGAGAAGGCTATGCAATAGAAGATACTGAAAATTTAATCTATTGGTTTCGTCTAGCTGTTACAGCTGTTTATTATGGCATTGCAAAAGCAGCATATGAACATGCCCTCGGTATGACATATAAAAGAAATGATCGAATTTCTAAGAAAAAATCAGCCTTTTTACCAGGCCAGCAATTTCGTATAGCAGATATGAAAATTAAATTAGATGTTGCACATTCTCAGCTTATGGCTTGCGCTCAGCAAGCAGATCAAGAAAAGAAACAAAATCATTACTCAAGTGAACTGTATACGAAGACGCTGATTACAAAACATTTTGTGACGCAAGCAGCAGAAGAAATCGTGCAGCTAGCTTCTCAGGTCGAGGGTTTTTCTTCATTACAGCAAGGATCGTTGCTTGAACGTTTAAGCCGAGATGTGAAAGCGGCAAAATTTCATCCCCCTTCTGAAGATTTATTAAAAGAAGTGATTGCGAAAAAAGAGCTGGGCATTATCCCGTTAAAAAATCGCTGGGTATGATGAAAAGAAAAAGGAGGAGACATATGTGGCTACTGCAGCACCTATTTACCGAAACAATTATTTAAACTGTTCTCAATTAACGATTGCAGCCATGCTTCTTAGAAAAGGGATTGAAATTGATAGGGTTTGGAGGCAGGCAGGCCTTGTTTATAGACCTCAAGACCAAGGGTTTGTTTTGATCGGTTCCTTTAAACATTTTCGCGAGGATATTCTCCATCATAATGGCATTCATTTAGAAGAAATTTTTTACACAGAAGAGGAATTAGACCTGTATATCAACCGTGTGTTTAAACAGCATCCAAGCAGAGGGACTGTCTCTGTCTCCTTAGATATATTTGAATTACCGTACTGTCCGTTTTACGAAAGAGAACATGGGTATCACACATTGGAAGTACTTGAGGTAAATGATGATCATGCAGTGGTCAGTGACCATGCTTACTCCTATCATGGCACATTGAGTAAAGACCATTTGATGAAAGCTGCCCGCTCTGTATATGAACATACACCTCGAACCGAGAATCGTTATAAGTGGATCAAACATGTGGAACTTCAGAAAGAACCGGATGTGCTGGTGATATTAAAGGAGCATGCAGCCATATTAGAAGGAGCACCGCCGCATTTTGATTTGCCTGGAGCTGTCACAGGGCTAGGTGCTATTACAGTCATTCAAAGGGATTATATTGATAGTATCAAAGACAATGAAAATGGAAATTTATTAGACAATGTTTATTTTGAAGGATTAAAGGATGTGGCCAACTCTAGAAAACATATGGTGACATTCTTATCTTCTTATGAAAATGAGCTTTTACATCCCCTTATTCAAGCGTTTGAAGATGCTTATCAAAGCTGGACAGTGCTCGCCAATTTTACGGCTAGAGTAGGCCTCAGTAAAAATCCTCGCAGTATGATAGACAGGACGGCGAATCGGTTTCAAAAAACATTAGAAGTGGAGACCCGCCTGCTTACAGAACTAAAAGAGGTGATTCAAAATGAAGACCTATCAAACTCTCTCTCTTCATGATTATGTCAATAACAGAGGCATCACATATCAAAATGAATATGACAAAGGCCAATTAACAATTGGCGGAGCTTCTTTGCCGGCTGAGTTAATCATGAACGTGCAAGATCCTATTATCGAAGGGATTCCTTTTCAGTTCATATATCAAGATCAAGGAGACAATATTGAATTAGAGGGACAGTCTCTTCGTTTTCCGCCACTTGAAGCAGAAGCGCTTCATGTCGTTGGCTGTTCATCCAATGGCAATCTTTACGAAGAGATTTCATTATTACGAGACGGGTACGTTGTCTGTGAGACTCGGCTTTCATTAACGGATGTGATTGAACGTGAACCTGCATTTCATGATCGAGCGGCATATGCATTTGATTATATTCATACGGTATCCGGCATTAATCATCATTTGACATCAAACCTATGGCTTGATTCGCTCACCTTTTCGCAAAAAGTAGTTTTTGATGAAATTCGCTTTCAAGATAATCCATTTATGCATATTTTCGCAATGACGATTCAGCAGTCAGATCATTAATGGAAGGGAGCCATGTCTATGTGCGGCATTGCAGGCTATTGTCATTTTAACCAAGCACCACTTGATCCTCACATCCTACTGAAGATGAAAAACGCACTTGCTGTGCGTGGACCGGATGATAGTGGTGTATATCAAGATGACTCAGTTGGTCTGGTTCATACGCGGCTTTCCATTATTGATATTCAATCTGGGCCGCAGCCAATAACAAATGAAGATGATTCTATATGTGTGATTCTAAATGGAGAGATTTATAATTTTAAAGAATTAAGAGAGAAATTATGGAATAAAGGCCATTTGTTTCGTACAGAGACAGATACAGAAGTGCTTGTTCATGGCTATGAAGAATACGGGATTTCCTTTGTTGAGCAATTAAATGGAATGTTCGCAGCTGCGATATGGGATAAAAAGAAGAAAGCACTTTATTTGTTTAGAGACCGGTCTGGGATTAAACCGCTGTATGTTTCAGAATGCCGCGGAGGGCTTATTTTTGGTTCGGAAATGAAGGCTCTTTTTCAGCATCCAGACATACAAACTGCTATTGAGCCGGACGCTGTTCTTAGTTATTTATCCTTCCGTTATTCGATCGGCGAGCAGACTTTTTTTCAAGGCATTCAAAAATTACCCCCAGGTGTCATCTTGAGAATAGATGAAACAGGCATCACAAAAGAGACCTACTGGCAATATCCCCTCCCAGCTGACGGGATCGATCGGGGAGAACGTTATTATCAAAAGGAATTGTTTGAATTAATTCAAGATAGTGTGCAAAAACAGATGATGTCTGATGTGCCTGTGGGAGCTTTTTTGAGCGGGGGAGTGGATTCGACTTCGATTGTCGCTTTGATGTCCAAATACAAAAACGAGAATATTCATTGTTTTTCGACCAGCTTTGAAGAGGAAGGCTTTTCTGAAGAAAGCTATGCCAAACTCGCGGCAGATCAATACAATGTCAAGCTTCACTCACATCGAATGAGTGAAGAAGAGTACTTTCAATTATTGCCTGAAGTTGTGAAGCGAAGAGATCATCCCCTTTCTATTCCTCATGAAGTCGCTTTTTACCATATGTCACGGGAAGCAAAAAAGCACGTGACGGTAGTTCTATGTGGTGAAGGAGCGGATGAATTGTTTGCAGGTTATGGACGTGTCTTTAGGAGTCCAGCAGATTGGCGGAAAATTTTATGGCTTCAAAAAAACCGAAAACTATCCTCCATCCTTTCGAAGGTATTATTTGAACCATCCTTTCAGCACGAGGTGCATCAAATGATCCACCTTGAAGGTGAGATGGATCATTACAAAAAAAGGTATGCATGGTTTACTGCTGGCGAAAAAGAGCAGCTTTTAAGTCGTCACGCTGATTCAATTGATCCTCCTGACTCGCACATGAACCAGTTTATTGCCCGTTGCTTTCAAAAGATGGAGGGTGCGTCGTATGAAAATAAACTCCTCTATTTATTTCAGCAGATTCATTTACCTAATCTGTTAGACCGGCTTGATATGATGACGATGTCACATGGACTAGAAGCGCGTGTTCCATTTCTTGATCATCGCATCATCCAATTTGTCAATGACATGCCCTTCAAATATAAGCTTCCTTATAAAGGACTGCCTAGCAGGCTGCAAGCATTTTTTCAGTCGAGTCTCAAAACGAGTGAGGTACAAGACATTCCGAAATATATGTTAAAAAAGACAATGGAGCAAACAGTGGATAAGCGTATATTATATAGAAGAAAAATGGGATTTCCGGTTCCAGTGTATCATTGGATGGGCAAAAGGATGAAAGAAATCGAAGAGAAGCTTCTTGATCAACAAAGCTTTGCAACAGAACTGTTTCAAAGAAAGCCACTAGAGCAATTTTTACGAAATCATTCGAATCAGAAAAACAAAAATGGAGCGGATCAAAAAGTCTGGATGCTTTACAACTTGGAATTATGGCATGATCACTACATGAAAGGGACGCAGCTTTCTCTCCAAACGAGTCATTAAAGAGATCCGGTCTATTCTCCTTGTCTGCTGCATATATGATACGGAAGGGAAGTGATGCGATTTTGAGGCTGAGTGAACTGTCGGGAAAAGAGATTGTCGATATTAAAAGAGCGGAGCGGCTTGGCGTGCTTGGACAAACTGACCTTGAAATCAATGAACAGGACGGTCAAATTACAGCACTCATTATACCTTCCGTGAAGTGGTTTGGCTTTCGAAAACAAGGAAATGACATCCGCGTCCCGTGGAATCACATTCAAAAAATAGGATCAGATATGATCATTCTCGATGTGCCTGAAGAACTTCAGCCGCACGGAGAAAAAGAGCACCCATAATAATGGGTGCTCTTTTTCTTTTCTCTCTCTGATTCGTTCACAGGCTGAATCCTCTCCTCATATGCTGAAAGGGAGATTCAGAAAATATTACAGACTTTTTTAAATAAAGAAGGTGAACGGTCAGTATGTTGAGCGGTTTAACGGTTGCGGTGATCGGGGGAGATGCAAGGCAGCTTGAAATTATTCGCAAGTTGTCACAGCAGCATGCCAAAGTGTTTTTGGTCGGATTTGATCAGCTGGATCATGGATTTATTGGTGCTGAAAAGCTGAAAATGTCTGAACTTCCATTCGAACAAGTAGACAGTATGATCCTGCCGGTATCAGGGGCAACGGATGAAGGCGTTGTTGCTACTGTTTTCTCAAATGAGCAGGTCTTGCTGGAAGCAAAATATTTAGAAAGAACCCCTGCCCATTGTACCTTGTACTCAGGTATTTCAAATACGTACTTAGACAATCTGGCAAAGCAGGTGAACCGGAAGCTTGTGAAGCTGTTTGAGCGAGATGATATTGCCATATATAACTCTATTCCAACAGTTGAAGGGATTATCATGATGGCCATTCAGCAAACGGACTATACAATTCACGGGTCTCATGTCGCTGTTCTCGGACTTGGAAGAACAGGACTCACGATTGCCCGCACATTTCGGGCACTAGGGGCAGACGTAAAAGTAGGGGCGGCAGACACAGCACATTTAGCGCGGGTCTTTGAGATGGGGCTTCATCCATTTTCAATGGATCGGTTAAAAGAAGAAGTAACGGACGTTGATATTATCATCAATACCATTCCAAGCCTTGTATTAGATTCATCTGTCATCGTCAGCATGACACCAAAGACACTCATTTTGGATATCGCCTCCCGCCCAGGTGGAACAGACTTTGACTTTGCACAAAAGCACGGAGTAAAGGCACTTCTTGCACCAGGACTCCCGGGGATTGTTGCACCAAAAACAGCAGGACAAATCATTGCAAAAGTGCTTTCCGGGCTTTTATGTGAACTTGCGGAGGAAAAAAGGGGGATGGAATCATGACATCATTAAAAGGGAAAAGAATCGGCTTTGGTTTAACAGGTTCCCACTGTACGTATGAAGCTGTTTTTCCGCAAATCGAAGCGCTTGTAAAAGAAGGGGCAGAGGTGCGTCCAGTGGTGTCGTACACGGTGCAGAGCACGAATACGAGATTTGGAGATGGAGCCGAGTGGATTGAGCGGATTGAGAAGCTGACTGGATTTAAGGCGATTGACTCAATCGTTAAAGCAGAACCGCTCGGACCTAAGCTGCCGCTTGATTGTATGGTCATTGCTCCTTTAACTGGAAACTCAATGGCGAAATTTGCAAATGCCATGACAGACAGTCCTGTTTTAATGGCTGCTAAAGCAACCATTCGAAATCATCGTCCTGTTGTTTTAGGTATCTCAACAAACGATGCGTTAGGCTTAAATGGTACAAATCTGATGAGACTGATGTCGACAAAGAATATTTTCTTTATTCCATTTGGCCAGGATGATCCATTCAAAAAACCGACCTCGATGGTCGCAAACATGGATCTGCTATCTCAAACAGTAGAAGAGGCGCTCCAGCATAGACAAATTCAGCCGATTTTAATTGGACCAAACGAATAATAGTTTCACTAGAAAATCATGAAAGATTCAAAAAAGATGCTTCAAGCCTTGCTTTTCTATGGTAAAATAAAATGTAAAAAGTCATAGGATGGCCATCCGAAAGAAAAGAATCATGGATGGGTCGGAAGGAGTTTTACTGATGGGAAGAGGATTGCATGTAGCTGTAGTTGGAGCGACTGGAGCTGTCGGTCAACAAATGTTAAAAACACTAGCTGACAGAGATTTTGAAATGGATACACTTACTCTACTATCCTCAAAACGTTCTGCTGGAACAAAAGTGACATTCAGAGGTCAAGAGTACACTGTTCAGGAAGCAACACCTGAAAGCTTTGAAGGAGTGAACATTGCATTATTCAGTGCTGGAGGAAATGTTTCCAAGGCGCTAGCTCCTGAAGCAGTCAAACGAGGTGCGATTGTTGTAGACAACACTAGTGCTTTTCGTATGGACGAAAACATCCCTCTTGTCGTACCAGAGGTAAACGAAAAAGATTTGCATGATCATCAAGGGATCATTGCAAACCCTAACTGTTCAACGATTCAAATGGTAGCGGCATTAGAACCGCTTCGTCAGGCGTATGGAATGAAAAAAGTCATTGTCTCTACGTATCAAGCAGTATCAGGTGCGGGACATGAAGCCATTGACGAACTATACAGCCAATCACAAGCCATTTTAAATAAAGAAGATGTAAAACCAGAAGTCATGCCTTATCAAATTGCATTTAATGCGATTCCGCAAATTGATAAATTCCAAGACAATGGGTATACATTCGAAGAAATGAAAATGATCAACGAAACGAAAAAAATCATGCATATGCCAGAGCTGGAAGTAGCGGCAACATGTGTGAGACTTCCAATTGAAACAGGTCATTCAGAATCTGTCTACGTCGAACTAGAATCAAATGATGCAACAGTGGAAGACCTCAAATCAATTCTAAAAGATGCACCGGGAATTACGCTGCAAGATGATCCGTCTCAGCAAATTTATCCAATGCCTGCAGATGCTGTTGGGAAAAATGACGTATTTGTCGGCCGCATTCGGAAAGATTTGGACCGTCCAAACGGGTTCCATATGTGGATTGTATCTGATAACCTGCTTAAAGGCGCTGCATGGAACTCTGTTCAAATTGCAGAAAGCTTAAAAGCATTAAAATTAGTTTAACATTCAATGGATGATGAGGACGAACAGAAGAGAGTTAGGCATCTTTCGCCTGCTCTCTTCTGTTACGTCAGAATGAACTTGGAGTGAAAACAGTGAAAATAATTGTCCAAAAATTTGGCGGTACATCTGTCAAAGATGATCAAGGTAGAAAAAGGGCACTTGCACATATCTTATCTGCAAAAGAGAAAGGCTATAAGTCGGTTGTCGTCGTTTCTGCAATGGGACGAAAAGGCGATCCCTATGCGACAGATACGCTGCTCAGTCTGCTTTACGGCAGCGCGCAGAACATGACAAATCGAGAAAAAGACTTGCTTGTTTCCTGCGGAGAGAATATCTCAGCTGTTGTGTTTTCAAGTATGCTGAATGAAAACGGGCTAAAAGCTGTAGCGATGACTGGAGCTCAGGCGGGCTTTGTGACAGATAAGGAGCATACAAGTGCGAAAATTATTGACATGAAGTGCGAACGTCTGGAGGCAGCACTGTCTGAACATGATGTTGTCGTTGTCGCTGGGTTCCAGGGAGCTGCGAAAAATGGAGACGTGACAACAATCGGACGAGGTGGCAGTGATACGTCCGCAGCTGCTTTAGGTGCTGCATTGCAGGCAGACTTTATTGATATTTTTACAGATGTAGAAGGCGTTATGACAGCAGATCCCCGCATTGTTGAAAATGCAAAACCGCTGAGAGTCGTGACATATACGGAAATTTGCAACCTCGCATATCAAGGGGCAAAAGTCATTCACCCGAGAGCTGTCGAAATTGCAATGCAGGCAAAAGTACCAATGAGGGTGCGTTCAACATACTCTGATGATGAGGGCACACTCGTTACATCACACTACTCAGATAAAATGAGCCATGATGTGTACGACCGCCTCATTACGGGTATTGCACATGTCAATGATGTGACGCAAATCAAAGTCCCTGCAAAAGAAGGTCAGTACAGCGTACAAACAGAGGTTTTCAAAGCAATGGCAAACGCACAAATCAGTGTCGACTTCTTCAACATCACACCGAGTGAAATTGTGTATACAGTGACAGGTGCAATGACTGAAAAGGCAACGTCGATCCTAAAAGATCTTGGCTATACGCCAATTGTGACAACAAATTGTGCGAAAGTATCAGCTGTTGGCGCAGGCATTATGGGTGTACCGGGTGTCACATCTAAAATTGTATCGGCTCTATCTGAGCAAAACATTCCGATTTTACAATCGGCTGACAGTCATACGACCATTTGGGTGTTAGTGAACGAAGAAAACATGAGAGCGGCTGTCAATGCCCTGCATGAAGTGTTTGAACTTTCAAGATAAATGTGATTGAATCATGATGAGGTGAAAAAAATGAATTTCGGAAATATCGCAACAGCTATGATTACACCTTTTGATAAAAAGGGCAACATCGATTTCCAAAAGCTATCAATTCTCATTGATTATTTGTTAAAAAACGGCAGTGACTCTTTAGTCATTGCAGGGACAACAGGCGAATCGCCAACTTTATCGAATGAAGAAAAAGTTGCTCTTTTTCAGCAATCGGTCAAATTAGCAAATGGTCGTTGTAAAATCATTGCAGGAACAGGCAGTAATAATACAAATGCGTCTATCAAACTAACGAAAAAAGCAGAAGAAGCGGGCGTTGATGCAGTGATGCTTGTCGTACCTTATTACAACAAGCCATCACAGGAAGGCATGTATGCACACTTTAAAGCAATTGCCGAGTCTACATCTCTTCCTGTCATGCTTTACAATGTACCAGGAAGAACGGCTGCGTCATTAGCACCAGAAACAACAATTAAGCTTGCACAAATACCAAACATTGTTGCCATCAAAGAAGCAAGCGGCGATCTTGATGCCATGACAAAAATCATTGCAGAGACGCCAGAAGATTTCGACGTCTATTCAGGGGACGACAGCTTAACACTTCCGGCTGTATCTGTTGGTGCAAAAGGAGTTGTCTCTGTTGCGTCTCATATCGTAGGACTAGATATGCAGCAAATGCTGAAAAGCTATGCTTCAGGCCAAACAGCCAATGCAGCATTGATCCATCAAAAACTGCTTCCGATCATGAAACAGCTTTTCTCAGCGCCAAATCCAACACCTGTCAAAACAGCCCTTCAGCTGAAAGGACTAGACGTCGGATCTGTTCGTCTTCCGCTTTTGCCTTTGTCAGAAGAAGAGAGACTGAATTTAAGCAGCGTTTTAAACAGCTGATCAAAACAAAAGATTTCGTAAGCGGTCATTCTCAGATGTCCCTGAGTATGACCGTTTTTTATACATAAACACTTTCTTAAAATGTGACTTCATCTTGTTTTCTAAAATTAGATTCAGTTATAATAGCATTAAGCGATGATGGACGGGCTTGAGACTAGGAGGATAAGAATTTTGAAAAAGAAAAATACAGAGAACGTAAGAATTATTGCACTCGGAGGCGTTGGAGAAATCGGGAAAAACCTATATGTCATTGAGATTGATTCGGACATATACGTGGTAGATGCAGGTTTAATGCATCCAGAAAACGAAATGCTAGGCATTGACGTCGTCATTCCTGATATCTCTTATTTAACAGAACGTGCTGATCGGGTGAAAGCAATTTTTCTTACCCACGGACATGATGAAGCAATCGGAGGCGTATTCCATTGCTTGAGCAAATTGTCTGTACCAGTCTACGGAACGAAGCTGACCCTTGCGTTACTTCGAGAAAAATTAAAGCAGTATGGCTTCAATCAAAAAGCTGATTTGCGTGAGGTACATGCGAAATCAGTCATTACTTTTGAAACAACAAAAGTCTCATTCTTTAGAACGAATCACAGCATCCCTGATTCAGTTGGGATCAGCTTCAAAACCTCTCTTGGTTCAATCGTATGCACAGGTGATTTTAAATTTGATCAAACCCCAGCGCTTAACCAAGCCTGTGACATCGGAGAGATTGCGAAAATTGGAAACAACGGCGTTTTAGCACTACTTTCAGACAGTGCAAATGCTGAAAAACCAGGCTATACACCTTCTGAGGCGCTCGTCCAAGACGAAATCTCAAATGCGATGTACAGTGCTGAAAATCGTGTGATTGTTGCTGTGTCTTCATCTAATATTAACCGCGTGCAGCAGATCATTAATGCAACAAATCAAAATGGCCGTAAGCTTGCCGTTGCAGGGAAGAATATGATGACAACCCTTCAGCTGGCGATCAAGCTTGGTTATGTTACAGCAGACGAAGAATTATTTGTACCCGTTCAAGAAGTGAAGAAAATGGCGAAAAACGATGTGGTCATCCTGACCGCTGGAAGCCACGGAGAGCCGCTTGCTGCTTTAACAAAAATGGCGAAGCAAAATCACAAACAGCTTCATATTGAAAAAGATGACACGGTTGTGATTGCATCTACACCTCTTCCTGGACAAGAACTCACATACTCTAAAACAGTGGATTTCCTTACAAGAAGCGGAGCACAAGTCATTTTTGCGCAAAAACGAGTGCATGTATCTGGACATGGCTGCCAAGAAGAGTTAAAGCTGATGCTGAACTTACTAAAACCGAAGTATTTAATTCCGGTGAATGGCGAATATCGTATGCAAAAAGCACATTCTCGTATTGCTGAAGAAGTAGGCATGAAACGCAGTGACATTTTCTTGATTGATAAAGGAGATGTTGTTGAGTTTAGAGGACAGAATGTCAAAATCGGTGAAAAAGTTCACCAAGGAAACATTTTGATCGATGGACTTGGCGTTGGTGATATCGGAAACATTGTGCTGCGCGATAGACGCCTATTGTCTCAAGATGGCATCTTGATTGTTGTCATCACGCTTGATAAACAAAAGAAACAATTAATTTCTGGACCTGAAATCATCACAAGAGGATTTGTCTATGTCAGAGAATCCGAAGAGCTCATTGTGAAAGCAACAGAAATGGTCAAAGGGATTGTCAAAGAGCAAACGGAAAATTCAATTGTTGAATGGTCAACACTGAAACAATCCATGCGCGATGTACTCAATCAATTCCTATATGAAAAAACAAAACGTAAGCCGATGATCATTCCAATTATTATGGAAGTGTGATGAGAAAAGCCCAAAGAGTATTAGCTCTTTGGGCTTTAGATTGTTGACAAAGTGCTAAAATGAACTTTATTTTAGCACTTTGTCTTCTTTTTAGCGTGATAGAAAACCTTTGCAGTCTAGAAAGGACGAGCACCGAAGCGCAGGACTGACAACGAATGCGAGGGTTTGTCTACACGCTAAGCCCAAGGAGCATAAGCTCTTTGGGCTTTTTTGATGTGGCGTGAGGAATGCGGATGGAATATGGCCTACTTGTTCATAATAGGAGAAGAGTTTGATGAAAGGATGGAGACAAATGGACGAAAAGAATGAACAGCAGCCTGAGCGAAAGCCAGAAGAAAAAGATAGCATTATGAGCAAAATACAGCAGCTTGGTGAAACAGCCGTTCCGCAGCTGCCGCAAGATACAAATATCCATTGCCTCACCATTATTGGACAAATTGAAGGCCATATGCAGCTTCCACCGCAAAATAAAACAACCAAATACGAACATGTCATTCCACAAATCGTAGCAGTTGAACAAAACCCTAAAATAGAGGGCCTTTTGATCATCTTAAATACAGTAGGAGGAGATGTTGAAGCGGGACTTGCGATTGCAGAAATGCTTGCTTCTTTATCGAAACCAACTGTCTCGATTGTGCTTGGCGGCGGCCACTCTATAGGTGTCCCGATTGCTGTATCGTGTGACTATTCGTATATTGCAGAAACAGCCACAATGACGATTCATCCTGTGCGGTTAACAGGTCTTGTGATTGGCGTTCCGCAAACCTTTGAATACTTAGATAAAATGCAGGAAAGAGTCATTAACTTTGTCACAAGCCACTCCAACATTACAGAAGAGAAGTTTAAAGAGCTCATGTTCTCAAAAGGCAATTTGACAAGGGATATCGGAACAAATGTCGTTGGTCATGAAGCAGCGGAATACGGACTCATGAATGAAGTTGGCGGCGTAGGACAAGCGATTAAAAAGTTGAACGAACTGATCGGAGACAGGGCATCTCAAAACGAGGGGCTGATCCAATGATTTTATATACGCCTATGCCATATGAAGCCATTTACGCTGAGGAACAGGGAGAACGTAAACTACAGCAAGTAAATATTCAAGGTGTGCCAGTGATGGTTGAAATGAAAGAAGATGAAGCAGAAATCGTTCAAGTCATGAGTACCAATCCAATGGATTTTCTCAATCAAGAGCTTGCACCAGGCAAGCGATTGAAGTTACATTTAGGCACCAATCAAACCGACTCATATGAATGATTCTATGCTATAATAAAGGGAAAACTTACAACAAGATGCAGCCAAAACCAGGCTGCTTTCTTTCTGATCTTTCGGTAGGTTATATTTTCTTTCGTAGTAAGGTGATGAGTATGGCTAAAAAGAGAAAACGGAAAACGAGAAAAAAACAAAATAAACAGCTAAAACTGAAATATGAATTAAATGGGTTAGTCTGTATTGCCATAGCGATCATTGCCATTTTACAGCTGGGCGTTGTTGGACAAACCTTTGTACATCTATTCCGATTCTTTGCAGGTGAATGGTTCATTCTCTGCCTTATCGGATTATTTCTTTTTGGTGTGACGATTTTCTGGAAAAAACAGATCCCAGATATTTTGACGAGAAGAAAAGCAGGTCTCTACTGCATCATTGCGAGTATCTTGCTTTTGTCACATGTGAAGCTCTTTCAGCATCTTTCATCTGCTGGCGTCATTGGCTCTCAAAGTGTGATTAGAAATACATTTGAGCTCTTCTTGATGGATATGAAAGGTGAAACAGGGTCGCCTGATTTAGGGGGCGGCATGATCGGAGCCGTCTTGTTTGCTGCTTCTTATTTCTTATTTGCGCAAGCAGGCTCGCAAATCATGGCGATTGTTCTGATGCTGATTGGAATTGTCCTGATTACAAACAGATCCCTTCAGGAAATGGTGAAAAAAGTGACGATTCCTGTATCACAATTTATGGTGAAGCAGTGGAAAGCGTTTGTTGAAGATATGAAAGGAATCAGGCAGGCGAAAAAGAGCGCCTCCTCTCAGAAAACAAGTGAAAAGAAAAAACGTTCACGCATTCAAGAAGAAGACGAGGATGATCTGATCTTGATCGAAGAGGAAACGCCGTCTTCTGATAATAGCCAGCCGATTATTTCAAGCTTTGCAGACAGAGATGACATTCTCACTCCGCCGGTTCAAAAAAAGCAGGCGGCAAAAGAGACAGATCCTCTTCAAGAATCTGTGCCAAGTGCACCAGTTCAATCAGAAACAGCCGATGAACCAAAAGAGGCGCCGCCGATGACGTTTACTGAACTAGAAAACAAAGATTACGAATTGCCGTCACTTGATATTTTGGCAGAGCCCCAGCATTCAGGCCAGCAAACAGATAAGAAAAATATATATGAAAATGCAAGAAAGCTTGAAAAAACATTTCAAAGCTTTGGTGTGAAAGCAAAAGTCACACAGGTTCATTTAGGTCCAGCTGTGACCAAATATGAAGTATATCCAGATGTCGGTGTGAAGGTCAGCAAAATCGTCAATCTAAGTGATGATTTAGCCCTTGCACTCGCGGCAAAGGACATACGAATTGAGGCGCCGATTCCTGGTAAATCAGCCATCGGCATTGAAGTTCCGAATGCAGAAATTGCCATGGTTTCATTAAAAGAGGTATTAGAATCGAAGCAAAATGACCGTCCAAATGCCAAGCTCCTCATTGGACTAGGCCGCAATATCTCGGGAGAAGCCGTGCTTGCTGAAATGAACAAAATGCCGCATTTGCTTGTAGCAGGTTCGACTGGAAGCGGAAAAAGTGTGTGTATCAATGGTATTATCACAAGCATTCTCATGAGAGCGAAGCCTCATGAAGTGAAAATGATGATGATTGATCCGAAAATGGTTGAATTAAATGTATATAACGGCATTCCGCACCTTTTGGCGCCTGTCGTAACAGACCCTAAGAAAGCCTCGCAGGCACTTAAAAAAGTAGTCAGCGAAATGGAACGCCGCTATGAATTGTTTTCTCATACGGGGACAAGAAATATTGAAGGGTACAATGATTACATTAAACGAATGAACCAAACAGAAGAAGCGAAACAGCCAGAACTACCTTATATTGTTGTCATTGTAGACGAGCTTGCAGATTTAATGATGGTCGCTTCCTCTGATGTGGAAGATTCTATTACAAGACTTTCTCAAATGGCACGTGCTGCGGGAATTCATTTGATTATCGCTACACAAAGACCTTCTGTCGATGTCATTACAGGTGTCATTAAAGCCAACATCCCGTCCCGCATTGCCTTTAGCGTATCTTCACAAACAGATTCAAGGACGATCCTTGATATGGGAGGCGCAGAAAAGCTGCTGGGCAGAGGGGACATGCTGTTTTTACCAGTTGGTGCAAACAAGCCGGTTCGTGTGCAAGGCGCCTTTTTATCAGATGAAGAAGTGGAACATGTTGTTGATCATGTGATCACACAGCAAAAAGCACAATACCAAGAGGAAATGATTCCAAGCGAAGAAACGCAGGATCAGCTTGCAGCTGTGGAAGATGATCTATATGATGAAGCAGTTGAATTGATCATTGGCATGCAGACGGCTTCTGTTTCTATGCTGCAAAGAAGATTCCGCATCGGTTATACCCGGGCAGCACGTCTCATTGACGCAATGGAAGAGCGTGGCGTAGTAGGCCCATATGAAGGAAGTAAACCGAGAGAGGTTCTCCTCTCAAAAGAACAATATGACGAGCTCTCTTCATAAGTGAAGAGAGCTTTCCTGAAAAAATAGTAAACGATAGTATGATTATGTTAACTGGATGTCAGACTATTTATTTATTTGCAAAAACATGATATAGTTATGTTCAACTTATCTCGGAATAGAGATTTCTCATCTTATCATTTGCATTGATTAGACGGAGGGAAAACATGTCGACCAAAACAGACAATCGCCATTTATATTTGAAAGTGATTGACCGTATTAAAGAAGATATTCAAACAGGTGTATATGCCGAAAAAGAAAAGCTACCTTCTGAGTTTGAGCTCTCAAAGCTTTTAGGTGTGAGCAGAGCGACACTGCGTGAAGCCCTTCGTATATTAGAAGAAGAGAAGTATTTAATTAGAAGGCATGGTGTGGGGACTTTCGTCAATTCAAGACCACTTTTTTCGACAGGGATAGAACAGCTGACAAGTGTCACGAAAATGATTGAGCAGGTCAATATGACGCCTGGCACCATCTTTTTATCCTCGCAAGAAGGGGAGCCAACAGAGAATGATGTCATTCGTTTTCAGTGTGATGAATCTGATGGGATTTTTTCAATGGAACGCGTTCGAACGGCAGATGGACAGCCAGTTGTTTATTGTTTAGATAAAATTCCGGTCAAACATCTTCCCGCTTCTTTTACACATGAAGAAGAGTCTCTTTTTGAGCTGTTTGGAAGAGAACCGCACAGCGGGATTAAATATGCAGTTGCTGACATCGAACCAATTGGCTACCACGATCAGGCCTCACCCATTCTAGAGTGTGACCCTGAAACGGCGCTATTATTGCTAAAACAAATGCACTATGATCAGGATGATCAGCCGGTCTTATACTCCCTCAATTATTTTCGAGCGGATAAATTCAGCTTTCATGTCATACGCAAACGATTTTAATAAGCAGTCGCTTTCATAGGCGGCTGCTTTTTGTATGCTCATACATAAAACTCGTCAAACTTGCCACACTATTACGTAACAGTATATAGAATTGGGTGAATGATGTTGGGCGAGAAAACAGTCAGTAAAAAGAATATCATTGCATTATCATCAGTGCCTCTAATCATGACACTAGGGAACTCGATGTTAATACCAGTATTGCCAGAGATAGAAAAGAAACTCTCGATCACTTCCTTTCAAGTCTCTCTCATTATTACGGTATATTCGGTTGTAGCAATCTTATGTATTCCAATCGCTGGTTACTTATCAGACCGGATTGGGCGAAAAAAGGTACTGCTGCCGTGTCTTTTAATCGCCGGACTTGGAGGGGCTGTGGCAGCAGTCGCCTCAACGATCATGAAAGAACCTTATATGTGGATTCTGTTTGGCAGGGTCCTTCAAGGTGTTGGTTCAGCTGGAGCCGCACCTGTCGTTATGCCGTTTATAGGAGATTTGTTTCATGATGATGAAGAGGTAAGTGCAGGACTTGGCGCCATTGAAACCTCTAACACAGCGGGAAAGGTACTAAGCCCAATTATTGGAGCACTTCTTGCTTCATGGTTTTGGTTTGTGCCGTTTTGGTTCATTCCGTTCTTTTCGATTATCAGCTTTCTCATGGTGCTGTTCATGGTAGAGTCGGCGAAAAAAGAGGAGGACCCGCCTACATTTAAAGAATTTTTAAAATCAACAAAGACCATTTTTAAGCATGAGGGACGTTGGCTTTATGCCATTTTTGCTATTGGCGGTTTTATTATGTTTCTTCTTTTTGGTGTGCTTTTTTACTTATCCGATAACCTAGAGGCGGCTTATCAAATAAAGGGCGTGAAAAAAGGGCTCCTGCTGAGTATTCCGCTCCTTTTTCTATCAATCAGTTCCTACATTGCTGGAAAAACGATTGGAAAAGAAAAAGGAAAAATGAGAATCTTTTTAATCGCAGGGATGGCCTTGTTATCACTTTCTTATATTTTTTTATGGTGGAATCACAGCTTTTACGTATTGTTTATCTGTTTAAGCATTGGCGGTGTCGGAATCGGTATTGTCCTGCCTTCACTTGATGCACTGATTACAGAAGGAATTGAAAAAGAGCAGTGCGGTACCATTACGTCATTTTATAGCAGTATGCGTTTTATCGGTGTTGCTTTAGGACCTCCGATTTTTGCCTATCTCATGGATAAAGGGGACTCCATTGTTTTCATTCTCTCGACCATTTGCAGTCTCATTTCACTATTTTTGGTCCTCTTTTTCATCCAGCCAGATGAAGAGGATGAGAGTGAACAATTGAAAACGGTTTAAATATAGAAAAAAGATGGTATTTTGCCATCTTTTTTCTTTTTTATAAATTGACATGTAAAATTTTGATAGTTAAACTAATGTATAGTAATATCTTTTAAATTATCCCAAATTGGAGGTGTTCAAAAACATTCATTTTCTGTCTTTCTTTAGGCAGAAATTGAGCTCGCGTGCTGATGATGGAGATATGTTTCTTCAACACGAAAGGACAATTGAATAGGTCATCCTGCCATTTGAAGGAGACGCAGTCAGCACTTCAGACACGCTCAAATACAGCAAATTGATTGATGAACTAGAAGGAGCTTGAAGCAGCTATGTTGCAAATAATTAAAGCAAGATGGATTGTATTAGTGGTGTGGATGATAACAGCTGTGATTCTGTTTATTACTGCGCCCGATTTAGAGGAATTAACAAGAGAAAAAGGGCAATTAAAGGTTCCGGAGGGGACACCAACAGCTGAGGCACTCCACCTATTGGATAAGCTGTCAGATAAGAACGGGAAAAAAGATACAGGTGTGCTTGTATTCTCCGAACAACATCTGTTCCCTGCGAAAGAGCAGGAATTAAAAAAAGCTTTAGCTGCACTCATGACACATGCCCCAGAACTCCACATTGACGGAATTACTTCGTATTTTCATGTAGATCCGGACATTCAAAAACAACTTTTATCAAAGGATAAAAGTACACTTCTTGTTCCATTCAAATTCGACCACTACGAAACAAAAGCTGTGAAGATTAAAGAACAAATTGAGGAAGTTTTAAAGCCCTATCATGTCTCATATGAAATAACGGGTCAAAAATTTGTGGATTCAGATGTCATTCAAAGCTCTCAACAAGGTCTGAAGAAAACTGAACTTATTACGATGATTTTTATTTTCTTTATTTTAATAATTGTTTTCAGATCGATATTGGCACCTGTTGTTCCGCTCATTACGATAGGCATTTCTTACGCTGTCAGCCGGTGTATTGTGGCTTTTCTCGTAGAATATACGCAATTTCCTCTATCTAATTTTACTCAGATTTTTATGGTAGCCATTATGTTCGGTATTGGAACAGATTATTGCATCTTGCTGTTAAGCCGTTTTAAAGAGGAGATCGGTCAAGGCCGTGATGTCAAAGAGTCGATTATCGTCACGTATCAATGTGCAGGGAAAACGGTATTTTTCAGCGGCTTAGCCGTGTTAGTCGGCTTCTCAAGTATTGGATTTGCTAAATTCCAATTGTATCAATCAGCCGTAAGTGTTGCCGTTGGAGTGGGTATTCTGCTGATTGCCCTTGTCACTATCGTTCCCTTTTTTATGTCAGTTTTCGGAAAATCTCTATTCTGGCCATCTAAAAGAGAAAACATTCGGCACCCGCAAAGTAAAATGTGGGAATGGGCTGGGCGTTTTTCATTTAAAAGGCCGCTGATCAGCTTAGGTTTAGTCGCACTTATTACGGTGCCTCCTATTTTGATGTACGACGGTACCCTTTCTTATAACAGTTTAAATGAAATTGGGAATAAGTATGAGTCGGTGTCTGCATTTAATACGATATCAGAGCAATTTGGTTTTGGTGAAGCTTTGCCGCTGAATGTGCTTGTCGAAAATGATCATAAGCTAGATAATCAAGAAAAGATTGTTATGATTGAAAAACTGACTCGTAAATTAAATGACATTGACGAAGTCAAAACAGTCCGCAGTGTCACGCGTCCTGTTGGAGACGGTCTGAGTCAGCTTTATGTCACCTCTCAAGCGAAAGAGCTGGGAGGAGAACTTGGAAAAGGTCATGAAGGAATCGGGAAAATTTCAGATGGCTTGACCGAAACAAATCTCGCCCTTCTCAAACAAAAACCAAAAATTGAAGAATCCGCTCAAGGTATTGACCAACTGATTGACGGAACAAAAGCAATCAAAAGCGGTATTGGCGAAGTCAGGGAATCCCTTATCTCTTTAGAAGATGGGGTGAGGCGCAGTAAAGATGGCGTCGGCACCATTCGAAGTGAAATCAAAGAAGCGAAAAAAGAATTAGAGCAAGAATATCGCAGCAGCGAAGCGATGCTTCAAGAGCTTGAGCGAATGGTGAATACACTGGAACGCCATGCGAAATCGAATGAGCAGCTGATGACAACCATTAAGAAAGTAAAAAAATCTTATGAAAATCTATCATTTGAAGCACTAGAAAATCGTCTTCCAGAAGTAAAAGACATGGATGAATATAAAGAAATCAAGAAAGTATTCAAAGAAACAAAAGGAATGCTTGATCAAGCAGGGGATCAAATGAGTGTATATGAAGAGGAAGCCTCTCACTTTAAGCAAAAGATCAAGCAGGCAGATCAAGTGATTCAAACCTTATCAAGAAAGCAGAAAGAAGTAAAACGCCAAGTGCAATCACTCATGGATGGGCTTGATCAAATTTATGACGGTCTTGACCAAACAAATAAGGGCCAAAAACAATTGATTAAAGAAATGCCTAAAATTGAAGATGGTGCAGATCAACTGACAGACGGTCAAAAATCCATCAAAAAAGGATTTAGCCAGCTTTCATCAAAACTCACATTATTAACAGATGGATTAGATGAAAGTATTGAAGGGCTTGAGCAGGTCAAAAGCGGCTTCACCGAGGCTGACGGCTACTTAAAGCAGCTTCAGCAAGCGCCTGATGAAGAAGTAACGGGCTGGTTTATTCCAGAAGAAGTGCTGAAACGTCAAGAATTTAAGCAAATCTTTCATACGTATATGTCTCCAGATCGTAAATTAACGACTTTTGAAGTCATCTTAAATGTGAATCCATACAGCAATGAAGCGATGAAAGGTGTCGCAAAAATTGAGGAAACCCTCGATCAATATTTACCTGTAAGTGGACTCAAAAATGCCAAATACGGTGTATCTGGTATCTCAAGCTTAAATGTGGACTTAAAAGAAACGTCTGACGGTGACTTTATTCGAACTGTTATCTTTATGTTAATTGGTATTTTTATTATTTTAATTATTTTATTACGGTCAATCGTCATGCCGATATACTTAACACTTTCATTGATTTTAACGTATTTTACATCAATCGGGTTAACAGAATGGATCTTTAAAACATTTTTTGGCTACGATGGTGTCAGCTGGGCTGTCCCATTTTTCAGCTTTGTCATTCTTGTGACGCTCGGGATCGATTATTCCATCTTCCTCATGGATCGTTTTAATGAATGGAAGGGAGAGCATGTACAAGCATCCATGATATCAGCGATGAGAAATATGGGTTCTGTTATTATTTCTGCAGTGGCCATTTTAGCGGGTACGTTTGCCGCTATGCTGCCATCGGGAGTATTATCACTTGTTGAAATTGCAACGGTCGTACTCATTGGACTTTTATTATATGCTTTTGTTGTATTACCGCTCTTTATTCCGGTCATGGTTCGGATTTTCGGAAAATGGAATTGGTGGCCGTTTAGAATGAAATAACCACTCGCGTCTCTGCTATGAGCAGAGGCGTTTTTATTTCCTATCCTTTCCTCTGATTGATATAATGTCTATTAAATGGCTGTTTCACGTATATATCAGCTATGTTCTAATACATAATAAATAGGATGAACAAAGGAGGTTTCTCATGACGTACTTACAAGAGAAGACACTGGACACACCTGGTCTTCATACTCATATTGTCAAAACAGAAAAATTTAAAACTGTGACAATTCTTTTTAAAATGCTTGCACCGCTATCCAAAGATGACGTCACCATGCGTTCTCTTTTCCCGCATGTGCTGTTAAGAGGAACAGAAAAAATGCCGAAAACAGGAGCATTGCGTGCCTATTTTGATGAGCTTTATGGAGCAACTGTTTCCGCCGACATGGCGAAAAAAGGTGAGAATCACATCATTACCTTCCGCCTAGAAATGGCGAATGAAAAATATTTAAAGGATCAAACTCCTTTACTAGAAAAAGGGATTGCCTTACTATCTGACCTATTATTCCACCCGTATGTTGAAGATGGGGTGTTTAGTCAATTATATGTGGATCAAGAAAAACGCACTTTAAAACAGCGAATTCAGGCAGTTTATGATGACAAAATGCGTTATTCGAATTTAAGACTCGTGCAGGAAATGTGTAAAGGTGAACCATATGCATTGCACGTCAATGGTGAAATGGAAGACATCGACGCCATCACAGCTCACTCGCTCTTTGAAGCTTATGAGCATGCGCTTTCATCAAACCAGCTTGATCTTTATGTTGTCGGAGATGTTGACGAACAAGACATCAGCCGAATGGTCTCCCAATACTTTAAAACAAGTGAGAGAGAACCAGTCAAACAGCAGGTTGAATCAACAAGACCTCAAAATGAACCAAAAGAAGTCATTGATGAAGAGGACGTGAAACAAGGCAAGCTGAATATCGGCTTTCGTACACATACAACAATTGCAGATAAAGATTATCCGGCGCTGCATTTGTTTAATGGCATATTCGGCGGTTTCTCGCATTCTAAGCTATTCATCAATGTCCGTGAAAAAGCAAGTCTTGCGTACTATGCTGTGTCAAGACTTGAGAGCTTTAAAGGCTTGATGATGGTCATGTCAGGAATTGAAGTCGGCAACTATCAGCAGGCAGTGGACATCATCAAAGAACAATTTGAAGCGATGCAAAAAGGTGATTTTTCAGATGAAGCAATTGATCAAACAAAAGCAGTCGTCAAAAACCAGCTGCTTGAAACGATTGATACGTCTTATGGGACAGCAGAATATTTGTATCAGCATGCCGTTGTGCCAACTGGGGAAACCCTTGATTCCTTTTTAGAAGCATTAGACCGCGTGACAAAAGAGGACATCATCAAAGTGGGTCAGAAAATTGAATGGGATACGACCTATTTTCTTAAAGGAACGGAGGGTGCTTCATGACAGTGAAAACAATTCAATTCGATCAGCTGCAAGAAACGGTCTATCACGAAAAAATGGAAAGCGGACTTGACGTCTATGTGCTGCCAAAGCAAGGGTTTAACAAAACCTATGCGACCTTTACAACAAAATATGGCTCTGTCGATAACGAATTTGTGCCGCTTGGCAAAGAAGACATGATTCGAGTGCCTGACGGTATTGCGCATTTCTTAGAGCATAAGCTGTTTGAAAAAGAAGATGGAGACGTGTTTCATACTTTTAGTAAACAAGGAGCATCCGCAAACGCTTTTACAACGTTTACAAGAACGGCTTATTTATTCTCAAGCACCTCAAATGTCGAACAAAACCTTGAGACACTCATTGATTTTGTTCAAGAGCCTTATTTTACTGAAAAAACAGTCGAAAAAGAAAAGGGTATCATTGGGCAAGAAATTAATATGTATGATGACAATCCAGACTGGCGTTTATTCTTTGGTCTGATTGAAAATTTATATCAAGAGCATCCTGTGAGAATTGATATTGCTGGAACAGTAGAAAGCATTGCCCCTATTACAAAAGATCATTTATATGAATGCTATGAAACGTTCTATCACCCGAGCAATATGCTTCTATTCGTTGTCGGTCCGGTTGATCCGAAGCAAATTTTAGATCAAGTCAGAGCGAACCAGGCGAAAAAGCCATTTACAGACCAGCCAGAGATCAAACGAAAAGACATCAATGAGCCTGAAGGTGTGTACCGGAAAGAATACGAACTCCCAATGAACGTACAAGGCTCTAAATGTATGTTCGGTTTGAAAACAAAGAATCCGCATAAAAAAGGAAACCAGCTGCTAAAGCATGAGCTTGGGATGAATCTCATTTTAGAGACGCTGTTTGGCAAAAGCTCCTTACAATATGAACAGATGTATGAAAAAGGCTTAATTGATGAAACATTCAGCTACGATTATACCGAAGAAGGCGGTTTTGGATTCACTTCAGTTGGCGGGGATACAAATGATCCTGATCAACTCGCAAAAGTATTAAAAGAAACCCTTCTTCAAGCAAAAAGCCTCATCACAGAAGAGAAAATTGAGCTTGCACGCAAGAAAAAAATCGGTAGCTTTTTAAAAGCCATGAATTCTCCAGAATACATTGCGAACCAATTTACTCGATATGCATTTTTAGATATGAGCTTATTTGATGTCGTCACAATGCTAGAACAAATTCAATTAGCTGATATTCAGCAAATTTTAGATGAAGAAATTGATGAAGAACGGATGTCTGTTTTCAAAGTCGTCCCAAAAACAAAATAAATTTAAAAAGACAAACTCAGGTCAACAGAGTTTGTCTTTTTTATGTTTCATTGAAAAAAGCACTTTATTCGGAGGGATATTGATTGACAATTGTTTTGTCTATTAGTTAAACTCTTTAATAGTTAAACACTTAAACTAAAAAGGAGCATCATATGGAACAAAATAAAATTGCACAGCTCATTCAGAGGTATGCAGACGTCTATCTCATGATGGAGAAAAAAGTATCGAGTATGATCACCGAAAAGCTTGATAAAGAGCTGACACTTGATCAGTATTACTCGCTTCGATACATCAATTTACATCCTGGGTGTACATCAACGGATCTTGCGGCTGTAAGTAATGTGAACAAAAGTGCTGTAACATCCATGACCAACCGTCTTTTTACGAAAAACTATATTTTTCGTGAACATGATCAAGCTGACAGAAGAAATGTTCACCTGTACGTCACGCCAGAGGGCAAAGATGTGGTCAGCCGAATGGAAAAGCAGCTCCAGGATCTCGTTCGATCTTACTTTGAAAAGCTGGAAGAAAAGGAAATGGAATCATTTATTCAAACATATGAAAAGATCTATCAAGTGATCATCGAAGAGGAGGCACAAAGTACTAATGAGAGCAATTATAAAGGGTAGATGGCTGATCACGATCCTGTGGGTCGTATTAGCGGCAGTATTACTTATCACCGCTCCTAATATGGCGCAATTAACAAAAGAAAAAGGGCAAATTTCTGTGCCAGACGGCTACCCATCTTCATACGCCGATCAGTTATTAAAGAAAATGTCTGACAGTGGTGATACAGAAAAATCAATCGTCATTGTCTTTCAAGAAAAGAACATTGTGAAAGAAAGAGAAACATCTTTAAAAAAGGCAATGGACATTTTAGAAAAGGATCAAGATCTCCACGTAGAGGATATCACTTCTTATTTTGAAGCGAATAAAGATATTAAAAAACAAATGCTCTCAAAAGATCAAACGACGCTCCTTGTTCCAGTTACATATGACTCAAACAAAATCAAAGCATCCGACTTTAAAGAAAGAGTCAATGAAAAGCTGAAAAGCTTAAACCTGAAATTTGAAATGACAGGGCAGCCGTTAATTGATGATGATGTCATCACTAGTTCGCAGGAAGGCTTGAAGAAAACAGAGTTCATTACGATTGGGTTTATTCTCGTCGTCCTTGTTCTTGTCTTTAGGTCAGCTGTGGCGCCTTTCGTTCCGTTAGTCGCAGTGGCACTTTCTTACTTGGTGAGTCAATCGATCGTGGCTTATTTAGTGAAATATGTAGACTTCCCGCTTTCGACCTTTACTCAGATCTTTATGGTCGCGATCATGTTTGGAATTGGAACGGACTACTGCATACTGCTTCTCAGCCGCTTTAAGGAAGAGATCGCACACGGTAAAGATAAAATTGAAGCGATTCTAATTACGTATAAAACAGCAGGAAAGACCGTCTTATTCAGCGGAATTGCGGTTCTGATCGGTTTTACATGTATTGGTCTCGCACAATTTCAGCTTTATAAATCAGCCGTAGCAGTAGCAGTTGGGGTTGCTGTGCTCATTGTGGCCCTTCTCACAATTGTACCGTTCTTTATGGCGGTTTTAGGAAAAGTGTTATTTTGGCCGATTAAAGGCGATATTGCCCACCCGCAGTCAAAAATGTGGGAAACGGCAGGCCGCTTTTCATTCAAAAAGCCGCTTTTCAGCTTATTAATCGTAGGTATCATTACGCTTCCGCCAATTCTCATGTATAAAGGAACCCTTTCATATAACAACTTGGACGAAATTGGTAATAAATACGAATCGGTCAACGCCTTCAATACCATTTCTGACAAGTTTGGACCGGGTGAAGCACTCCCTGCAACAGTGGTCGTGAAATCATCTGACGTTTTAGACAACAATGAAGGGCTGATTGCCATCGAAAAACTCAGCCGTGCGATTGAACAAACAGATGGCGTCAGTAAAGTCAGAAGTGCTACCCGTCCTGTCGGTAAAGGGCTGAGTGATCTGTATGTGAAATCACAAGCCAAAGAACTGAACACAGGACTTGATAAAAGCAATGAAGGCTTGAAAAACATCCAAGATGCACTAACGACAATGAGTCAATCCATTGAGAAACAAACGCCGCAAATCAAGTCATCTGGAAAAGGCATTAACCAGCTGATTTCTGGCACAGAATCAGTGCAAACAGGGATACAAGATGTTGAAAAATCATTAAAAAAATTACAAAACGGCATCGATCAAAACAAAAAAGGTGTAGCAGCCATTAAAGAGGAAATCAAAGGTGCGAAAAAGGAGCTAACGGCTCAAGTCGCACAAGTGAATCAGCAAGTTTCGCTGTATAAAAGCATTTCCAAAGAATTAAAGGCGGCATTAGCGCAAGTGGATACGTCATCCTCTGCCGCAGCAGATGTAAAAGCGTTAATCAAACAAGCAAATACCCAATTTAGTACACTTGAAAAGCAAATCCCGCAAGTAAAAGAAAATCAATCGTATCAAGCGATCAAAGCTTCGTACAATGAACTCTCTGCGACCTTGCAAGAAGGGGCTAAACAAGCAGACAGCTACGCAAAACAAGCGAAAGAAGCTAGAAAGCAGCTTGAAGCAGCTGATGCCTTTATCGCAAAAGCCTCTGAGCAGCAAAAAGTCTTGACGAATCAAATCGATGAGCTCATTGCTGGTTTAGACGCAGTTGAAACTGGACTGGATCAAACGTCTAAAGGTCAAGGACAATTAGCTGATAATATGCCAAAGCTTGCAAATGGAGCGGGCGACATCATTAATGGCCAAAAGCAAATGAAAGAAAAGATTGGCGGCTTTGGGGATAACCTGACCAAGCTGACAGACGGCCTGAACAAAAGTGTAGATGGGCTGGAGAAAATTTCAAGCGGCTTAATGGGTGCAGGTGACTACTTAGATGAATTGAAAAATGCACCAGATCAAGATATGGCTGGCTGGTTTATTCCAAAAGACGTCCTGAAAAATAAAGCTTTCAAGCAAGTTTTTGATTCATATATGTCAGATGATCACAAGATGACAAAGATTGATGTTATTTTAGAAAATAATCCATATGGCAATGACGCCTTGTCGACGATAAAACAAGTAGAAGCTTCTGTCGAGCGGGCACTTCCTGAAACAAACCTAAAAGATGCGTCATTTGGCGTCTCAGGTGTATCAAGTATGAATGCTGATCTAAAACAACTGTCAGACCAAGATTTCAATAAGACAGTGCTTTACATGATGATTGGTATTTTCCTTATTTTGGTGATCCTGTTCCGTTCGCTTGTCATGCCGCTGTACTTGGTAGGTTCGCTCATATTGACTTACTTTACAGCAATCGGTGTAACAGAATTTATTTTCACCCATTTCTTCGGATATCCAGGCATTAACTGGGCTGTACCATTCTTTGGATTTGTCATATTAATGGCGCTCGGAGTCGATTATTCGATTTTCTTAATGGAGCGGTTCAATGAATACAAAACAAAAGACATCCAGTTTGCCATGACCGAATCAATGAAAAATATGGGGTCTGTCATAATGTCTGCTGCTGTTATTTTGGCAGGAACATTTGCCGCAATGCTGCCATCAGGTGTGCTGTCTCTCCTGCAGATTGCAACACTTGTCCTCACAGGACTTTTACTGTACGCACTCGTTGTGCTACCATTGTTCGTACCTGTGATGGTGAAATTGTTCGGATCAGCCAACTGGTTCCCATTTAAACGAAAAGAATAGGTATCCCATATAGAAAGAAGGAATCAATGTGACGAGTCGTTGGGCGCTGATTACCGGTGCCAGTGGCGGGATTGGGCAGGCAGCAGCCAAAAAGCTTGCCCAAGAAGGCTGCAACCTAATGCTTCATTATCATAAAAATGAACAGGCAGCTGTGCGCCTCGCCGCTCATTTGGATGAGGCATTTCACATTCAGACGCACGTCGTTCAAGCAGATTTAGCTAAAACGGGCGGAGCAGATGAGCTTGTCAGCCGTCTGCCGCTCTTTCCAGATATTCTTGTTTTAAATAGCGGCAAGAGCCATGTCGGATTGGTGACAGACACAGAAAAAGACGTATTAGCCAGTATGGTGCAGCTTCATGTCACAAGTCCATATGAGCTTACTCAATCCCTTTTACCTGCCATGATCCAAAAGAAAGCAGGCCATATCATTGTGGTCAGTTCGATATGGGGAGAAACGGGAGCATCGTGTGAAGTGCTGTACAGCATGGTTAAAGGTGCGCAAAATGCGTTTATTAAAGGATTAGCAAAAGAGCTTGCTCCAAGTGGAATTAGAGCAAATGCTGTGTCGCCAGGTGCTGTCAAAACAGACATGATGAATAGCTTTACGCAGGAAGACATTGCAATGCTGGAAGAAGAAATCCCGCTTGGCAGGCTTGCATCGCCTGAGGAAGTTGCAGATGTCATTTGGTTTCTCGCCTCAAAACAGTCAAGTTATATCACCGGTCAAATTTTATCTGTTAATGGCGGCTGGTACTGTTAAAAAACGTGTATAATTCGTCTCTCCATGACAAAAGCTATGGCTGTAATTCATCTTTTCGAATGGAGGAATCGACATGTCTGTACTTGAGAACTGGGACCATTGGAAAAACTTTTTAGGTGATCGCTTAAATCATGCGCAGGATAAAGGTTTAGAAGGTGATACCATCAATAACCTTGCGTATGAAATTGGCGGATATTTAGCTAACGAAGTTGAAGCAAAGAACGAGCAGGAAAGAGTACTTGCTGACCTTTGGAGCGTTGCATCAGAAGATGAGCAGCGTGCCATTGCAAATATGATGGTCAAGCTAGTTGAAAATAATAGCTCGCACTAAACAAAAAGAGGGGTCGTTTGTGCCTCTCTTTTTATTTTAACCGTTTCACAACATTGTGCTTTCTAAAAATGTGAAAATGCTTTATGATAAAGGAAGGTAAAAATTTGCCACAATGAAGGGGGTAATATCATTTGGCAAAGCTCGAATGGTATTTTGAATATGAGATACAGGTAAACCGTCCCGGACTTTTAGGAGACATTTCTTCTCTAATGGGGATGCTTTCAATTAATATTGTGACAATCAATGGTGTTGATGTATCAAGACGCGGAATGCTTTTGCGCTGTGACCACACAGATCAAATTAAGCGCCTTGAATCAATTTTAAATACAATGGAAACGATAAAAGTAACGAAATTAAGACAGCCAAAGCTTCGTGACCGCTTAGCTGTTCGTCATGGAAGATACATACAGCGTGATGCGGATGACAAAAAGACGTTCCGTTTTGAAAGAGACGAGCTCGGTCTTCTTGTTGATTTTATGGCTGAACTCTTTAAAAAAGAAGGACATAAATTGATTGGGATTCGCGGAATGCCGCGTGTTGGAAAAACAGAATCAATTGTGGCTTCAAGTGTTTGTGCAAGCAAGAGATGGCTGTTTGTATCGTCTACTCTTTTGAAACAGACGATCCGAAGTCAGCTGATCGCAGATGAATACAGCCCAGATAACGTCTTTATTATTGATGGGATTGTGTCGACAAGAAGAGGTTCTGAGAAGCACTTGCAGCTTTTAAGAGAAATTATGAGACTGCCGGCAACGAAGGTGGTTGAGCATCCAGATATCTTTATTCAAAATTCAGAATATACAATGGATGATTTCGACTATATCATTGAATTGCGTAATAGCGCAGACGAAGAGATTACATATGAACACGCTGAAGAACCACAAGTGTTTGATCATTCTGGTTTTTCTGGCTTCGATTTTTAATATGGTAATGGTAGGTGTTTGTTTTGACTGAATTGGGAAAACGGCTCGTTGAGGCCAGAGAGGAAAAAGGGATGTCGCTGGAGGATCTTCAGACGGTGACCAAGATCCAAAAGCGCTATTTGCTAGCAATCGAACAAGGAAACTATGATATTATTCCAGGTAAATTTTACGTCAGAGCGTTTATTAAGCAATATGCCGAAGCCGTTGGACTGAATCCTGAACAATTGTTCGAAGAATTTCGTAAAGATGTTCCAAGTACGTATAACGATGAAGTATCTGATAAATTATCCAATATTAAGCCGCAAAGAGAGCTGCCAAAGCCCGCCTCAAAAGTGCTTGAACTATTGCCGACAATTTTAATTATTGGAGGCATCCTTGTGGTCATCGCCATCATTTATGTGATCGTGCAGGCGGTCAATCATGATAGCGGACAGAAGAATAATCAGGCGGCCCCTCAGCAATCAGAATCTAAATATGAAGTATCTAAGGATTCATCGCTTGCAAAAGATCAAAAGAAAAAAGAAAAAACTTCGTCAGATGATAAAGAAAAATCATCTAAAAAAGACGATTCATCAAAAGACGATGAAACTGTATCTTTAAAGGCGACGAATACAGAAGGCTCGACAACAACGTATGAAGTATCAGGTGCAGACGAAATGAAGTTAACCATTTCTGCCTCGCAAGCTTCATGGCTGCGTGTAAGAGACGAATCTGGAAAAGTGCTGAAGATGGGTGAACTAAAAGATGGCGAATCGTTTAAAACAGACCTGTCTGAGCTTTCTCAGGTCGATATCCGTCTAGGCAATGCGTCTGGAATTGATATCAAGGTAAATGACGAGACACTTAAGTACGAATTAGACCCTAAGAACACCATGACACAAAACATTGTGATTGTGAATAAAGGAAAGGAAAAGTCATCTTAAGCAAGTAGATGACTTTTCTTTTGTTCCTACTATTATATATACATAAAAAAATGCATTATTGGAGGATTGGATTTCATGTTTAACTTACCGAATAAAATAACTCTTTCTAGGATCGCCTTGATCCCTGTTTTTATGATCATTATGCTTGCACCGTTAGATTGGGGTGTTGCACGCTTTGGTGACGTCAGCATCGAAGTGACGCACCTTGTTGGAGCGATCCTGTTTATCGTCGCTTCAACAACTGACTGGATTGATGGATACTACGCACGTAAGCTTAATTTGGTGACGAATTTTGGTAAATTTTTAGATCCGCTTGCAGATAAATTGCTTGTTTCAGCTGCTTTAATTATACTTGTTCAATACGACCTCACACCGGCATGGATGGCGATTGTGATCATTAGCCGTGAATTTGCTGTAACAGGTCTAAGGCTTGTTTTAGCTGGAGGCGGTGAAGTGGTGGCGGCGAATATGCTTGGAAAAGTGAAGACATGGGCGCAAATCATTGCGATTTCAGCACTTTTACTGCATAATCTGCCGTTTGAACTTGTATCATTCCCGTTTGGTGATCTAGCGATGTGGGTAGCGGTGTTCTTCACTGTTGTCTCAGGCTGGGATTACTTTGCAAAAAACTGGGAAGCTTTAAAGAATTCTAACTAAAAAGGACGTGTACGCTTTGAAGTCAGAGAGAAAAGCAGAAATTATTGCAGTCGGTTCCGAACTATTGCTAGGGCAAATTACGAATACGAATGCACAATTCATCAGCAAACAACTAGCTGAAATTGGTGTGAATGTTTATTACCACACAGCAGTTGGTGACAATCCAGAGCGTTTAAAACAGGCCATTCAGGTGGCGCAGGAAAGATCTAATTTTATTATCTTCTCAGGTGGTCTTGGACCAACCAAAGATGACTTAACAAAAGAAACCATTGCGAGCACGCTCGGGAAAGAGCTTGTACTAAATGAAGAAGCATTTGAATCGATTCAAGACTACTTTCGAAAGACCGGCCGTGATATGTCACCAAACAATCGTAAGCAGGCACTCGTTCTAGAAGGATCTGATGTGCTCGTGAACCGTTTTGGGATGGCCCCAGGTATGTTTGTTCAAGAAGACGATACGTTTTATATGCTTCTTCCTGGACCGCCAAGTGAATTGCACCCGATGTTTGAAAACGAGGCAAAACCGCTGATTTCTGAGAAACTCGGCTTAAAGGAAAAAATCGTGTCTGTTGTCCTGCGTTTCTTCGGAATCGGTGAATCGCAGCTTGAAACAGACCTAGAAGATTTAATTGATGCTCAAACGAATCCGACGATTGCACCACTCGCATCTGACGGTGAAGTGACGCTAAGGCTAACTGCTAAGCATGAGGATGAAAAAGAAACAGAGCGTCTGTTAAAAGAAACAGAAGCGCAAATTTTAGCGCGGGTAGGTGAGTATTTCTACGGATATGGGGATACATCACTTGTCCGCGAAGCGTCCAAAGCCTTGCACGAACACGGGAAAACAGTAGCAGCAGCAGAAAGCCTGACTGGTGGAATGTTCTCCGAATGGCTGACAGATCTCGAAGGAGCATCATCCATTTTGACCGGAAGTGTGGTTTGTTATACAAACCAAGTCAAACAGCAGGTACTTGGCTGCCGGGAGGAAACATTGTCTTCTCATGGGGCTGTCAGCAAAGAGTGTGCTTTAGAGCTTGCTGAAGGGGTTAGAAAGCTGACCGGAAGTGATATTGGCATTAGCTTTACGGGTGTAGCAGGCCCTGATACCCATGAGGGTCAGCCTGTTGGAAAAGTGTTCATTGGACTATCTACGAAAGACCAGACGGATGTATTTGAATGGATGTTTACAGGAAGCCGGTCGGGCATTCGAAAGCGCGCTGTGAAATATGGTTTGCATCACTTACTCAACTTATTAAAAGAGAGTTAATTTTGTTTTTTGTTAGGTTTACTCCTTTATAAAAGAGCGTTTTTTCTAATAGAAAACACTCTTTTCTTAAAAAATCTGCCAAGAAAAAATCGAATATGTGTTCGTTTTTTTCTTGGCAAATGACGTAAAACAAGGTATAGTATAGATAGTGGAATTGATAAAGGAGGAAACAATAGAATGAGTGATCGTCAAGCAGCCTTAGATATGGCTCTTAAACAAATAGAAAAACAGTTTGGTAAAGGCTCTATTATGAAACTAGGAGAGCAAACAGATACACGTATTTCAACAGTACCTAGTGGTTCGTTAGCACTTGATACTGCGCTTGGAATAGGCGGATATCCCCGCGGCCGTATTATCGAAGTATATGGTCCAGAGAGTTCTGGTAAAACGACAGTAGCCCTTCATGCCATTGCTGAGGTTCAGCAGCAGGGAGGACAAGCTGCATTTATTGATGCAGAGCATGCACTCGATCCAGTTTACGCTCAAAAACTAGGTGTCAACATTGATGAACTGTTACTTTCTCAGCCGGATACAGGAGAGCAAGCACTTGAAATTGCAGAAGCTCTTGTCCGCAGTGGGGCAGTTGATATTGTTGTTATTGACTCTGTAGCTGCGCTTGTAC
Source organism: Bacillus sp. BD48 (assembly GCF_046566805.1). Classification (NCBI taxonomy): domain Bacteria; kingdom Bacillati; phylum Bacillota; class Bacilli; order Caryophanales; family Bacillaceae; genus Bacillus; species Bacillus sp. BD48. The sequence continues at coordinate 182,033 of NZ_JANGFM010000001.1, read as the reverse complement.
CAAAAGCAGAGATTGAAGGAGACATGGGTGATTCACACGTTGGTCTTCAAGCACGTTTGATGTCCCAAGCGCTTCGTAAACTATCAGGTGCCATCAACAAATCAAAAACAATTGCCATCTTTATCAACCAAATTCGTGAAAAAGTTGGGGTCATGTTCGGTAACCCTGAAACAACGCCTGGTGGACGTGCGCTGAAGTTCTATTCGTCTGTTCGTTTAGAAGTGCGCCGTGCTGAACAGCTGAAACAAGGCAATGATATTATGGGGAATAAAACGAGAATTAAAGTGGTAAAAAACAAAGTAGCACCGCCATTCCGTATTGCGGAAGTAGACATTATGTACGGTGAAGGGATCTCAAAAGAGGGAGAAATCATCGACCTTGGAAGCGAGCTAGATATCGTACAAAAGAGCGGTGCTTGGTATTCTTACCAAGAGGAACGTCTTGGACAAGGCCGTGAAAATGCGAAACAGTTCCTAAAAGAAAATAAAGATATCATGCTGATGATTCAGGAGCAAATTCGCGAACATTACGGCTTGGATAATAACGGAGTAGCGCAGCAGGAATCTGAAGAGGCGTTAGAACAATTAGAATTAGAATAAAAATAAAATCAGTATGAAATGATAAAGAAGGCTGGGTGAAAAAACTCAGCCTTTTTTATTTTGCAAAAAAAACTTTCGACAACTTTTTCAGTACTTCAGCCGTCTAAAGTGTACAAAATGGCATTTATTTTGGGAGGAAAAAGTAATGACAAGCCCGACCCGCAGAAGAATTGCAAAACGCCGACAGAGAAAACCAAGTCAGAGGGGAAAAATTGTGCTTGTTTTTTTAGCAGTGACGATTTGTTTAACGATGTGGAATGTGCTTCATCGAAATAGTGAAGAGAAGAACCCGTTTCAAAAAACTGCTATAGCTTTAGAAAACAGTCAGAAAAAAGAAGTCAAAAGGAAAACCGCCAAAAAATCAGAAGAACATATCAAAACAGTGGACCGCAATCACAAAATCAGCAGCTATTTAAAGGAGATTGGTTTCAGCGGAACCGCCATGATTGTTAGAAATGGAGAAATCGTAACAAATAAAGGTTTTGGTTATGCAGACCGTAAACGAAAAATTCGAAATAATCCATTAACATCTTTTTATGTCGGTTCGTCACAAAAAGCGCTGATTGCAACCGCTATTTTACAGCTTGAGGAAAAGGGGAAACTTCAGACAAGTGATCCGGTAAGCACGTATTTACCTCATTTCCCTAACGGACAAACAATTACTTTGAAAAATCTGCTGACACATACATCAGGAATAAACGGACATATTGAAGGAAACGGCGCAATTACTCCGGACGAATTAATAAAAGACATAGAACGTCAGGGAATTAATCGTCAGCCGGGCGTATGGGGCTACAAGGATTCCAACTATTCTGTTCTTGCTTATATTGTTGCTGAAGTAAGTGGTGAGTCCTATGAACAATATATAACGAATCATATTTTTAAACCGGCGGGAATGACGCATGCAGGCTTTTACAAAACATATGAAAAAGAACCTTATCCTGCTGTCGGCTATAAGCTGAAAGGCAGCAAAGCAGTTACACCTTATATGCCCGATCTATCTCAGCTGTATGGTGCTGGAGATATTTATATGAGTGCTATAGATATGTACAAATTTGACCAAGCCCTGATAGACGGTAAGCTGTATTCGCAGAAGAGCTATAAAAAGATGTTTACGCCAGGAAGCAGCTCCACATACGGTATGGGATTTTATGTTGCTCCCGGTAGCTATTCAAGCCATGGTGTCATGCCGGGCTTCAACATTTTGAACAGCTTTAGCAAATCTGGTCAAACCATCGTTGTTTTGTTCTCAAATATACAAAATAACACTAAACTGGGCCAAGTGAACAATAAAGTATATCAGCTGCTGAATTAAGAATAATTCTGATCTGCTTTTGCAAACGCTAAGATGGCTAGCTTGACAAGTATTTCCGACACAATTACAATGGGAATGTATCACTTGTTTTTCTTAACATGATTGATAACTAATTTAAACTTGACAAGGGCAGTGAGGATCTCATTCCCTGTGAAGGCCCTGTATGTTGAGACACAAAACAATGTACATGCCGACACTTTATTTGTAAAACCAAGTTCATAGCAAGAGGAGGTGAAAATATGTCGCCTACGATGTTTACGATCATCTCCATTTTGCTGAGCCTAATCTGTTTAGTTGTTGGCTACTTTGTTCGTAAAACCATTGCAGAAGCAAAAATATCCGGCGCAAGAAACATGGCCGAACAAATTGTTGAGGATGCAAAGCGTGATGCGGAAGCATTGAAGAAAGAAGCGCTCTTGGAAGCGAAAGATGAAATTCATTCGTTTCGTGTAGAGGCGGAGCAAGAAGTTCGTGAAAGACGTAATGAGCTTCAAAGACAAGAAAACCGTTTACTTCAAAAAGAGGAAAATCTTGATCGCAAAGACGAATCTTTAGATAAACGGGAGTCCCTGTTGGAGAAGAGAGATCATTCTCTGAATGAACGACAACAACATATTGAAGAGATGGAAAGCAAAGTGGATGATATGATTCGTTTGCAGAAAGCCGAGTTGGAACGTATTTCAAGTCTAACTCGAGATGAAGCGAAACAAATCATTCTGGATCAAGTTGAAAATGAGCTTTCCCACGACATTGCAGTCATGACGAAAGAATCTGAAAACCGAGCGAAAGAAGAGGCTGACAAAAAGGCGAAAAACATTCTTTCACTTGCGTTACAGCGTTGTGCAGCTGATCATGTGGCTGAAACAACGGTATCTGTAGTCAATCTTCCAAATGATGAGATGAAAGGTCGTATTATCGGACGTGAAGGACGAAATATCCGTACGTTAGAAACGTTAACAGGTATTGACTTGATCATAGATGATACACCTGAAGCTGTCATACTATCGGGCTTTGATCCGATTAGACGTGAAACAGCGAGGATAGCTCTGGACAAGCTAGTCCAGGATGGCCGCATTCATCCTGCACGAATTGAAGAAATGGTGGAAAAATCACGCCGTGAAGTCGATGATTATATCCGCGAGATGGGTGAACAAACGACATTCGAAGTCGGAGTTCACGGTCTGCATCCGGATCTGATCAAAATTCTCGGCCGCTTAAAATTCCGTACAAGTTATGGACAAAATGTCCTGAAGCATTCAATTGAGGTTGCACATCTTGCAGGTCTCATGGCTTCAGAGCTTGGAGAAGATGCAAAGCTTGCAAAACGAGCAGGTCTTCTGCATGACATTGGAAAAGCCATTGATCATGAAGTAGAAGGAAGCCACGTAGAAATTGGCGTTGAGCTTGCGACGAAATATAAAGAGCATCCTGTTGTCATCAACAGTATTGCCTCTCACCACGGTGACCAAGAACCGACGTCTATTATCGCTGTTCTTGTTGCGGCAGCTGATGCATTATCTGCAGCACGCCCTGGTGCAAGAAGTGAGACGCTTGAAAATTACATTCGGAGACTTGAGAAATTAGAAGATATCTCTGAATCTTATGAAGGTGTTGAAAAATCGTTTGCGATACAGGCTGGACGTGAAGTACGTATTATGGTGAAGCCAGATTCAATTAATGATCTTGAAGCTCACCGTCTAGCAAGGGATATTCGTAAGCGAATTGAGGACGAGCTCGATTACCCTGGTCACATTAAAGTGACAGTCATTCGAGAAACTCGCGCAGTAGAGTATGCAAAATAGAGCGGTGCGCTTAGCGCCGCTTTATTTTTTTGTGTAAATATGCAACACTGATAAGAAGATCATTCTAAAAGAGAAAGGGTTCAAAGCGCATGAAAATATTATTTGTTGGAGATATCGTCGGTTCACCTGGCAGAGAGACATTGAAAGAATACTTGCCAAAGCTGAAGAGAAAATATCAGCCGCACTTTACCATTGTCAACGGAGAAAATGCTGCTCACGGGAAAGGTCTAACTGAAAAAATCTATCATGAGCTGCTGCAAGCAGGAGCTGATGTGCTTACAATGGGCAACCATACATGGGATAAAAGAGACATTTTCGATTTCATCGATGACGCAGCCAATATGGTCCGTCCCGCTAACTTCCCAGAAGGCACACCTGGAAAAGGTCTCACGTTTATTAAAAAACAAGGAAAAGAACTGGCTGTCATCAACCTGCAAGGACGTACGTTTTTACCGCCGATTGACTGCCCGTTTCAAAAAGTAGATGAATTAATTGCGGAAGCATCCAAACGGACACCATTTATTTTCATTGATTTTCATGGTGAAGCTACAAGTGAAAAGCAAGCGATGGGCTGGTATACAGACGGCCGTGCATCATGTGTCGTTGGAACGCATACACATGTTCAAACAGCAGATAACCGCGTATTGCCAAAAGGAACTGCGTATATTTCAGATGTCGGGATGACAGGACCTTACGATGGCATTTTAGGTGTTGATCGAGAAACGATCATTAAACGATTCAAAACAAGTCTCCCAGTTCGTTTTGAAATTGCAGAAGGCCGCACGACGTTAAGTGCAGTGATCGTAGAAATTGACGAACAGTCGAAAAAAGCTGTCAAAATTGATCGAATTTTGATAAATGATGACCATATTTTCTTTGAATAAATGTTCACATATTTATTTCAGAAAAATATTAATCAGAAAGAAGGAATATGCGCCCTCTATCGTGAATATAGTAAAAATGGTAGGTAGCCTGCTATTTTTGAAAAACATTTTGGGGATGGATTTTCAAAAAAATAGCATCATCTAACAAAGATTGTTCTAATGAACACTCACTTATCCATTGTAAATTTAAGGGGGAGCAGAAATGGAAATTTTAAAAGTTTCAGCAAAGTCAAATCCGAATTCAGTAGCAGGAGCATTAGCCGGCGTTTTACGTGAACGCGGTGCAGCAGAAATACAAGCAATCGGCGCTGGAGCACTGAATCAGGCGGTTAAGGCTGTCGCCATTGCAAGGGGATTTGTTGCGCCAAGCGGAGTGGATTTGATATGCATTCCAGCCTTTACTGACATTCTGATCGATGGAGAAGAAAGAACAGCCATCAAATTGATTGTTGAGCCACGATAATTCTAATTTTATTATTTTCAACCTGCTTACATCATGTAAGCAGGTTGTTTTTGTTTACCGCTATACATTTCTTATATAACATATTCAGTTCGTGAAATAGATAAAAATGACATATTAGAGCTTGCATTTTTTCACCATGATGATAAATTAAGACTAAGTTGAATTTACTTCATCAAAAATAAATATTTAAGTAGGTGAAATAATGTTTGAAGCTTTTTTGAAAAGAGGAAAGCTTGTTTTTATTTTATTTTTTATCGTTCTCATTGCTGGCGGCTATTTATTCGCGCAGCTTCCTAAACGAGAACTGCCAGAATTCGAGGCGAATCTCGTCACGATTTCTACCGTTTTTCCTGGTGCGGATGCAAAACAGGTGGAAAGAGATGTTACCAATAAGCTGGAATCAGCCCTATCTGATATTAATGGTGTAGAGAAAACGAGCTCGGTTTCTGCCATTGGTTTCTCAAATATTGTGATTGAAATTGAGGACAAAGCCGACTTTCAAAAGGTGGCAAGTCAAATTAAGAATGACACCACAAGTGCTGCATCGTCTTTTCCTGACGGGGTGATGGAGCCGAAAGTAAAGGATGAATTTGGCAGCGTGCCGGTTGGTTCTTATATGATTGTGTCGAGTCAATCATCGGACTTAGCAAAGAGTCAGAAATCGCTGCGTGCATTGAAGGAAAAAGTAGAGGACATCAAAGGGGTAGACAGTGTCGTGATGAAAGGCTTCAATGACAAACAAGCGGTATTAAACTTAGATTCAAATAAGCTGGAGGATGAAGGGTTTAATGTAGCTGATGTCACAAATGCCATCAATGAGGAATTTGACACATCTCCACTAGGCGACATTCGGGCAGGTAAAGAGAAGGTCAAGCTGTCCATCGGTACATATGACCACTTAGATCAGGTTAAAAAGATTGAGCTTTTCTCAAAAACGAAACGAGAGCCGGTCACAATTAGTCAGCTTGGCAGCTTAAAAGAAGTAGAAAAAGAGAAAAGTGATATTGTGTCGTATAAAGGAAAGCCCGCCTATTCATTTACAGTGAATATAAAACCAGGGCTTGATATTCCTAAAATGTATGACAAAGTCAGTGATGTCATTGAGAAAGAAAAGCAGCTGCCAATTGGGGTGGAGTGGATAGACTACTATTCACAAAAAAGTGAAGTGGATGCCATTTTCAATGATTTAATGAAAGAAGCCATTGTTGCAGTCATCGCTGTCATTATCGTCACCACACTTGGTCTTACAATTGGCGGGGCGTTTATCGTTTCACTCGCCATTCCGCTATCCATTACAATTGGAACGATTCCGCTGCCATTTTTACAAGTGGACCTCAATCAAATTTCAATTATCGGGTTTATCATTGCTTTAGGGATACTTGTCGATGATGCGATTGTCGTCAATGATAATATTTTAAGACAGATGAAAAAATACGAAAGTCCGCTTAAAGGAACAATTGCAGGGGTGAAAGAAGTCGCAGGGTCCATTTTGACATCAACACTAGCTGTTGTGTTTGCCTTCCTGCCGCTTGTTTTCTTATCAGGTGCAAACGGTTCATTTATTCGGGCATTACCATCTGTTCTAGTAACGACTGTGCTTGCGTCTATGGTGATTTCGCTGACACTTGTGCCCGTCTATCAATATACTGTGAACCGGAAAAGAAAAAATAAGAAGAGTCAGAAAGAGCCGGGATTCCTAGGGAAACCATTAAAAAGACTGGCTGATTTCTATGCGGACCGTGTGCTGACAAACATTGTGAAGCGGCCGCTCGTTATTGGACTAAGTGGTTTGCTCGTTGCAACGCTTGCCTTTTTACTTATTTTCGTCACACCATTTGAATTTTTCCCTGCGGCGAATAAGAAAGAAGTGGTTGTCACTGTCACGCTTCCAAGTGAAACAACATTAGACAAAACAAATGAAACACTAAAGAAAATAGAACAAGAGATTAAGCAGCAAAAAGGCATTGAAGAAACGGCGATTTTTGCAGGGGGTGGTGTGCCGAACCTGTTTAATGAAAGTATTTCAAATGCAAGTGACCACACCGGTCAAGTTGTTGTGAGAGTAGACAATGATCAGATGACAAGTAAGGAATTGATAGATCGTATGACCGAGCCTTTGCGAGAGAAATTCAAAGAGGCTGATCTCTTTATGAAAACCATTGTACAAGGGCCGCCAACTGGAGCGCCAGTGACAGTAACGGTTGCCGGTGACTCTTTTTCAAAACTCATTGATGTCAAAGAAACGCTGACAAATGAAATGAAAGACAAAGGAGCAAGTTTGATTACGGACGATGTCAATAAGCCGGTGAAAACGATCTCCTTTGAATTAAACCGTGAGCGAATGGCAGAGGATGGGCTCAGTGCTCAGTTTGTCAGCAGACAGCTTGGTCTTGTGACAGAAGGGATTCCATTAGGTACCTTTAAACAAGGAACAGATGACATCGACCTCGTAGTGAAACAAGACATGAGCACACATCAAAACGGACTGAAGCTAAAAGACATCAAGGTGCCTGTGAGTACAAATGAAGGCGGTATGCCTCAACTTGAACCGCTTAGCCGATATGTACAAGAAACAGAAACAGAGCAGTACGAAAGCATTCCACATGAAAATGGCGTTCCGACCATTACGCTGAAGGCGTATCCCGGTGCATCAGATTCGTTTAAAGATGATATGAAAGAAGTCGTCAATCAAGTGGGAAAAAGCGCTGCAGCGAAGGATTTGACCATTTCACAAGGTGGAGAAAATGAAAATCAGACCCAGTTCTTTATTGAAATTAGTCTCTTATTTGCAGTTGTCTTGCTGCTCATTTATGTGACCATTGCTTTCCAGTTCAATTCATTGATGCTTCCGCTGTTAGTTCTAGGAACGGTATACTTAGCTGTATCAGGAGCCATTATCGGACTATTTGTCACACAAACACCATTCAGCTTTATGGCAACAATGGGAATTGTCTCATTGGCTGGTATTGTCGTCCGAAATGCGGTCGTCCTATTCGAATTTATTGAGCAGCGGCGCAAGCAAGGGTTTGATCAACAGACAGCTGTAATTGAAGCAGGGAGAGCAAGGATTAGACCGATTCTCTTAACAGCATTTACTGCACTTGTTGCACTAATGCCTGTTGCATTAAGTGATGATCCACTCTTTAAACCGCTGGCCATCTGCATTGTATCGGGTGTCTTTTTCTCAACAATTCTGACATTATTCATTGTGCCAGCATTATATGTTGCCGTTTCAAAGAAACGCTGACGATGAAAGCAAATCTCTGATCAAAAGGAGATTTGCTTTTTTTAAGAAAAATATTCAAAAAAATATGTGGGGTGTTCATATGTCTTTTTCTAGTAGACAGTGGTATTTACGACTAAAATAAGTCGTGTTAAAATCTGATTGGGAGAAGTTTTTTAACAAAGGGGTTGTACGTCATGTGTGGAACGATGAAAGCAATTGTTAAAAAAGAAAGCGCTTACGGAGCGGTGCTGATGGAGATGCCGATTCCAGAAATCAAAGATCATGAAGTTTTGATCCAAGTGAAAGCCACTTCGATATGCGGAACAGACGTGCATATTTATAATTGGGATGATTGGGCTAAGGGTAGAGTCAAAGCGCCCTACATTTTTGGACATGAATTTACAGGGGAAGTTGTCAAAGTGGGGAAGCAAGTCTCACGAGCAAAAGCAGGGGATTTTGTATCGGCTGAGACGCATGTTGTATGTAATCAATGTTATATGTGCTTAACAGGGCAGCAGCATTTGTGCAGTGAAACGAAAATTTTAGGGGTAGACATTGATGGCTGTTTTGCTGAATATGTCAAAGTACCTGAACAAAATGTGTGGCACAATCCAGCTCAAATGCCAGTAGAGCTTGCCTCTATACAAGAGCCGCTTGGAAATGCTGTCCATACAGTACTGCACACACCTGTTTCAGGTAAGTCAGTGGCGATTTTTGGCTGCGGACCAATCGGTTTAATGGCAATTGCTGTCGCAAAAGCCTCCGGGGCTGTTCAAGTGTTTGCTGTTGATAAAAATGAATACAGGCTGGATCTGGCCCGAAAAATGGGTGCAGATCATATCGTGGATATTGGAAAAGATGATCCAGTGGCGATGATTAAGCAGTTCACGCGGATGGAAGGGGCAGACGTGATGTGTGAGATGTCAGGTCATCCAGCTGCCATTAATCAAGCACTCGAAGCTTGTGCAAATGGAGGAAAAGTCAATATACTAAGCTTGCCAGAACGACCAGTGACAATTGATATTACGAATCAAATTGTATTTAGGGGATTAACCGTGCAAGGGATCACGGGAAGAAAAATGTTTGAGACGTGGCGTCAAGTATCTGAGCTATTAAGAACAAATACCATTGATGTAAAGCCAGTTGTCACTCATACACTGCCATTTGAAGAGTTCGAAAAGGGATTTGAACTTATGCAAAGCGGTACATGCGGAAAAGTCGTACTGATGATGCCATCATATCAAAGGGGGAAGAAATGATGAAAGAATTCACGTATTTACAAGATGAATTGGACACAATGAAGCAGCAAGGCACCCACCAAACTTTGAAAGAGATCGACTCAAAACAATCATCCACTGTTACATTAAATGAACAATCTGTCATACAACTCTCCTCAAATAACTACTTAGGCCTCACCTCACACCCAAGGCTGATGAAAGCAGCAAAAGAGGCAATTGATGAATTCGGTGCGGGTACAGGATCTGTACGTACCATCGCCGGCACAATGACGATGCATGAACGTCTTGAAAAAAAACTCGCTTCATTTAAAAAGACAGAAGCAGCTCTTGTATTCCAATCGGGCTTTACGACCAACCAAGGGGTCTTATCGAGTATTCTGACAAAAGATGATATTGTCATTTCAGATGAACTGAATCATGCTTCAATTATTGATGGAATCCGATTAACAAAAGCAGATAAAAAGGTATACGGTCATTCCAATATGGAAGAGCTGGAGAAGATTTTGAAAAAATCAATGAATTACCGTGTCCGCCTCATCGTTACAGACGGTGTGTTCTCGATGGATGGAGATATCGCGCCACTTCCTGAGATTGTCAGGCTCGCAGAAGCATATGATGCATTTGTGATGGTAGATGATGCGCATGCCTCGGGTGTGCTTGGTGAGAATGGCCGCGGGACGGTCAACCATTTTAAACTCGACGGCAGAGTGCACATTCAGGTCGGGACACTTAGTAAGGCTGTCGGAGTGCTCGGCGGCTATGTGGCTGGTTCAGCGGTTTTAGTTGATTATTTAAAACATAAAGCAAGACCGTTTTTATTCAGCACATCACATCCGCCAGCTGTGACTAGAGCGTGTGAAGAAGCGATTGAAGTGCTGTTAGATGAACCGGAGCGAATCGATACACTTTGGGAGAACGCCGCTTATTTTAAAGAAAAGGTCATCAGCCTTGGATTTCAAGTCGCCCCAACAGAGACACCGATTATCCCAATCATGATTGGAGACGAAGCACTTACTTTTCGTTTTTCAAAGGCTTTAATAGAACGAGGTGTGTTTGCTCAAGGCATCGCCTTCCCAACTGTAGCAAAAGGCAAGGCAAGAATTAGAGCCATCATCACAGCCGAGCACACAAAAGAAGAACTAGACCGGGCACTGACAATCATTGAAGAAGAAGCAAAAAAATTAAACATACTTGATTAAGAGAGCGCAGGCTCTCTTTTTCTTTTTGTGAAAAATGGTTATGACTAATAGGCAATTTTCATAGAAGAACCGCATATGATTTATTTTCAATTCATCACAAAATAGTCTATACTGTAGGGTGGAACTTGGTTTGAAAGGAGTACAAATTCATGAATGAAGAGCAGAGAAAAGCGAGCGGACAAGTAAGTTCATCGGACAAAAAATCCGAGAAGGACTACAGCAAATATTTTGAAGCTGTGTACATTCCGCCTTCCTTAAAAGATGCAAAAAAACGGGGTAAAGAAGAAGTCGAATACAATCAATTTCAAATTGACGAGCAGTTTCAAGGGTTAGGGAACGACCGCAAGTTTTATATTCGCACATATGGCTGTCAAATGAATGAGCATGACACAGAAGTGATGGCTGGTATTTTTATGGCGCTTGGCTATGAACCAACAAACTCAACGGAAGATGCGAATGTCATCTTATTAAACACTTGTGCTATTCGTGAAAATGCGGAAAACAAAGTGTTCGGAGAGCTTGGACATTTAAAAGCATTAAAGCGTGAAAAGCCAGATTTAATTTTAGGTGTCTGCGGATGTATGTCACAAGAAGAATCTGTCGTCAATCGTATTTTGAAGAAACACCCATTTGTTGACTTGATTTTCGGCACGCACAATATTCACCGCCTGCCAGAGCTGTTATCTGAATGCTACCTTTCAAAAGAAATGGTGATTGAGGTTTGGTCAAAAGAAGGCGACGTGATTGAGAACCTTCCGAGAGCACGTCAAGGTAAAATCAAGGGCTGGGTGAACATTATGTACGGCTGTGATAAATTCTGTACATACTGTATCGTGCCTTACACGCGCGGTAAGGAAAGAAGCCGCCGCCCAGATGAAATTATACAAGAAGTCAGACGTCTAGCGGCAGAAGGATATAAGGAAATTACCCTTCTTGGACAAAACGTGAATGCATATGGAAAAGATTTTGAAGATATGGAATATGGTCTTGGCCACTTGATGGATGAGCTGCGAAAAATTGATATTCCGCGTATCCGTTTTACAACAAGTCACCCGCGTGATTTTGACGATCACTTAATTGAAGTGCTGGCCAAGGGCGGAAACCTTCTCGATCATATTCATCTGCCAGTTCAATCCGGAAGTTCTTCTGTGCTGAAGCTTATGGCGAGAAAATATGATCGTGAGCGTTACCTTGATCTTGTGCGCAAAATCAAAGAAGCTATGCCTAATGCTTCATTAACAACGGACATTATTGTTGGATTCCCAAATGAAACAGATGAGCAGTTTGAAGAAACACTTTCCCTCTATCGCGAGGTTGAGTTTGATGCCGCTTATACGTTCATTTATTCTCCAAGAGAAGGAACGCCGGCAGCGAAAATGAAAGACAACGTGCCAATGCGTGTGAAAAAAGAACGTCTCCAGCGCCTAAATGCACTTGTGAATGAAATTTCTGCGAAAAAAATGAAGGAATATGAAGGGCAGATTGTCGAAGTATTAGTAGAGGGTGAAAGTAAAAACAACCCTGAGATCCTAGCCGGATATACAAGTAAAAGCAAGCTTGTGAATTTTAAAGCACCAAAAGAAGCGATTGGCAACATCGTCAAAGTGAAAATCACACAAGCCAAAACTTGGTCTCTTGACGGAGAAATGGTTGGAGAAGCTATCGAGGTGAATTAAAATGACACTTTATTCAAAGAAAGAGATTGTCGAGCGCGCAAGAGAGCTCGCTAAAATGATTTCTGAAACTGAAGAAGTTGATTTCTTCAAAAAAGCAGAAGCGCAAATCAATGAAAATACAAAAATTTCAACGATCATTAATCAAATTAAGGCGCTTCAAAAACAAGCTGTAAATTTAAAGCATTACGGCAAACATGAAGCCTTAAAACAAGTCGAAGAAAAAATCGATGCCCTGCAGGAAGAACTGGATGACATCCCAGTAATTCAAGAATTCAAAGAATCACAAACAGAAGTCAATTCCCTGCTTCAGCTTGTAGCGCACACGATTTCGAATCAAGTAACAGATGAAATCATTCTTTCAACCGGCGGTGACCTCTTATTAGGAGAAACCGGTTCAAAAGTGAAAAACTCATCACCAAGTTGCTCCATTAAATGAGAAAACCCCGCAGATGCGGGGTTTTTTGCTTTCCTATTACCATTTTTCGAAAAGCGCTCCCTATTCTTTTTCATGCTTCATCGCCTCCAAACCTCTCACTCTCCAACTTTTCCAATTTTCAAGGCAAGTTTATGGGCGACCATGCATACACTGAAACAGAAATGAATTTAATTGAACATGAAGTTCAAAATCGTGACACACTAGACGAATGCCCAGCATAAGATAAAACGATCAAGAACAAGGAGGCATGCCGGAATGTCTGAATACAGAGAAATTATTACAAAAGCGGTGGTTGCAAAAGGGAGGAAATTCACCCAAAGCACACACACCATTTCTCCATCGCAAAAACCAACCAGCATCCTAGGTGGTTGGATCATTAATCATAAGTATGATGCTGAAAAGGTCGGTAAAACCGTTGAGATCGAAGGAACATTTGATATTAACGTATGGTACTCTTACGCTGACAACACGAAAACAGAAGTCGTCACAGAGCGTGTGAAGTATGTAGACATCATTAAACTGAGATATAAAGATAAGAATTTCCTTGATGATGAGCACGAAGTGATTGCGAAAGTATTGCAGCAGCCCAATTGCTTAGAAGTGACCATTTCTCCAAATGGCAATAAAATTATCGTTCAGGCAGAGCGTGAATTCATTGCTGAGGTAGTCGGTGAAACAAAAATTGTTGTAGAGGTCAATTCAAGCTGGAAAGAAAAAGATGATCACGAGTGGGAAGAAGAAGTGGATGAGGAGTTAGAGGATATTCATCCAGAATTCCTAGCAGGTGATCCAGAAGAGTAATGAATGACTAGGGCGCATATCCCCCTAGTTTTTTTGTGCCTGTACTAGGAGAAAAAAGGTGATTTTTTATGCTATAATGTTAGATGGTATGAATTCGAAAGTAATATAGTGAGGGATTAGAAATATGGCAAGTTATACGCCCATGATACAGCAATATTTAAAGATCAAGGCAGATTATCAAGATGCCTTTTTATTTTTTCGCTTAGGCGATTTTTATGAGATGTTTTTTGATGATGCAAAAGAAGCCGCGCAAGAACTAGAAATTACGTTAACAAGCAGAGACGGCGGAACAATTCCAATGTGCGGCGTTCCTTATCATTCTGCTTCTGCATACATAGAACAGTTGATTTCAAAAGGCTACAAAGTCGCCATTTGTGAGCAGGTGGAAGACCCTAAAACGGCAAAAGGTGTAGTTAAAAGGGAAGTCGTTCAACTGATTACACCAGGTACCGTTATGGATGGTAAAGGATTAAGTGAAAACGAGAACAACTTTATTGCGTCTGTTACCAGCTTTCAAAATGGGTACGGTCTTGCGCTGTCTGATTTATCAACAGGTGAAAATATGGCGGCTTTCATCGATCGATTAGAAGAAGTCGTGTCAGAAATTTATTCTGTCGGTGCAAAAGAAATTGTGGTGTCAAAGCAGCTGGATGAGGAAACAGTCAAAACACTTAAAGAACGCTGCCAAGCGACCATTTCATACGAAGATAGTGATGAATTATTAGATGAAGCTGAACGGCTCGTTTCCCATCTAGATGAAAAGTTAAAAACGGCATTTTTAACGCTATATGCCTATTTAAGAAGAACACAAAAAAGAAGCTTGGATCACCTTCAAAAAGTTCAAGTGTTTGAGCTTGAACAAACGATGAAAATCGATCTTTACTCAAAACGAAACCTTGAATTAACAGAAACCATTCGTTCAAAAAGCAAAAAAGGCTCTTTATTATGGCTGTTAGATGAAACAAAAACAGCGATGGGCGGCAGACTGCTCAAGCAATGGATCGACCGGCCGCTCATTCGTCTTTCGCAAATCAACGAGCGTCAGGAAATGGTGCAGATTCTGATGGATCATTTCTTTGAGCGAGAGGATCTGCGCGAACGATTAAAGCAAGTATATGATCTTGAGCGTTTAGCGGGCCGCGTAGCATTTGGCAACGTGAATGCCCGTGATCTCATCCAGCTCAAGGAATCCTTAAAACAAGTACCGGATATTAAACAACTCGTTCATTCATTACCAGAGGAAATGGCTAAATCAAGAGCGAATGAGATTGATCCGTGTGGCGACTTGCTAGATTTATTAGAAGATGCACTTTATGAGAATCCGCCAATGACGATAAAAGAAGGCAATTTGATTAAAGATGGCTACAATGCAAAATTAGATGAATACCGTGATGCCAGCCGAAACGGAAAGGACTGGATTGCACGGCTTGAACAGCAGGAAAGAGAATATACCGGCATTCGTTCCTTAAAAGTCGGTTTTAATAAAGTGTTTGGTTATTATATCGAAGTGACACGCGCAAATACACATCTGCTGGAGGAAGGGCGTTATGAAAGAAAACAAACGCTTGCTAATGCAGAGCGGTATATCACACCTGAATTAAAAGAAAAAGAAGCACTAATTCTTGAAGCAGAATCAAATATTAACGAATTGGAATATGAACTATTTACAGCTCTCAGGGAGCAAGTGAAAGGCTATATTCCTAGATTACAGCTGCTTGCAAAACAAATGAGTGAGCTGGATGCGCTTCAATGCTTTGCGACTGTTAGTGAAAAGCGCCGTTATATCCGTCCGGAATTCTCAGAGGATGAAGTAGATGTCAAAGATGGCCGTCACCCTGTCGTTGAAAAAGTGCTGGATCACCAGGAATATGTACCGAATGACTGCCATATGGGAAAAGGCAGACAAACCTTACTCATTACTGGACCGAATATGTCAGGGAAAAGTACGTATATGAGACAAATGGCGCTCATCTCGATTCTTGCGCAGATTGGCTGCTTCGTGCCTGCGTCAAAGGCGACGCTTCCAATCTTCGATCAAATCTTTACACGTATTGGTGCAGCAGATGATTTGATTTCTGGTCAAAGTACTTTTATGGTAGAGATGCTTGAAGCAAAAAATGCGATGGTGCATGCAACGAAAAACAGCTTGATTTTATTTGATGAAATTGGACGTGGGACAAGCACCTATGATGGAATGGCTCTTGCACAGGCGATCATTGAATTTGTTCATGATCATATTGGGGCTAAAACCTTATTCTCTACACATTACCATGAGCTCACGGTCCTTGAATCTCAATTAAGCGAGCTGAAAAATGTTCATGTACGAGCTGAAGAGCATGAAGGCACGGTCGTTTTCTTACATCAAATCAAAGAAGGTGCAGCTGATAAAAGCTATGGTATTCATGTAGCACAGCTTGCTGAATTGCCTGATGCCATCATTAATAGAGCCCAGACGATCTTAACTGAGCTTGAGAGTGGATCACATGACGTGACCCCGCGCGTATCTGCAGCACCAAAAGCAGAAAAGACTGAAGAAAAACAGCAGCTATCTTTCTTTGAAGTAGAAGAAAAACCGCAGCCAAAAGCTGCCCTAAAACAGAAAGATCAAGCGGTCATCGACGAATTAAAGTCATTCAACTTAATGGATATGACGCCGCTTGACGCCATGACAAAGCTGTATGAATTGCAAAAGAAATTATAATGTAAGGTGAGGTGAGCAGAAATGGCAAAGATTATTCAGTTATCCGATGACCTATCCAATAAAATTGCTGCAGGTGAAGTGGTCGAGCGTCCGGCTTCTGTTGTAAAGGAGCTTGTGGAAAATGCGATCGATGCAAAAAGTACAGTGATTGAAATCGATGTAGAAGAAGCAGGTCTTTCTTCTATTAGGATTATTGATAATGGTGTTGGAATCGATGCTGAAGATTGTAAGCTCGCCTTCCAGCGTCATGCAACAAGTAAAATCAAAGATGAAAATGATCTGTTTCGTGTGAGAACGCTCGGATTCAGAGGAGAGGCGCTGCCAAGTATCGCGTCCGTCTCTCATCTAGAAATGAAAACAAGTACTGGTGAAGGTGCTGGGACACACTTAGCTCTGCAAGGCGGGAAGATCATTTCAGAGAAAAAAACCTCTGGCCGCCGAGGCACGGAGATTGTGGTCACCAACTTATTTTACAATACGCCAGCCCGCCTAAAATACATGAAAACCGTTCATACGGAACTTGGCAATATATCGGATGTGGTTAATCGAATTGCGCTAGCTCATCCCGAAGTATCAATCCGCTTGCGTCATCAAGGGAAAGTCCTGCTTCAGACGAATGGAAACGGGGATGTGCGTCATGTACTTGCAGCCATTTACGGGACAGCTGTGGCCAAAAAAATGCTGCCGCTACACGTACAATCACTTGATTTTGAAGTAAAAGGGTATATTTCCTTACCAGAAGTGACGAGAGCATCACGGAATTATATGTCTTCTGTTGTAAACGGCCGATATGTCAAACATTTTCCGCTCGTGAAAGCGATCCATGAAGGTTATCACACGCTGCTTCCGATTGGCCGTCATCCAATTACATTTATTGAGATGAAGATGGATCCAATTTTGGTGGATGTGAACGTTCATCCTTCAAAGCTTGAAGTGAGACTAAGTAAAGAGCAGGAACTTCATGAGCTGATTAAACAAGGGATTAAGGAAGTATTTCAAAAGCAGCAGCTCATTCCAAGTGCTTCTGTGCCAAAAAAAGCACCAATGCCAGCTGTGAAAAATGAGCAGCAATCCTTAACCTTCGATGCGAAACAAGGAAACCAAAGCCCACCAGAAAAACCGCTATCCTATCAGCCGGAGCCGCTCGAATCGATCGTATACGAGACAAGTCATACCGAAGCATACGGAATACCGAAACAAGAGAAGACGGAAGCATCATCACCAGTATTTTATGAAGAAGCCTCATCTGAGCGTAATCATTTAGAGGAATCCGCCGCTTCACTTGAAAATGTAGAGACGGTACTGCACGAAGAAGTGACAGAAGGAATTCCAGAAAATGAACGCGTCCCTGTGATGTATCCAATTGGGCAAATGCACGGCACATATATTCTAGCTCAAAATGAACGAGGGCTTTATATCATCGACCAGCATGCAGCTCAAGAGCGAATTAAGTATGAGTATTATCGTGAGAAGGTGGGAGAGATCGAACAGGAAGTGCAAGAAATGCTCGTCCCCTTAACATTTCACTACTCAAAAAACGATATACTGATTATTGAAGAGCATATGGATATTCTAGCGAAAGTGGGTGTCTTCTTAGAGCCCTTTGGTTCAGGAAGCTACATTGTTCGGTCGCATCCGCAGTGGTTTCCGAAAGGTGAAGAGTCTGAACTGATCGAAGAGATTATAGAGCAAGTGCTTGATGAAAAGCGTGTTGATATCAAGAAACTGAGAGAAGAAGCGGCGATTATGATGAGCTGTAAAGGCTCAATTAAAGCAAATCGTCATTTGCGTCATGATGAAATCAAAGCCTTATTAGATGAACTTCGGCAAACGAAGGATCCATTCACCTGTCCGCACGGCCGGCCAATCATCATCCATCACTCGATATATGAGATGGAGAAAATGTTTAAACGGGTGATGTGATATAAAAAAAGCGCTCTTATTAGAGCGCTTCAGCGTGTAGACAAACCCTCGCATTCTTTGTCAGTCCTGCGCGCTGGTGCTCACGAATGTCAAATTCGCTCCGCGCCAGTGCTCGTCCTTCCTAGACTGCAAAGGTTTTCTATCACGCTGAAAGGTTTTCTATCACGCTGAAAAGAAGACAAAGGGCTAAAATAAAGATCATTTTAGCCCTTTGTCAACAATCTGAAGCGCTCTTATTAGAGCGCTTTTTTATTTAGCAACCGCAAGGATCTGGCGGTGTGACCACAACTGGTCGTGTATTAATATCAATCGTATCTTCTGCATAAAATGTGGAACCGATGCTGAGTGCTCGATTTTCTGCGCGGAACGTATATGTACCTGCAGCAGGAAGTACTTTATGTGAAAGCTTTAATGTATATTTGGAAATTCCAAGTAAATCCAATCTGAGCGGAATACGGACCGTTTGGCCGTTGTTCAAAATGTAGCTGTCTTTTAATGCTTTTCCGTTCATAATGTCTTTAGTTGTTGCTTGAAAACCCTTTGGCAGAGTGAACTCAACCGCACCAAGACTTAGAACAGAATTTGGGCTGTACGTCAGCTCGATGTCAGAAAAAGACCATTCCTGCTTACTTGCTCCTGTAATTTTTGCGTAAAGTGCAGCTGGTCTTGCATTGGTTGATGCTTTGCCTTCCTCTGTTTTGGCTCCTTCAGCAGATGCAGAAAGCGGTACTGACAGTGCCATAACCAATGTGAGCATCCCCATCATAAGAATTGTCCATGTTTTTTTCATTTCTTCCTTCCCCCTTGTTGAATATAGGTAAATAATAGATGATTACACCCATTATTTACCTATAATGTTACCATATTACCATATGGTATTAAATGGTATATTATACCCTTATTTTGTCATTCTTTAGTAATAGCGGGGAAGAAATGCATTTGGTTGATTCATTCCGTAAAAATGGCCTGCCATTTGCTGGTTTGTTGGCATCATCATATGCATATCTTGATATCCGTATGGATGGTATGGCATCATCCCGTATCCACCATAATGGCCTAGATGGTGGTGATCTTTCATTGGAACATGCTTTGAAAAGGAATCATGCTGATTTGGAAACGCTGAATAGGCTGAATGATGATGTGGATGGTGCGCGTTATACACATCTTTTTTGCCGCTATGATAATGGTTTGGCATATTCATATGATCATGCATGTTTGGCGCGACCATATGCTCATGATTGGCTGTATACACATTTTCAAATGTGTGATAGGGGTTTCCTTGGTGATAATGATTCATTTGGCTGTTCATATCGTTCATGTATATCTCATCCTTTATGTCAGGTTGCCATATCCTATGAGACAGATCTGCTTCATGAGCCTATCCATATGAAAGAAAAAAAACCGGCTTTTCAGCCGGGAAAAGAAAAAGCAGGTAAAGCGTCAAGTCTTAAATGGTGTAGCTATGTCTTCTTCTACGACGCTTTTTACATCTGCTGCAGACACTTTTAGGAAAATAGCAGGGATCGTAGCTTCGAGAAGTATCCCAAAAATCGCTCTCAAACCATTTATCTTTTTTATGATGAAACTTTTTTTCTTTACATGGATCCTCATGGTGATGATCGTCATGCTTTTTATGACAGTCTGAGTGGGAATGTTTGCACTTGCATTTGCACATTGTCATCCCTCCTAAATGTGACTCAATGCTAGTATATGCAAGAAAGAGTCATGAGGACTGGATGCTCTCGCTTCTTTTGTAAAAAAAGGCTTTTTCTGAAAAAACTCAAATAAAAATAATTGACTAGTGCTAAAATAACATGATAAAATATAAATTTTTATCCTCTGATGAAATGTGTTATAATGATATTGTGAATACTTTCGGAGGTGGCGGATTTGTTTCAAATAGGTGATAAAATTGTTTATCCAATGCATGGAGCCGGTGTGATTGAAGGAATGGAAGAAAAAGAGATTTTAGGTAAGACGCAGGAATATTTTCTGATTCAAATGCCGAATATGCAGATGATGGTCCCAAAAGGCAGAATCAATCAACTAGGTATACGTCCGGTTGCAGATCAAGCAACGCTGAAAGTTGTGATGAACAATTTTGCAGAAGAAACAAACGACGACACGCTTACTTGGAAGCAAAGATATGATGAAAATCTGAAAAAGCTAAAAACAGGTGCGATCGAAGATGGTGCAGACGTTGTCAAAGATCTAATGAGACGAAATCAGAAGAAAGCATTGAATTCAAGTGAGAAGAAGATGCTTGAAGATGCTAGAGGCATGTTAGTGAGTGAGATTTCACTTGCACAGGGACTAACGCAAGATGAAGTAATGTCAGCTTTAGAGAATGAATTAAGAATATAATGATGATATACAGAGACTGGCTGTAAATAGAAGGGGACACTCCTTTTGTTTACAGCTTTTTTGTTTGAAAAAAGAGTAATATTGCCATTTTTGTAGGTGGTTTTAACTAAAATTGAAATGAGGTCATACGATTTAGTTTTTATGTACACAACAAAAATTCAAAGACCTCTGAAGTACCTAGATGATATTAAAAACAGGTAAGTTCTCCTGATTCATTCAAATGAGCCGGACAACCTTTGAATTTTCTAAGCCATTAATAGTAAAATATTGCGGTAAGATGACACCTAAGAGAAAAAAGGAGCGGTGAAATGAAAAGGCTACTAATATGTGGATTCATCTTTCTTATCCTGTGTGCTCTTATAATGGTGAAATGCAGCCATTCTGTTCAAGAAAAAAAAGAGCAAAAGCAGCATCATCAAGAGGTAGAAAAGTATCAAAAAGAGCGAAAACAAGGTGATCAATATGAAAGCTTTAAACAGCTCATACGATATGAAAGAGAAGGGTATGAGATAGAATTTCACGAAAAGGGCGGAAGTGATTTACTTGTATTTTCTCCTCATGGAGGTGAAATTGAACCAGGAACAAGTGAAATTGTAGAAGCCTTTCAAGAAAGGTACTCTACGTATTTGTTTGAAGGTACGAAGAAAGACAATAACCGGGACCTGCATATCACGAGTACCAAGTTTGATGAACCCATTTTGGTTCAAATGATTAAAACGTATCCCTTTTCAATATCCATCCACGGCTATAAAAGTGATAAAAGACACACGCTCGTTGGCGGCACAAATGAAAAAATGCAAAGAGCGGTTGTGCGAGAACTAAAAGATCGAGGATTTTCCGCAGAAATGGTACAAAAAGGCGAACGGCTTTCTGGTACAGATCCCAAAAATATAAATAATCGAAATGCAAGTGGTGAAAGCGTTCAGCTAGAAATTAGTACAGCGCAAAGAGAAGCTTTTTTTGACAATTTTGATACGAGAAAAGGAAAGAAAAAAGCATTCAGACGTTATATCAATGCGTTAAAAGAAGTACTAAGAGAATTCGATCCGTCTTCTTAAAAAAAGGTTTTGATGGGCAAAAGTACTCTATTTAAACTTGGTAAAAAAGATAGGAATATGCGATTTGAACATAAAATATGTAATAACTTACAATTTGCCTTGAAAACATAAATTATGTAAAATAATAGTTATCAGTTTGATATGATAGAATGGGGCTGAAGTGGATGGCACACAAAATACCATCTTCCGAAGTAGGTGTAAAGATCAATCAATGGTACACGCATATTTGCAAATTTGAAGTTGAACAGGCAAACGGCATGAAGCGCCTTGTTGAAGAAGAAATTCATGATATGGAAGAGGATCAAGATTTACTCCTATATTATTCTCTAATGGATTTTCGCCATCAAATGATGCTTCAGCACTTAGCGCCAGTCCATGCAGGGAGTGAAACGCTTCAAGCAGTGTCCTTTCCTAAAGAAATTGACGATGCAGAAGATGAGATGACAGGCTTACTCGGCTATTATTTTCATTTTTTTCATGGAATGTATGCGTTTATCCAGCGCCGGTATATCGAGGCCATTTCGTATTACAAGCATGCGGAACATCAACTGATTTTAGTGACAGATGAGATTGAAAAAGCAGAATTTTACTATAAAATCGCAGAAGTATACTATCATATGAAACAAACCTATTTCTCCATGCACTATGCTAAAAAGGCGAGAGACATCTATAAGAAACATCAGCTTTATGGAAAAAGAAGCATTCAATGTGATTTTGTCATGGCAGGTAATTGGATTGATGTCAATCAGTATCAAAAAGCGCTTCCTTATTTAGAAAAAGCGTTAAAGGTCTGTGAAGCGATGGAACAAAAAGAATGCACATCTTACTTTAAAGCGATGGCTCTTAATAACTTAGGCACTTGTCATTATAGTATGGGAACGTACCATACAGCGACTGTCTTTTTTGAACAAGCCATTTCACTTTATCAAAAAGATCAAGCATCCACGATGATCAAATCGTTGTTTTCACTTGCCCTCACTTGGTTTAAACTCGGAGATATTCAGCGGGCAGGCGAGGCCATATCTACTGGAATGAACGAGGCTTGTGTATTGGAAGATGAAATTTATCAGTTGAAATTCCAATTTTTGCAGGCACTCTATATAGAGAAAGACGGCTGTGAGCAATTGAGGTCGGCACTTTTTGGCCTGAGAAATAAAAAAATGTTTGCTGATTTAGAGGAATTAGCACTTGATGCGGCTAATTATTATAAGGAACGCGACATGTACAAGGAATCCTCCACTTTTTTTGAAATTGTGATCGAAGCGCGTACGCACATTCAAAAAGGAGATGAGATGTATGAGAACGAAGCATAACATGTCAGCTGCTCAAGTAGATGAAAGACTTCACACATAAAAACGAGACAAACAACACCCTTTACGCATAAACGTAAAGGGCTTTTTTCTTTATTCTTTGATTGCTTTTTCTGCGTCAATTGCACCTGCTCCATAAATCATCGGGTCATCCCCAGACCACTTGCTTGTATTTTCTTTTAACAAGGTTTTGACATCATCCGGCGTTAAATCTGGTGAATGCTCTAACAGTAGAGCGCAAATACCAGCACAAATCGGTGTTGCCATCGATGTGCCAGATAACGTTGTATAATCCTCATCGACTCTGCTTGATTTATCGAGTTTATCCAGAAAGGATCTTGGTGATCTGAGAGAAACGATGTTTACGCCTGGTGCGAGGATATCAGGCTTTGCTTCCCCATAAACAGTTGGCCCTCTGCTTGAAAACGGTGCCACGATATCGTCGCTTGATTCTGGTGTATTCCGGTCATCATAGGCTCCAACCGTAATGACTTTTTGACTGACAGCAGGGCTTGCAATCGTCTGGCTGTTAGGACCAGAGTTTCCGGCAGCGACGCATACAACAATGCCTTGATCCCAAGCAGCATTGACAGCACGCACCATTGGATCGTCTTGTTCGTCATCGTAACGCTGAGCAGCGCCGCCTAGCGACATACTGATAATATGAATCGGATCATCGGGGTGGTCTTCGTTGAACTGTATGCACCATTCAACCCCTTCTATAATAGTAGAAAGTGATCCAGCGCCTTGTTTATTTAACACTTTCACACCAATCAGATTTGCTTTTGGGGCAGGTCCTTTGTATAAGCCGTCTGAGGCGGCTCCATCTCCAGCGACATCTCCCGCGCAGTGAGTACCGTGGCCATTATCATCATAAGGCTTTGTTTTTTGTTTGACGAAATCTACAAAATCACGAATTCTCCCATCTAAATCTTCATGCGGATAGATTCCCGTGTCAATGACAGCGACCGTAATGCCTTCCCCGGTTAAAGTTGTCCCGTTTCGGATGACCTCTTCAGCATGACTTGCTTGTGTTGCTACATCCAGCAGCGCATGAACTTTCCGGTCTAAATAAATTTTACGAATATGCTCACCGTTTGCTAATAGCTCTTCTAAAGCAGCAGGCGTTAGATCAGCAGCGCAGCAATTGATATGTGAGAAATGTCGTTTTATATTTGTTTTTCTGCTTTTTTTCATGAGCTGTTTTGTGCTTTGAATCCCTGCTTCGGCTGCACCTTCATTAAATTCAATGATCACACGAAGTTTCTTTTTCTTCTTCAGTCTGCCTTCGAAAAAACGATGAAGAAAGCATGGCGTCCATTTAAAAGGTTTATAAAGGTGAAGAACGGTCTCTCTTAAAGGCTGATCTAGTTTACTAGCATGTGTTCTGACCATTTGCACCATAGAAAATCCAAACATGTGATGCCCTCCATTCCAGCTATCCATTCTCGTACACTCTTACATTATGAGAATGAGAACTGCTTGGTTCGGATTCTTGTCCTTCCTTTTCTTCATATTGGCGGCTTGCTTATGTCTTTCAAAAAGAAAAGCGCTTACATTTTGTAAAATAATAGAAAAAGGTGGAAATCATGTAGAATCTGCCGATGTTAGGTGAGAGAGTTCTTCTGAGAGAACCAGTGAAAAAAAGCATTTTGCAGAAAAAGGAGGGTTGTAGACAGGGTCAATGCTCATATAAATGTGACTCGTTACAGATGAAAAAAATCAAATCCTTATTAAAAAAAGCCGAATTAAAGAAAACAGACTGGATAGGACTAGGTCATATTAAACATAACGTCATTTGTTTGTCATACTATTCTAACTCTGTTTTCAAAGACGACAGGCGTTTCTGTGTATATAAATGCAATTATCTTATTTTTGAGGAATCTCATGATCTAGAGTGTTATGATCAAACGTGAAGAGAAAATGTGGAAAAAATGATAAGAAATGATGATTCAATATAAATCATAGAAACGGCTTAGAAATCTGTTAAAGGAGAACGGGAATGAAGAAGTTTTTTGCTTTGCTTCTCCTGCTTGCGATCGGATGGGGCGTTTATTATACCATGCAAGCACAGGAACATGATGAGCCAGTGTCATCAGGTGGGGAAGACGAAAGCGGTTCAAATGATATTTATCGAAATTTTAAAGAACTGGAAGAAAACGAATCAACGAGCAGCTACAACATTACAGCCAACCCAGTGCCCGGCAGCCGCCTTCTTGTGATGTCACCTCATGGCGGGAGAATAGAAGGCGGCGTAAGTGAGATTGTCCATTTTTTTGACAACGATTTTTCGACTTATTTATTTGAAGGTCTAAGAGAGAATGCATCAGAACTTCATATTACAAGTACAAACTTTGATGAGCCAATCGGCGTCGCGCAGGCAAAAGCACATGATTACATCTTAGCTGTGCATGGATACAAAGGCGAGGAAGGGATTGACCATACTCTCGTCGGCGGAACAGATTACGACCGTGCAGAGAAAATTGTGAACTCATTAGAGCGGAACGGGTTTTCTGCTGAACTGGCTGTCGAACACGCAACCCTGAGCGGAACAAGCAATCATAATATTAATAATCTTACAAAAACAGGGCAAAGTGTACAGCTTGAGATTAGTAGAAGTCAGCGTGAAGCTTTATTTGACAGTTTTGATTTTCGGAGGCGGTCAAGTACAAAAAACGAGGCGTTCTATCGTTATGTCAGGGCGATTCGGACAGTGCTTGATGAAGAGTATACATAAGGGCTGTGCACATGTTAAGACAAGCAGGGGAATTCTTGTTACACTATGAACAGTGATAACAAAAGGAGAGACGGATATGGCGCGTCATCATTTTCATCTTCAGGCAAGCTGGCCTGGTCTGCGTAACGATGTGGGTACAATCGCATGTGAACAATTAAAAACAAAGATTTCGATTCCAAAGGAAATGGACGGTCCAGGTATTGGAACCAATCCAGATGAGATGCTCTTAGGTGCAGCAGCTACGTGTTATATCATTACACTTGCAGCCATGATGGAGCGAAGTCAATTAGAAAAAGAGGATCTATCGATGAGCTCTGAAGCCATCGTAGATGTGACAAATGGTGTGTTTACTTATAAGGAAATCATTCATCGACCTGTCATCACCCTCAAAGAGTCCGCTTCCGCACATGAAATTGAGCTGGCCCGTAAGCTTGCGCATAAAGCCGAAAGCTCATGTATGATCTCAAGAGCTGTTCAGGGTAATGTGAACATTTCCTTAGAAGAAACCATTCAAGTCGGCCGTTAAAACAAAAAAGTCATTTTCTCTTGAAATATGGAGAAAATGACTTTTTTTATGACGTCCATTCGGTTTGATCGAGTTGTGCTTTGGTTTCGTTCTTTTGCTTCTTGGACTGATTTAAGACAATCACGCCGCAGATGACAAGTGCAAGGCCGATGAAGCCTTTCGTGCTGATGGTTTCGTTAAACAGCACAAGTCCTACAAGAGCAGTAAGTGCTGTTCCAACGCCGGACCAAGTTGCATAGGCAGCCGAAAGCTCAATGGTTTTAAGTGCCAAACTGAGGAAAGTAAAGGCGCAGCCAAATCCGATCAGTACCCCAATACTCGGCAGCAGCTGCGAAAAGCCTTGAGAAAGCTTCAGCATTGTACTGCCAAAAACCTCCGTCAAAATGGCCCCTGTTAAGTAGAGCATTCCTTTCATGATCTCCCACATCCTTTATGACATATTTAATAGTACGACCCCTGAGACAAGCATCGCCATCCCAATGACTGCTTTTTGGTTCAAGGTTTCTTTGAAAAAGAGCACGCCAAAAATAGCCGTGAGGACCGTACCAACCCCAGACCATGTTGCGTAAGACATGCTAAGCGGAATGATGTTGAGCGTCAATGACAGCATATAAAAAGCAAGTGTATAGCCAGCCACAACGACAGCGCTAGGCTTCCAGCGCGTAAAGCCATTAGACAATTTTAACATTGCGGCGCCAATGGCTTCTGAAAAAATGGCAACAGCCAAAAAAAGATATCCGAGGATCATGATCATCCCTCCTCTAATAGGTGTAAAATCCGATGAAGTAAAAGGGTTTTTTCCTCTCTTGTCAGCGGTTCAAGCTGAAACATGTCTGAAAACCATATTCCATCACATACAAGGCGGATCAGCTGACTCAGTGCAGGATCGTTTCTTTCCTCAGCTGCTTTTTCTTTGAACTCCGCATAAAAATCACGCCAAGGGCGCAGCAGCGCATCATCAAATGACATGGTAGCCAGCATACTTGTACATAGCTGGGTCGTATGCTGCATATCTAAATCATGTAATGTGGCCAATAGATATGCGCGTACATAAGGCGCTTTTTCGTGTTTGTATGTTTCTTGATACGCCTCGAGCTGCTGACGAAAGCAAAGAATCGCGTGCTCATTCATTTGTTGGATGAGCTCTTCCTTGCTTGAAAAATGATAAAGCAGACCAGCTTTGGTCATATTTGCATGCTCTGCCACCTGCTGAAGGGTGAGCTGGCTTACTCCTTCTTTTAAAATGGTGCTGGCAGCCGCATCAAAAATTTGCTCTTTTTTGGTTTTAGACATAAAAAAAACACCTACTTTACTGAACAGTCGGTAAAGTAAATGTTAACCTATGAAAAAAGAGTGTGTCAATCGATTCATTTTATGAACGGATGTTTTCACTTAAACGTCATATTTAATACCAAGGGTATGGTCCATATGGCGGGTATGGCGGATAAGGGTATCCATAGCCATATCCTGGCGCAAGCAGAGATCCAGCAAGCAGGCCTCCAGCAAAACCACCTAAAAACGGAGGTCCAAAGAATCCAGGACGTCCAAAGCCGAATCCGGGTCTCCCAAACCCAAAACCAGGTCTCCCAAAGCCGAATCCGGGTCTCCCAAACCCAAAGCCAGGGCGTCCAAATCCAAAACCAAAAGGTCTTCTCATGTCTTCTTCTTGAATAAATGGAGGTGTGTCAAAATAATTCATAATAAAAGGCTCCTTTCTCATAAAATCACTGTAACTGACATCAGTGTATTCCGTTGGCCTACATATGTTTGGGTGAACGCCTAATATAAGGAGGAATGTCAAAAATGGGCCTGTATCCATCTGATTGGGCAAAGTGTCCGCCGCATGCTCATGCATATAAAGCACGTACGGATGTAACAGAGGGGCATTATCATTTAATAGAAGGTATTTCACAGCCTGTGAATGGAAGCAATACCGACCGGCATACTCATTTTTATCGCGGGATCACCTCCTTTGAAAGAGGGCATTTCCACAGGTACTACGGGGTCACAGGGCCTGCAATTCCGAGAGTGGATGGAACACATTATCACGAGATCGAGGAAGTTACCTATTCTGCCTATCTCGATTCTGTTCCCATCCCATATGGAGGTGTCGTCTATAGTCCAGATGAGAAGCGGCCAACACATACGCATCGTTTAAAAGGAAAAACGTATGAAGTGGTTGGAAATGAACCGTTTGGCTGGTGATGGGCAGGATATAGGAGAGGAAGAAAAGTTATGCTATACTGTAGGCAGTTTTGTAAAAGAGAGTGATGTTATGAATAAAGCGAAGCAGCCAGTAATCGTGTTAGTAGGGCCGACAGCTGTCGGCAAAACCAAATTGAGCATTGATATAGCCAAAGCATTTAATGGAGAGATTATCAGCGGGGATTCTATGCAGATTTATAAAGGAATGGACATTGGAACAGCTAAAATCACCCCCGAAGAAATGAATGGCATCCCGCACCATTTAATTGATATTAAACAGCCGGACGAATCCTTTTCGACAGCTGAATTTCAGCAGTTGGTCCGTATGAAAATAAAAGAGATTGCTGCTAGAGGGAAAACGCCAATGATTGTCGGCGGAACGGGCCTCTATATCCAATCTGTTTTATATGATTACACATTTACGGAGGAGAAAAGTGATCCTGCTTTTAGAGAAGAAATGACGCTGTTTGAACAGCAGCATGGTGCGCTTTTGCTGCACGAAAAGCTAAAGGCAGTAGATCCTGATGCTGCAAACGCTATTCATCCGAATAACGTCCGCCGCGTGATCCGGGCGCTTGAAGTGATCCATACAACAGGTCAGAAAATGTCGGAGATGCAAAACGGGCATCAAGAAGTTCCTCTTTATGATACAGCCTTCATTGGGCTGAAAATGGATCGAGAGCTTTTGTACGAGCGCATTCATCAAAGAATTGATATGATGATAGATGAGGGCTTAATTGAAGAAGTGAGAGCACTTTATCAATCTGGCTTGAAGGATTGTCAGTCTGTTCAAGCCATTGGTTATAAAGAGCTGTATGCCTATTTTCAAGGTGACTGCTCACTTGATGAAGCTATCCAGCAATTAAAGCAAAATTCCCGTAGATATGCGAAGCGTCAGTTCACGTGGTTCCGTAATAAAATGGCAGTCACTTGGTTTGATATGACACCGCCTTGCCACTTTTCGGACAAAAAAGAGGAAATTTTCGCATATATAGCAGGAAAGCTTGGACTTAAAGCGAAACTGTAGTTATCAGAATCAAGGAGGACGAAACATGAAACCGATTAATATTCAGGAGCAGTTTTTGAATCAGATCCGCAAAGACAATACATTTGTCACAGTATTCTTACTGAATGGCTTTCAGCTTCGCGGTCAAGTGAAAGGGTTTGACAATTTCACGGTGCTGCTTGAAACAGAAGGGAAGCAGCAGCTTATTTATAAACACGCCATTTCTACATTTGCACCTCAAAAGAATGTAAATCTAGAATTAGAATAGGATATGTTGTATTTAAAATAGCCCCATGCATCTGCGAATAAACCGGCCGGAACCCGCTACGTTTTTTGTCAGTGCAGAGGGGCTATTTTGTATGCAATGAAACTTTTCTGCCAATTTTTCGTATAATTCCTTATTGGATATTAGAAGGGTGAGGGGATTCATATGGAAAATGCAGAGCTTGAATTAAGAAGGATTAGAGTGATCCTCCTTTTGATTGGAATTGTTGTCTTGTTTGGATCGTGCGCTATCTCAAACATTGAAACGAGACAAGAAAGTTGGAATAACCATTCTCATGAAAATGCAGATGGCGTTTTACCATCATCTGCTGCACTAAAAAATAATCATTTTGCTGTTGTGAAAGATGATCAAGTACATGTGTACCGGTTTGATGAAAAAGAAGGAGAGCTGACTCTCGTTACAACGAAATACATAGATGAATGGGACGACGAAGAATATGATGATGACCTTGATGAAGAAGAGTAAGCACGTAAATTTACAAATGAATGTGAAGCCGCTACACTATAATCATGCATCAGACATCTAGACAGAAAAGGATGAGTTCATGACACATAAAATTAAAATTAATCATTGGGAACAAACTTGTGAAGACGATTCCTGTTTCGAATATGGAACAAGTGTTTCTGTAAATGGGAAAGAATTAGTGAGAGAAGCTTCAATCGTTTCTGCGCTTGAAGCGGTGCTAAAAGAATTAGGTGTTGAAGTGGAAATTACAGAAGTGTCAGAAGATTTACAGTGCGATGCCTACAAAAAATAAAACAAAAAGTCTAGTCTACTAAGCGATTTTTTTTCGTGTTATGATAGATTTCGGTTTCAGTTGAATAGGGAGTAGAGCAGTCTATTTTTAGATCCTGTTCTGCTCTATTTATTTGAACGTACGAGTTCGGCTATGAAGGTTCGGCCGGGTTGGTTGATTTTTTTCGTTTCGAACATCTATATGTTGTGTTTTGAAAAAACATAGTATACTATATATAGTGAATAGCGAAATGATCAACAATACTAAAAACTAGGTCGTGATGGAATTGATTCAAATCGTATTTGATTCAAAAACAGGAAATGTTCAACGCTTTTTGGACAAGACCCCTTTTACAGACAAACGAAAATTGACTGGAGAAGAGTTTTTGGATACGCCGTTTATTCTCGTCACCTTTACGACAGGATTTGGACAAGTCCCTAGTACCACTCAGTCCTTTTTAGAGAAAAATGCTCACCTTTTACTAGGTGTTGCGGTGAGTGGCAACAAAGTGTGGGGAGATAATTTTGCAAAAAGCGCCGATACGATTTCTAAACAATATCAAGTTCCTATTTTGCACACCTTTGAACTAAGCGGAACAAAAAGGGATGTTGAATTGTTTACACAGGAGGTAGAAAGAATTGTCACAAAATCAGGTTCCAAAGTGGATACAATTAAATAACGAGATTATGATTCAAAAAGAAGGAAAGTTTCAGTTCGATAAGGACAAAGAAGCTGTACATAGTTATTTCGTAGATTACATTAATCAAAACACGGTCTTTTTTCACAATCTAGAAGAGAAGATTGATTACTTAATAGAAAACGACTACTATGAGGAAGAATTTTTAAGACAATACAGCATGGCAGATATTAAAGAAGTCTTTGAAGCTGCATATGCCAAAAAATTTAGATTCCCATCATTTATGAGTGCATTTAAGTTTTACAATGACTATGCACTGAAAACAAATGATAAAAAGAAAATCCTTGAACGCTATGAAGACCGCATTTCAGTTGTAGCTCTTTTCTTTGCGGGTGGAGATAAAGAAAAAGCACTTGAGTTTGTAGAACTGATGATCAATCAAGAGTACCAGCCAAGTACACCAACCTTCTTGAACGCTGGACGTAAAAGACGCGGTGAGCTTGTGAGCTGCTTCTTGCTTGAAGTAAATGACTCACTAAACGATATTTCAAGAGCGATTGATATTTCAATGCAGCTGTCAAAACTAGGCGGCGGCGTCAGTTTGAACCTGTCAAAACTTCGTGCAAAAGGCGAAGCAATCAAAGATGTAGAAAACGCGACAAAAGGTGTCGTCGGCGTGATGAAGCTTCTTGATAATGCATTCAGATATGCAGATCAAATGGGGCAAAGACAAGGATCAGGCAGTGCCTACCTGAATATTTTCCACAGAGATATCAATGATTTCTTAGATACGAAAAAAATCTCTGCCGATGAAGATGTTCGCGTGAAAACACTGTCCATCGGAGTCGTCATCCCGGATAAATTTATCGAGCTTGCTAGAGAAGATAAAACAGCTTACACCTTCTATCCGCATACAGTCTATAAAGAATATGGACAGCATCTTGATGAGATGGACATGGAAGAAATGTATGATGAGCTTGTAGAAAACCCGAAAGTCAAAAAAGAAAAAGTCAATCCGAGAAAGCTTCTTGAAAAATTGGCTGTTCTACGCTCAGAATCAGGCTATCCATATATCATGTTCCAAGATAATGTAAATAGAGAGCATGCCTTGAACCATATTTCACGAGTGAAATTCTCAAACCTTTGCTCAGAAGTGCTTCAGGCTTCAGAGGTTTCTTCTTACACGGACTATGATCAAGATGATGAAATCGGTCTTGATATTTCTTGTAACCTTGGTTCGTTAAATATCATGAATGTCATGAAAAACAAATCAATCGAAAAAACGGTCAAGCTTGCAACAGACTCACTAACGCTTGTGTCTGAAACAACAGACATTCGCAATGCACCGGCTGTTCGAAAAGCGAACAAAGCGATGAAGTCAATCGGACTTGGCGCGATGAACCTTCACGGGTATTTAGCTCAAAACCAAATTGCCTATGAAAGTGAAGAAGCAAGAGATTTCGCAAATACGTTCTTTATGATGGTGAACTACTATTCAATTAAACGCTCAAGTGAGATTGCAAAAGAAAAAGGAGAAACATTCCATCGTTATGAAGGCTCTGGCTATGCAACTGGTGAGTACTTCAATAAATACGTGGAGAATGATTTCACACCAAAAACAGAAAAAGCAGCCGCACTATTTGAAGGCATGCACATTCCAACAAAAGAAGACTGGGCAGCACTCAAAGAATTTGTAGCGGAAAATGGCATGTATCACAGCTATCGTTTATGTATTGCACCAACAGGTTCCATTTCTTATGTTCAATCGGCAACAGCCTCTGTTATGCCAATTATGGAACGTATCGAAGAAAGAACATACGGCAACAGCAAAACCTATTACCCAATGCCAGGTCTTTCAGCGCAAAACTGGTTCTTCTATAAAGAAGCGTACGATATGGACATGTTTAAAGTGGTCGATATGATCGCAACAATTCAGCAGCACGTGGATCAAGGAATCAGCTTTACACTATTCCTGAAAGATACGATGACAACGCGTGATTTAAACCGCATCGATCTTTATGCACACCATAAAGGCATTAAGACACTTTATTATGCAAGAACGAAGGATACAGGGCAGGAAGGCTGTCTTTCTTGTGTTGTTTGATTAAAGGAGAGTTTAACGTGACAAAAATTTATGATGCAGCCAACTGGTCAAAGCACGAAGACGATTTTACACAAATGTTTTACAACCAAAATGTGAAGCAGTTCTGGCTTCCTGAAGAGATTTCCCTAAACGGAGATCTCTTAACATGGAAATATTTAGGTGAAAAAGAGCGAGATACGTACATGAAGGTACTTGCTGGACTGACTTTACTTGATACAGAACAAGGAAATACAGGGATGCCGATTGTTGCTGAACATGTGGACGGCCATCAGCGTAAAGCTGTACTAAACTTTATGGCAATGATGGAAAATGCGGTGCATGCGAAATCATACTCCAATATCTTCATGACACTTGCACCAACTGAAACGATCAGTGAAGTGTTTGAATGGGTCAAGAAGAATAAATTCCTGCAAAAGAAAGCAGATATGATTGTCAGTTTATACCGTTCGATTCAAAAAGACGATCCTATTTCTCTCTTTAAAGCAATGGTTGCTTCTGTTTATTTAGAAAGCTTCCTATTTTATAGTGGTTTTTACTACCCGCTTTATTTCTATGGACAAGGAAAGCTCATGCAAAGTGGTGAAATCATCAACTTAATTTTGCGTGATGAAGCGATTCACGGTGTGTATGTTGGATTATTAGCACAAGAAATTTACAACAAACAAACACCTGAAGTGCAAAAAGAGCTATATGATTTCTCTATTGACCTTTTAAACGAGCTTTATGAAAATGAACTTCATTACACTGAAGATATTTATGACCAAGTTAATTTATCGCATGATGTGAAAAAGTTCATTCGTTACAATGCCAATAAAGCGTTAATGAACCTTGGATTTGCCCCTTACTTTGAAGAAGAAGAGATCAATCCTATTGTATTGAATGGACTCAATACAAAAACAAAGTCGCATGACTTCTTCTCAATGAAAGGGAACGGCTACAAAAAAGCAACAGTTGAGCCGTTAAAAGATGACGACTTCTTCTTTGGAGATGAATCATAAGGAAAGCGTAAAAGTCAAAACGCATCACTCGTTTTGGCTTTTTGCCATTTCTAACAATGTGTTAGTTACATACTGGAGGTTACCGAACATGGGAAAAATGGACGAAATCATTTTAGTTGCACCACGCGCACGCGTTTTCCAAAATGAAACACTTGCGTTTAATGGTGTGAACAGTGAAGAGAAAACAATCAGCACAATAATGAAAGAAATCGAAGAGCACTTCGAGCAAATGCGAAGAGGGGATGCAGAAGAAAATCCTGACTTCAAGCAGCCGATTCCTTATGTCGTGATTAAGCGTGAGGACGAAGTGTACGTATACGAAAGACTTCAAGGCGGAGGAGAGACTCGCTTACATCATAAGTTATCTCTTGGCTTTGGGGGGCATATGAATTTCATCGAAGGAAAAAACTTTGCTGAGATTCTAAAAGAAAATACAGATCGTGAGCTCGACGAAGAACTTTCTATTCAAGAAGAAGACAAACTTGAAATGAAAACCCTTGGATTAATCAATGACGATGACAACAGTGTCGGCCGTGTGCACATCGGACTGTTATCAGCGCTTGAGCTATCTCCGGGTGCTCATGTGGAAGTAAAAGAAACAGATCAAATCTCAGGAAAATGGATGAAAGCAGCCGATTTGAAAAAGCCTGAATACTTCGACCGTCTTGAAACATGGTCTCAATTTGTCGTCAACATCCTAGCGTAAATGAATACACAACAAACCGGCTCAAGTCTTTCGCTGAGCCGGTTTGTTTCGTTACAACAGCTTCAGCTTATTGGAAAACGAATGCGTCGTGACCGGCCTGCTTTAATCTTGCGACGAGGTCATCTGCATTTTGCTTTGTACGGAAAGCCCCGGCCTGTACTCGGAACATGCCGCCGTCTAATACAACAAACGCGTCAAAGCCTTTGGATTTAAGTGTGGCTGCTAATTCATCTGCATTGGCTTTCACTTTGAAAGCTCCTGCCTGCACTTTATAAAGATTACCTGCTTTTTTTTTCAATTGAAAGGCTTCTTCTAGACCAGTCGCATGAGCGCGAGCGATGCTTTGAAGGAAGGTTGCGTTGCGGAGCTTATTAGCATCAGCTGCCGTATCAATGAAACCATTCTCTGTTAAAATAGCGGACATAGAAGTTTCTCGAAGAACGTGGAAGTTCGCAGTTTTCTTGCCGCGGTTAGCAAAATCAACCGAGCGGACAATCTCATCATGAAGAGCGTTGCGATACGTGGTAGTCGGTGCTGAAACGCCAGGATACACATAGCTTTCAAACCCTGTACCCCCGCCAGCATTAATATGAATAGACACGAAATAGTCAGCTCCCCAGCTGTTTGCCGCATTCGTACGCTGGGACAAAGTGACGGATTGGTCAGTTGAACGACTTAAGCGGACAGAAACCCCATCATATTCACTAATCAACATGTCTCTCAATAAAAGCGCGATTTGAAGTGTTATATTTTTCTCCAAAAGTCCATTAGCACTAGCTCCAGAATCTGTTCCTCCGTGGCCAGGATCAATAAAAATTTTCACCATCTATTCATCACCTCGTCTTTATTTTATGAGAAAATAGAAGAATTGCCTGTACAAAATGCGGAAATCATTGAGACTCTTTTCTGCATCATTTGTGATCAAAAAGCTACATTTTTCTAAGAAAAAGCAAATTGTTGGTTTGTCCGCCCAAAAGGGATGAATACAATGGAAATAGCAAATCATTTCCTGGGAAACCGCAGAAATCCCTACAATATCCGGTATCTCGGGTCATTTTGACAGCAAACTTGGGCTTAAGCGGGCGATTGTCACGATTACAGCTCCACCCGAATAGAATAAAGAGAGAAGAGCGAGAGGTGAATACGTTGGAGCGAGCTGTCACATATAAAAACAACGGCCAAATCAATATTATACTTAACGGACAAAAGCAAGTATTGGTTGATGCAGACTCAGAGGCAGAATACCTGGAAGCCTTGCAGAAAAATGAGGCAAAACACAGCATCTTACGGGAAATAGAGCGTGAAATGAACAGCCTTGTCGGTATGGATGAAATGAAACGAAACATAAAAGAGATTTATGCTTGGATTTTTGTTAATCAAAAACGGCAGGAACAAGGGTTAAAGGTAGGGAAACAAGCGCTTCATATGATGTTCAAAGGAAATCCAGGCACAGGAAAAACCACAGTTGCAAGACTTGTCGGGAAGCTTTTCTTTGAAATGAATGTGCTCTCAAAGGGTCACTTAATTGAAGCAGAACGCGGTGATCTTGTTGGAGAGTACATTGGTCATACAGCGCAAAAAACAAGGGATTTAATTAAAAAATCACTAGGTGGTATTTTGTTCATTGACGAAGCCTATTCTCTTGCGCGCGGAGGAGAAAAGGATTTTGGAAAAGAGGCGATTGATACCCTTGTGAAACATATGGAGGACAAACAGCACGAATTCATTCTCATTCTTGCTGGTTACTCCAAGGAAATGGAGCATTTTCTTTCTTTAAACCCCGGCCTGCAATCAAGATTTCCAATCAATATCAGCTTTCCTGACTATACAGTCGATCAGCTTATGGATATTGCAAAACGAATGATGGCGGACAGAGAATATGTATTTACACAAGAAGCTGAATGGAAGCTGCGGGATTATTTAATGCACATTAAAAGTACCACAAGCCCGGCAAAATTCAGCAACGGCCGGTTTGTGCGAAACACCATTGAAAAAGCCATACGAACCCAGGCGATGAGACTGCTTCTTGTGGATCATTATGATAAAAAAGATCTGCTGACCATTAAAAGTCACGATCTTCAAATGAAAGAGGATACGCCTTCTTGAATTGGCGTATCCTTTTTATAAAGAGTCACTAAAATAAACCAGCCGAATAGTGGTATACGTGTGATGTGTTTGGTATGATGGTACTACTGAAAACTTAAGTACAGAAAGGAAACAACTGACGTTGAATGAACATGAAATGACTGAAAAAGCGATCCTTGTCGGCTGTCAATTGCCGCATGTAACGGATGAACGCTTTCAATACTCAATGGAAGAATTAGCTTCCTTAACCAAAACGGCTGGCGGTGAAGCTGTCAGCGTGATGACGCAGAAGAGAAATAGACAAGACAGCGCAACGTATATCGGTAAAGGGAAAGTAGAAGAACTTGAGGTACTTTGCGAGGAACTCGAATGTGATGTCATTATTTTTAACGACGAGCTTTCTCCAAGCCAGCTAAAAGCTTTGGCGACTGCTTTAGATGTGAAAATTATTGATCGTACGCAATTGATTTTAGATATCTTTGCCAAAAGGGCCCGTACAAGAGAGGGGAAGCTGCAAATAGAGCTTGCCCAGCTTCAGTATGCCCTGCCGAGACTAAGTGGACAAGGGATCAGCCTCTCAAGACAAGGGGGCGGAATTGGCGCAAGAGGTCCAGGTGAAACAAAACTTGAAACAGATAGACGCCATATTCGAAACCGCATTCACGAAATTAACGGGCAGTTATCCGCAGTCAAAGAACACCGAACAAGATACCGGGAACGCCGAAAGAAAAATGGTGTGTTCCAAATTGCCATTGTCGGGTATACGAATGCCGGAAAATCAACTTTGTTTAACCAGTTAACAGAAGCGGATAGTCATGAAGAGGATTTGCTGTTTGCGACACTTGATCCAATGACACGTAAGATGTCATTAGAATCTGGCTATAGTGTGCTGATTTCAGATACAGTAGGCTTTATCCAAGACCTTCCGACCACATTGATTGCCGCATTTCGTTCCACCCTTGAAGAAGTGAAGGAAGCCGATTATTTGCTTCATGTCATCGACTCCTCTAATGAGGATTATGAAGGACACGAACGAACGGTTCATGAGCTTTTAGAAGAATTAGAAGCGGACCGTATTCCGATGCTGACTGTTTATAACAAGGAAGATCAAATCCGACCAGATTTCATCCCATCTACAAAGCATCGCCACATATTAATCAGTGCTAGACGCAAAGAAGATGTGAAAAGGTTAAAAGCGGATATTATGGCTGAGCTGAAAAAAGCCTTTTTAAAGCCATACCATGTGAAGATTCCAGCGTATGAAGGAAAGCTCATCTCCGCATTAAAATCAGAAACGCTTGTGGAATCACTAGAATTTCAAAAAGAAGCAGAGATATATGACATCACCGGATTTAGTGGTGAAGATCAGACCATTTTAGGCCAAATCAAGAAGTATATGTTGGAAAGGAATTAAATCAAGATGTTTCACACATTAAAACACGGCAGTATTTTAGAAAAAGCAGCAGCAGAAACAGAACAAGAGATTTTACACGTGCATCAGCAAATTGATCAAAAGAGCGAACAAAATGAGTGGCGGGTGCTTGAAAGCTATCGAAAGCACAAAGTCAGTGACTCTCACTTTAATCCAACGACTGGATATGGCTACGATGATATGGGAAGAGACACGTTAGAAAAAATTTATGCGGATGTCTTCGGAGGAGAAAGCGGCCTTGTGCGTCCGCAAATTATTTCCGGCACTCACGCAATTTCCATTGCCTTATTTGGTGTGCTGAGACCTGGCGATGAATTGATCTACATGACGGGAAAACCATACGATACGCTAGAAGAAATTGTCGGGATTCGCGGTAAAGAAGGGACAGGCTCATTAAAAGACTTCCAGATTGACTACAAAGCCATTGATTTGCGTCAAGATGGATCTGTCGATTACGACAAAGTAAAAGAGTCGATTTCCGATAAAACAAAAGTCATCGGCATCCAGCGTTCAAAAGGTTATGCTTCAAGACCATCCTTTACTATAGAAGAAATTAAGCAAATGATTTCATTTGTGAAAGAGATGAATGAAGAAATCATTGTGTTTGTAGACAACTGTTATGGTGAATTTACTGAATTACAAGAGCCGTGTCATGTCGGAGCTGATCTCATGGCCGGTTCACTTATTAAAAACCCAGGCGGAGGCCTTGCCAAAACAGGCGGCTACATCGTTGGAAAAGAAAAATGGGTAGAAGCTTGCTCTTATCGAATGACTTCTCCAGGCATCGGCAGTGAAGCGGGTGCATCGCTGTATGCGCTCCAGGAAATGTATCAAGGCTTTTTCTTGGCGCCGCATGTTGTGGCTCAAAGCTTAAAAGGCGCAGTATTTACGGCTCGTTTTCTTGAGAAGCTCGGATTTCAAACAAACCCAGCGTGGAATGCGAAAAGAACGGATTTGATTCAATCAGTCGAATTTGGAGATCCTAAAAAAATGATTGCGTTCTGTCAGGCAATCCAGTATGCATCTCCAATTAACAGTCACGTCACACCACATGCAAGCTATATGCCGGGCTACGAGGATGATGTCATTATGGCAGCGGGCACGTTTGTACAAGGAGCCAGTATCGAATTATCAGCCGATGGTCCGATCAGACCGCCTTATACTGCCTACGTTCAAGGTGGACTCACGTATGCCCATGTGAAAAATGCGATTTGCAGTGCTGTCGATGCCTTATTGGATCAAGGTTTTATTGAAGTGCCTGCTCGATAAAAAAATCCATGTTAATATTCCTAACATCTTGTTGACACATAATATAACATGACATATAATAAATTTAAGCAAAGAGGAGGAGACAGTTGAGATGAGTGATAACATTCGCCGCTCAATGCCTTTATTCCCAATTGGGATTGTCATGCAGCTAACAGAATTATCTGCAAGACAAATTCGCTATTATGAGGAAAATGGTTTAGTATTTCCAGCAAGAAGTGATGGAAACCGCCGATTATTTTCTTTTCATGATGTTGATAAATTACTAGAAATTAAAAACCTCATCGAACAAGGTGTAAACATGGCAGGCATCAAAAAGCTTTTTGCCAAAGCTGAGGCAGAAAATCCATCGTCTGATAAAAAGACGGAGGAAAAAACCACAGCTAAGCACAACTTGTCAGATGATGAACTCAGGAAGCTACTGAAGAAGGAACTCATTCAGGCTGGACGTTTCCAACAAGGAACGACCTTTAGGCAGGGGGATATGTCAAGGTTCTTCCGTTAACCAATTAGCAAAAGCATTGCTATACACATTTTACCTTTTGTAGGGGAGGAGTTTTACGAAATGGCAAAGTACACAAGAGAAGATATCGTAAAATTAGTAAATGAGGAAAACGTAAAGTACATCCGTCTGCAATTTACAGACATTCTCGGAACGATTAAAAATGTTGAGATTCCTGTGAGCCAGTTAGAAAAAGCTCTCGATAACAAATGTATGTTTGACGGTTCATCTATTGAAGGATTCGTACGTATCGAAGAATCAGATATGTATCTATACCCAGATCTAAACACATTTGTTATTTTCCCTTGGACAGCAGAAAAAGGTAAAGTTGCACGCTTTATTTGTGACATTTATAAGCCTGACGGAACACCATTTGATGGAGACCCTCGTAACAACTTAAAGCGTATCTTGAAGGAAATGGAAGAACTAGGATTTAGTGATTTCAACCTTGGACCTGAGCCAGAATTCTTCTTATTTAAACTAGACGAAAAAGGCGAGCCAACGCTTGAACTAAATGATAAAGGCGGATACTTTGACCTTGCACCAACAGATTTAGGTGAAAACTGCCGACGCGACATCGTGCTTGAGCTTGAAGAAATGGGCTTTGAAATTGAAGCATCTCACCACGAAGTAGCACCAGGGCAGCATGAAATTGATTTCAAATATGCAGGCGCGATCCGTTCTTGTGATGACATTCAAACGTTCAAACTCGTTGTCAAAACCATTGCGAGAAAGCACGGTCTTCATGCGACATTCATGCCAAAACCATTGTTCGGTGTTAACGGATCTGGTATGCACTGTAACCTATCATTATTCAAAAATGGTAAAAACGCATTCTTTGATGAAAAAGCAGATTTACAATTAAGCGAGACTGCTAGACACTTTATCGCAGGTATCGTCAAGCACGCAACAAGCTTTACAGCGGTCACAAACCCAACGGTTAACTCTTACAAGCGTCTTGTACCTGGCTATGAAGCACCTTGCTATGTGGCATGGAGTGCACAAAACCGCAGCCCATTAATCCGTATCCCGGCATCACGCGGCATCAGCACACGTGTTGAAGTGCGCAGCGTAGACCCATCTGCAAACCCATACCTTGCACTAAGCGTATTACTTGCAGCAGGTCTAGACGGAATCAAAAACAAACTAGAAGCACCAGCACCAATCGACAGAAACATCTATGTCATGGACAAAGAAGAGCGCCTTGAAAACGGCATCGCTGACCT
This sequence comes from Bacillus sp. BD48, assembly GCF_046566805.1. Taxonomy (NCBI): domain Bacteria; kingdom Bacillati; phylum Bacillota; class Bacilli; order Caryophanales; family Bacillaceae; genus Bacillus; species Bacillus sp. BD48. The sequence continues at coordinate 140,586 of NZ_JANGFM010000001.1, read as the reverse complement.
TCCTGCAACACTTGCAGAAGCACTCGAGCTGCTAAAATCAAACGAAGTCATGATCAACGCACTAGGCGATCACCTATTCGAGCACTTCATCGAATCAAAAGAAATCGAATGGGATATGTTTAGAACCCAAGTACACCCATGGGAACGCGATCAGTATATGTCTCAGTATTAATAAAGAAAACCCCTTGGAGCCATTGGCTTCAGGGGGATTTTATTTTGGTCAAAAAATGTACGGAAAAATGAATTTGGTCCTTGACCAAAATATGACCAAAAAATTTGAAGTTATGAATTTAACTTCAAATTGATGATTGCTTGGTTCATGTACATAATGTGAAACAGACAATAGATGAAATCATAAATTATTACATGGGCATTGCTCAAGACTTAAGGCTTCACTAATACGTCAAATCATGAAGAATAAAGTCGTATCATTTACTACCAGGAAACCAAGGCAATGTGAAATTGATGGAGTGAACTATAATTTATTAGTCTTGAAAAATTCGAGGAGTTAAAGGAAAAGAGCAAACTAATTGAACAAGTTGAATATAGCGGCCATTATTATGGAATTGATCAAGAAGAATTTGAAAATAAATTGAGTATAGGGAATGCTATTGTTATTGATGATTATCGTGGGATGCAACAGATAAAAAAGGTATATCCTAATTGTGTCACGTTGTTTTTATACACTCCTTATGACCACAGGCATACAAGCAAATAATTCAAAGGGGAGATACATTAGATAAAGTTGAACAAAGATTGAGTACATACCCTCAAGAGATGAAAAATAAAGAGTACTATGATTATGTAATTAGAAATAATTCAGGAAAGTTCGATAAGTCTATTAAAGTTTTAACAAGTATTATTGATTCCGAGGTATCTGACTTCCATATCATAAGAACTACATAAAGGAAAGGTTTAGTCACAAGGTCTCAGATTTTGTGATTTTTCCATTTTACCCTTGATTTAACAATTGTAAGTGCTATCATTGCAATTGAATTTATAAAAGGGGTGATTGTTTGTTAAAAAAGTCCGTTTTAACAATTGTTAGTTTTATTATGTTATTTTCAATCATGGTTAGTGGATCAGCTTCTGCAGCAAACACTAATGAAACAAAATATGAGGAGGCAATTAAGGAGATAAAAAAGAAACAAGAAGATTTTTTATCATACTTAAAGAAAGCTAGTCCGAAAGATGAAGAGGAAGCAAATAAAGCTGCTGAAGAGTATTATTCAAAAAATAAAATTAAGGAAGAGTTTCTGGCTAATTATTATACGAAAAATAGAAACTTGTTGCCTAACATTAAATCTGGAGACAGTTTTGACATCGGAAAGTACATAGAAGAGAATGTTAGAACTGAAAAATTTGAAGCTCACAAGATCGGCAATGGTATTGAGCTTATTTTAACCGACTCTCCAACGTATTTCATTACTTATGCAGGTGAGAAAAAATCAAAAAATGGAGAGGTTTCTACTAACGCTACATCAAAAGAGTACGAATTCACCTACAGAGCAAAAAATATGTTCGGATTGCAATTGTTTAAGGTTTATAACTCTGCATATTTTGTTTATGGAGGCAATGAACCAAGAGCGACCCAAACAGATGCTTACTATAAAAGAGGTCAAACATCTGCATGGAAAGTTGAAAACTGGAAAAAAGGAACAAAGAAAACGAAAGGTAAAGCAGTGGCTTATGCCCAAGGAAACTTTACAACAGGCTTTTCATTTGGTGGATTTGACCTTATATTAGAAGAGTGGCATATTAGCAATGAAATCCATTGTAACAATAAAGGGAAAGTTTCGTTCTACGGAAATAGACTATAGGAGAAGATAAAATGACAATGTTAAAATCAAAATTGTTTCGTGTAGTGTTTGCAACGTGTTTTGTTTTAACGCTCATGATTTGCCTTTTTAACATGGCTGTGTTTCCAGGTACACCAGCTTCATACTATGTAGTTTTAATAAGCAAATTTATAGGTGTGAGTTTGTTTAATGGCGTGTTTTATGGAACATTGTTCTACTTGGTAATAACATTGATTAATTATCTTATTTCAAAAACGTCAAAGCAAAATTAATAATTGAAGAGCGGCCTAGAGCCGTTCTTTTTTGTTTCAGATAAAACTTTCATTTTAATTTAAAAATAAATACTTAAATATGTTGAATAAAATGAAAGTTACATATATTGAGAGTGGAGATGGAGGTTATTATATGAAGCTATTGAAAGTTAGTAAACAGTTGCTGATACATACTGCAAGACAGTAAAAGGGTGAAGCAAATTCTCTGACGAGAAAATTCAAAAAGAAGCTTAACCGACATATTATTTGACTACAAGAAAGAGAGCCCGAAACAATTATTAATTAAGGTTTGTTAGGCAAAGTTTATCTTTATGATTAAAGTGCGATTGGTAAAGATTGTAGAAATTATTAATCTCCCACATAAACTAAAAATTGAAAAACGTTTAGAAGATAGTGTATTCCAGTCAATTGAAAAACAGTTAAATAACAAATAACACATATTTTATAGGAATGATTTATACATGGCGAACACTGGAATAAGAGAAGCATTGAACAATGCTGCAACAATCTTTGAACTACTATAAAAGAGCCTTACATGCAAGTCAATTTGTAGGAAAAGGAGTGAATTAAATGAAAAAGTCTTTTATTCCATTATCACTAGCTGTGGTAGCATTAGGTACACTTTTCTTTACAAATGGTTTCATTCAATCTCAACATGATGATGTCCAAACCATCGCATCAAGAGGCAGCTCTGGAGGATAATTGGTTAAAAAACGATAAAGTGGATTAAAGTGTAAGACTCCTTATGGTATTCTAGTAAAAGAATACGCCATAAAAGGAGTCTTTTTTATATGAAAATATTAGATGCTCCATCTTTACTGTCAGCTGTCGAACAAAGGTCAAAAGCCTATCAGGAGCTTCGAGACGAAATGCAGCATGTAAAAAAAGCATTAAAAAGTGTGTCGGGATTAGGTGATGAATTTACTGGAAAAGGTGCAGACAATATTAAAGCCTTTTATGAGGATCTTGCGATTTACACGGACACTTATCTTGATTTTATTGATATGCAAAAAGCATTTTTAGATGGGATAAAAGGAAAGCTTGATGATGAATCGTTAGGCGGGAGTACATTTATTGATGAGCATTTTTTAGACGCTCAACTGAAACAAGGCATTCAGAATAATAAAGATATGGTCAAGGAACAAAAAGAAGCTCTATCTACTATTTTTGATGACATCAGTGATCTTATAGAACTGAATGTATTTTCAAGTAAAGAGGTCAATGAACATTTAGACGATGCCAATAAAAAAAGAAAAGAGGCCATTGATGCTGTACATAAATTAGATCATGCCCTAAAAACAGAATATGAAAAATCAGAAGCGATTGAGAAACATCTTGCAACCTTTTATGCAAAAATGATGGCTGCTACAGGAAAAGGGAAAAATGCGCAGCCAATGTATTACGATGCAAAAGCATTTCATGAAACAGATGTGTACAAGAATCATGATAAAATCGATGCTCAAGTGAAAGCATATTTAAAGGTGAAAAAAGAAGAAAAAGAGAAACGAAGAATCAAAGAATTGAAGGAAAAGCTTAACGATCCTTCGTGTATATCGGAAGAGAAATACTTTGAGATTGTAGACGAAATTGGATATGAAAATCTTTCTTACGATCAAAAAATGTATTACAGCCAGCTTCTCCAGATCAAAGCGCAGGAAGAAGCATCAGAGGGGTTCGTTGATGTTGTAAAAGGTGCAGCAGTTGGTCTGTATGATGTGGCCAAAGATACAGTAGTTGGCATCTACGATCTTGTGACAGATCCTGGAGGTGCCGTTGAATCGGTCGTAACGGCTGTTTCCCATCCAATTGAAACGTCGAAAGCGATTGGAAAGTCGATTTCAGACTCATTCCAAAAAGAAGTCATCGATGGTGATGCATATTCTCGATCACACTGGTTCGCCTATGCGACTGGTTCTCTAGCTGAAATCGTCTTTGGGTCTAAAGGGGCAGGTGCCATTACAAAAACGGGGACAACTGCAGCTAAAACGACGGTGAAGAAAGGGCTTGAACAAGGAGCAAGATCATTAGACAGAGTCTCTATTCCGAATCTATTGCCATACTCACCAAAGTTTCAAATGGCTGGCCCGAAGCTGCCGTATAACGTGTTTGACGGAGAAAATCTCAAAAATAAACTCCTCTCTATGGCAAAGCGTCTAGACAACAATTCAGGATATGGCATCTCTAAGACAGGCAGACGCTTACCAGCACCAAAATCACCACCGACTGTTGTCAGTTACGGAGATCACTATGTGAGATGGAAACGTAAGAAAGTATTAAAGCCTAATGTCGTTTATTCAACTAAACAAGGTTACACCTACACAACCGATCACTACGGAAGAATTGTCAAAGTCGAAGCAAGTGATTTAAAATACGGAGAGGTCAAAAGAAACCAATATGCCCAATCCAATTCAGGTAAGCCAGATCGGCTATTAAAAGATGACGGAGGTCATTTGATTGCATCTATTTTTAAAGGGTCTGGGGATATTGATAATCTTGTCCCAATGAATTCACAGATTAATAGAAGTGGCGGGAAATGGTATGAAATGGAGCAAAGGTGGTTGAGAGCATTGAGAGCCGATCCACCTAAACATGTAAAAATTAACATTGAACCTGTCTATAAGAATGATTCATTAAGACCGGATAGTTTCGTAGTCGAATATAACATTGGAAAACGATCCGTTCGTGAAATTATTTTAAATCAACCTGGAGGTTAGACAATGGAAGAATTAGAAAAAGATTATAAAAAAATATCAGAATCAATTAATGAAATAATACCATGTGATTGGGATAAAGTTTGGGTGTATGCTGAAATACTTGATGATTCAGCAGGAATTACTTTTTACTTTACTGAATCTAATAGTGAAGAGTATATTTATGGACACGATATTCCCGAACGATATAGAGTAAGTAATTCTATTTATAATCATTTACTAGTCGAACTTAGTGATAAATTTAGAGAATTGAAAAAGGAATATATAAAATATGATTTAGGAGTTTGGACTACAGCGACTCTTCAGCTAGAGTCATCAGGAAAATTTACTATTGAGTATGGATATGATGATGTTTATTCATTAGGCATAGACAATGTGCAAAGAATCGCAGTTTGGGAATATGAAACGTTCGGATTTTTACCCGACGATGAAGAAGATAAAGAAGCAGTATTAAATTATTTGAAAAATAAAGAAGATAACTAACGCACAATACCCTCCAATTTAAGGAGGGTATTTGTCATATATGTTTCATAAAAACCTCATTCCATTATTTAAACCGATAAACCGTCACCTCACAATCACTCAGTACCTCTTCAATCATCTCTTCAACAATCGTCCAATCGCCGCCTGCTAATCCGCAGCCGATCCCGTATGGAATGGCGATGGGCGTTGGGTTTTTCTCCTCAGATGATTGTGTCACTGTATCCTTCAGGTGTTGAAAGCAGCTGCGTAAGGCATCGTAGTCTGTTTGCTGTCTTGTTCTTCCGTATCCAGCTTGGGCAAATAAGTTGGCAATGGTTTTTCCGTCTTTTGTTGGGATGAGTTGAACAGAGCTTAACAAGTCATCTCCTTGTTCTGTACATAATTGTTTATAATCTTTGTACACATTCGGATATTTGCTTTTGATCTGTTTCGCTAATCCAGCGCCCATGACTCCTTTACAGTTCACCTGGTGACAGATGATGTCTTCGCTTGCCTCTAAAATGTTGCCATCCACCGTTTTGATCATATGATGTAACCCCTTTTTGATAAAATGCAAACCTATGTTCTATTATAACAGTTGTGATCATGATATTTAATAGCCAAAATGCTTTTGATGGGTTTATTTGAAGACAATTCAATATGAATCTGATTGTCAAAGTTGATACATGTCATCTAGAATATGGAGAGACTGAAAACGCGAAATCGAGTAGAAACAGTGAGGGGTAACATATGAATCTATTAGAAACGAACCGGTTAATGATTAGACGGTTTTGTGATGAAGATGCGGCAGGAATGCTAGAGTACTTGGCTCATCCAAGAGTCAATTGTTTTCTTGATGATCGAATCTCTACCTTGGCGGAAGCGGCCGCTAAGGTGCAAAAGAGGAAAGAAGATCACTCATATGTAGCGGTTTGTTTAAAAGAAAGTGGGCAGGTTATTGGTGAATTGTTTCATTTAAAAGAGGAGCCTGATATGTATTCAATTGGATGGAATTTTAATGCAGCGTATGAAGGGAAGGTATATACGCGTGAGAGTGCTGAAGCATTCTTATCCTATTTATTTTTAGAAAAGAGAGCAAGGCGTCTTTATGCCTATGTAGAGGATGATAATGTCCGTTCACAGGCATTATGTGAGCGATTAGGCATGCGGAAAGAAGGCCTTTTTCTTGAGTTTATTTCATTTACAAATCATGAAGACGGCACACCTAAATATGAAAACACGTATCAATATGCTTTGCTAAAAAAGGAATGGGTGCAACATCACTCTCGTTAGATAAGTTAGTACACGATGTTCAGGTGACAGAAAAGTGACAAACATGTCATATGATTCCATGGTTTGTTCGTTCAATCGATGGAGGCAGACATCTCATTTCAATTATCCTTATCATAAATCAAGTAAAAAGGATGAAATGAGATGCGGGAATTTAATGAAGATTTATTTAGGTGGGTGAATCAGCTCAGTATCGATCATGGTTACTTGAATCCGATATTTATTGGACTAGCTGAGTATACAGTGCTGTTAGCAGCGCTCATGTGTCTGTTCGTATGGTTTCAAAATCGCAGCAGGTACAATAGGGCGATGGTTGTATCTGCTGGACTGACCTTCGTACTCGCTGAGTTACTTGGGAAAATCGCGGGGGTCTTTTATTTTAATCAGCAGCCCTTTGCAGAAATGAGTCACGTCAATCTTTTGATTCAAAAGGAAGTGAATAACTCGTTTCCAAGTGATCATACCATCTTTATTTTTTCAATTTGCCTGATCTTTTGGCTGTTTCACAAACGCCATATGTATTGGCTGATCATTGCGTGTGCTGTTGGTTTTTCAAGAATTTGGATAGGTGTTCATTATCCATTTGATGTCTTAGCAGGTGCTGCTATAGCATGTTTAACAGCCGCCGCCGTTGTATATGTGCCGATATGCCAAAAAAGTGTTGATGTCATCCTGTCATGCTATGAATGGCTTGAACAAAAATTGTTAGGGAAGAGAACAAAATAACATTGTTGCAGAAAAATACCCCAATCTGTTTACGCTGAGATCGGGGTATTGTTTATTTTCGCCAAAACGTTGAACAATCCGATTTGTCTTCGATATTAAATTCGATGATTTTTTTCAGGAGAGGATAATCAACTGGCAAGCTTTCTTTCATGCGAAACAGATTTTTTCCATGATCGTACCCAGCTTGTACAATGTCAGCTGAAAATTGATCAATGCCTTTTGCTTCTGGTGCGACAGAAATGTGATGTTTTGCCACGCTAAATCCAATAATAAATGTGCCGTGATCTGTGAACATAGGCTGATTCCATGCAATTCTTGGCTCTAATTGAGGAAATGTGTCTTCTATCCATTGTAAGATGTCTTGAGTGCGCTGCTTCAGCTCGGGGTTACCGATATTGCTGATATATTCTTCAAACACATGCATGATGTTTATCCTCCCAATCCATATACCTCATAAGCCTCAGACGGGATTCGAACCCGCACTCCTTTCGTAAGCATAGGCTAGGGGCAACACGCTTCCCTACGGAATTTCACCAACAGGAATTTCACCTGTCTCAGCTCGTGTGCTTTTCGGTGCTTCTGAAACCCTTGCCTTGCGACCCGCCAGCTACAATTTGTTTTACGGCGCTCTTCCCTTCTAGAGCTACTGAGGCGTGTAAGTTATTGATCATATTATATAAAGAAACTGGATAAATGAAAAGCTACTATGAACCATCATAAGATTAGAAAGCCCCAACAAAGGACTTTTTTCATTTCATCTCGAGATGTTTATTTTAAAAAAAGGCGGAATTTTTTCGCAAATATCGTTGACTAGGAGAAAGAAACGCACTTTCAATGGAAACGGTTATTGAAGATTCAAGTGATTCATATTAAAATGATGTCAAATGGACGAATTAGCAATTGCTAATAGAAGTTCCATATTTAGTGAAATCATGTGTTTTAGCTGAAGGTGATTGGGGGTGTAGAATGAGCAAAGTTCCTGTTGCGGAATTGGCATCACTATTAAATGACTGGAACATGGAAATCAAAAAAGATCATGCAGATGAGGCAGAACGGTTATTTGCCAAAGCGAAACAAGCGGTAGAGGAAATTGACGATGCGGATATCCTCATATACTATTCTCTTCTTGAGAAGAGGCATCACATTCTTATGTACAATTTAAGAGGGCAAAAGGGCAATGTTTCAACGAAAAGTATAGAGGGTCATTATGGAAAAAAAGAGGATGACCTGTCTAACCGTCTTGCCTATTATTTCGATTTTTATGAGGGTGTGTATGAGCAGCATCAAGGTAATTATGAGGTTGCATTGCAAATGTATCAAAGTGCTGAAAAGCTCTTAGATAAAATTCCAAGTGAGATCGAACGTGCTGATTTCGATTTTAAAGTGGCATGGCTTTATTACCGGCTCAGTCATATTATGCTCTCATTAAGCTATATCCGCAGAGCGCTGCACGTCTATAAGCGGCACAAGCAGTATGAAAGAAGAACGGCCCTTTCATACTCCCTCATAGCAGCGAATCTAACAGAGATCGGCCGGTATGAAGAGGCGCTTGAGAATTATCGTTTGGCAGAAGAGGTTTTGACAAGCGAGCAGGATGATTTTATGCTGGCTCAGCATCATCACAATGTGGCCATTTTATATTCATTTTGGAACAAACCGAAGGAATCGATACGTCATCTTGAAAAAGCACTGTCCCATCAAGAGTATTATGATTCAGATTTCTTTTTCCATTCTACGTATCTGATCAGCCGGGAACTCTGTGTGATTGGTGAAAAGCAGCGTGCAAGCCAATATATAGAGGCTGCATATGCCAGAATGAAAGATGCTTCTCATGAAGTGTTTCAGCTAAAAATAGGCATCGTACATGATCTTTACTTAACGCATGCACCGCAAAGATTTAAGCAAATTGATGAGAAATTAAGAAAGTTAGAAGAGAAGAATGAATATCATGAAGTAAAAGAGCTATCACAATTTGCAGCAAAATATTGTGAAAAGCAAGCACTTTATGAGCAGTCTGTTTTTTACTTGAACAAAAGTTTAGAAGCGGATTTACATATGAAAAGAATGGGGTTGATTTAAGATGAAAACAGGATTAAAAGTATTATTCGTTGTTGGTTTAGCGGTCGCTGCGACTGTTCTGACGCAAAACGTTGCAGGTTCATTCGAAGTTGCAGAAAAAATCATTGGTGGTTAATACCATTTATCTCTCGCCCTTGTTGATATCGTCAGCAAGGGTTTTTTGTGTTTTAATAGGCTCTTCTTATTAAACGCTGCAAGAACGTTTAATAAGAAGAATTCGCAACAAAGGGGGTGTGCAAATTTATTACCTGCTCCATTATTCTAAATAAACATAGGGCAGAGCAACAAGTTAAAAAGGTCACTTTTCTTTGCTTAATTTAATTTTTTGCAGGACTTTTCATTCAAATTTTATCAAATTGGTCTAATGTACATAGAAGGAAAAGAAAAAGCAGGGGCACCGCCCCATTTGTCATGCATATGATGAGATAAGGTCTGATTCGAAGGCAGGTGATTGTATGTATCCACGGGTTTATGGTGGTTTTCATGGAGGCGGATTTACAGGAGGAGGAGCACATATTGGGCCGGTTGGCTCCCATATCGGCTTCGGCGGGTATTATTTGAGCCCTGGTGTGTTCTCTGGCTTAGGCGGTTTCCCTGGGTATGGGGGATACGGGCCATTTTCTGGATATCCGTATAGTTCCATGTCTCCTGGTTTTTATGTAAGGAGTTATTAGCTAGTGTAAGATCACAATAATTGAAATAGCCATCTAAAGATAGGCTATTTCAATTGGTGAAAGTGCTTCAATCCAGCAGTGATCACAATGACGCCTAGGATGATGATAGGCAGCCAAATGATGATAAACGGATCGTAACGATCTGTATATGCAGCTAAAGCCGCTCCTAGGCAGTAGAAGACAATCGAGCCTATTCGCATCAAGCTTACAAGCTGGATAGGAGCCTTTCTTTTTTCCCGGTATGATATGCGCTGGGCTGCATCTTCAAATAGGTTAGCAAGTGTACTCGTGAGAACGGTTGTGGAAATGCCAGCAACATTCAATTTACGAGCGGCTGCTGTCTGCATACCCATAGCCATACTTAAAAGGATGATCAGCATAAAGTAAGCACCTTGTGTATAAGGGAAAATGGTCATGAGAGCAAATAGAAGCAAAATCATCAATTCGATGATAAAGATGCGTGTAACGGCTTTTGGCCAAAACGTTTTCTCATGCTTTCCGCCTATTACAACTGCCAGTAAAACCCCTAAAACGAATCCACTTAGAGCTGTGATGGAATGAAGGGCTGTTAGCTGCAAGGAGCTTCCTGCTGCAATGCCAAGCAGCACAATATTACCTGTCATATTGGCTGTAAACACATGCCCTAGGCTTAAATAGCCAATCACATCCACAATTCCTGCGGAAAGACATAAGAAAATCAAAGCTGTATTTCGAAATGAATGTGCGGTCAAAATAGTCATCCCTTTCTTCCTCTCTAATGAATAAGTGTAACGCTTTATGACCGCGAATGTCCATCTGATGAGATGGTCACATGTGTGCAAGCTGATGTAAGACTTGTCTAAAAGTATCATCATTCACAAGGTGCCTCATGCGGCGGAACGGATCGCCCTTTTCCTTTAAACGCTCTATAACAGCCGGCATCGTAAAAAGAGAAGGATGAAGCTCATCATGATAGAGTTCGTCCCATTCAAGCGGTGTCGCAACAAGTCCAAGCTCATTTCCTCTTGGGGAATATGGAGCGATGATTGTTTTTCCAGCATCGTGCTGAATGTAGTCTAGATACAAGCGATTGCCGCGTTTTTTCTTAAGACGTTCCAGAGTAAAAAGATCCGGTGCTTGTTCACATAAAAATTGGCATATAAACGCGGTGAATCGTCTTGTTTCTTCGTATGTGAAGGCGTTTTTCTTTAATGGGATATAGACTTGAAGCCCTTTTCCTCCGCTTGTTTTAATAAAGGCTGTGAGAAAAAGCCCGTCTAAAATCGCTTTGATTCGTTTAGCCGCTTCTATGGCTAGATGAAACTCATTTACAGATGGCGGGTCTAGATCAAAGACGATTTCTGTCGGCCGATCCGTATCTCTTGTCTCAAAAGGAATATGAAATTCCATCGCCAGCTGGTTGCCAAGCCAAAGAAGCGTACGAGGATCATTACAGACCGTGTAAGAAATATCATCAACTTCATCTGTCAAAACAAAATCCGGCGCATAATCAGGAGTCGATTTTTGATAAAAGAATTCGTCTCCAGTGCCATGAGGATACCGAATTAAAGTAAGACGCCTTTCGCGTAAAAAGGGCAAAAGATAGGGAGCCACTTGTCTCAAATAAAGTAAATAATCTGCCTTGTTTAGTTGAAGGGCCGGGACAATCGGTTTCTCAGGGTGAGTGACGTCTATAGCAGCGGGGAGTGGATACAGCTGTTTGAGCATTTGCTGAAATGTACATGCCACTGGATCAGCATCTAGTAAAAAGGAAGAAAAACGCGGCTCTCTTAACGCCGATCCATCAAAGGATATACAAGCAATGCTGGCAACGATAGAAGGAGGGATTTCATATGATGATCCTCCTGTAAACTGGCCTTTTGTTTGAAATAGTGTACGCAGCGTTTGTTCTTCTTCTTTAGAAAATCCATGCTTGAATTGGACAACCTCGATGAGAGCCGAATCTTGATAAATGGAACCTTGAAAATAGCCATTTTCTTTATCAAAACGGGTGACAATGACAGAGACATACCGCCAGTTTTTCATTTTCAGCCATTCTTTTGAACGAGTATTGTCTTGCCATTTACTCGTCTTTTTTTTCGCTACTAGTCCTTCTGCTAAATACGTCGTCATTAAGTTTTTCATGTATTCAGAGTCTAGGTCTGTATGAATGACCTGCAAAAGGGAAGGGTGCTCCAGCAAAACTGATGAGGGGAGCTTTGCGTCTTGGAATACTTGCTGTAGCTGATTTTTTCTATCCATCAACGGTAAATCAACGAGAGGTTTCCCTTTGCAGCTTAATAGATCAAACGCAATGAAATGACAAGGAAATCGTTCAGCCTGTCGTTGAATGGCTTCTTTGTTTTTCAGCCTACCTCTTTGCTGAACCTTCGCAAATTCACTTTGCTGTTCACTCAGTAAAAAGACCAATTCTCCGTCAAGCGTCAGTGGTAAAAAAGGAGCAAATTGGTCTCTTAATTGTTCGCACTGATCCATCACTTCAGGAAATTGCTCATTTAGCCGTTTTCCGGTCCTGCTTTCTAAACGAATCTCGTCTTCTTCCCATACAAGAATAGCCCGAAAGCCATCATATTTTAATTCATATACCCAGTCTGCACCGGCAGGTATATCATGTGCAGATGTTAATCGCATAGGTTTCATTGTGCATGTCACTTCCTTATATCATGTGTTCTTAGAGTGGGATGAAATTTTCAATCACATACATAAGTCTGATGAAAACATTACATAGTAAGGAGAAAAGAACGGAGGAAGCGCAATGCATACAGTATGGAAAGGCGGCATTAGTTTCGGATTGGTCAATATTCCAGTCAAGCTGTTTACCGCTACAGAGAACAAAGACATTAAATTAAGACAGCTGCATAAAGAGTGTCACACACCTATTAACTACAAGAAAGTGTGTGCCAATTGCGGTGAAGAGGTAGCGCCGGAACAAATCGTGAAGGCGTATGAATATGCGAAAAATAAATTTATTGAATTGGACGATGAAGAGCTAGAAAAACTGCGAAAAGAAAATGAAGAAAAAGCCGTTGAAATCATTGATTTTGTGAAGATTGAAGAGATTGATCCCATCTATTATGAACGAAGTTACTTCTTATCACCGGATACCGGCGGAGCAAAGGCTTATTCATTATTAAGAAAAGCTCTAGAGGAATCGGGAAAAATTGGTGTGGCAAAAATTATGATCCGCTCAAAGGAGCAATTAGCGATCGTTAGGTGCTATGAACATATTTTGCTGATGGAAACCATCCATTTCCCTGACGAAATTAGACAAGTATCAGATGTACCGAATATTCCCCAAGAGGAGAACATTGTAAAGAAAGAGTTAGATACAGCGCTCCTTTTAATTGAGCAGCTGACCACGACATTCGATCCAGCGGCATATCAGGATGAATACAGAGAACAGCTGATGAATTTAATTGGCGATAAAATATCTGGAGAACATACCGTTCAACCAGAAACGACAGGCAAAAAAGATCCTGCATCCAATGTGACTGATTTAATGGCCGCACTACAGGCTTCGATCGACCGATCAAAACCAGCCAAAGCGAAAAAAGCAGCGCCTAAGAAAAGAAAAACACCAGCGAAAAAAGAAAAGAATGCATAAAAAAGACCGCTGACGAGCGGTCTTAAATTGTTGACAAAAGGCTAAAATGATCTTTATTTTAGCCTTTTGTTTTCATTCAGCGTGATAGAAAACCTTTGCAGTCTAGGAAGGACGAGCACCGGAGCGCAGACCTGACAAAGAATGCGAGGGTTTGTCTACACGCTAAGACCGCTGACAAGTGGTCTTATTGCGGCTTTAACACATCCTGAATCGTCCCATCTTTTCGATGAATGACAACGGAAGTTCCTTTATTAGCTGAAATCTCCTTTGCCCGGTCAATTGCTTCTTGTTTTGTTTCTTTGACCTCACTTGCTCGTTTCGCTTTCTCTGTTTGAACCGCCCAGCCTTCCTCGTGTTTTACTACATGCTGCGCATAGTCCATGAGCTCTGGTCTTGCGGAGCTCCTGCCCTCAGAAGGTTTGATAGAACCATGAGATGAGAAATTCTCTACCTCTTTCTCCGTTGCGTTCTTTTTCCACTCTTTCGCTTGACTGATCGCGATTGGGATGGCTCTATTTTCGTCATAGCCTTCCTGGATCATTTTATTGGCAATCTCAAGCGCTTTTTTTCGAATGACGTTGTCTAATGATTGAAATGAAGCTGGATAATCGTTCATCGTCCAAGGCATATGAACCGCTCCTTTCTTTTATTTGAACACCTTCCCCCATCTGTAATGGATCAAACATTCAAGTTCTCTCAAACTAATGTTGGAGATAAAATACATCGTTTTGCTGAAGCAGAATCTCATCAATTCCCGCAGAATAGAAGGTAGAAAAGGAGTGATTTTGATGATGATAAAAGGACTGTATGAAGCACATTTACCTGTGAGTGACTTGAAGACATCTATTGCGTTTTATGAAAAATTGGGATTGACACTTGCTCATGAGAATGAAAGAGTAGCCTTTTTATGGATTGAGAAAGGAAAGAGCTGGATTGGCATATGGAAGGCAGATATGTCCACTATTCCATATCACGTAGCAACTCGACATGTAGCCTTCCAAATTAAAACATCCAGCATCGAACAGATCAAAGCCTGGCTGATAGAAAAAGGGATCAGCATTCACCCAATGTTTGGTTTTTCAGAAGAGGAACAGCCTTTAGTTCTCGATAATCCGCCGCAATTTCATGCAGCGATCTATTTTCTTGACCCAGATGAAAATCTGCTTGAATGCATTGCTCCGCTTGAACTTGATACAGCAGAAAACTACGATATCATGACATATGAGGACTGGGATCGAAAGAAAAATCCGTTTATTGATTGACAAAATCACTCATTGTAACTATATTGATTACAACGGTGGTGAAAGATTGTGAAACAAATTAGCAGCAGGTATCCGATTGCTGTTCATATTATGTCATTTATTGCAGGTGTTCCAAAAGAGTGTACAGGTGATTTTATTGCAGAGAGTGTGAATTCAAATCCAGCCATTGTTCGAAAAATGATGGCAATGCTCAAACGGGCGGGCCTCATTGAAATTCGCCGCGGAGTAGGCGGTGCTTATTTAAAAAGACCGGCTGAGGACATCACGCTCTTAGATGTGTACCGTGCTGTGGATGTAAGCGAGGATGAAGAATTATTTAAATTTCATCAGCCTGTCATCGCATGCCCGATTGGTCAAGCGATGGATACGAGACTGCGGCATGAACTAAAAGAAGCACAAGCAGCACTTGAGAATCACCTCAAGCAAGTGACAATTCAGCAATTATTAACAGAGGCGGAATAAAAAAGCTCGTACTTGGAGCTTTTTTTACACCTTTGTTGTAACCATTTCGATTATAACGAATACCATCACCGTTGAACGAAAACTGAGGAGGTCAAACAAATGAAATTATTAGTAACAGGCGCAACAGGACAACTTGGATCGCTCGTCGTCAAGCATTTACTTACAAAAGTACCAGCTGAACAAATTGCAGTCAGTGTTCGAAATCCGCAAAAAGCAGCACATTTGAAAGATGCTGGGGTGGATGTACGCCATGGAGACTTTACTCAGCCAGACACTCTCACATCAGCATTTGAGGGCATTGACCGTCTGTTGATCATTTCAACAGCGGATGGAGACCGCGTCGAGCAGCATAAAGCGGCAATTGAAGCGGCGAAAGCAGCAAATGTGGGCTTAATTGCTTATACAAGTGTTGTCAATGCAAGAGAGAGTCAGCTTGTCCTTGCAAATGACCATGCCAAAACAGAAGAAGCCATTTTGGCCTCTGGTATTCCTCATGTATTTTTAAGAAACAACTGGTATGTTGAAAACGAAAAAGACACGATTCTGGCGTCAGTCAGCGGTGCACCATTTTTAAGCCCTATTGGCGAAGGGAAGGTTGGCTGGGCGACAAGAAATGACTACGCAGAAGCGGCAGCAAATGCGTTAACACTTCCGGTTCTTAATCAGGAGATATATGAATTGTCAGGACCGCTTCTATCGCACACTGAACTAGCACAAATTGTTAGTAAGGTGAGCGGAAAAGAAATCAAAGTAGAAAAAATAGATGTAGACACATTTGGAGAATTTTTAGCTTCAAATGGTGTACCAAAAGAAGCAGTGCCATTTGTCAAAGCCATTCAAAGCGGCATACGCGATGGTGCTTTAGCCGTCGAAAGCCAAGATTTCGAAACATTACTAGGCCGTCCGTTAACACCTATTGAAGAAAGAATTCGTGAATTGATTTCAAAATAAACATCAAAAACGCCCTATGAAAAGGGCGTTTTTTTCATTTAGTCACACGAACCATAAGTACAAATTTTAGACAAATCACTTCGTTGAAATTTCAGAAATTTGGGATTAAAATGAAATTAAGGTCTGTTATTTAGTCATCAGATGACCAGAAGGATGAATCAAAATGTAGCAATAGAAGGGAAGTTCGCCGATGAAAGTCCATTTATTCGTTACTTGTTTAATTGACACGATGCAGCCAAATGTAGGAAAGGCGACAGTGGAAGTATTGGAAAGACTCGGTGTTGAAGTGGAATTTCCAGAAACACAAGTGTGCTGCGGGCAGCCAGCCTTTAACAGCGGCTATACAAAAGAGACAATCAAAGCAGCGAAAAACATGATCAAAGCCTTTGAATCAGCTGAATATGTTGTGACACCATCAGGTTCGTGCAAGGCGATGTTTTTAGAATATCCTCATCTTTTAAAAGAAGAACGAGTGTGGTCGGCAAAGGCTGAGGCACTTGCCGCAAAAACATATGAATTAACAGAGTTTATTGTTGATATATTACACGTGACAGATGTAGGGGCGAGCCTGAAAGGAAACGCAACCTATCACACCTCTTGTCATATGACGAGACTGCTGCGCATTAAGGAGGCGCCTTTTACACTGTTGTCAAATGTCAAAGATTTGACGATGAAACCATTGCCCCGCGCAGAAAATTGCTGCGGGTTTGGAGGAACCTTTTCAGTGAAAATGACCCCTATTTCTGAGCAGATGGTCGATGAAAAAGTACAAAGCATAGAGGAGACAGGCGCTGAATATATCATTGGTGCTGACTGCGGGTGTCTGCTGAACATTGGCGGGAGGCTGAATCGTCTTGATAAACCTATCCAGGTCATGCACATCGCAGAAGTATTAAACAGCCGCGGACTTTAAGAGGGGGAACGGCATATGAGTATGAAAATTGGAGAAAAGGCCTTTAAAGAACGGATCGGGGAAGGCTTAGAAGACGCAGTCATGAGAGGTGCTGTCTCCTCAGCACAGGAACGCCTGTATAAAAGACGGCTGACTGCAAGCGAGGAGCTTGGCAATTGGGAAAAGTGGCGTGAGCTTGGCGAGGAAATCCGGCAGCATACGCTGACGCATCTTGATGACTACTTATATCAATTAAGTGAAAGTGTAAGTGCACGCGGAGGCCATGTCTTTTTTGCGAAAACAAAGGAAGAGGCATCAGCATATATTCAAGACGTGGCACAGAAAAAAGCAGCCAAAAAGGTCGTCAAATCAAAATCAATGGTCACAGAAGAAATCGAGATGAATCAAGCGCTTGAAGAGATCGGCTGTGAGGTAGTAGAAAGCGATCTTGGCGAATATATTCTGCAAGTGGATGACCATGAACCGCCTTCACATATTGTGGCACCTGCCCTTCATATGACGAAAGAACAAATACGGGAAGTATTTCATGAGAAGCTAGGGTATGAGATGTCAGAAACACCCGAAGAAATGACGAGTTTTGTAAGAGCCATCTTACGTGAAAAATTCCTCGAAGCTGATATTGGTGTGACCGGCTGTAATTTTGCAGTGGCCAACACAGGGTCCGTCTGCCTTGTGACAAATGAAGGGAATGCGGATCTTGTTACGGCTATACCGAAGACGCATATTGCCGTTATGGGAATGGAGCGGCTTGTTCCAACGATGGAGGAACTGGATGTCCTTGTGGGTCTTTTGTGCAGAAGCGCAGTCGGTCAAAAATTAACTAGTTATATTTCTGTTGTGGGACCAAAAGGAGAAGGAGAAGTGGATGGACCAGAAGAATTTCACTTGGTCATTGTGGACAATGGGCGGTCAAATATATTAGGAACGGACTTTCAGCCTGTTCTCCAATGTATCCGGTGCGCAGCCTGCATCAATGTATGCCCAGTTTACCGGCATGTTGGCGGACATTCGTACGGTTCGATTTATCCCGGGCCAATCGGAGCTGTTCTTTCGCCGCTTCTTGGCGGCTATGATGACTACAAGGAGCTCCCCTTTGCATCAAGTTTGTGCGCAGCCTGCACGGATGCTTGTCCAGTGAAAATTCCACTTCATGAGTTATTAATTAAACATAGACAGGTGATCGTAGAAAAAGAGGGCAGAGCGCCTAAAGCTGAAATGATGGCGATGAAAATGTTTGGCATGGGGGCAGCGTCTCCCGGGATGTATCAATTTGGAACAAAAGCAGCCCCTGCATTGATGAATCGTATGGCTTCAAACGGACAAATTTCAAAAGGAATAGGCCCTTTAAAGAATTGGACAGATATTCGTGACCTGCCAGTTCCAAGTAAAGAAAGATTCAGGGATTGGTTTAAAAAGAGACAAAAGGAGGAGAAGTGATGAAGGGAACCATTTCTCATCGAGAGTCGTTTTTATCTCATATCCAGCATCAATTAGGCAAAAACTCCTCTCCATCTGCATCAATTCAGCGTCCGAAATGGAGGCATCAAGTCCAGTGGGAAACAAACGAATGTTTGTCTAAAGATGAATTAGTCGAGCAATTGAAAAAGCAATGCCAGCAAATTCACACAAGAGTAGTCGAAACAACACCCGAGGAAGCGCCCTCTGTATTACGATTATTGATGACAGAATATGGTGAAGGTTCTGTGATAACATCGCGTGATCGGCGTTTTGAAGAATATGTATTCCGCCCTATGTTTGACAGCTTGCAACAAGAAGGAATGTCCGTCACCTGCTGGAATACAGATGCATCAAGAGAAGAAAACTTAAGGCAGGCAGAACAAGCGAAATATGCAGTTGTGTTCAGTGATTATACCCTTGCAGAATCAGGTACAGTTGTTCTTTCATCCCACCAAGGTCAAGGAAGAGCGCTGCATTTTTTACCGATGATGTATATCGTGTGTATAGAGAAAAGCTCGATTGTTCCGCGCATGATTCAGGCTGTTTCGGCTCTCAATCGTTCAGTAGAAGAGGGGGAGCAGGCGAAAGGTGCCATCCATTTCATATCCGGTCCAAGTAATTCTGCCGATATTGAAATGAATTTAGTAGTAGGGGTTCATGGTCCAGTTCAGGCCGTTTATCTTTTAATAGATGATGAGTGAAGGCTTTCGTAATGAAAGCTTTTTTTCATCCAAAAAGCTCACGCCAGTTTTAAAAAATCATCTTGCCACTTGGTGAATGGACATAGTAAGATGACGACATACAAGATGAACTGCTCATCTACTGCTGATGTAAAGGAAGCTGCTAATGGAAATGAAGACAACTGCTCAAACGAAATCAATTGCACTGCCGCTTGTGATTTCAATTATTGCCATTTCGTTTTCTGCAATCATTGTGAAATGGTCAAATGCACCTGCTGCTATTTTAAGTATGTATCGAATGATCTTTGCGGCGGCTTTCATGCTGCCGTTTATCCTGCCAAGAAAAAAAGAATTTCTCTCAATAAAGCGCAGAGACTGGTTTTTCTTATGTATGTCAGGCTTCTTTTTAGGACTCCATTTTGTGTTGTGGTTTGGCTCACTGAAGCTGACGACAGTGGCAAGCTCTACCATTATTATCGCCCTTCAGCCGATGGTGTCCTTATTAGGCGGATTCCTTATATTCCGTGAACGAACAACAATGTCTGCTCTATTGACGATGTGTGCAGCGATTGTTGGTGCCCTCATGATAGGCTGGGGAGATATTGGTCATAGCAAGGAAGCCATCTTAGGAGATATTTTATCCTTTTTAAGTGTGATCGCTGTGGTTTGTTATTTATTAATAGGTCAACAGGCTGTAAGAAAGATATCTCATTGGATTTATAGCTTTTGTGTGTTTGGTTTTGCCGGTCTTTTTTTAATTTTATTCAATCTGCTTCAACAAACTCCTTTTATAGGCTATCCGGGTAAAGAGTGGGGAATTTTTTTATTGCTCGCCATCATACCTACGATGTCTCATGTCATTAATAATTGGCTATTAACCTATGTGAATGCGACAACCATTTCAATGAGTATTCTTGGCGAACCTGTTGGGGCAACGATACTTGCTGTATGGCTGCTTGGAGAGAAAGTCACGCTGTTTCAAATGCTTGGCGGTCTGCTTGTTCTTTTAGGCGTCTTTTTCTTTTTGATGCAGCAGCGTCAAGGAATCGTGATGAAAACAAAAAAATCCGGTTAACTCCCGGATTTTTTACTCTTTTAAATCGTTTTTTTCAATCACTTTGTTTAATCTTGCCTCGATTTTTTTCAATTCCATTCGTTTTCTTCTGATCATGCGAAACGCGATGACAATGATTGTCACAATAAAGGCTATGAATAGAAGAGAGAACACTTGAAATAGAAGATCTCCCATGTTGAATGCCATATTCTCTCCATTAGACATATGTAAAACCTCCTTTTCTATCTATATATTACCATAATCAATAAAAGATTGAGATTTATCCATAATTTATCTATAATAGGTAAAATATCACTCATTAAAGGAGAACCAATATGAGAACTTTAGTCCTTTTAAGAGGTCTCCCAGGCGTAGGTAAATCAACATGGATCAAAGAACAAGGCTTAGAGCCTTACACTTTATCAGCCGATCAAATCCGGCTGTTGACGCAGCCGCCGCAGCTATCAGTCAATGGGAAACTAGACATTTCAAGCAAACATGACCACAAAGTTTGGTCTTTATTATTCGATTTACTCACAGCCCGTATGGAGCGCGGAGACTTTACTGTGATTGATGCGACACATATTTCAAGTAAATCGATTTCTCAATATAAGTCTTTAGCGACTTCGTATCGTTACAGGGTATATGTTGTCGATTTCACGCAGGTGCCACTTGAAACAGCTCTTTTACAAAATCGCTCACGTGAATCTCACAAAGTGGTGCGGGAATCTGTTTTGTATCAAATGAACGAGCGGTTAAAAACAGAAAAGGTCCCGTCATGGGTGACTGTTTTGCAGCCGGGGGAATATCCGCAAGTGATGACCTATCAGCCTCGATCCTTTGATCAATATGAGGCCATTCATGTTTTCGGAGATATTCACGGTTGTTACACCGCACTTACCACCTATTTGCAAGGAGACATCAAAGAAAACGAACTTTATATTTTTGCAGGTGACTTGCTTGATAGAGGAATAGAAAACAAAGAAGTATTAGAATGGATGCTTGCCCATAGAGAATGCCGGAATGTCATCGTCATTGAAGGCAATCATGATCAGCATTTATACCGGTTTGCACATGGTGAGAAAGTGAGAAGCAATATGTTTAATCGGCATACTGCGCCTGAAATCGAAGCAGCAGACTTTGATTTGAAGGAAGTACGACAGTTTGTCAGAACCTTTCATCAGCTGACTTATTTTACGTACCATGATCAGACATTTCTTGTTACCCATGGCGGACTCGCTCATTTGCCAAAAGAGCTTCTTCATGTCTCAACACAGCAGCTCATTCACGGCGTTGGAGAATATTCAGATGACATTGATCACTTATTTGTTCAAAATACAGCTGGTCTGGATATCATCCAAATTCACGGGCATCGCAATTTATACAGACTGCCTATTCACGCAGCGGAAAGATCTTATAACCTAGAAGGTCAGGTTGAATTTGGCGGGCAGCTGCGGGTGTTGAAAATCACAGCTGACGGGATTGAGACTCATGAAATTGACAATCCAGTCTACAGAGCCTCTGAGAAAAAACAATCAGCTGCTGTTCAGCCAGATATTTCACTGGATGATTTTTTAGCTCATTTAGATCAGCATGAATACGTACAGGAATTAAAGCTTCCACACCATATTTCATCATTTAATTTTACGAAAAAGGCTTTTAGTGAACGTCAGTGGGATGATGTGAATGTGAAGGCAAGGGGTTTGTTTGTCAATATGGTGTCAAAGCAGATTGTGTCTAGAAGCTACAATAAATTTTTTAACATTGATGAGCGTCCGGAGACAAGAATGCAGCATTTAGTGAACCATCTTCAATTCCCTGTCACCGTATATGATAAAGCAAATGGATACTTAGGAACTGTTGGGTATAACGAAATGGAAGATGAATTGGTGTTTACATCCAAATCCTATACATCACATGTGAAACAAAATCAGCATGCTTCCTGGGTCGAAGAGCTATTTTATAAGACCTTTAGTGACGTGCAGGCTGATTACATCAAATCATACGTTCGTGACTACCATGTCTCTCTTGTGTTTGAAGTCATTTTGCCAGAAAAAGATCCGCATATTATCACATATGAACAAGATCAACTCATTTTACTCGATATAGTGAAGCGGCAGTTAAGCTATGAAAAAGCACCATTCCCTGAAGTGAAAAGTTTAAGTGACCAGCTGGGGATATCCTGCAAGCAGGAAGTGGCTGTTTTCCATGATTGGACTTCTTTTTATAAATGGTATCAGGCGGTCTCTCATGATGACACAATAAAAGAAGAGGGGTATGTCATTGAGGATGCTCGCGGCTTTATGACCAAACTCAAGCTTCCTTACTATCAATTCTGGAAGCAGATGCGCGGGATGAAGCAGCGCGTTGCAGAGAAGCGTTCCTCGCAAAAATATATGCAGGCTTTGCAGACAGCGGAGCAAGCTAGGTTCTATACGTGGCTTCTTGAGCAAGAAGCAGATCATGTGAGGAATAGCTCAATTATTGAACTGCGATCGCAATTTGAACAAAGCGGTACTGCCCAATTGAATAATGATGGAATAAATGCATAGTCTAACAAAGAGTCTTTTCTAAGGAAAAGGCTTTTTTTGATGCAAATGAAAGGTGGACACTTGCATGCCTGACCATATTGAAGTCATTCTTCGGACGATGTTTGCTTTTGCGATTTTATTTGGAGGAGCACGTCTTTTAGGAAAACAAACCATTGCGCAAATGAATATTTTTGATTTTATTGCAGCCATCAGCTTAGGTTCTATTGCAGCGAACCTGGCGTTTAATACTACGCTCCCGCTTCAGCACACAACGATTTCCTTTGTGTCACTTGTCATGATTATTTATGTGATTTCCCTGCTTGCACTAAGAAGCAGGAAGATGAGAGGGTTTATGGCTGGCAAACCGACCCTTGTCATACAAAATGGAAAAATTCTTGAAGGAAATATGAAGGGGATGAGATATACTCTTGATTATTTAAATCAGCAGTTGAGAGAAAAAGACATCTTTGATATTAGCGAAGTTGAATTTGCGATGATTGAAACAGATGGGCATATGTCAGTGAAAAAATACCCTTCGTTTGAAAATGTCACGCGGAAGGACCTTCATTTGTTCATGAATGCAGAGCGTTATATGCCGATTGAAGTCATCATGGACGGAAAGCTCATCCAAAAGAACATACATGAAAATCAATTAACAGAGCAATGGATAGAAGAAGAGCTTAAAAAAAGGCAGTTGTCCTTAAAGGACATTGTTTATGCTGTTCGTTCAAGTAATGGAAACTTATATATCGATACATATGACGATCATATTCAGTCTCCAATTGATCAGGAATGAATGGTAGTGCTGATGACACCCACATGACACACATTTGACAATCTTTATAAGTCCTTTGGATGTCATGTGACTAGGTATCATTTCTTAATTATTATTATTTTCAGAAAATGTGATGACGTAATAAAATAAGTATGTTTAAGTATAAATAGATGAAATTAAAATATTAATATAATATACCGTTATCGGAATGAACGTTCATTCCTATATTTATAAGGAGGGGATGAAATGCCAGCAGTGACTGATAAACAAGAACAGATCATGAAGGCTTCGCTGGAACTATTTATTGAACGAGGCTTTGATGGCACCACAATGCCGATGATTTCAAAAAGAGCAAACGTCGGAGCGGGCACCATTTACCGTTATTTCGACAGCAAGGAGGCGCTCGTCAATATTTTGTACCAGCGCAGTCTCTCAGCATTTATCGAAAAAATGAACACAAACAGTCCAGATCCAAAGTTAAGTATCCGGGCGTACTTTAAGCATGTATTTTATTGCTTGGTTTTATTTACAAAGGAGAATCCAAGCGGGCTGTATTTCTTAGAGATTGATAAACGGTCTCATTACTTAGACGAGACGAGCAAAGAGAAAATGCAGCATTTGTTACATGAGCTTTTCCTAATCTTTGAAGAAGGGAAAAAGGATGGGATTCACCCAAACCTCTCAGGCAGAACCATTTTATCCATTGTATTTGGTGCTTTTGTGCAGCTGCATAAACAAATTCTTGCAGAAGAAATAGAGCCAACGATTGAATTTTTAGAGGATATTGAGCAATGTTTATGGCGTGCCATCAGCGTTGCATCTTAAAGAGATAAAGGGAGTGGGCATATGAAGCAAACATCAATCATTCCAAAACCAAAAACATACGGACCTTTTAAAAATATTCCCCATATAAAAAAGGGAGAGCTTTCTCAAACCTTTTGGCGGCTGGCAGATGAATTAGGACCGATTTTTCAGTTTGAATTTTCAAATGCAACAAGTATTTTTGTTTCCAGCCATGAACTTGTTAAAGAAGTATGTGACGAGAGCCGTTTTGATAAATTTATTGGAACTAGTCTCAATAAAGTAAGAGCATTTTCAGGAGATGGGTTATTTACGAGCTGGACAGAAGAACCGAACTGGAGAAAGGCTCATCAAATTTTGATGCCGGCATTTAGCCAGCAGGCCATGAAGGGCTATCATGAGATGATGCTCGATATTGCCACACAGCTTGTGCAAAAATGGCAAAGAACAGGCCGCGATGAAGAAATTGAAGTTGCTGAGGATATGACAAAGCTGACTTTAGATACGATCGGCCTTTGCGGTTTTGATTTTCGCTTTAACAGCTTTTATAAAGAAAATCAGCATCCGTTCATCGACAGCATGCTGAAAGGCTTAAATGAAGCAATGGAGCAGTCGAGCCGATTGCCGATTGCAGATAAACTCATGATCAAAAGAAGAAAAGAATTTGACCAGCATGTCGATTTTATGTCGCAATTAGTAGATGACATTATTCAGGAACGAAAAAAACAAGATAAAACGGGCGATGATTTACTGTCCCTTATGCTGCATGCAGAGGACCCTGAAACAGGTGAACGTTTATCCGATGAAAATATCCGTTATCAAATCATTACCTTCTTAATTGCAGGGCACGAAACAACAAGCGGACTTCTATCCTTTGCGATTTATTTCTTACTAAAGAATCCAGAGAAATTAATGAAAGCCGTCCAGGAAGCAGATGAGGTGCTGCAGGGCGGGCTTCCGACATTTAAACAGGTGCAAAAGCTAAGCTACACTCGTATGGTGTTAAATGAAGCCCTTCGCCTCTGGCCAACAGCGCCTACGTTCTCTCTTTATGCGAAAGAGGACACAGTAATCGGGAGGAAATATCCGATTCAAAAAAATCAAAGCGTCTCTGTTCTGCTCCCTAAATTACATCGTGATCAAGCGGTATGGGGAGAGGATGCAGAAGAATTTAAACCAGAGCGGTTTATGCACCCTGAAAAGATTCCGCAGCATGCCTATAAACCGTTCGGAAATGGACAGCGTGCGTGTATTGGGATGCAATTCGCACTTCATGAAGCCACGATGGTACTAGCGATGGTTCTGCACAATCTTGAATTGATTGATCATACGTCGTATGAACTGGATTTAAAAGAATCCCTGACAATTAAGCCAAATGATTTTAAAATCAAAGTGCGGCCAAGAAAGCAGCAATTCTTTATGGCGCCTCCGAAAGAAGAAGCGAAAAAAAGCCCAGCATCTGCTGAAGCAAAAGTAGCGAGTCATGGAACACCGCTGCTGGTCTTGTATGGATCAAATCTTGGCACAGCAAAGCAAATAGCGAACGAATTGGCTGAAGACGGGAAAGCAAAAGGGTTCGATGTGACCACTGCGCCGCTTGATGACTTTACACGCCAATTGCCAGATACAGGTGCTGTCCTCATCGTGACCGCTTCATACAACGGACATCCACCTGACAATGCGAAGCAATTCGTGGATTGGTTGACGCAGGATGAAGAGCAGGATTTATCAAACGTGACATTTGTGGTCTTTGGATGCGGAGATCGAAATTGGGCGAGTACGTACCAGCGGATCCCCCGTCTTATTGATGAGGCTCTTGAAAGAAAAGGAGCCAAGCGTGTAGCTGATTTAGGAGAAGGTGATGCAGGCGGTGATATGGATGAGGATAAAGAAACATTCCAGAAAACAGTCTTCGAACAGCTTGCAAAAGAATTTAAGCTCACTTTCCAAGAAAAGGGGAAGGAAAAGCCAAACCTATCAGTTGCTTATACTAATGAGTTAGTGGAGCGCCCTGTAGCTAAAATATATGATGCCTTTTCAGCTGTTGTATTGAAAAATGAAGAATTACAATCAGAAAAAAGCACGAGGCAGACAAGACATATTGAATTGAAATTGCCTGCTGGAAAAGCATACAAAGAAGGAGATCATATCGGGATTGTGCCGAAAAATAGTGATGCACTTGTTCAACGTGTGACCCACCGCTTTAAACTAGATCCAGAGCAGCGCATTAAGCTTTCATCTGAGAAAGAGGCAAGTCATTTACCATTAGATCAGCCGATTCCAATCAAAGAATTACTTGCCTCGCATGTTGAGCTTCAAGAGCCTGCGACACGTACACAGCTAAGAGAGCTCGCAGCACATACTGTATGTCCGCCTCACCGCGTGGAGCTTGAACAAATGGCTGGTGAAGCATATCAAGAAGCCATCTTAAAGAAACGAGTAACCATGCTGGATTTATTAGATCAATATGAAGCGTGTGAGCTGCCGTTTGTGCACTTTTTGGCGCTTTTACCAGGTTTGAAGCCGCGTTATTACTCGATTTCTAGCTCGCCAAAGGTAGATGAAGAAAAAGTCAGTATCACAGTGGCGGTTGTAAAAGGTAAAGCATGGAGCGGCAGCGGAGAATATGCCGGAGTCGCATCAACCTATTTATGTGGTCTGAAAGAAGGGGAAGAAGTAGCCTGCTTCCTGCATGAAGCGCAAGACGGATTCCAGCTGCCCCCTTCATCAGACATCCCGATGATTATGATTGGACCAGGTACAGGAATCGCTCCATTTAGAGGATTTGTTCAGGCAAGAGAAGTGTGGCAGAAGGAAGGGAAGCAGCTAGCCGAAGCCCACCTATATTTTGGCTGCCGTCACCCTCAGGAAGATGATCTGTATTTTGATGAAATGCAGCTTGCAGCGCAAAACGGAATTGTCCATATCCATCGTGCTTATTCTCGTTACGATGAGCAAAAAGTATATGTCCAGCATTTGTTGAAGGAAGACGGCGGCATGCTGATCGAATTGCTTGATCAAGGTGCTTATCTGTACGTGTGCGGAGACGGAAAAGTCATGGCCCCAGATGTAGAAGCTACACTGATCGATCTCTATCAAAACGAGAAACAATGCTCGAAAGAAACAGCTGAAAATTGGCTGACATCTCTTGCAAATGACAATAGGTATGTAAAAGATGTGTGGAGCTGACAAAGAGGAAAGACCGCCTATTAGGCGGTTTTTTTTGTTCTCATAGAAAGAGATCGATAGAATGAAGGTTGGGAAGATACAAAACACCTAATTTAAAAATGAAATATTTTGTAAAAAATAAGAATATTCTCTCATTTACTCCAATATGAAACAATCGTATGATTTTTTATATAGGACATAAAGGAGGAATATAATGAAAAAGGTGAAAATGTTACTCCCTTCTCTTCTCGTTTTTGGTGCTTTAAGTGTGCCTAGTTTTGCCCATGCCGCATCGGATTCAGTACTAACGTCTGATTATGACATGGTGACTTCTGATGGAAAAGTGATCTCTTCAAGTGATTTCCACAATGATACGAAAGCCCCCTCATCCTTTGACAAAGTGGATGATCTTTCTTCTACTGTTGGCGAAAAAGTAAAACCACTATCAAAATATTTAAAAGATTTTCAAACGAAAGTCGTCATTGGAGACGATGGTAGAACCAAAGTAGCAAATACAAGAGTGGCACCATACAATTCGATTGCTTATATTACATTTGGCGGCTCCAGTTGTACGGGGACACTCATTGCTCCTAACAAAATTTTGACAAACGGACACTGCGTATACAATACAGCATCGAGAAGCTATAGTGAAAAAGGAACTGTATATCCTGGTATGAATGATAGTACTGCGGTGAACGGTTCAGCAAAAATGACTGAGTTCTATGTGCCAAGCGGGTATATTAATACTGGTGCAAGCCAATATGACTTTGCCGTGATCAAAACCGATACGAACATTGGCAATACGGTCGGCTACCGATCCATCCGCCAGGTGACAAACTTGACTGGGACAACCATTAAAATCTCAGGATATCCTGGTGATAAAATGAGATCGACTGGTAAGGTGTCACAATGGGAGATGTCAGGTCCTGTGACGAGAGAAGATACGAATCTAGCATACTATACGATTGATACATTCAGCGGAAATTCAGGTTCTGCCATGCTCGATCAGAACCAGCAAATCGTTGGAGTTCATAACGCTGGGTATTCAAACGGAACGATTAATGGCGGTCCGAAAGCGACAGCTGCCTTTGTTGAGTTCATAAACTATGCGAAAGCGCAATAAAAAATAAAGCTTGTTTCCTTCATAGGGGACAAGCTTTTTTGATGGATCGATTCGGTAGGATTCATATTTCTAATCTGAGAAATTTGAGATAGAGAGCCTCTTCATTTTTTTCTCATGTCATCCGCGAACCACTCATACATTAAAATGACACATTTCCTTTCAGTCAAGATGATGCTTAAGATGGATGAGGAGGTCACGCGCTTTTGAAGATGAAAAGAGGCTGGATCGCTGCTGTCGCCTTATGTTTTGTGATATGGATGGGCACGTTGTTAGGTGGATTGGGAGAGAAGCAGGCAGCAAAAGGGGCGGATCGATATGATCATGTCATTCAATTTCCAAAGGAACGGTACCCTGAAACAGGCAGTCATATTCAAGAAGCCATTCGAAAAGGACATTCAGATGTGTGTACCATTGACCGAAATGGAGCAGATGCCCGCAGGCAAGAATCATTAAAAGGAATTCCGACAAAACCTGGCTTTGACCGGGATGAATGGCCAATGGCTGTTTGTCTTGAGGGAGGAAAAGGCGCAAGCGTTCAATATGTCAGTCCATCTGATAATAGGGGAGCAGGCTCATGGGTCGGCCACCAAATCAGCGGGTTTCCTGATGGAAAAAGAATATTATTCATTGTGAAATAAATCTGGAAAGAGTCTCCTTAGAGTGGGGGGCTCTTTTGTTTATCACCAGAGCCTATTCGAGCTAGCAGGGACAAAAGATTCAGTGATACAATCAATCTATAAGGGACAAAGACTGACAAGAAGAAAATGTGAAGGGACATATGCTTATGGATAAGAACCGTGCATTATACGATTTTTTTATGCAGCATGCAGAGAAGCTGACTGAAACATGGTATGAATCAATTGAGGATGATGATCCAGAATCCATATATCGTTCAACAGATTCCAGCATCATAGCAGAGCTAAAACGGCAGAATCAAGATTATTACCAGCATTTTATTAGAGCTATTATTGAAGACAAGACGTATTTACATACTGAATTTAAAAAATGGTCTGTGGACTTAGCCAGTGATCCGAAGCACTTAAATACACCTTTAGATTACGTCGTGAGAGAATACATGTCCAATCAAAAGGTGGTTCTGCATTACTTAAAAGAATTTATAAAACAGCGTCAAGATGAGATTGATATTGACCGCATCTTTTATTGGTATGATTTAATTTCCGAAGCATTTAATATTTCAATCCATGTGTTTATCCAGCAATATGTGAAAAATACTACGAAGAAGCTTGTGGCTCAAAGAGATATGATTTACGAATTGAGCTCACCGGTGATTGTCTTAAAAAGCCAGATTGCGTTATTGCCTTTAGTAGGTGACATTGACACAGCGAGAGCAAAGATTATTTTAGAAAATACGCTAAAACAGTGCTCACAAAAAGGTGTTCAGCATTTATGTATTGATCTATCGGGTGTTGTCATTATTGATACAATGGTGGCTCATCAAATCTTTGATCTTGTCACGTCACTTCGATTAATTGGAGTAGAGACGACCATTTCAGGGATTAGACCAGAAATTGCCCAAACAGCAGTGCAGCTCGGGCTTCCTTTTAATGAATTTCGCACGGCATCATCACTTGCTCACGCGCTGGACCGCATGACTGAATTTTCTCCAATATAAAAACCAGGCCGATGAAAGGCCTGGTTTTTTATTTAGATGACAGCGTCAATTTGTGTGACTTTCCAATCTTTTTGTACTTTTTCGTATGTCACAGTTCGTTTTACTTTGCGTCCATCAAGTGTTGGGACTGTGAATTCATATGTGCGGATCGTTTGTTTTTTTGAAATAAGTTTAGGTGTGGCTTTTTCCCAATTGAGCATGTTGTCTCCGTCACCGACTGGAACAGCCATTTTGCCTTTATGAACAATGAACTGATAATCTTTTAAACCATGTTTGATGGCATCATTAGTGAAAACTTCAGATAGGTAGCTGTTTAATTTTTTCTTTGTATCAAATGTTTTAGAAAGATAGTTGTACGTCATATCTTTATAGCTAAATGATTTTAATTTGACATTAGAATGTTCTTTAACTTTGTAGCCTGACATTGCACTCCAAAAATGTTCTCTTGCATCAAGGGCAATATGTAACGCTTCTTTATTTGTCAAAGCGGCTGATTTCTTGGAAGCGGCCAATGTTGTCGTTTGTAATGAGATCATAAGCATAATAGCAGTTAATAAAACAAATAATTTTTTCAAGGCAATTGCCTCCTTTTCTCAATGAAAACTTCTTATGTTACAAATGTTACAATAATTACAGTGATATTACAAGTATTAAATCTAAATGTTTTTTGTTTCTTTTGTTTCTAATTATATAACGTTTGAGGGAGACAAAAAGTTTTCATTTTTTTTATTTTTCTTCTTAAAGATTATTTAACCGTTCTAAAGAAGAACGAAACGTCTTTTGGAAAATTTCTATTTAGACGTTTAACACTCTTTTTTATTTATGACATATACTGTCGTGATGAATGTCTAAAGAAAGTGGTGTTTCGTATGTATCAACCGTATGAAGATATGTGGAATGGTTACTTATATGATAGGCAGATGCAAGGCTGGCCATCAAGTTCCTTTCCTCAAACTGGGGGTTTTCCTGGGTTTCCAATCGGGGGAGGGCACGGTTCAGGCGGGCAATCGGCACCGCCAGCTCCGCCGCAGCATATCATTTCGCAGTATCAGCAAGCACTCTCTCAGCCTCAAAGTATGCAGTCGCTTATATCTGCGCAAAGTGCAGGAGGTCATCAAGCTGTTCATTTTGCAGCGGGATGTAATAGAAGATGGACGCTTGTGTTCCTGAGAAACGGCCAAGTATTTTTAATGTTTGTCCTTTCCTCACAGCCTTTTGGCAGAACAACTGGTTTTATATGGCCGAACTTTACATTTGGCTCCTTCCCAAGTTCAAGTATTCTTGCATATTCTTGTGCATAAGAAAAAGCCGGTTCTCATCAGCAGCTGATGAAATACCGGCTTTTTTTAATGAATATTTCGAAATACGCCAATCACTTTACCTAGTATACTCACATTCTGTAAAATAATCGGTTCCATTGATGGATTCTCTGGCTGTAATCTAAAGTGTGTATTTTCTTTATAGAAACGTTTCACTGTCGCTTCATCTTCCTCTGTCATGGCGACCACAATATCTCCATTGTTAGCGGTGCTTTGCTGACGCACAATGACATAGTCCTTGTCCAAAATACCTGCATCAATCATACTTTCTCCCATAATTTCAAGCATAAACACTTGTTCATCTGGTGCTGCAAAAGTCTCTGGAAGAGGGAAGTATTCTTCTACATTCTCAACAGCCGTGATAGGCAGGCCGGCCGTTACTTTTCCGATGACTGGGACATTCATTACAGCACTCTTTGGAATATTCATTTCCTCTTCATCTAGTACTTCGATCGCTCTAGGTTTTGTCGGGTCTCTTCTAATTAAGCCCTTTGTTTCTAGTCTAGCCAAATGTCCATGGACCGTTGAACTGGATGCTAGACCGACAGCTTCTCCAATTTCACGGACGGATGGGGGATAACCCTTGCTTTTTACTTCATCTTTGATGAATTTTAGGATATCGAGTTGTCTTTTTGATAGCTTCGTCATCTTTTGCACCTCAAAACGTCAATTTTAAAGAAATTATAGCATGTTTTTCCTAACAGTACAAACATAGGTTCGAAAAAACGTTTGACAGAAACGTTTGTTCGTATTTATAATGAATGACAGAAAGAGCGAACACATATTCTATTAGGAGAGATGACATTATGAGGTTAAAAGAATCTATTATTTTTATTGGGGTATTCTCATTCATCGTTGGCATATTTCTCTCACTTATTGCAGTCACAAGCCATAATGATTCAAATCAGTATGTTAAAATAGAGGTTCAATCAGGTGATACTCTTTGGGGATTAGCTGATCAAGTAAATGACAGCAAATCAATCGACAAAAATGCATTTATTGACTGGGTCACCGAACACAATGATCTTGCTTCAACAGAAATCCAGCCTGGAGACATTCTTGTCATACCCGTCAAAAAAGAGCATCCAGTCGTATATCAGCTTGCAACAGTACAGTAGAAAGGTCGATTGAAGACATGAACGCAATCATTTATGCGAGAGT
Source organism: Bacillus sp. BD48 (assembly GCF_046566805.1). Taxonomy (NCBI): domain Bacteria; kingdom Bacillati; phylum Bacillota; class Bacilli; order Caryophanales; family Bacillaceae; genus Bacillus; species Bacillus sp. BD48. The sequence goes on along the minus strand of NZ_JANGFM010000001.1, from coordinate 107,678 downwards.
AAGTACTGTGAAAGAAGAGCAGGAAACCTCGCTGAAAAGACAAGAAGAAGAGCTGATGGCTTTAGCTGCCATGCACAAGATGAATGTGGTCAAAGTCATCAAAGAAAAAGCCAGTGGATACGATCTAGATCGTGATGGTGTGTTTGAAATGCTTGCTGCACTGAAGGAAGAGTCAATTGATGCAGTTCTGATCCAAGATGAAACACGTCTTGGAAGAGGACAAGCAAAAATTGCGCTTCTTCATTGTCTATTTAAAGAGAACGTAAAGGTGTACAGCGTGTTTCATAGAGGAGAGCTTGAGCTTTCAGAAGCAGATGAAATGGTCATTGAAATTGTAGGAGTTGTCGAAGAGTACCAACGGAAAATTCATAACCTGAAAATCAAGCGGGGGATGAAAAGGGCTGTTGAGCGCGGATATCAGCCTGAACTGAATTTAAGGCAGCAGGACAATGCACCTGGCCGTGAGCGTATTGAAGTACCGATTTCAGAAATTGTTCGATTAAGAAAAAACAACATGACGTTCGCCGAAATTGCCGCAACTCTTCAGGCATTAGGTTTTGACATTTCAAAAGCAACAGTGCATAGAAGGTATCAAGAATACGAAAAAGGCCTTACTACCTAAAGCGTGATTTGTTGTCAAAATGATTGATATTTAGTAGTATGTAGAGAAAATGCTTTAAAGGAGTTTGTCATGATTTCTAAAGAACAGCTTGCCAGAATAAATGAGCTTTCAAAAAAGTCGAAAGAGACCGGTTTATCAGACGCTGAAAAAACAGAACAAAAGAAGTTGAGAGAAGAGTATTTGAAAGCTTTTCGTTCTTCTATGAAAAATACACTTAAAACCGTTAAAATTGTTGACCCTGAAGGAAACGATGTCACACCAGAAAAATTAAAAAGAGAAAAAGATCAGAACCTTCATTAAGGCTGTGATTTCTTGAATTTTGAAAAGATGGGAAGAATATTCTCGTCTTTTTTCATATTTGCATAACTTTTTAGGTGATCGATAAACTAAATGTGACAAAATCCTTCTTTTTCAGCGTGAAATAGTTGTGAAAAAAGGACAGTAGATTTATGATAATGGTGTACACAAGATACGGAAGGGGATTTATATGGAAACGATTGAATTGAAATCTATTGCAACAATACGTACTCTCTCCATAGACGCAATTGAAAAAGCGAATTCCGGTCACCCAGGAATGCCGATGGGTGCTGCACCAATGGCATACGCTTTATGGACGAATCACTTAAACGTAAGTCCGCAAAATCCAAATTGGTTTAACAGAGACCGCTTTGTTTTATCTGCAGGACATGGTTCTATGCTTTTATACAGCATGCTTCATTTAAGCGGATACAACCTGAGCATCGAAGATTTAAAACAATTCCGCCAATGGGGAAGCAAAACACCTGGACATCCTGAATTTGGACACACAGAAGGCGTAGATGCGACAACGGGTCCTTTAGGCCAGGGAATTGCTATGGCAGTAGGAATGGCACTTGCAGAAAGACATCTTGCGGAAACGTATAACAAAGACAACTTTCATGTTGTAGATCACTATACATACAGCATTTGCGGAGATGGAGACTTAATGGAGGGGATTTCCTCTGAAGCTGCTTCACTTGCTGGTCATTTAGGCTTAGGCCGTTTAATCGTTCTTTACGATTCAAATGACATTTCTTTAGATGGCGACCTAGATCGTTCATTCTCTGAAAATGTGAAGAATCGTTTTGAAGCGATGAACTGGGAAGTTCTTTACGTGAAAGACGGCAACAACATCGAAGAAGTAACAGCTGCTATTGAAAAGGCGAAACAAAGCACAGACAGACCTACATTAATTGAAGTGAAAACAACGATCGGTTTCGGATCGCCAAACCGTGCGGGAACGTCTGGTGTGCATGGCGCACCGCTTGGCAGCGAGGAAGCAAAGCTGACGAAGGATGCTTACTCTTGGACGTTTGAAGAAGATTTCCATGTACCTTCTGAAGTGTACGATCATTTCAAAGAAGCTGTAAAAGACGCTGGACAGAAAAAAGAAGCAGCGTGGAATGAGCTGTTTGCGCAATACGAAAAAGAATATCCAGAGCTAGCAGCACAGCTGAAGCTTGCGATTGAAGGAAAGCTTCCTGAGAATTGGGATCAAGAGGTTCCTGTTTATGAAGCAGGTTCAAGCCTTGCCTCCCGCGCATCTTCAGGCGAAGTGTTAAATGGCATTGCGAAGCAAGTACCTTTCTTTATTGGTGGGTCTGCTGACCTTGCTGGATCAAATAAAACAACGATTAAAAACACAGATGATTTCGGGAAAAATAATTATGCCGGCAAAAACATTTGGTTCGGTGTCAGAGAATTTGCAATGGGTGCGGCATTAAATGGTATGGCACTTCACGGCGGTCTTCGTGTATTCGGCGGAACGTTCTTTGTTTTCTCGGATTACTTAAGACCAGCGATTCGTCTTGCTGCGTTAATGGGACTTCCAGTCACATACGTCTTTACTCATGATAGTATCGCTGTTGGTGAAGATGGTCCGACGCATGAGCCGGTTGAACAGCTTGCTTCATTACGTGCGATGCCTAATCTTTCAGTTATCCGCCCAGCAGATGGAAATGAAACAGCTGCAGCGTGGAAACTAGCTGTATCTTCAACGGATAAACCGACAGCACTAGTTCTTACTCGTCAAAACCTTCCAACGATTGACCAGGCACCAGAGAAGGCATATGAGGGAGTAGAAAAAGGTGGATATGTTGTGGTTGAAGCAGCTGATGCACAGCCAGAAGCACTTCTACTCGCTTCAGGATCTGAGGTTGGTTTAGCCATTGAAGCACAAAAGGCACTTGAAAAAGAAGGTATCCGCGCGTCTGTTGTCAGCCTTCCTGCATGGGATCGCTTCGATCAGCAGTCAGACGAATACAAAGAATCTGTTCTTCCTAAATCAGTACGTGCACGTATTGCGATTGAAATGGGCGCTTCACTTGGCTGGGAGCGTTATACTGGCCTTGATGGTGACGTGATTGCAATTGATAAATTTGGTGCTTCTGCTCCAGGTGAAACCATTATCGAGAAATACGGATTTACTGTCAGCAATGTAGTCAGCCGTGTGAAAGCGAAGCTGAATAAATAAACGATCTTCAAGCATCATGCTTTTTTGCTATCTGTTTGCAGAGCATTTTCACCCGCTCTGCAAACTTTTTTCTTTTTTCTTGTTTTTTTGACAAAACTAGTTTCTTCTTGCTTCATATATAGACAATTCTTTCTTTCACATTTTTGTATAATACAAGCAATAAATGAGATTGACGAAATGTGAAAGGAAGGGATAGACATGGAACGCCATTATTATATTTATTGGATTGAGGATGAATTTGCGCATCACTATTTTGGCAGAGAATCAATTTTGTTTCATTTGTTTGAGTCGTTACACTGGACGAACCGCACTGACGATGAGCTTGTAATGCTTGTGAAGCAAGTGGATTATGTGACGAAACGAATCCCTGCTTTTCATATGCACCAGCGTCTAATGAATAACTTAACGAACATTCACTATACACAAATAGGCTCGATTTACAGCGCCTCCTTACCAGATGGAAAAGGAACTGCAGCATTTATTATAAAAGACAGGTATATCCAAATGTCTGCTACTGGCAGTTATGAGGCAGAAGCAGTGTTTTTTGAAGTGCTGAGAAAAATCAGCCCTTGTTTTCTTGCGATGGACTTTAGTTCAAAGAAGCACGGGTGGCTTAATCCAGTAAAAGTGAGAAATTTTGTTTAAAAAAATAAAATTGAACGTGAAATGTTGTATAATAGCCTTTTGTTTAGTACACTTTATACGAGACAACATGAAGGAGGAAGAATTATGGATTTATGGGTTGTCATCCTTGTAGGCGTTGTTGCACTGCTTGCAGGAGTTGCACTCGGATTCTTTATTGCTCGTAAGTATATGATGAGCTATTTGAAAAAGAATCCACCGATTAATGAACAAATGCTTCGAATGATGATGATGCAAATGGGCATGAAACCGTCCCAGAAGAAAATCAATCAAATGATGAAAGCCATGAACAACCAAGCGAAATAATACGTACGATATTATGATCATAGATGGAACATGGTTATAAAGAATGGACAAGCGTTGTCCTTTCTTTATTCAATTCACCTTCATCAGACGCTTAAAACCACTGTACTTGCATGAATGAAGCAGGGAAGGTGGTTTTTATTATGGCGTCAAGCAGTATGTGAAAAAACAAAAAACCCCTATGTCAGAGGTTTTTGTTTCGTTTATGGTCACCATATCAACTGTTCTAATAATTGTGCGGCATGATTGATATCATGAAGTATGATTAGTTGGCTGAGTTTGAGTGTAAGTGTCGTTGATATTGTAAGAGGAGATGATCTAGCTGCTGGCTATGTTCGATGGTCACTGTTGATGTCATCCCATTGTGCAAGACAACTTTCATCAGCTCTTCTCTTTTTTCTTCGATTTGAGTTAATAATGATGTTTTTACCAAAGTCATGTTCCTTTCATGCAAATCTTGATAAAAAGAATCGATTCTATTATATCCATTTTAAGGTTTATTTTCAAATTTAAAGGATTCGTTATCTTGATGTCAAATTAAATTATATAAGGTTTTAAGAGAATAGACCATCTTTATTGAGGTGATGTAAAAAAAATGAAATGATTTTGTCATCTCTTATTGTATATTGTAAGAAGGGGGTGTTCTTTTGACAGATTTGAATTACTTTTTAGCATTTGGAGCAGGATTTCTTTCTTTTATTTCACCATGCTGTCTGCCGCTTTATCCAGCATTTTTATCGTATATTACTGGCGTTAGTATAGATGAAGTGAAATCTGAGAAGGTGATGCTGAGAAGAAGAAGTCTGCTTCATACATTATTCTTTTTAGTTGGGTTCTCTATTATATTTATTGCGATTGGCTTTGGGACATCGTTTGTCGGGAAGTTTTTTAATGATTATCATCAAGCGATTCGTCAAATTGGAGCCATCCTCATTATTTTCTTTGGTTTTATGACTCTTGGCGTTTTTAAGCCTTCTTTCCTTATGGGCGAAAAGAGAATACAGTTCAAAAATCGTCCTGCTGGTTTTTTTGGATCCATTCTCATCGGAATGGGCTTTGCCGCTGGATGGACACCTTGTACTGGACCTATTTTATCCGCTGTCATCACACTGGCGAGTAACAATCCTGAGTCGGCGGTGATGTATATGCTTGCGTATGTCTTTGGATTTGCCGTCCCGTTTTTTATTCTCTCCTTTTTCATTACGAAAATGGCGTGGATCAGAAGGCGTCAGCAGCTCATCATGCGAATTGGCGGGATCATTATGATTGTGGTAGGGATTATGCTGTTCTTTGATCTTCTCACATGGATAATCATCATGTTCTCATCATTGTTTGGCGGGTTTACAGGCTTTTGAAATCGTTTTCTACAGTCGCGGCGAATGGTTTTTTTTCGTCAATTGGAGTATATTATACATAGGCTGACCTTAAAGAATAAAGGAATGATTTGATATGATGATCTTGATCTCTTCTATAATAGCGATATGTATGGCAGTGGCCGTCATGTTTATTCGCATTAAGTCATCTGCAAAACCTGCAACTGCGAAAAAAATTATTTTACCTCCTATTTTCATGAGCACTGGTGCACTGATGTTTTTCGTTCCTATGTTTCGGGTAACTGGAGCTGAATTTCTAGAAGCGATCACAGTGGGGATGTTTTTCTCTATATTTTTAATCAAAACATCGAAGTTTGAAATTAGAGGCAATGATATCTACTTAAAGCGTTCAAAAGCATTTGTGTTCATTCTCATTGGACTTCTTGTCCTTCGTATCGGAATGAAGACCATCCTGAGTTCTTCTATTGATTATGGTTCATTAAGCGGGATGTTTTGGATTCTTGCCTTTGGCATGATCGTGCCTTGGCGGGTTGCCATGTATTTATCATTTAGAAAGCTGTCCAAACAATTAGATCCGCAGCAGATTCAAATGAATTAAACCTCCTTTTCATAAAGGAGGTTATTTTAATAACGATTCATATGGCGAGTGATCAATGTTTTTTTCTTGAAGGCGCTTCAGTAAAAACTTATGATCCCGCTTCGGTGTAGCCATAATGTAGCCGCGAATGATTAAGTCTAAATTAATGCTGGCAGCCTGTTCTTTTAATGCCAGCTCGCCGATTTTACCCGCTATTTTTTCTTTGGCAACATCTCTAAACAGCTCTGGAACAGGTAATACGAGTTCATTTAACAGCTGTTTGTCCTCATCCCGCCATAGGTGAAGGCTTTTTTGAATATATTCATCCTGCCAATCAAGCTCTGATTTCCCATCTTCCTTTGGCAATCGTTTTAAAAATTTGCGAAACATAAAAAAGCCACCGATTGCGAGTAATCCGATCATCACTGTACCCCAAAATAAAATGAACCACAAAAACCAGCCGCTTAACATGTTCTCACTCCTTATACCCCTTATCTCTCTATTTTATATTACATGAAGAGAGGATAGAAGAAAATAACAAAAATGTATGTCTATGATCTCTATAATCGCCCTTTTTCATTGATAGCCGCCCATTTACTAGAATGACCCAAACCAATTAATAGAAAAAGAATACATTATCATATAGCGACTCTACTATTTGGCCATGGTGGTTCGCAAAAGGTATTGACTTGAAACGAACGGAAGAGAGCCCACCTAAATGAAGGTGGGCTCTTAATGTTTGAAGTGCGGGATTTGAAAGGAAAAAGCACCGTTTGGATGGTCGGAACATTTTTTAATTTTTATCGATATGATTCGGTTTTCATAATCTGTTTCAATGTCTTTGTCGTTTAGATAAAAAGGGAGCATCACGCTTTTTTCAATTAGCTGTTCGCCTTCACCGTTTGGTTTTTGTACTGTGTAAGTCATTGTCAGCTCATGTCCAGCGAAGGTCAGTTTTACATCAGTAATCGATAGGGTGGAGACATCGATTTCGATAATATAATCACGGCTTGTTTCATAAAGATCAATTGGGAGGTGTTCATCATACCAGGCAAATGGATCATCCATTAAAACATTGAGCCAATCGTCTATTTCAAGAAAATCAGAGGAATTCGATTGCTTTTCATTCTCCATAAACACTCCTCCATCACATCTCATAATAAATCATATGATGAAAATGGAAATGTGTGAAAGACCTAAAACATCCCGTTTGGTCACGGGATGAGAGAGGAATGCTTACATATCATGATGAGAATTGTGCTTTTGTCTTGTATGGTTGCGGTTTTTCACTTTTTTACTGCCTGATAATGGCTCAGGCTGTCCGCCTTGATGCTCCTTAGGAGAGTTTTGACGGATGTCTTTCCCTGTGTTTTTATTGGTCATGATTTTTTGGCTCCTTCTTATTGATTCTTTTTGCGTTTTTTATTGTTTTGTCTTTGTTCTTCTGTTAAAACGAGTTGATCATCTGCCGTATAGCCTGCGCCATTACCCTGGCTTTTGGCTGCGTTCATGCCATTAATGACATGATTTGCTTTGCGTTTTGTCATGTTCTATCACCTCATTTGTAGTATGAGCCCGCTCCGCTTCGTTTATGAAGAGTAATCATTTCCTAATGATAAGTTAAACTTATTGAATTTAATAAAAGCATTGTTATTTACTTATGTATGAATTTGTTTTAAGATGAAATTGTGAGAAAATTGTGGTGAAATACGACGATTTTTCTGAGAATTGAAATTGATCTTGATCATCAAAAGGGGGATTTTGGACATGTCGAAACAGCAGCAAGTCGCTAAACAAGACGCTTTTCAATCTAGAAAAACGTTTTCGACAAATGGGAAAACGTATCACTATTATTCGTTAGAAGCACTAGAGAAACAAGGAATCGGAAATGTTTCTAAGCTGCCTTATTCCATTAAGGTACTTTTAGAATCAGTGCTTCGCCAAGTAGACGGTAGAGTGATCAAGAAGGAACACGTTGAAAACTTGGCAAAATGGGGAACTGCCGAGGTAAAAGAAATTGATGTTCCATTTAAACCTTCTCGTGTTATTTTACAAGACTTCACGGGTGTACCAGCCGTCGTTGACCTTGCTTCTTTAAGAAAAGCAATGGCAGATGTAGGTGGGGATCCGGATAAAATCAACCCTGAAATTCCAGTTGACCTTGTTATTGACCACTCAGTACAAGTTGATAAAGCTGGAACTGAAGATGCATTAAACATTAACATGGATTTAGAATTCGAACGTAACGCAGAGCGTTATAACTTCCTTAGCTGGGCAAAGAAAGCGTTTAATAACTATCAAGCTGTTCCGCCTGCAACAGGAATTGTTCACCAAGTGAACTTAGAGTATCTTGCAAGTGTTGTTCATGCGATTGAAGAAGATGGCGAGATCATCACTTACCCAGATACTTTAGTTGGTACTGACTCTCATACAACGATGATTAACGGTATCGGTGTACTTGGATGGGGCGTTGGCGGTATCGAAGCGGAAGCTGGTATGCTTGGTCAGCCTTCATACTTCCCAGTACCAGAAGTTATTGGTGCTAAATTAGTTGGAGAGCTTCCAAACGGAACAACTGCAACTGACCTTGCATTAAAAGTTACACAAGTTCTTCGTGAAAAAGGCGTAGTTAACAAATTCGTTGAGTTCTTCGGACCTGGTGTTGCACAATTGCCATTAGCAGATCGTGCAACAATTGCGAACATGGCGCCAGAATACGGTGCAACTTGCGGATTCTTCCCAGTAGATGAAGAAGCGCTTGCTTACCTTCGCCTTACTGGACGTGATGAAGAGCAAATTAATATCGTTGAAGAATATTCTCGCGCAAATGGCTTATTCTATACGCCAGATGCAGAAGAGCCAATCTTTACTGATGTTGTGGAAATTGATCTTTCTCAAATTGAATCAAACTTATCTGGTCCAAAACGTCCACAAGATTTGATTCCACTTTCTCAAATGAAAGAGACGTTCCATAAACATATCGAAAGCCCAGCTGGTAACCAAGGGTTTGGCTTAGATAAATCAGAGCTTGATAAACAAATCGAATTTGATCTTGCAAACGGTGAAAAAGCTGTGATGAAGACAGGTGCGATTGCGATTGCGGCGATTACGAGCTGTACGAATACATCGAACCCATACGTTTTAATCGGAGCAGGTCTTGTTGCGAAGAAAGCAAGTGAGCTCGGTATGAAGGTGCCGAACTACGTGAAAACGTCACTAGCGCCAGGTTCTAAAGTTGTAACAGGATACCTTGTGAATTCAGGACTTCTTCCATATTTAAGAGACCTCGGATTTAACATTGTTGGCTATGGCTGTACAACATGTATCGGAAACTCAGGACCGCTTGCGCAAGAAATTGAGGATGCTGTCTCTGAAAATGATCTGCTGATTACTTCTGTTTTATCAGGTAACCGTAACTTTGAAGGTCGTATCCATCCACTTGTGAAAGGGAACTACCTTGCATCTCCACCATTAGTTGTGGCTTATGCACTTGCTGGTACGGTGAATATTGATTTAACAAAAGATCCTATCGGTGTCGATAAAAATGGCGAGAACGTTTATTTCAATGACATTTGGCCATCAATGGATGAAATCAACAGCGTCGTTAAAAGCACTGTCACACCTGAGCTGTTCCGTTCAGAGTATGAAACTGTTTTTGACAACAATGACCGCTGGAATGAAATTAAAACGACGGATGATGCATTGTACAAATGGGATGAAAATTCCACATACATTGATAACCCGCCATTTTTTGAAAACCTATCAGTTGAACCTGGTAAAGTTGAACCGCTTAAAGGCTTGCGCGTCGTTGCGAAGTTTGGTGACTCTGTCACAACTGACCACATTTCTCCTGCTGGAGCGATTGGTAAGGACACACCTGCGGGCAAATACTTGCAAGAAAGAGGCGTGTCGCCTAGAGACTTTAACTCATATGGATCCCGCCGTGGTAACCACCATGTCATGATGAGAGGTACTTTTGCAAACATCCGTATTAAGAACCAAATTGCACCAGGAACAGAAGGCGGATATACAACCTACTGGCCAACTGGTGAAGTGACATCCATTTATGATGCATGCATGCGTTATAAAGAAGATGGTACGGGTCTTGCGATCTTAGCAGGTAAAGACTACGGAATGGGTTCTTCACGTGACTGGGCTGCAAAAGGAACAAACCTTCTTGGAATTAAATTTGTTCTAGCTGAAAGCTTTGAGCGTATCCACAGAAGTAACCTTGTCTTCATGGGCGTACTTCCTTTGCAGTTTAAAGACGGAGAAAGTGCAGAAACTCATGGTCTAACAGGAACAGAAACATTTGAAGTTCATGTTGACGAAACAGTTCGTCCGCGTGATCTCGTCACTGTGAAAGCAATTGACACAGATGGCAACGAGAAAACATTTGAAGTGGTCGTTCGCTTTGACAGTGAAGTTGAAATTGACTACTATCGTCATGGCGGTATCCTTCAAATGGTACTTCGCGAAAAATTGGCAAGCAACTAATACAGCAAAGAAGAGAAGGCGATTCAACAGCTTTCTCTTCTTTTTTAAAATAGTGGAGGATCAATCATGTGGAAAAAAGGAATGGCAAGCGCTGTTTTACTTGTGTTGATTGGTTTACTTGCGTGGAATTTATTTGGGCCAAAAGAGCCCGCAATCGGTCTTGAAAAAGGGGATCAAGCCCCTGATTTCGAACTGAAAACCCTTGACGGCAAAACCGCCTCGTTATCTGATTACCGAGGGAAAAAGGTGCTCGTCAATTTCTGGGCGACATGGTGTAAGCCGTGCAGGACGGAAATGCCGGATCTAGACGCAATTAGGAGCGAAAATGACGGGGTCGAAGTACTAGCGGTGAATTTGACGACCACTGAAAAGAGTGTCGATCATGTGGCAGCATTCACAAAAGAATTAAAGCTGAGCTTTCCTGTTTTATTGGACCAAAAAGGCATTCAAGCAAGATATCAGGTGCTCTCATACCCAACGACATACATATTAGATGAAAAAGGACGCATCATGTCTGTGAAGCATCAAATGCTGACAAAAAAAGAAATTGAAAAAGAGCTGGATCTATAATGATTCAGCTCTTTTGCTTATTTTCTAAATGTTTTGGCGAAAATGTAATCATACATATTTGGAGGTGAGTGGAATGAGAAGAAGAAAACGACGCACATTTGAAGAGCTTGTGCTTGAAAATAAAAAAGAATTATTAAGCAATGAGGAATTTTTAAACCAGCTTGAAGAAAAGTTGGAAGAGCGATTTAGACAAAAATAAGTTATGAATTATCCGTTTTCGTTCATCCTAAAGAAGAGGGAGGGATGAATGATGGGTAGAGAGCATGATAAACAAGCACAGTTTACACCTGACCATTTAGGGACGAAGCCTGTAGCATACAAACGGAATAAAGGTAAAAAGATGCATAATAAATCAAATGAACAGCCTGATGTGATACAGACGAAGGGTGAATAAGGAGGAATCGTGATGAATGACAAGTCATATAAATCCAATCCAGATGATCGTTCTGATAATGTTGAAAAGCTGCAAGATATGATCGAGAACACACTTGACAATATTGATGAATCTGAAGCAGCGATGTCCCTTTCGACAGATGCAGAAAAGCAAATGATCAAACAAAAAAATGAAAACCGCAAAATGAGTATTGATGCGATGCGTTCTGAGATCAAGGACGAAGAAGCGGCAAGAAAGAATGGCTATACCGAATAAACCAGGGATTCCTGGTTTATTTTATTGCCTCTTTTTAGAAGAACCATTTGGAATGTGGTAAAATTGCAAAGACAGACCTTAGGTTTTGATAGGAGAGCGATGAAAACGTGTATATATCCAAAAAAGAAATAGAAGTCCGTTATGCAGAAACAGACCAAATGGGCATCGTGTATCATGCCAATTATTTAGTCTGGATGGAAGTCGGCAGAACAGCATTGATTAAAGAATTAGGTTTTTCCTATGCGCAGCTAGAAGCAGACGGTGCTCTTGCACCTGTGATAGACTTACAGGTTCAATATAAAAAACCATTGCTGTATGGTGAAACAGCAACCGTTCATACATGGATTGAAGAATATAATGGTCTCAAAACGGTGTATGGCTATGAAATTCAAAAACCTGATGGACATACAGCGATTACAGGGACAACCACGCATATTTGTGTAGATAAAGACACTTTTAGACCTATTCAATTTAGAAAAGCCTTTCCTGCCTGGCATAAAGTATATGAACAGTCGAAGAAGCAGGTTTAATTCATGGCTTTTGGTATTAAACGAAGCGATTTAAACGCTTGGAAAACAGATGTCCAGCAAGGGAAAGTTGCTTTTTTAACACACTATTGGCTCGATGACCGTTTTCCAAATGCCAATACCGTCACCAAAGCAGCCTGTCAGGATATGAAGCAGTTAGTTGAATGGGGAGAAAGACATGGCCTAAAAAAAGAATGGATCCATGACCGCGCAGGGTTTCCTCATTTTGACCTCATCGGAGAACCGCAAAAAAGAATTCTGCAAAAGGAACGGTCTTTAGGAAACATTCATGAGTATGGGCTGTATATTGAAGTGTAAAACAAAAAAGATACCCGAGGGATGAGGTATCTTTTTTGTTTATTCATAATGAAATTCTGGTTCTTTCACGGATTCGTTATAATCAATATGCAGATCATGGTTGTCAAAGTACCAAATATCACTTTCCTCAATGAAGAAAGTAATACCTTCTATTTCAGCGGTTGCGCCGGCATTTTGAGGTTCATCTTTTGCGACGCCGAGAGAAAAGCCTTTTTGTACATTACTGCACCCGCCATATCTCACAAAAAAGCGAACTTGATCACCTTTTTCTAAATCTAATTCATCCTTGTACCAATTGAGTGCATCTTCTTTTATCGTTAATTTCAATGTGATCGCCCCTTTTTGAAGTCATGCTGTTTTTAAAATGCAGGATGCAAAAACAGCTTTTCTTTACTTTTACCACATATTTAAATGGATGAAACGGCTAGAGCCATTTGATTTTCGGTTCAGTTTTGTTGAGAATTCGTTTGAGGTTGGCGATGTGTCTGTAGATCACAAAGCCAGCAAGAACGGCAACAACAATGATTAAGAATAGGTCTTTGGTGAATATGCTGTAAATGAATGTATAGATCCCGGTCAGCATAGATGATAGTGAAACATATTTACTAATGTATAAAAATAAGAAAAAAGCAGCGATCATCGTGATAAATAGGAATGGGGCATAAAATAGCAGCACACCGCCTGATGTAGCGACTGCTTTTCCCCCTTTAAATTTTGCAAAGATAGGAAAGCTGTGACCGATAACAGCAGCAACTCCTGCTAATAAGGGATGGATGTCCAGCTGCATGAAAAACGGTAAAGCTGAAGCAAGCGTCCCTTTTAGGATATCAGCAGTAATCACAATAGACCCTGCTTTTACGCCAAGTGTACGAAATGCATTCGTCGCACCTAGGTTTCCGCTGCCATGTTCACGGATATCGATTCCCTTTGCAGCTTTCCCGACAATGAGACCGGATGGAATACTGCCGAGAAGATAAGCCAAAATAAACATCAAAGCAATTAACATCTGCATAACTCCTTTATATTCTCCCTCTTGTCTTACATTTTAACATGATCTTGTGAAAAACATGGGGAACTTTTTTTGAAAAAATCGAAAGCAGATGGATTCAGCTTTGTTTTTAAGCAGAAATTCGCTAAAATAGAGGAAAAGGAGTGTCTTGATGAACAATCCTACGAAAGAAGAAATTGGCCGTATATTAAAGAGCAGTAAACGAATTGCTGTTGTTGGTTTATCAGATCAGCCGCATCGGACGTCTTATATGGTGTCTAAGGCGATGCAGGATGCCGGGTATGAGATCATTCCAGTGAATCCAACGATCGATGAAGCACTCGGTGTAAAAGCAGTCGCTTCTTTAACAGATATAAAAGAGCCTGTTGATATCGTCAATGTCTTTAGACGTTCAGAGTTTTTGCCAGAGGTGGCAGAAGAGTTTCTCGAAATAGACGCACCTGTTTTTTGGGCGCAGCAAGGCATATATCACGAAGAAGCGAAAAGGCTGATTGAGGAAAATGGCAAGGTCGCCATCATGGATTTATGTATCAAGGTGGCTCATGCGATGACAAAAACTCATTAAATCGTCAAAAATCCTTGGTTTTTCAAGGATTTTTGCTTTTTTGTTGAAGAAATATATTTGCGATTCTAGAAGAAAGCGATAAAATAAGGCGACAGGGACATATCGGCGGCCTTGCATATCGAGAAAAAGAGCGATAAGATAAATATAGAACGTTTGTTCTGTTTTGCTAAAACCATCATATGATTGCATTTGGCTTATGAAACAGTCTTGTTTATAATGGACTTCTAGTTCTGATTGCAGAATGTAGATTGATTCTCATAGCTGTGCAAAAGAGCATGTATTGGTGAATCACACATGCATGGTGATGATGCAGCTTATTAAAGTGGACAGTAATGAGCAGCATGATCATCATTAAAATCTAGAGAGATCATTTGATGATTAGCCGGTTATGTTTGTTAGTGAAAGGGGATTAAGCATTTGGTTAAAAAGCAGCAAGTAGATTATAACGATGATTCTATTCAGGTGCTAGAGGGACTTGAAGCGGTCCGTAAACGTCCAGGGATGTATATTGGATCTACGGATTCACGCGGTCTTCATCACCTTGTCTATGAGATTGTAGACAACTCTGTCGATGAAGTGCTCGCTGGCCATGGAGATCATATCATTGTCAAAATACATAAAGATAACAGCATTTCTGTCCAAGATAAAGGACGAGGAATGCCTACTGGTATGCATAAGCTTGGAAAACCGACACCTGAGATCATTTTAACGGTCCTTCACGCAGGCGGAAAATTTGGTCAAGGCGGATATAAAACAAGTGGTGGACTTCACGGAGTTGGGGCATCTGTTGTGAACGCGCTGTCAGAATGGCTCACTGTTACCATTGAACGTGACGGGTTTATTTATCAACAGCGCTTTGAAAACGGCGGTAAGCCTGTCACATCACTTGAAAAAGTCGGAAAAACGAAAAAAACGGGAACACTGATTCATTTTAAGCCGGACCCTACCATGTTCAGTGTCACGACCTATAATTTCGATACATTATCAGAGCGTTTAAGAGAATCTGCCTTTTTATTAAAAGGGTTAAAAATAGAGCTGATCGATGAACGGCATGATGTACAAGAAACGTTTTATTATGAGACAGGCATTGAAGCCTTTGTTGCTTATTTAAATGAAGAAAAAGATGTTCTAAGTGAAGTCGTCTCATTTGAAGGAGAGCATCAGTCCATCGAAGTAGATTTTGCTTTTCAATTCAACGATGGCTACTCGGAGAATATCCTTTCATTCGTTAATAACGTCAGAACAAAAGATGGCGGTACACATGAGTCTGGTGCCAAAACGGCCATGACGAGAGCCTTTAACGAATATGCACGCAAAGTGGCCCTTTTAAAGGAAAAAGACAAAAATTTAGAAGGCACTGACATTCGTGAGGGACTGTCTGCTATTATTTCTGTCAGAATTCCTGAAGAGCTGCTTCAATTTGAAGGGCAGACAAAAGGAAAGCTTGGGACAAGTGAGGCTCGTTCAGCTGTTGATGCTGTTATTTCTGAAAAGCTTGCGTATTTCCTTGAAGAAAACCGGGAAACAGCCACTCTTCTTGTGAAAAAAGCGATTAAAGCGCAGCAGGCAAGAGAGGCTGCTAGAAAAGCACGTGAAGAAGCGAGGAGCGGCAAGAAACGGAAAAAGTCTGAAGCAACGCTGAGCGGAAAATTAACACCTGCTCAATCTAGAAACCCGGCAAGAAACGAACTATACCTAGTAGAAGGTGACTCAGCGGGCGGGTCAGCAAAACAGGGGCGTGACCGTAAATTCCAAGCGGTGCTGCCGCTGCGCGGAAAGGTCATCAATACAGAAAAAGCAAAGCTTGCTGATATTTTCAAAAACGAAGAAATCAACACCATTATTCATGCAATCGGTGGAGGCGTCGGTGTCGATTTTAATGTAGAAGACATCAATTATGATAAAATTGTGATCATGACAGATGCGGATACGGATGGAGCGCATATTCAAGTGCTTCTCTTGACCTTCTTCTACCGCTATATGAAGCCGCTGATTGAGCATGGCAAAGTGTTTATTGCACTCCCGCCTTTATATAAAGTCAGCAAAGGCTCAGGGAAAAAAGAAATCATTGAGTACGCATGGTCTGATGAAGAAATGGATGACGTATTGAAGAAGGTTGGAAAAGGGTACACGATTCAGCGCTACAAAGGGTTAGGTGAAATGAATGCCGACCAGCTATGGGAAACGACAATGAATCCAGAATCGAGAACACTTGTCAGGGTCAAAATTGATGATGCTGCACGTGTGGAACGCCGCGTCACAACTCTTATGGGGGACAAAGTAGAGCCACGCCGTAAATGGATTGAAAAGAATGTCGCCTTTGGACTTGATGAGGAAAGCAACATTCTTGAAAATGAAAACTTGTCGCTAGCTGAGGAGGTTTAAACATGGCACAACAAGAACGATTTCATGATTTACCATTAGAAGAAGTAATCGGCGACCGGTTTGGCCGCTATAGTAAATATATTATCCAAGATCGTGCACTTCCAGATGCACGTGATGGATTAAAACCTGTACAACGAAGAATTTTATATGCGATGTACGCAGAAGGAAATACGCAGGATAAAAACTTCCGTAAAGCCGCTAAAACAGTCGGTAATGTTATTGGTAACTATCATCCGCACGGAGACTCATCTGTCTATGAAGCGATGGTGAGAATGAGTCAGGAATGGAAAGTACGAAATGTGCTGATTGAGATGCACGGGAATAACGGGAGTATCGATGGAGATCCGCCTGCTGCCATGCGTTATACGGAAGCAAGGCTGTCGGCCATTGCTTCAGAGCTTTTAAAGGACTTAGACAAGGAAACAGTTGAATTCGTTGCAAACTTTGATGATACAAGCAAAGAGCCAGTTGTATTACCAGCGATGTTCCCAAACCTTCTTGTGAACGGATCAACGGGGATTTCAGCAGGTTATGCCACAGATATCCCGCCGCATCATCTTGGAGAGGTCATTGATGGCGTCATCAAACGAATCGAACAGCCGCATTGTACGGTTGAGGATTTAATGACGGTCATTAAGGGGCCGGATTTCCCAACAGGCGGTATTATCCAGGGTGTCGACGGTATTAAGAAGGCATATGAAACTGGTAAAGGGAAGATTATGATTCGCGGAAAAGCGGAGATTGAAACCATTCGCGGCGGGCGCCAGCAAATCGTGATCACAGAAATTCCTTACGAAGTGAATAAAGCCAATCTTGTCAAAAAGATGGACGAGTTCCGAATTGAAAGAAAAGTAGAAGGCATTTCAGAGGTCAGAGATGAGACAGACCGTACTGGGCTTCGAATCGTAGTAGAGTTGAAAAAAGAAGCAGATGCAAATGGTGTGTTGAATTTCTTATATAAAAACTCAGATCTGCAAATCCCATATAACTTTAATATGGTGGCGATACATAATCGAAGACCAACCTTAATGACGCTGACAACTATACTAGATGCATATATTGCCCATCAAAAAGAAGTGGTGACGAACCGTTCAGCGTACGAGCTTCGAAAAGCGAAGGAACGCCACCATATTGTCGACGGCTTAATTAAGGCACTTTCCATCTTAGATGAAGTCATTGCCACAATCCGCTCCTCTAACGATAAGCGAGATGCGAAAAACAACTTGATGGCGAAATATGACTTTACAGAAGCACAATCAGAAGCGATTGTTTCCCTCCAGTTATATCGTTTAACGAATACAGATATTACGCAATTAAGAGACGAAGCAAGAGAGCTTGATGTGCGTATAGCAGAGCTTGAAGACATATTAGGTAACGAGAAAAAGCTGCTAAAGGTCATTACAAACAGCTTGAAAAAGCTCAAAAAGACATATGCTGATGAGAGACGATCTGTCATTGAGGAAAAAATCGAAGAAATTAAGATTAACCTTGAAGTGATGATCGCATCAGAGGATGTATACGTTACAGTCACGAAGGATGGTTACATCAAACGGACAAGCCAGCGCTCCTATGCTGCCTCTAACGGTAAGGACTTTGGCATGAAGGATACTGACCGTTTGATTCATCAGTTTGAAATGAATACAACAGATGTTCTTCTGCTGTTTACGAATAAAGGAAGCTACATTTATTGTCCTGTTCATCAGCTGCCAGATATACGCTGGAAAGACATGGGGCAGCATATTACAAATATCATTTCAATTGATCGTGAGGAATCAATCCAAAAAGCCATTCCAATAAAAGAATTTGATGAAACGTCATATCTTCTATTCTTTACAAAAGGCGGAATGGTGAAGAAAACAGAGCTTCTTCAATATAAAGCGCAGCGCTATTCGAAACCGCTTGTCGCCTTGAACCTAAAAGGTGATGATGAACTCGTAGATGTCCATGTCACAACAGGACAGCAGGAATTGTTTATTGCAACGAAAAATGGTTACGGTTTGTGGTTTGATGAAGAAGAAGTAAGTGTTGTTGGTCCGAGAGCGGCGGGTGTCAAAGGAATCAATTTGAAGGAAGGGGACGAGGTAGTCTCTGGCCAGATCATTGATCCAAAGA
Organism: Bacillus sp. BD48; assembly: GCF_046566805.1. Classification (NCBI taxonomy): domain Bacteria; kingdom Bacillati; phylum Bacillota; class Bacilli; order Caryophanales; family Bacillaceae; genus Bacillus; species Bacillus sp. BD48. Next base: position 89,077 of record NZ_JANGFM010000001.1, on the reverse strand, counting down.
ACGATGTCCTTGTGCTCACGACACAAAGAGGGGCTGTAAAGCGAATGAACCTCTCTGAATTTGATAAAACATCAAGAGCGAAACGCGGAGTTCTTATGCTAAGAGAATTAAAGAAAAACCCGCACCGTATTGTGGCTGTGATCGCTGCATCTCTGCACAATACGCTTGAGATAGATACAGAAAAGGGTACAACGATACCGCTTGAAATCTCTACTCTCAGAGCAAATGACCGCTATAGCAATGGATCATTTATTGTAGATGAGGAAGAGCAGGGAGAAGTGACTCATGTCCTTCTGACGCCTGAACCTGCGCCAGATGACAATAAATAAGCAAACGAAAACCCCCTGCGACTGGCAGGGGGTTTCTTTTATATACGGGTCTTTTAGCTCTCGTGGTTGCCAAACATGCTTGAAATGGCGTGCACTACTTCAATTCCTTGGTAGACGAAAAGAGAAAGTGAAGTGACAGAGAATAGACCTAGAATGAAAACTCTTAAGAAAAATAACATCGTGTAAAACCTCCCAATTTTTGTTTTGATTTAGATGGTTGGGTTAAACACGAGCTAGTCGGAAATAAGAAGATTGATAGAACACTGCAAGTAAATGCTTCTTTTTCCGGTCAAATCGATCAGTATGAGTGATGCGTGCAAATCCAGCTGTCATACTGCCAATAATCAGCAGTGCTGTAAATGCGGCAAATACTGCGCTCACATGTTTTTGTTTCTTTTCATCGCCCATTGTCTGAACAATTTTCATTTCATGTGATTCTTGATCGGCAACCACCTTTGCATGATGGTATACCTGAACGGAATGAGGCATTGAGAACAAATGAAAACTTGCAAGTGCTATGAATAAAACACCTAATTTTAATAGCATATTTTTTTTCATTTTTCTCACCCCTTCCTGTTTATTTTCATGATCTTACCACGTTTTCAGTTATTTGAAAAGTCTTATTTTTTTACTTTCCCTCTTTAAAAAAGCGATAAACATCAGGACATCTATATGACTGTTTCACTTCATGAAAGGTTTCAATTTAATTTTTTAAATTTAAAAAAAGTGCCATGATCAAGGATCAGACACGTTTAGTGAGATTGTAATGCATGTGGTTTTGCTACAGCTTTTGTAAAGATTCCTGCAATACATATGGCAAATAGAACAAAGTTAAAAGCATGGAGCAGTCCCACTTGATTGGCAAGCAGCCCTAATATAGGAGGGCCGGAAAGAGAGGCTGTGTAACCAGATAAGGTCACAATACTAACGCGTTTGACAGCGTACCTGCTATCATCGCCAGCTGCAGAAATGGTCAGCGGGAAGCCTAAAGATGCGCCAAGCCCCCATAAAAAGATCGATAGCATACATACAACAAGTGAAATTTTTAAAATGACTAAGAATAGGCCGGCAGCTGCTGATAAAATCGCAACTCTTAGCAATAACACTCTGCCAAAGCGATCGATCAAACGTCCGCTGATCAGTCTGCCGCTAATCATGCCGCACAAAAATAAAGCATAGATGACCGTACTCATGGAATGTGAAACCTCGTAGCCATCCACCATTGCAAGTGGAATCCAATCATTGGCAGATCCTTCGACAAACGCAAGACATAAGGCGATCATCGCAAGAGAAATTGTTCGTTTGTTCAGCCATGCCGTTTGAGTAGACTCAACTGTATCGGGCTGCTTCTCATGCTGATCCTTTCCTGTCCCATGCGGAATAAACCGTGTACAAATCAATATGCAGAGAAAAAGCAGGAGGGCGATAGCGAGAAGGTGTATCAATACAGAAATCCCTAAATGGATAAAAAGAATACCAGCACCTGCTCCAATCAAAGTCCCAATGCTAAAAGAAGCATGCAATATAGGCAGAATGGTTTTCTTGATGTTGTACTCAATCTCTGTTCCTTCTAAGTTCATCGCCACATTGCACATGCCAGAGCCTGCTCCAAAAAGAAAAAGACCAGAAGTGACGACAAAGATAGAAGAGATCGATGAACCAATGGCAAGAGTAGTGAATCCAAGGAACATCAAAAAAGCACTGATCACAATCGCCACTCGGCCGCCTTTTTTGCGGACGAATACATTTGAAAGAACAAGCCCAACAATTGAGCCAACAGATAAACCGAGTAAAATAAGTCCCATTGTTCCTGTGTTTGCTTGTAATAAATCTCTGACTTCCGGTGTCCGTGAAAACCATGTTGAGATGGAGATTCCAGACATCGTAAAGATCACAATAATTGCTTTATACCACTTTAATTCCATCTAATCCCTCACATTTAAAAATGTATATGTTATTGAACAAATCTACTCGATTATAAATGAGACTTGCTGATTCGTAAATAACAGGAGGGAGGAACGTAATGAAAAATGTTAGTCAAAAGAAAATCCTTTTGGTTAGAGGTGAAATTGATGGATACAATATTTAGATTGATGAGCATTTTTGCAAATATAATTTAAATTTAGATGAACGTTTTGACCATTAGAACGTAAAAGAATTCATTGAAAATGGATCAAACATCAACTGGCGCAATAATGAAAGATTGACAGCAGTGCTCATAGCAAATGGCGCTGTTGTGACGTAATGGTTATGGTTGTGAAATCGTACCGAATATCATAAAAGCATTTAGGTTTAAATGAATCAATTTAATTGATTTTTTCTTTTTTGTCTCAATAAGATAAGTATACTTAGTTTTGAGACGAAAGAAATTCGTTTGTTGTTTAACTTCCTAGAATATATATTATGTAAACTAGGAAATGAGAATACATATTAGCGTCATTCCATTATTTGAATCTCCATCCCCCATGAAGTTGTGATATAGAAAAATCCAAGAGGGCTCAGCTCTCTAACTTTAACATCAGGCTGTTCTGCAAAATATTTCAAAGCCTCTTCTATATTGGTCACTGTAATAGCTAGATGAGCTACACCGATATCACTCGGTTTTAGGTGAACATTCTGTTGATCTGGCGTCGACCATTGAACCAGTTCGATCTTTCTACCGCCGTATTGCAAAAATGCCGCCCCTTCTACAACTGAATGATCGTGAACCCCAAAGTATCTTTTTAAACTATCGTCTTCAAACTGCATCCGTCCTGGCCGGAACAAGACTTCAAAACCCAAAATATTAGTGAAGAATTCAACTGCTACTTCGATATCGGGTACTACAAATCCTGAATGCTCTATTGTGCCTTGAAAAATTGTATTTTTCATATCGCTAAACCCCTTTGATTTTTTTGGAAGTAAACGATTAATTATAAAGTAGTATTTAATGCAGCTAATAACACAAGCACCGATGATGTTGGCACTACTACAAGATTTAGAACAACAATACCTGGGCCTTGAGATACTATATTATTTTTTGTAATTTCTATCTTTTTTGATTATCCATTAAAATTTACATGTTCCATCTGAACAATAATCATCTAGCGACGACTCTAATTTATGCTCTTCAACCTTAGCATTCGCGTACTCTTCTTTCCAAACCTGTTGTAATGTTTCTAAAAATACTTCGCTAGGTTGTGCTCCTGAGATGACATATTTATCATTCACTACGTAAAAGGGAACGCCCTGAATCCCAATTTTTGATCCCTCGGCTCTATCAGCTGCAATATTCTCGCTATATTTATCATTTGCTAAAACATCCAAAGCTTCGTTGCCATCAAGACCTATTTCACTTGTAAGTTGAGCAAGTGTTGCGTGATCACCGATATCTAGTGAATCCGTGAAATGAGCTTTCAAAATACGCTCCATAAACTCCCGTATCTTCCCTTTTTCTTTTGCATAATAAGAAAGACGAAGTGCATCATATGAATTCGTAGGAATCATTGTATCAAATTGATAATCTAATCCAACCTCTTTTGCTTTCTGTTTCAATTGATTGTTCAGTACTTTTGCTTTTTCATATGGGACACCATGCTTAGAGGATAATACTTGATGGATATCCATTCCAGTGTTTTTTTTCGCATATGGATCTAATTGAAAATGACGAAATAAGACTTCTACCTCTTCTTTATGTTCAAACTGTTCTAACCCTATTTCAAATTGACGTTTGCCAATATAACAAAACGGACAAACAAAATCAGACCAAATTTCTACTTTCATCATATGTTCCCCCTTTATGATTTTGATGAATGTGCGAGGGGGATTATGTTAATAAACATCTTTTTAACTAATCCCGCCAATGCTCTTTTTAAAACGTTCGTGCTGCCGCTTTTGCTTTTTCAATTGTTGCAGTAACAATTTCTTCTTCTTTAGTTGGATCATAGTCAATACCTTCAACAAAAATCGTTGGTTCCACTTCAATTCCAACAAACTTTAGCGCACCTCTCACGTAAGAATCGGAATGTTCCATTCCAATTGCCTGCGAATAAAATCCTCCCATTCCATGAATATGGATTGCTTTTTTTCCTTTCATCAATCCTTCTGGACCTTCAGCTGTATATTTAAACGTTTTTCCAGCACTCATGATTGTATCAAAATAGGCTTTTAATAAGGGTTGGATTCCTAAATTCCACATTGAAGACTGAATGATGTATTTATCTGCTTCCATAAATTGCTTTGTGAATGCATTCACTGCTTCTATTTTTTGTGCTTCAACATCTGTTAGCGCTTCCCCACTTCTTAACTTCTTTTGTCCAGTTAAAAAATCAGCATCGATTAATGGCACATTTGCATAATAGACATCTACTTCTATTATTTCATCCGTTGGATTTACTTCCTTATATTCATTGATAAATGCTCTAGCAACTTGCGTACTTCTTGATTGTTCCTCACTTTGAGGTGTTCCTTTAACAAATAATACTTTTGACATGATCATTTCCCCTTTATGATTTTGATGAATGTTTTTTGTTCCTAAACATTTTTTGAATACTTATTAAAAGAATTTACACGTTTCATCTAAACAATATTTTCGGAATGATTCCTATAATTTTTGCTGAATCAACACCCTCATACAAAAAGCTGATTTAATGATTATAGACAATCGGCATTTTTCCGATTAATTGGCGTTGCCTAGCGGCGTCATACATGAGTTTAGCGACATTTTCCCTAGAAACGGACATTTTAGCTGGCTGATCGCCGAATGAATAGCCATAAGATTGCCCGTTGTATTTGATATTAGGATTAATGATTCGAACGACTGTCCAATCCAGGTTCGATTGTTTAATCAGTTCTCCTATCTTCTTCATTTCGGCATAACCATTTGGCATGAGAAGTTTAGGCAATATTCTTGGCAATATCGTCGATAAGCTTTTCTTATCGTCTTCAGATTGCAAGGCTGGCGTCGCAAGTGTAATCAACCTTTTTTTGGTGAACTTCTTCATCGCTTTGACAATCCGGTTATGTCCATCGGCAATCGGTGTGCCTTTTCGTTTTCGCGACAAATCAATCCCGGGGCCTAAGGTGCTTATCACGACATCAGCTTCTGAAACTGCCGTTTCAATAGCTGAAGTGTTCGTTAGCTCCCCCGTTACAATGCGTAAATTCGAATGCTTTTGCTTGATTTTCTCAGGGTTTCTAACATATACCGTAACGAAATCTCCGTTTTCTAATGCAAACTGTGTTAAAAGTTGACCGATTGCACCAGTTGCACCAAAAATAGTGATGTTCATGGTCTTCTATCTCCTTTTGTTATTCTGAATGATCACAATTATTTCCTTGATCAAAACTTTTTCATAATAACATGTGTTATTTAAGCAACGCGCGTTGTATAATTTGATGATAAGATGAAAAAGAATAATAAACAATAACCAAAATAGCCAATATGTTGTTTACGCAACACTTCTATTGTATTGTCGTTTTTAAACACCATATGAACCCTTAAAAGGAGAAGAAAAAATGATTATGCCAAAAAAAGATCCAAGAACACTTCGTACAAGACAATTGATTGTAGACTCTTTTCTTTCGTTAGCTAGTGAAAAAGATTTCAACAATATAACGGTACGTGATATCACAGAAAAGGCTACTATTAACCGCGCTACATTTTATGCGCACTTTGACGATAAATTTGATTTATTACATTCTACAATCACCAATACATTTACAGACAAATTGAAAAAAAGACTAAATGATCACGATGGATTCAATGAAAAAGTCATTGCAAATATTTTTCTAGCCATGTGTGATCACCATAAAGAGATAAGCGACCTATGTCCTAAAGGTTATAATTCTTTAGGAACGATTATAGAAAGTAAAATTAAAGAGGAGTTACAGAAGCTAATAGCTGATCTTGTGCTAAAAGGAACTGAAAATACCATTGAATTAGAGGATAAACAATTGGTAACAACCCTATCTACTATGCTAAGTTGGGGGATATACGGAGCTGCATACACATGGAATAAGGATGGAAGACCTATTTCACCAGAAGAGCTAGTGACTAAGACCCTGCCTATCTTTAGAAATGGTATGAGTAAGTATTTTCTTTAAAGTAGCCTTTATTATTAAATTACGCAACAAATTGGTATTAGAATAAAACAGTTGCTGTAATTGGCAGTGGGCATTCTGCTGTTAGCACTCTGTTTGAGCTGGCAGAGCTAAAAGAGACATCAAAAAACACAGAAATGATATGGATTTAAATAGTGGGGTATTTGGAGGAGAAAGCAATGATCAATTGCCTGCAAGAGGTCAATTAGTGCTCGATTTGTTGTTGCTTAAATGACTGGTGATAAAGAGTCTGCTGAAAGTGTAGAACTTAAGTTGCAAAGCTTTACTTAGAGTGGATTCAATAATAAGTTGCAAAGCTTTACTTAGAGTGGATTCAATAAGTGGATTCAATAATAAGTTGCAAAGCTTTACTTAGAGTGGATTCAATAAATTGTGGAACTCTTATACGGCTTTTGTGTAAACCTCCCCCCATCTTATTTAAATTTCAAAACCTCTACGACCTTCTCAATAAATTAAATCGGTCGTAGAGGTTGGGCCTTTTTGAGCTACCTTGCTTTGTTACCGAATTTGTTGCAACAGTAAATTAAATACTTTGGGATATTTCTTTTAAAAATTGCTTTCTCTTTTCATCTGTTGTTAAGTTAACTCCCGAAAAATGAATCCATTTGGTGTCTTCATTTTTCAATCCCAAGTCAGCAAGAGTTCTGTTAATAAAAACGCTTTGAATCGCATTCCCACCTTCAGATTCTATATAATCCTTATCTGTTGTAGATGTTGAAATCACGGTTGTTTTTTTTATATTTGTCAATAAGCCCTTCAAAGCACCGGTATTTTTATCTTCCAAGAATGCAAAACCTCTTAACATCACTTTATCAATAAATCCTTTTAAAATAGCAGGTAAATCCCACCACCAGACAGGAAATATAAATATCAATTCAGTTGACTGATTTAATTTCTCTTGATAATCCTTAACTAATTGATAAGTTGTATCTCCTTTATTAAAATATTGCAATTCTTCAGCTGAAAAAACAGGATTAAACCCATCTTTATATAAATCGATCACTTGAAATGGTTCTCTCTTTGTTTCTAGATTTTCTGTTATGGAAGCCAAAATGGCATGATTATAGCTTCCGTCCCAAGGATGTGCATAGACAATCGTTTTCATTATTCATTCACCCTTTTTTGTTATTTTCATCATATTTTGATGTACATTCATTTTATTGTATGCTATAACGTACTACAAGTACGGTAATTAAAGTGCGATACTAACCTAAAGGAGAGTGTAAAATGAATGAGGAGTCCTTCCAGACGAAAGCTGAGCTAAAAGATACTGGTTTTGGGTATACTTTGTCATTAATTGGCGGGAAATATAAAATGCCGGTTCTGTATGCTTTATATACTAACAGTGCTCCTGTTCGCTATAATCAGCTGAAACGTATGCTCGGAACAATTTCGTTTAAAACATTAACCAACACACTAAAAGAACTTGAAGCGGATTACTTAATTAATCGTAAAGAATATCCTCAAGTACCTCCAAAAGTAGAATATAGTTTATCTGAAAAGGGATTATCACTGATGCCTGTATTAGATGAGATATGTTATTGGGGAGAGGAACAAATGAAAAATAATTAGGTAGACTGGAAAGAAAGCTACTACGGTTTAAAAATGCTTTCTAAAGTAGCTTTCTTCTCATCTTATATCAATCCCATAGGCTCATTTTGTTGATGTGCTAACTCCATTCCTTCTGCCAGATAGAGAGCGTTCTTCTTATCTATATCATCATCAGGCCAATTGTGAATCAGTTGACGCAATCTAACTGCAACGGTCTTACAAACATCTGGCATTAAGTAACTATCAGAATCCGAAAGATTCAGCAAAGGAATGATGTCATCTGTAAAGTTTTCAAAGGGTATGTCCCCGCCAAATCCCTCCATTTCATCTAAATTCATACCGATACATGCTGCTAACTTGCATCTAAAATCATGGAAGTCGGTGTAAGACCAATGTACTTCGGAGTGAGTAAAATCCATTCCCACGAATCATTCCTCCGTTTTCAAATTGTGATGGTCAATGTTTTCAACATTCGCAAATATTACTCCTGATTGATCATATAATGGGACAACGAGGCACGCAACGCTCTATTCTACCAGAGTCCTAAGGTTATTTTGATTTAATCCCTGCCCCACAAAGAGGTATGATAATGGTTTCTTCTGATTCCTTTTGATATTTCATGTAGCCAGCAAAATTGATGGCAGATGTCACTTCGACATAAAATCCTTTCTGACTCAGTTTAGAGCGTGCATGTATAATTTCTTCTTCTTCAATATCAATAAACGTACCATTCGTCTTGTGTACAGCTTCTAAAATTTGTTTAGAACGCGCTGGAGCAGCAATAGCGATCCCTTCTGCTACAGTCCCTTTATTTGTCACAGGCGTTGCTGATTCCTCCGCATGTTGAAAAGCTTTCACAAGTGGTGCGCAGTTTTTCGCTTGTACAGCAACAATTTTCGGTATTTTATGAATGAGACCATTTTCGAATAACTCTCTAAAGCCATAATATGCACCGAGCAGCAGAGTGCCGTTTCCAACCGGAATGATTAAAGCATCCGGTGCTCCTTTTAGTTGCTCATAGATTTCATAGGCGTATGTTTTTGTACCCTCGAAAAAATAAGGGTTATAGACATGGCTTGCATAAAAAACGTTTTCTTCGTCTACTGCCTTTTGGGCCGCAGCTGCAATGTCCTCTCGTGTACCATGAATTTCTTTAATCGTTGCTCCGTGGGCTTTTATTTGAGCGACTTTTTTAGGTGATGTTTGATCACTTAGATAGATGTCACAGGCAATACCACAACGCGCAGCATACGCAGCAATTGCCGTTCCTGCATTCCCGCTGCTATCAGCAATGACTTTTGTTACCCCTAATTCCTTAGCTTTTGTCATTAACACAGCTGCTCCACGGTCTTTAAATGATAGTGTCGGCATCATATAATCAACTTTTACATAAGTGTTTGGCTCATTAGGATCTAAAACGATTAAAGGAGATTGGCCCTCGCCCATTGTCACAGTTTCCCACGTCTTAGAATCTTTTGGAAATGGCATGGTTTCAACATAACGCCATAATGAATTTGGATAGTGATCCCAAGCTGTGACGTCTATTTTCGGGGTATCTTTCACTAGATTTAATACTCCACCACAATCACATTTCCATAGAGTTGGTGTCATCTCATATTTTTTCCCGCAATGGTTACAACTTAATTGATTCATTCTTCATCTGCCCCTTTGAATATTTTTTTATACAAAATATAATTTTTTATATAGGGTGGTCAAAAAAATATTCTAAATATATGCAATGGCATCCATTTCAATCTTGAAACCAAAATGTAATTCATTCGTTGGTACAACAGTACGTGCTGGTTTATGTTCACCGAAAAATTCAGTGTAAACCGCATCTACTTTATCCCATAAATGAATATCCGAAATGTATAATGTCATACGCAAAATCTTTTCTTTTTTACTTCCAGCCGCTTCTACAATCATTTCCACATTCTTAAGTGCTTGTAATGTCTCTTCTTCAATGGTGCCGAATTCTTTTTCTCTTGTTTCGGGATTGATGGCAAATTGTCCTGAAACGTAGACCGTGTTTTGATGAATGGTTGCGAATGCATAGTGTCCGTTGGATTTTAGATTCCCTACCTCAAGGATGCTTTTCATTTCGTTTCCCCTTCATTCGGTTTATGCTTGATCTCATCTAAATAGCTATAGACGGTGACTTTGGAAATACCTAACATAGATGCGACCTTCTCAACAGATCCTTTCATTAAAAAAATTCCCTTTTCATCCATGAACCTTATTAATTCAATTTTTTCATGGCGTTTCATGACTGGGTGAACACTGTTTTGAATGATCTGTTGAATCAATTGATCTACTATTTCTTCCACATTTTCAAGTTCATCATTTGATGTTGATTCATTCTCTTGAACTTCAACTTTTGTAGAAAGAAAAGTATCCATAAATTGCTGCATTTGATTCAATGCTTCAACATCAAAATTGATACAGAATGCACCGATCACCTTTTGCTTCGAATCACGAATTAATGAAGTCGAAGAACGAATGGTACGGTTGTCTTCTGTTTTAAATGTATACCCAGCAAGATAATCTTCTTTAAAATCTTCTGATTGTAAAACAGTCTTTACCAAATGATCAAATGATTGACCGATTTTTCTTCCCGTCACATGATGATTGACTGTAAACATGACAGATGCTTGAGGGTTCGTTAAATCATGAATAACTACTTCACAATTTGGTCCAAACATTTTTGCCGTAGATTTTGCTAAAGGAATATAGCTCTCTAATAAATTCTTTATATTTTCCATGCCTAAGCACCTCATTTGTTTATTCCACTAGATTGTATAATTTTTTATATATAAAAACAATATATAGATTTTTTTATATGTATAAAAAAGTTGAGGAAATATAAAAAAAGCAGCCATTGACTGCTTTTTCTTTTGCTCCTTTCTAATTGATTTCTTGCTGGATTCCATACAAAATGACTTCAATTCCCCACCTGAACCGTTCCATTGATACGGTATCACCAGCAAACATTTCTTCTTTCAGGCTATGGATGAAAGGAAACCGCGTTTTGTCTGCATCATGAAATGATTTTTTTGTATCTGAAATCTGCGAAGAGCCGTGTTTCTTCCATGAGACCTTTTCGTATGCTACGGAAGATACGTATAACAGTAACAGGTCTACTCCCCATGCAGCAGATGTAGATTTGATCCCGCCTTCATGCAATGCAGCGAGGAGTTGTTCGGTCAACTGCAGAAAGTTCGTTCCTTGCGGGATGGTGGAAAGAGAAATTTCAGCAAGACCAGGTTTTTCGAATAACAGTAGGAAATAAGTATGCAATATGTCAAATAACTGTTCTTTCCATGTGCCAACCGCTGAATCTGGATAAACCATTTGGCCGAGACCATAATCCAATACGTAAGCACTTAGTTCTTGAAAATTGTTCACGTAGACATACAAAGATGCAGGTCCCGTATCGAGTGCTTTAGCCACTTTACGCATACTCATACCCTCTAACCCTTGCTCCTTTAGAAGCTCATAGGCAGTTTTCACAATGAGTTCACGGCTTAAGGGCTCTTTAGCCGGCCGAGACCGACGACTTATAATACGACGATTTGAATTGTTCATACTCTCTTTATAACATGTCAAAGTCAAATAGTAAATTGAGCATCAATCACCGTTTTCTTGAAAAGAATTCATCATATCTGCAAGCTTGACCGCAGCGTTTTTTGAAAAACATAGTTTTAAACTTTTCTCCGATTCATGAGCTTTCTCCGATGAATATTCGTACATCATGTCTTCATATTCTTCAATAGCCTTTTCAATATGATGAGGATTTCGGACAATCGCAAGTGCAAGCTCCATTGCATCAAACATCGCCATGTTTACACCCTCACCTGCGAATGGCGACATGACATGAGCGGCATCACCGATAAGCGTTGCTCCTTTATGGCGGTTCCATTTAAAACCGACAGGAAGCGTATAAATCCTTCTTGGAATGATGGCATCTTCTGCATAACGAATATAATTTTTCAGCTGATCGTCCCAATCACTAAATAACTGTAATAATTGTTCTTTTGCTTCTTTTGCTTGATGAAACGGAATACCACAAGTCTCAATCCAGTTACGTTCTACCATAAGGCTTGCATACACTTTTATTCGTCCATCTCCGTTTAACTGACCAATCAGTCCTTTGTGGTCTGCTAAAGCAAACATTTTACCACGTTTATTAAATGCAGCTAAATCAGGGTGGTTCACCTCTACGTTGAGGATATTCAATTCCAGCATCGTGAGCCCGGCGTATTCAATATCAATATCTGTTAACAGAGGACGCACACGAGAAAAAGCACCATCTGCCCCAATTAAAAGATCAACTGTCTCGACAATTCCGTTTTCAAAATGAAGCTCAGTCATGCCGTTTTCTAATGAAACGCAACTTTCTAGTTTATATCCATATTTGATGTTTTCAGCATCCATTTGATCTAACAGCAGTTCGCACAAAACACCACGATCAATTTCTGGGCGAGTGCCTTTCTGATCTGATTCCGTTTCTTCATCTAAATAAATTCTTCCTGATTTATCAAGTAATCGGAAATCTTCTCCTTCATAGCGGGCGTTCCTTTGAAATTTCTCATAAACTCCCGCCTCTTTTAAAGCTTTTTGACCTGTTTCTTCATGAATATCCAGTGAGCCCCCTCTTTCAAGGCTCTTGTCATGCATCTCTCGTTCATAGATGGTTGTTTGTATTCCGTAATTTTGCAGAATTAAGGCGAGTGTTAGCCCCCCAGGTCCTCCTCCAATAATAGCGATTTGCTTTTGCTCCTTAGATAATGCCGTCATCGTATGCATCTCCTCTTCTTTATGGAAATCGTTTAAAGCCACATCTCTTTTATATTATAACGAACACTGTTCGCAAAGAACAGTGTTCGTTTGAAAAAGTTTATTTCACGGTTGTGTGCTTTAATGAAAAGAAACCAATCGCCCGCCACCATATGATACACTCCAACTAGGAATGTTAAAGGATGTCGAATCATCAGAATGATTCTTAAATCAGCCGTTTCGATTGTTCTAATTCTGATGTAGGAGGTGTTTCTATGAATAAATTATTGGCAATGTTGATATTAGGATTGAGCTTTAGTGGTGCGGCTCTCATTCTTACTGTCCCTTTGTTATTCAAGCCCAAACCAGAACAATCTGAGCTGGTGTTTGCTGCTGGATCTGCGGGCGCTTTCGCAGTATTCGCTGTCTCATGCCTAGTTCCTCGAAAACGATTCAATCGCTAAAAAAACTAAACAAAATCCACCATTATAACAATGGAGATGTGTTTAGGTTTTTGTGATTTACCTTAGTGTTCAGTCAAAGAATGTATACAAGCTGACCCCGATAGGGAATCTACTTATTCAAAACAAAAGAGACTGCTGAAACATATCACGATATGCACTCTAAACGAATCACTAGCTTTGGCATAATAGACATCAATGCGAAAATCTTTGATATTAATTCTGACATTCCTCATATCACAAAAGGTCCATTAAACGCATATCGTTTTGTGATATAATCTTGAGTCAAAGACAAGCGCTAAGAGAAAATGAACTGGCTGAATGGACATCATGAATGTGAAAAATTCTGTGGAAATGATAGGGTGATAGCGATGAGAAGAATTGAGTCTGGTATATCAGTAGACAACGAAACATTTTCTGATGTTGCCAGGTATGAAAACGAAACAATCAGCAGAACGACAATCATCAACTCAAATGTTTGTTCTCCTATTTTTTTGAGCTGTCACTTGGATCATCTTGTATTTGATACGTGTGATCTGACGAATGCGAGATTTTTTGCCGGTAGTACGATTGATCATTGTACTTTTAGTCATTCAGACTTGCGCTCTGTGGGCATTGGCAAAAACGAAGCCGTCTTCACCAATTGCGAATTTTCTTCCTGCGATATGAGGGGAATGACATTGGAGAATGCTACGTTTATCGATTGTACTTTCTCTAATTGTAGATTCAATGACCGTGTTTTACAGGCAGCGAACATCGTCAATTGTACTTTTGCTGGTAAGCTAATAGAAATAACGTTTGAGGGAAATGGCAAACAAAAGCTGATCGCCAATTTTGAAAACTGCACCCTTGATGGTGTTCGTTTTATAGGCTGTGACCTAGCGGCATGTATTCCGCCAGCATCCAAACACCATTTATATGTTGAACATGTATCTGTACGAGTGAAAAAGGCCTTAGAGAAGATAGATGATGATCCTACTCTGTCTGACCATGATCGGAAAATACTAGTGCGGAGTCTGCGGAAGCTTGAACAAATGGAACAGTATATTTTTAACACGAAATATATGGAGAAAATACATGGGGCCGCTTTTGTTGAACGATTTTTCAGTCATCTTGGATGTAGCAAGGATCACATGTAATATTTGCTACATTCCTTTTCCTACTTTATCTTTATGTGGTACATCAGCTTCGAGTATATTTGAGCGGAATGAGTTCTTCGATTTTCACCTTGACTAGCTCCCCATCCATATCAAGGATGACAAAACACGTTGGTCCAAAGTCTGAAATGAGCTCTCGGCAGATGCCACAAGGGCTGACTACCCTAATTCTTCTATCTTTTTCATCTGAATAAGGGTGTCTCACTGCAACAATTGTATCAAAATCTTTGTATCCATTAGATAAAGCGCTACCAATCGCAATGGCTTCTGCACAAACAGTTACCCGTCCGATATAGGCTTCTATATGGACAGCTGATATGATTTCTCCTGTTTTCATGCGGATCGCTGCCCCTACATGATGCCTGTCATCTTCATAAAGACTGATAATCTTCTTTTTTGCTTCGTCTATTAATTCGATATCTTCTTGTGATAGATCAAACGTTTTCATTGCGTTCCCCCTTTCGCCTCACTGCTCGTATGTATTATACCAAACATGAGGTGATGAACCGAACTTCACTCTCCTTTACAAACCAGCCAAAAGACCGTTTAATCTGTAGTGAATTGCCATTCTGAATGTATTTCATATTCAATTGAAAAAGGCTGCTTTCAAATAAGCAGCCTTTTCGCCTATTTACATCAGAACATGTACCCTTTCTAGGTGTGAACTGAATCCCTAACGATTGATCACTTGAATGATTTTCTTCAGAGCATCTGCCGCTTCTGGAATTGGCATGACAACAAACACATGCAGCATTTCAGGATAAACAAAGGTTTTGATGTCCATTCCTTGTTCTGATAGTTTTTCATCGAGCTTTATGGCATCTGGATATAACATATCATGTGTTCCGATAAAATGAGTGATCTTCCCGAGCCCTTTAAAGTCACCGTAAATGGGACTAATCAATGGGTCTGTGAGACTTTGATCAGCTGCCCACATTTTTGTGATGACTTCCATTCCTTCATGACCTAGAATCGGATCCTTTTTTGCATATTCAAATATGAGAGGGTTGCTCATGCTCATATCCACGCACGCAGATAGTAACACGATATCCTTCGGCTGCGGCAGATCCTCTTTCTTTAAAAGGTGCGCAAGACCAAGTGAGATGTTTCCCCCAGCTGAATCTCCCATGATCGTCAATTGATTGGCACTTCCGGCAGTTTTCAGAAGGTCTTTATATAGGTTAAGCATTTTCGGATACGTATCCTGGTTGCTATAATGAGGTACTTTTAGGTAAATAGGAGCGACTACTTTCGCACCTAGTGATTGCGCCAATTTATCCATGAACAACCAATGGACATTCAAAGGCTGATTTGTCCATGCGCCACCATGTAGATAGAGAATGACTTTTTGATTTTGTGATGCTTGTTCATTCAATGTGAAAACTTGCATGCCTTCGAATGTCTGCTCTTGTACATCACTGATTAACTTCACATCATCCCCAATAGCATAAGGCTGCGTATTTTCAATTCCTTTTTGCTCAAGAAATTTTTTTGTCTGTTCGATACTAGAAAAACTCTCTTTATTACTTTGCGAAGCGAATAATGTTTCAAATTGAATACTTTCTTTAGAACGTTCACCACGATACATTTCTACACTCATTTTTTTCTCTCCTTCACCCAATAGGTTTATTGATCATCCTGCTTCGGAACACGAAATGATTCCAGGTAGACTTGTACTTTTTTTTCAGGGGTTTTTAATAAGTTAGATAAAAGGTCTTGAATGAGACGAAGGCTTTTAATTTTCTTTTCAATTTCTTCATGTTTAAGATGGACAATTTGTCTTAGGGTATCAAGGTCTATGTCTTGACTTAGCATGTCCATAATTTCAGCTATTTCCTTTAATGAATAACCGAGCGTTTTCGCATCTTTGATCAATTGAATTTTCACAACATAGTCGTCTGTATAGAATCTGTAACCGTTTGAACGTCGTCTTGGAGCAGGTAATATGTTGTGCTCTTCATAGTAACGAATTGCGGCAGGACTTACTCCTGTTTTTTTGGCAAGTTCTCCTCTAGTCATCAACTCCATCGTTACTCCTTTTTCGTGATTTTGTCTTTCTATATTTACATTATAAAGGTTGAACTATACTTCAAGGTCAAGAGATGTTGATGTCAATTCTGAAGCGTTTTAAAAGGTAAACATTTTTAAGGTTGCTGTAAGGTTCAGATTAATACAGGTTAAGGTTGAGGTAGTACAATGTGTTTGTAGTAGTCAATAAATCATAGAGGTGAAACGTTTTGAGAGAAAATAAAGTCTTGTCTTCATTATGTTACTTTAGTATCTTTTTCGCACCATTTTTGTTCCCAATTATCGTCTATTTCTTAGGTCAGGACGAAGTGAAATATCATGCGAAAAAATCATTATGGACGCATGTCATTCCTTATTTGATTTTTGGTATTGGCATCCTTGGTTCAGGTTTACTTGGTATGAAAGATATCAGCCATGCGGGGCCTTTCTTAATTGCGACATATGCAGTGACATTCCTTGTTGCCATCTACTTCTTCATTTGGAACATTGTCAAAGGCATCAAAGTGTTTTCAGAATAAATAATAGGTAAAAAAACGGTTCTGTTGTTGATCAGAACCGTTTTTTGTATGTTTTTATGCTGGTAGTTGGATATCAATTGTTGTTCCTTTCCCTACACTGCTGCGGATCGTGATATCCCCGCCGTGCTTGACGATAATATCCTTTGCAATGGCCATCCCAAGACCAGAGCCTGCATGCGAAACTCCTGTGTTCGTCCCTCTATAATAGCGGTCAAACACTTTTTCCAGCTCTGCCTCTTCGATTCCTTTGCCGTTGTCTTTAATCGTGATGTGGGTATGTTCTTTTTGTTCAAGCTGTACAATGATTGTCACATCAGAATCATTGTGAACGAGGGCATTTAAAATAAGATTGGTAATTGCTCTTCGAATGAGGATTTTATCAATATTCAGCATGAGCTTGTCTTCATTCGTTTGAAGCTCAATCGTCTGATCAGCATATCTTGAATCGTTTAAAATATCAATGAACGTTTCCCGCAGCAGTGACACAATGTTGACTAGCTCTTTATTGAGCATGACGCCGTTATTTTTCAGCCTGGTCGTTAAATTCAGATCCTCCATGACATCTTTGATATAAAGTGATTTATTCTCAATGATGCCTGCGTAATGTCTGATGTCTTGCTTTGAAAGGGGATACTTTGGATCTTTGATGATTTCTGCATAGCCTTGAATAGAAGCTAGCGGCGTTTTAATATCATGAGAAATATGGGTGATCCATTCTTCCCGTATTTGCTCTAATTTGTCTTTTTCTTTCTTGCTTGAAGCGAGCTGCTCTGATAAGTGATTG
The DNA here is from genome assembly GCF_046566805.1 of Bacillus sp. BD48. Lineage (NCBI taxonomy): Bacteria > Bacillati > Bacillota > Bacilli > Caryophanales > Bacillaceae > Bacillus > Bacillus sp. BD48. Next base: position 71,371 of record NZ_JANGFM010000001.1, on the reverse strand, counting down.
ACATTATAAAAGACATCTTTATAAATTCCTTTAGCAGGCAGATTTGTCGTGTAATCTCCGTTTGCCAGCCGCTGGATGCCATGAATGGCACGGCCGAGCGGTTTTGTGAGCTGCCGGCTGAATAAGTAATCAATGAGTAACGCTATGATGGCATCAATTGATAATAAAATCATCGTTCCGATATTGAATTTTGTCACTAAGTCCTTCGTGTCGAACGAGAATAGGTATTTTCCGATAGAAGGGTCTTTATATCCGATAAAGTAGCTGTATTCTTTGTCTTTTACTTTTTTTCCGCCAGCAAAAATGGTCGAAAATAATTGCTTATCTTTATATTTATGTAAGTTCACGATTTCTATTGGTGTATATTTGTTCTTTAATCCTTTAGGTGCATGCGCATGATACACGTCTTGTCCATTTTCGTCTAAAATTTGAATCCATGCATTCTGTTGTTTTAAAGCTTTCTGCCCTTCTTTGTTTACGGTTATTCCTTGATCAGAAAAAGAGACGTATTGTTCAAATGATCTTGTGAAGGTTTCGGGCGTATTTTCCTCGTTATGCTGGCTGTTTGCCTGAAGTACAAGCCAAATCATAAATACGAATAAGTTGATAAAGACCGTGATTATGGTCACGATAATGACAGAGACCATATACCTGCCTGTTAATCGCCATTTCATCCTTACGCATCCTTTACAACAAATTTATACCCAAGCCCTTTGACTGTGACGAGAAACTCTGGTGTTGACGGGGAATTCTCTATTTTTTCCCGAAGTCTTCGGATATGAACCATCACTGTATTGTCAGAACCGAAGAAGTCTTCTCCCCAAACGGTTTGATAAAGCGTTTCTTTACTGATGATGCGGTTCGGGTGCTGCAAGAAATAGGACATAAGCAGAAGCTCTTTTGGCGTGAGCTCAATTGCCTCGCCATTTTTAGTCAGTTCTGCTAGCTGCTCGTTTAACTCAAACGGCCCTTTTTTAATCACGGGATCGGCTTGAGATGACTGCAAGTATGAGACCCGTCTTAGCTGCGCTTTCACCCGGTAGGCGACTTCCTTTGGGCTGAACGGTTTTGTAATGTAGTCATCCCCGCCGATGGCAAGTCCTACAATTTTGTCTGATTCCTCTCCCTTTGCTGATAAAAAAATAATTGGAACATGGGAGGTCTCTCTAATTTGCCTGCAAATATCATAGCCTTCACCGTCTGGCAGCATAATATCAAGTATGACAAGATCGGGTTGTTCTTGATGGAATTTCGTGAGCCCCTCACGGGCAGTTGAAGCTGTTATGACACGATCAATGCCTTCTCTTGTTAATACTGTGTTGATTAATTCCAAAATTTCTTTTTCGTCATCGATCATTAATACTTTGCTTTGATGCTTGGGCATACATTGATCACTCTCCTGAAGTCATTGTTATTATTATACCCAATGTGAGTACATAGTGAAAAATCGACTTCCTACTTGCATAAAAAAAGCCAATTTTCTCATTTTAAAAGAAAATTGGCTTTTGGTGATTCAATTCATTTTAGCGTTTGACCACAAAAGTTGTCACACTTTGAGCCGGGAGATGAGCCCAAAATTGATTACCTGATATATTTAAGTCTGTACCCGGCTGAAGGTTGCTGTTGCTGCTCGTAATCCATCTTGACGCTTGCGAAGCAGTTCCATTTTGCATCACAAAGTGCTGATTGACTCCTGTATTGTTTTTGTTAATCGCGACAATGACGACCTGATTGTTTCCTTTGTAGGCAGATACGAAAACATTTGGTTCAGGACTTTTCGTTGCATCAATCCTGATGTATCCAGGGCGTACAAATTTGGAGAAATGCGCCATGTTGTAACCGCGTTTGCTGATCATGCCGTCTTCCTTCATAGGGCCGTAGGATCTGCGGATGTACCACCAAACATATGCCTGAAAGTCCCCTTCTACCATCGAATGGTGAATATGCTCTGAAACTCCTAATGCTTCAGGCCAGCGGTCGGCTGAATTGTTATCGCTATTCGGGTAGTAGACCTCTGTCATCCAAAGCTCCTTCCCCCCTCCTTTTTGTTTGAACAGAGGATACGGAAGCTGGCTGATTTGGGTTCCGTACAAATGGGCTCCGAGAATGTCCATATTTCCAAGCGCCTGCGGATCATTTAAGATAGGATCTGATATATTTTTAAGGTATTGAAAGGATTCTGGCGCAATTACACGGGCATTAATGGAGCCGGCATTTTCTCTCATGAAACGCAGGATTTCCTGAGGAGTCCACCATGTCCATTCATGTGCATAATCGGGCTCGTTTTGTACTGATATCGCATAGAGATTGACGCCATTATTTTTCATATACGTCACAAAATCGTTCAGATGCTGAGCATATGCGGCGTATTGATTGTATCTTAGCCGTTTTGCAGTTGTACCATTACGGTTGAAGGTCTCCACCATTTGGCTTGGAGGATTCCAAGGTGAAGCGATCACTAAAGCTCCATGCTCTATTGCTCTTTTGGCAGTGGCGACCTCTCTGTGCCAATTATTTCTGTTCTCATCTACAAAAATTCTTAGAATGGAAAATCCTAATTGATTCTGCCCATTGCCAAAGGCGGTTTCCCTTTGAGGTGCGGTCAAATCCCCAATCCAAGCCGGGTGGTTCATTCCACCAAATCCGCGAATCACTTGTCTTTCCGCATTGATATTAATATTGGCATCTGCTGCTGAAACTTCAGTCACGAAAGGTCCGATGAACATGACAGACAGCATGGTGAAGCAGACCAATAAAGTGCAGATTGGTTTTTTGATCATTGACATCAAATTTTTCCACTCTCCTATCATTTTCTCATCTTTTGTTATTGAGTAAACCGCCAGGAATCAAATTGAAATAGGTTTGCACCTGTTCCTGTGAAGACAAAAAATACGTTGTGTACGCCAGCTGCTCCATTTACTGTCGTTTCTACTTCTCGCCAGTTGTTCGGTCCGCCTGTGGAAGGGACATTTAGTGTTCCGACGAGTCTGCCGTCAGGGCTTCCGAGGCGTACTTCTATTTTGCCGCCTGCATTTGATGCTACATTCGCTTTAAATGTTCTTGCGCCGCTTGATCCGAAATCGACGTTACTGGCAGCCACCCAATCTCCGTTTTGAATGTTTGTGACATGCTGGTTATTGACCGGTCCGCCTGGGGCTGAGGATGCCTCTGTTAAAATGCGTCCATTCCAAGCAAATGTTTCAGCTTCTACCCGCTGATATGGATTCAGATTGGATAGCTGTTTGACGCCTTCATAATTGGCTGCTACCTCTTGAAGGGAGCCGTCAGCATTATGCACAAGCTTATTAATGTGCGGAGATCTGTAGCCTCTTCCTGCTCCATATAAGGCAGAGCTGACTGTTTGGGTATGATATACGACATACCACTCGTTTTTAAAATTGAACACAGCATGATGGTTGTTACCGCCTCCCCCGAAAAATGCACCCGGATTTTTCAGGAAGTGCCCTCTATACGTAAAGGGACCCATCGGACTTGAGCTCGTCATATAACCGATCTCACCAGGTGGTTTATCTGCAGGGTGGGAGCCGCCAAAGTTAATGCAATAGGAATAATAATAGGTTCCGTTATACTTATGCATACCGGAATCTTCAAACATAAAAGGAGCATCAATGGTCGAGGCGCTGCCCACAACACTTGTCATATCAGGCCCAAGTTTTAATACTCTTGCTGTTTTAGGATTGGCCCATTGTCCCTGCGTTGGATTAGAACCGCCTGGAACGCCTCCGCCGGCATATAAATAACCAGTGCCGTCATCATCTACAAAGACGGCTGGATCAAACAGCCATACAACCCCGGCCATTCCTGGTGTATTTGGCGTGACAAGCGCTTTTCCGATAGGATCTGTCCATGGACCGATTGGGGAATCTGCTGTAAGAACGCCAATCCCTCCGCCGCTGTTCGCGAAATAAAGGAAAAATTTATCCTTCCCATTGATTTTTTTCACCGCCGCTGATGGAGCCCAGGAAGCACCTGCCCATTTAGCAATTCCTCTGCCGCCATTTGCCCCATTTGCTCCGGCTACTGGAATCGCGCCATGATCTGTCCAGTTCACCATATCTGCTGAAGAGATGACGAAGACCCTATTCAAATTGGCAAAAGAATTATCCTTAATCGTTCCGTTGCTGTGATATTCATAGTCATCACTCGACATATAAATGTACACTCTTCCGTTATAGGTGAGCGCAAACGGATCAGCGCCCAAGTGGTGGTCTATGAGCGGGTTTGCATTTCCTACACGTTTTGCAATTGTTGTGCTTGCCGCACTCGCATCATATACCGGTAAACAACTCAGTACCAAAGCAAAAATCAATAAACCAACGCCGCACTTCATCCTCGTCCTCATCGTTTCATTTCCTCCTGTTTTCATCTTCCTAATATTGGGGTTTGGGCCCAATTTCAAAATATGTTGATAGGGACTGATGAAGAATGAATAGAAAGAATGATTTCTAGTGCAAATCCTTGCTGGAATCACAATGAAAACCCTTACTTTTTGACTAGAAGACAACAAAAAATGCAGTCTCCCAAGCTGGGGCTGCATTTTTTCTCCTTATGAATCATTGCATGTTTAAATATAACGAGCGGTGACCATTTTCTTTCTTGTGTAAAACTCTACTCCGTCAGTTCCATTGGCATGCAAGTCTCCGTAGAAAGAATCCTTCCAGCCGGAAAACGGGAAGAATGCCATTGGTGCGGGTACACCGATGTTTACGCCAAGCATGCCCGCTTCAATGTTTTCGCGAAATTCTCTTATGCTTGATGCACTGTCTGTATACAGGCAGGCACCGTTCGCAAATTTTGATTGGTTGGACAGGTCGATTGCTTCTGCTAATGAAGAAACACGGACAATTGATAAGACTGGGGCGAAAATCTCGTCCTGCCAAATTTTCATTTGATTTGTGACATGATCAAAGATTGTCGGTCCGACGAAATACCCTTCTCCATTTGTTTCGTGATCTTGCCGGCCATCACGAATGAGGCTTGCTCCTTCTTCAATCCCTGATTGGATGTATTGAAGCGTTCGTTCTTTATGTTCCTTTCGAATGACTGGACCAAGAAAGACGTCTTCATTGATCCCGTTTCCAATGACGAGTTCGTTTGATTCATCAACTAATTTTTGAATCAACTCTTCAGCCACTTCTTCTTCCACTGCGACAACGGCTGCGGCCATGCAGCGCTCTCCTGCTGAGCCGAAGGCAGCCCCGATGATTTGTTTCGTTGCCGCGTCTAAATCCGCATCTTTGAGGACAATGGAGTGATTCTTTGCGCCTGCAAGTGCTTGGACACGTTTGCCATGCTCTGTTCCTTTTTTATAGACATATTCTGCGACTGGCTGAGAGCCGACAAAAGATATGGCTTTGACCTTTTGATGTTCAAGCAGGCCGTTGACGACATCGTGAGCCCCATTGACAATGTTGAGAACACCTTTTGGAAGACCCGCTTCTTCAAACAGCTCTGCTAACCTTGCCGCAAGAATAGGCGTTCGTTCTGAAGGTTTTAAAACAAACGTATTTCCGCAGGCAATGGCAAGCGGGAACATCCAGCAAGGCACCATCATTGGAAAGTTAAATGGCGTAATGCCGCCGATGACGCCAATTGGATAGCGGTACATGCCTGATTCAAGTCCAGTCGCAATATCTGGCAGCTGTTTTCCCATCATTAAGGTTGGTGCGCCCGCAGCAAATTCCACACATTCAATCCCGCGCTGAACTTCTCCTTTTGCCTCAGTTACACTTTTTCCGTTTTCAATCGTTACGAGTTCAGCCAGCTCATCCCAGTTCTCAACGAGTAACTGCTGGTATTTAAATAAAATGCGTGCACGCCGGGGAACAGCTGTCTTAGACCAAGTAGTAAACGCTTCTTGTGCTGCTTGTACCGCGCGTTCGACATCTGTTTTTGTTGAAAGCGGCACTTCCGCGATGATTTCGCCAGTAGCTGGGTTATACACTGCCTCTGTCTGACTTGTTTCCGCCTCAATCCATTGTCCGCCAATATAATTTTTCAACGTTTGTACATCTGTTTTGGTCATGTTCCCTCTCTCCTCTTTGTTAAAAAATGTCATGCTTAAAGGGTGTGTATGTATCGTCATTGTCTCATCTAATGGGCATTCATCTGTATACACTCTTTGTCAAATCAAACGGCAGTTTTGGTTTACGTTATGATAAACCGCTTTAGTCAGGCTCTTGTTCAACACAGATTGGTTTGTTTGTGACATTTAACACTAGAATACCGAAATTTCATGATATGTTTTTGATTAACTATTGGGTAACTTTAGAAAAATCATAATATTAAAATGGGTCTCAGTCAATCCTCTTTTTGCTTCATAAGAAAAACCTGATGCGCGGTGCATCAGGTAGAGGCTGGTTTATTTCTGTTATTTGGTTGATGCGGCATATTGATTTGGTTCTATATAATTTGGCAGCATCTCTCCATGTGCTTCAATGAGTTCGTCACATAATTGAATGGTGTCATCAATTGATAGTTCAGCGCTTGTGTGTGGATCCAGTAAAGCCGCTTGATAAATGTGTTCTCTTTTACCGCTGATTGCTGCTTCAATCGTCATCAGCTGTGAACTGATATTGGATCGATTGAGTCCAGCCAATTGTTCAGGGATCTCTCCGACATAGCATGGCATGATGCCGCCTCGATCTGCCACACACGGTACTTCTACACAGGCTTTTTCAGGCAGGTTGTCAATGAGCCTGCCAGTATTCAGAACATTTCCGCCAAATTTAAAGGCAACATTTGTTTCGATGGCTTCAATGATACGTGAACCATATTCTTTAGAGCGGGTATGTGTGATCTGTGTGTTCCCCACAAGGTCATGCTTCATTGTATTCCAATTGTTGATTTGTTCCTCGCAGCGTCTCGGGTATTCATCAAGCGGAATGTTAAACTGACCGATTAGTTCTGGGTACCGTGATTTGATGAAATATGGATGGTATTCGGCATTATGCTCTGAGGATTCTGTGACATAGTAGCCGAATTTATCCATCAGTTCAAAACGAACCATATCATGATGCCGTGATTGCTGCTTTTCTTTTGCTCGTCTTTTGATTTCTGGATACAAGTCTTTTCCGTCCCGTTTTACCTCTAATAACCATGCCATATGGTTAATGCCGGCAATTTTTTCTTCAATGTCTTCATGTTCCATTTCAAGAGATTCAAATAGGTCCTTTGTACACACCTGCACACTATGACAGAGACCAACCGTTTGAACCTGAGTATAGCGCAGCATCGCACCTGTCAGTGTGGCCATTGGATTCGTGTAATTTAACAATAAAGCATTTGGGCAAACCTCTTCCATATCCTTTGCAAAGTCAAGCATGACAGGAATCGTTCGAAGGGAGCGGAAGATGCCGCCGATCCCTACCGTATCCGCAATCGTTTGTCTTAATCCGTATTTTTTAGGTATTTCAAAATCAATGACAGTACTTGGCCGATAGCCTCCAACCTGGATGGCATTGATGACATATTTCGCATCCTGTAAGGCTTCTTTCCTGTTGTGATAGGACTGAATGGTCACATTTGCACCGTAATTTGCTTTTAAATGCAGGAGCATCGTTTCTGATTCTTTCAGCCGGTTGTGGTCGATATCATATAATGCGAATTCAAAGCCTGCAAGGGCGGGAACAAACAGACAATCTCCTAATATATTTTTAGCAAACACGGTACTCCCTGCACCGATAAATGTAATTTTAGACATAGACGACTCTCCTTTTCACATCCATATTGGGCTAGCCTTTGACAGAGCCTTGTGAAAGCCCTGCGATAAAATATTTTTGCAAAAGTAAAAACATCGTGACCATTGGCAGCATCGCAATGAGTGCAGCCGCCCCAACGAGCTGAAGCTGATGCTGATTTTGACCAAAGAAATGGGATAAGGCGACTGTGAGTGTATGCATCTCTTTATCTTGCAAAAAAAAGATAGCAAATTGATAGTCGTTCCAAATATACACGCAGGCAATGATTAATACAGAAGCGGTAATGGGCTTCAAAAGCGGAAAAACGACAGTGAAAAAAACTCTGAGTGTCCCTGCTCCATCAATACGGGCAGCTTCTTCAAGCTCCTTTGGAATTGTCGACCGGATAAAGCCTGCGTATAAGAAAATCGTCAGCGGCAAAAAAGCAGCCACATTGTTTAGAATCGCAATTTGATAGGTGTTCATCATCCCGATTTGAACGACCATTTTATAGAGCGGGACAAGGGCTGTGAGCGGTGGAATGACCATAATGGCAATAAATAAAACATAGACTGCTTTATTCAGTTTTGTGTTCCTTCTTGCAAGCGGATAGGCTGCAAGAGATCCAAACATAATGAGCAATACAGCGGAGCTGAACGTAATGATCACTGTATTCAAAAAGGACTGGCCAAGCTGAGCCTCTGTCCATGCTGTGCGGAAGTTTTCAAGATGAATCGCTTTCGGAAACAGCCATTTTGAACTAAAATCTCCTATCCCCTTTAATGATGTCGTCACCAAAATATAAAATGGAATCAGGTGTAGCAATGTGATCAATAGTGCGAGGAAGGAGTACCATCTTTTCTTCTGTCTATAGGCGTTATCCATCACACCTCGGTCTCCTTTCGTTTGAAATAAATCAGCGCTGCGACACTAATGACAAGGATGATGACTGCCATGAAAACTCCTTGCGTTGCTGCATAGCCTGCATCTTGACGTTTGAAATACAGATCATACATAAAGGTCGACATGGATTGCGAGGAATCTCCAGGTCCCCCGCCCGTGAGTGCCACAATGACATCAAAGAGCTTGAGTCCGCCAATGACATTCAGCACAACATTAATGGTGATCGACGGCATAAGCAGCGGCAGTGTGATCCGCCTAAATTGCTGGAGGCTTGATGCGCCGTCTAATTGTGCCGCTTCATAATAATCCTTAGGAATACTTTGAAGTCCTGCTAAATAAATGATCATCGCAATCCCGACGAATTGATATGTGTTGACAAGCACAATAATCCATGTGTTGAATTGCGGGTTGCCGAGCGCATTCATTTGATCAAATCCAAAAAACGTCACCACATCATTTAAGGCACCGCCTTGGTAAGCAAACACAAAATACCAAATATAGCCCATCGCAATCGGGCTGATCATGACAGGTAAATAGATGACCGTTCTTGTGATGGCTTTCATCTTTAAGCTTTGATTTAATAAGAGAGCATACCCAAGTCCGATGATATTTTGTAAAATGGTACTCCCAATTCCATAGAGAAGCGTGTTTTTGACAACAAGCCATGTCGCCTGATCCTGAAGCAGCCGCCCATATTGCCCAAGACCAATCCATTGATAAGTTTGTGAGAAACCGTTCCAATTCGTAAAAGAAAGCTGAATGCCGTTCAAAAAAGGATAAATGATAAAGGTACTGACGACGAGAACAGCTGGCATGTACATCCACCAAAGTGATGAATTCTGGCGTTTTTGTATCTTTTGTTTTGGTAAAGAGGTGAATGCGGCTGGCTGCTTTGCTTTTGTGATGTCATTCATTGGCTTCACTCCTGTTTCAGCATCCATCGGCTATTGTTTTTTCAAACGCTTATATTCCTCTTCCATTTTCTTTGATAACTGTTCTGGTGTGATGGAGCCTGCTAATAATTCTTGACCCGTTGTTGCCATGACCGCCCACATTCCGCTTGGTAAGTATTTTCGATCGAAATACGGTTCAATCTTCACCTGTTCGTATTGATCGTAAAAGGTAGAGTAATAGTTTTTCGCTTTCACTTGTTTTAGAGCTGTTTCAGAGGATGTGCCCTCGGCGATTTTTTTTGCGTTTTCAGGTTTTGCTAAAAAATCGATGAATTGTTTTGCTTCTTTTAGATGCTTGGAGTCTTTCCAAGCAGCGACAGTAAACCGTTCTCCGCCAATCCAGCTTTGTTTATCTCCCTCATGAATGGCTGGAACAGGCATCGTGCCTACTTTGATCGATGAATTCAGCTCTGTTGCTTCAGGTCCTAAGGATCCTCCGACAAAGGTGAAGGCGATTTTATTTTGTGCCATGAGCTCAGGCGCTTGAGATAGTTTCGCTGTCAGGACATCCTTGTTTAAAAGGTCTTGATCCTTCAAATCTTTCATGAACCTGGCAAGCGGTGTATATAGAGACCAATCAAATGATCCATTTTCAAGTTCTTTTCCGTATTGATGCTTTTGATCGGTGATTAATAAAGGCGTCGCCAGCTCATCAAAGACTTGGGCAATATTTGAGTTATCTCCTCCTGGTATCCAAAGCGGCACAACATCTCCTTTACTTTTTTCTTTCACTGTCAGCAAAGCAGATTTGAGTTCATCAAGTGTTCTAGGGACTTCTATGCCATATTCCTTTAATAGATTGGCATTAAAGCTAAGCCCGTCTTTTGCTTGATTCAGCGGATAGGCGTACACTTTGCCATCTTTGTCTTTTAAAATCTGGTCGAGGGAAGGATCAAGCTGTTTGACCCAATCCATCTCTTTTAAATCAGCCACATACTCGCTATAGCGCAGTTTGGCCCAGCCATGTGTATCAAACAGGTCTGGCATATCGTTTGCCCCCATTTTGACGCGGATCATATCTTCATAGCTGTTGCCTGGGAAATTGGCATCGATTCGAATCTGCTCATGCTCCTTTTCAAACTCACGAATCACTTCTTCAAACGCTTTTCTTTCCCCGCTGTTGCTCATCGTTGAAAATAGCGTCAAGGTCACCTTTCCATTTGCTTCAGAAGAGCCGTTATTGCCGCAGGCAGACAACATCATGGTCAAGAAAATGGCTGCAGTCAGCATCATGATTTTTTTATTCATGGTTTCCTCCTTTTGATCACTGAAAATTCAGACGATTATCGGTAGAATTCATGCAGTTGCGGAAACAAAAGAAGTCCATTATACTGGAATTCTATTCTTTTCAAAGAGATAAGAGAGCATAGCGGCAGGCTGCCTTGTGTTCAGCATGATCTGGCCATCATGCTAAGCAGCTTGCTTTCTGCTTTTTTGTCTCTTTTTTGTTAGCTGAAATCTATGGTTCACCCCCTTTCACGGATGAGACATGTACTGCCTCGCTCGATGAGTGTTGTTGGCACGACGACTTTTAGAGGAAGTTTTCTTCCGTTTATTCTCTCAAGCAAAAGCTTCAGGCCGACTTCCCCCATTTCTTCTGTATATACTTTGACGGTTGTAAGCGGCGGGCTTGAAAATGAAGCGGCTTCAATGTCGTTAAATCCAACAATGGATACATCTGAAGGCACGTGTAGACCGGCTTCATGAAGAGCGCGCATTGCGCCGATTGCCATAGAGTCACTTCCAATGAAAAAGGCTTGCGGCAGTTTTCCTTTTTTGATGGCTTGCTGCATAAGCGTATAGCCTTCTTGCATGGAGTATTCACCAATGTGGATGTCTTCCATATGAAGAGCGCCCGCTTCCTGCATTCTTTTCATAAACGTCGTTTGTCTTTCGTCCTCAATCACAGCATTACCTTCGAAATAATGTTCCCGCTCTTTTCCGCCAATATAGCCTAGATGTGTATAGCCAAGAGAATGCAGATGACGAATGGCGCGATCTGCCGCTCTGACAAAGTCCACATGTACACAATCATACAAATCTTCATCCGCATAATGATTGATAAAAACAATGTGTTCCATTCGATTTGTCATTTTTTCAACCGTATCGGGGCTGATTCGTCCAATGACGATCAAACCGTCAATATCCTTTAGCATCGCCCCTTTATCCATGCTTCTTAGGCGAAAGGTATGGAGAGTGGACAAGCCTTGTTTGGCATATTCTTTTTCAATTCCTTTTCGAATCGATGAAAAAAAGGGATCATTTAATTCTTCGTCAATGGATTGAGCGACAACGACACCGATGACTAGGGATTCAGATGGACTTTTCTCTTCTGCTTGATCGGCTTTTCTTGCTCTTACTGGGGTATAGTTTAACTTTTTAGCAATGTCGAGGATGTTTTGTCTCGTTGCGTGTGAAACGGCAAGTGTTTGATCGCCATTTAACACACGGGATACAGTGGAAACGGACACTTTTGCATCATGAGCAATATCTTTGAGTGTAGTCATAGGCAAACTCCTCATCATTATTTGACTAAATATTTACTAAAGATATTTGAAGGATAACATATTAGTAAAGCGCTTTCAATTATCAATTTGCAATTTTTATTTTGTTTTTGGGTAAGTTTTGGTGAGTGAATTATGTTTTAGTAAAATTTGCGTAAAAAAAGAGGATAGTTTTATCCCCTCTTTTACTAACGTGATTCAATTGAGGCTGTTTCTTTTGCAAACAATTGCTTCATTGTTTCCCAAGCGGTGTCGAGCTCTTTATGAAGTCCAAATAAACCTGAGGTGCCGATGATGTAGATTTCATTTCCAGCCTCAGCAAGCAGCCGGAACGTGCTCTCATTACAAGAACCGTCTACTTCAATTGAAAACGAGTACCCTTCGTGTTTTTTGATATCTTTCACCTGTTTAATTTTCTGAAGCATTTTTTTAATAAAAGGCTGTCCGGCAAAGCCTGGATCGATCGTCATGATCGTCACTCTGTCTATTAAATGAATAAAGGAATCTAATGCTGCAACCGGTGTGGTGGGATTTAGAACAAAGCCAACCTCACATTTTCTTTTGTGAATATGGCGGATGATTCGAAAGGCATCTTTTTGCACGACTTCTGGGTGTAAACAAATCATCGTTGCGCCTGCATCAATACATGCATCGATTAAAAATTCCTGAGGGTGTTCGGCCATTAGATGAACATCAATCGGTAAATTTGTTAGTTTCCGCAGCTGTTCAATGAAAAAGGGTGATAACGTAATATTCTTCACATAATGCCCATCCATTACGTCGACATGGTACCGGTCTGCTCTTGTGTTGAGAAGATGAATTTGTTCACGGAAGTGAGTTAAATCCATGCACATCAGTGAAGGTGAAAAAACGGCTGTCATTCTCTGGCTCCTCCTTTTTACAGCTGAAATAAAAACTTGATCATTCCAATCAAGATTCCGATGATGCCAAAGTCTGTATCTCCAAATGTTGTTCCTTCAAATCCAAGGGTTCCTAGCACAGGTAACAAACAAGCAGGTAAAAAGGAAAGAAGCAATCCATTTACAAAGGACCCAGCGACAGCACCTCTTACCCCTCCTGTTGCATTGCCATACACTCCTGCTGTAGCACCGCAAAAAAAGTGCGGGACAAGACCAGGGACAATGACAGTTAAACCAAACAAAGGTAAAAGAAAAATGGATACGATGCCTCCTGCAAAGCTGCATAAAAAACCGATAATGACCGCATTTGGCGCAAATGGAAAAACGGTTGGTGCATCAAGTGCTGGCTTTGCCCCCTTCACGAATCGATCGGCAATCCCTTTAAACGCAGGCACGATCTCGCCAATTGCCATCCGTACCCCTGCTAAAATAATGTACACACCAGCAGCAAACGTAATCGCCTGAATGAGAATGAAGACAGCGAAGTTCGTGCCCCCGCTAATTTGTTCTATAAAAGGAATTCCTGCAAACGGTGCAATCGCAAAAAACAGCAAAGCCATCGTAATTGAAATGGCAACAGAGGTATCTCTTAGAAAACCGAGCGATTTAGGGACTTGAATGGTTTCCGTTGATTTCTCTGGAGAACCAACCCATTTGCCGATCATTCCCGCAGTAAAATAACCGAAAGTACTAAAGTGTCCGAGCGCGAGATCATTGCTTCCGGTGACTTTCCTCGTAAATGGCTGAAGGATTGCGGGGGCAATGACCATAGCTGCTCCTAATATCATTGAACCAGTAGAGATGAGTAGCCACCCGTGCATGCCGGCTGTCGAGAGAACGACGGCGAGCATAGCTGCCATATACAACGTGTGGTGACCAGTCAAAAAGACGTATTTAAAGGGTGTGAATCTTGCAAGTAACAAATTGACCAGCATGCCAAAAATCATAATGAGTGCTGTCTGTGTACCGAATTCCTTTTGAGCAATGGCGGCCATAGCATCTGTATTTGGGACAACCCCTTGAATGTGAAAGGCTGCTTCAAACATCTTTCGAAAAACCCCGAGTGAATCAGAGACGACTGTAGCACCCGCCCCTAATATTAAGAAGCCCATGGTTGTTTTCAAGGTGCCTGACACAGTGTCTGCGGCTGATTTTTTCTGTAAAAGTAAACCGGCTAGTGCAAACAAACCGATGAGAATGGCAGGTGTGCCCAATATATCGTTCATGATCAGTTCTATCATGATGTGAATCCCCCTTTTTCATGACTTAAATGTGTTGACGAAGGACGTCTTTAATGGCTTTCTGGTCTAACAAATTATTTAAGCCAGCCACATTTCTTGTGCCGTCATTCAGCTGGTCAATAATATCAGCTGCTCCGATATAAAGATCTGCTTGTTCATTTTTACTTGTACTGAGATCGGTATGATCCACTTCAGCTATAAGACCTAATTCTTCTAATGCTTTTTTGACATTCATTTCTACAATAAAGCTGCTTCCTAATCCGTTTCCACACACAACAAGAATTTTTTTCATTGCCTTTTTCCTCCTTTATACTTGTGAAAATTGATCAATTAGTTCTTGAACCGATGCTAAATCTTCTGCTTCAATCAATTGTTTCGTCCGTTTCTCTTCACTTAACAGCATGGTCAGCTGTTTGAGTGCTTTCAGGTGGCTCATGCTGTCAATAGCCGCTAACACAATGACGAGCCGCACCTGCTTTTTTCCATCCTTTGAAAACGAAATGGGCTGCTTGAATGACATGAGTGCCATGCTCAAGTTGTTCACGCCGTCCTCGGGCCTTGCATGTGGGATGGCCACTTGTGGTGCAATGACAATATAAGGACCATTTTGATGAACAGACTGAATCATGGCTTCCACATAACTGGGTTTAATCGCATGTTGATCAAGTAAAGGCTGCGCCGCTTTTGTAATCGCCTCTTGCCATGTGTCTGCTGTTTGGTGGAGCTGAATGGTTTGTTCTGTTAATAAATCATTTAACACTGGGTTCCACCCTTTCTGATAGGATACATATGTGGGATGAAGCAGCTCCTGAATGTCATGAAGCAGTGCTTGTTTATTTTGTATGATGGTATGCTGCTGAATGATGTTGAATAAAGCGTTTACATGATGCTCGTCAATCTTCGCTTCTGAGCCTTTCCCGTATTGAAGTATCGTTTTTTTCTCATAGGCAGTTAAAATAGGATGAACGAGATGAACTGGTTTTCCTTTAAACGAAATAGGTGTTGTGGACACAACGAAATCTGCATCAACGGCTGCTAATTCTTCATATGCACGCTTTGATAACAGTCCGCGTACTTCAATGTAGCCGATTAATTCGAGAAGCTGAGTTTTCAGCATGTTACTTGTGCCAATTCCTTCTCCGCAGACAATGTATACAGAACGGCTTACAATGGATGAAATTCCTTCTCTTCTCATCCAGCTGCCAAAATGCATGGCGAGATATGCAATTTCATGGTCACTCAACTTTGAACAGGCCGCCTTTTCTAAATGGCACGCAACTTTCTGAGTAATTTCAAACACTTCTGGCTGTGCTTTTTTTATAGAGTCCGTCAGTTCGTTGATCATTCCAATGTGATAGATGAGCCTGTAATAAGCTGGAAGTAAATGCATTGTTAAGTTTTGCTCCAATGCTTTAGGTTCTTGAAAGGAAATACAAGCATATCTCTGAAAGTCCAATATCATTTGTCTGGCGATGGTGCGAATGAGATGTTCTTCTGGTTTTTTAATTGATGGAAGTTTTTGTTTTTTGGCACTGAGCCATAGGGTGCTAAGAAAATAGATCTCATCATCATGAACAAAGAGACTGGTCTCTTTTTGAATCTGCGCCATGAAACGAATAGCAGCCAAGCATTCATCTGTTTCCTGCAATGTTCGCTTTTCTTCGTTTGGAATGTGTACAGCATGCCCTAGCTTCATTCGCTTGAAGTAGAAAAAGAGATCCAAAGAGAGCTGATCCAGCATCTCATCTGCAAATTCAAGCTGAAGTTCTTGTTCTGACTGCTGGAGGAGATGGTGTACCCGTTTGGATGAAATAGGTCCCTTTAACCAAAACGACGGAAACGTTTTTTCGTTTTTGATCATTGTGCGAATGAAATGTATATAAGGTTTGAGTGCCAATCGAATGGCCCTTTCGTCTCCTGATATCACATAGCCGCTTGCTGATTGATAGCGGAGTGTGATCTCCTGCTTTGAAAGCGCTTCTTTTAGTTGTTTCATATCCTCAAGTAATGTATTTCGGCTCACCTTTGTCATCTTCATAAAATCATCAATTTTTAGGCAATGCTCGCTACATGCAATGGATAAAAGCAAGATAGCCCTTCGTTCTTTTACACATGGTTCATAATCTTGACCAATAAGAATGGTGTCAGCTTTTTGAATAATGACTTCTTTTTCATGAGGATTTAAATAATAGCCAAGTTGACCTTTTCGCTGCACACCACTAAGCTGATGAGTTTTCAGCCAGCTATTCATTCGTTTGATTTCAGCATAAACGGTTCGAGTCGAGACATTCATTCGATTCTGTAAATCTTCTATTGATAGATAAGATGTCGTATGAAGCAGCATAGATAGTAAAGTCGTGCCCCTTTTGGTTAAGTACAGTTGGAATTCCTCCTTTCTTCCCCTTTGGTTATAAGTCTAATCAACTCACATGCATCAAAGAAGCCCAAATGTCTTCAGCACATGCTGTGCAGCGATTGTGTGCTCTTTTCATAAGAAAAACACACCATTTGAGTGTGCTTTCAGGCTTGTATACAAAGAGTCCTTTGTCTTCTTTTAGTTGTTTAAAAGCAAAAAACCTAGAATGGTATAAAGCCAGTCAAGGTTTTTTCACTTCTTATCATCTTTTATTTTTCCTATACGTGACGCTCAAAATTATTTGTGGTTTAAACTAAATCCGAAATCCAAATAGTTTTCAAATGAAATACAAATACACCAATCACCTTCTAACGATATAAAGTAGTGGTGCTGTGGGATATCTAAAAAATAGACTAGTAACTCTTTTAAATGTTTTAATTCAAACTGGTACCCAAACTCTGTAAGGTTATCCCCTATGTAAATTACTTGTAAGTCATTAGCTAAATATTTTTCTTTTAATTCAGTTATAAATAGAAGAGCATCAGGAAGTAACGATTCATTACTTGAGCTCTTACTATGATGTTTATTGGTTTGTAACCAATTTATTTTTGAACCAGCAAAATCAAATTTTTGTTCTATTAAATCTAAATAAATTTTTGGATTTTTATGTACTTTGACATAATTAAGCAGGTCTTTTAATTCCAAATCCTTTATTAGATCTTCATCATAAGAATTCAATAAAATGAACCCCTTTATCTAAAATGTATTTATTTAACTGCCTTCGTGTCAAAATCTATAGGAATCACTGTTCAGTCATTTGTCGCATTCATCATTTCAGTGTACATTACTATTTTAGCTTGGTGCCCCGTCTCTGACAAAGCATATTCATCTTTTTGACGGAGTTATATTAAATTTTCTGCCATACCAAAACTTCATTCTTCTATATTCAATGCCAATAATAAATATAGTGCTGGGTTGAAGAATCTATTGTCATCCCTATTTTTTCATACAATTGTTGTGCTTTTATATTAGAAGTCGCTGTTTCTAAACAGATAAATCGTGCCCCTTTTCGTTTGCAAATGAAAATGCTTTTTTCACCTTGCTTTGCAACAAACAAAATAGACTCTTGTTTGCGGTATTGTTCCGCTAGAAAATGATAAGCACCTTCTACATTAGAACGCTGCTGATAAAATTGGCGATATTAATCAAACAGAACCGCAACTTGCTTTAAATCATTTTTCCGCAAGCGCTGCGGAAACGTTTTTAATTATTTCTTCGCGATTCCAATCTTCAAAGCTGCGGTACCAAGAAACAGTGAACCATTAATTGCTGCATAAAAAATTACCGCATTTATAGCGGGGTATCGGTAGTTTTCTATTGCTTTTATTGGAGCGGAAATATCCCTGACAGTGAAAATCGAATTTAAGTCAAAATGAAAGAGGCTAAGGGTCAGCCTCCTTTCATTGTTTATAGAGTTGGTAAATTTAATGCTGTATTGATATTTTGAACATCTAAATTGAATTGTTCATTCGGATTCCAAGCGTGATAGTATCCTTTTTCTGTCAAATAAGCAGAGATTTGCTCATGCATATCAATCGCCTCCACTAAATGGCGGGTTAGGATTTCTTTAACTTCAGATGTGCCTGATTCGGTAACTGCCATTGCATAATTTTTGACTCCGCTTTTTGCTGAAATCAATAAATCCATGGCAATTACTTGATCAGAGAGTGCATTCATGCCAGTTAAATTTTCAATAATTGGATTCATATTATTCATCTCCTCACTGCTGCTTTGCGTTAGATAAAATAGAAGAATATTCCTGTAATTGTCTACTGGACACATCAATGTCCTGCTGCATAATATCTTGTAGCCTTTCATCCGTAACCAGGGCTTTCAAAGTTTTGGATTTAGTTAAACAAGTGGTCTTAAATACAGCCATTTCATGGATCTCAAGAACTTCATGTAAAGCGTAATTCATACTTATAAAAACCTCCTTCTTATGGTTTCAATACGACTTTTATACAATTATCTGTTCTTGTGTCAAAAATTTCATAGCCCCGTTTGGCTTCACTGAGCGGGAGAACATGAGTCACTACATCTCCCGGATCAATTTTGCCTGTTTGAACTAATTCAAACATATATGGCATATAGTGTATCACAGGGGCTTGTCCCGTCTTGACGGTAACATTGCGGTTCATAATATCACCCATTGGGAATCCATTATATTTTCCGCCATAAACACCTGTAACTTGGATTGTCCCGCCTTTTCGAACGGCCTGTGACGCAATGATAAACGCACCAAAAGCTCCGGCATGAAGTTTGAGGCCGCTTGCAAGAAATTCCATATCAGTCATTTTTCCATCCATGCCTACCGCATCAATGACAACATCTGCTCCACCCTTTGTCATTTCTTTCAGATGCATGCCTGTATTCTCATATTTTTCAAAATTTACGATTTCCACGTTGTTCGTACGTTTGGCATGCTGCAAACGATATTCCACATAATCAACGGCAATCACACGTTTTGCACCTTTTAACCAGCAAAATTTTTGTGCAAAAAGTCCTACTGGACCGCAGCCCAGCACAATAACTGTATCTCCGTTTTTTACCCCCGCATTGTCAACAGTCCAAAATGCAGTGGTCATCGCATCAGCAATGACTGAAAGCTTTTCATCGGGTTCTTCAACCGACTCAGGAATTTTGAAATGAGTAAAGTTAGCAAAAGGCACCCGCAAATATTCTGCCTGCCCTCCTGGATGACCGCCAGTTATTCCTGCATATCCGAAATATCCTCCCATATCACCGTTTTCATTGGAATTATCACATTGGCTCTCCAAATGGTTTTGGCAGTAAAAGCATTCACCACATGCAATGTTAAATGGAATAATTACACGGTCACCTTTTTTCAGCTTCGTAACTTCTGGTCCTACTTCTTCAACGATTCCCATTGGCTCATGACCAATGACATAGTTTTCCTGCAGATTAGGAATCATCCCATGTATTAGATGTAAATCGGAACCACAGATAGCTGTACTGGTTACTTTAATGATCATGTCATCAGGCTTTTGAATCTTTGGGTCTTCAACTTCCTTCACTTCAACGTTTTTAATGCCTTGATACGTTACAGCCTTCATTCTATACAGCCTCCTTGGTTATTGTTTATCAGAATGTTCATCAGGTGTCTGGGCAAACAAACCTTTTCTATTAGTCTCCACAGGGAATAGATTCATTTTGCCAATCATGACCGTATTATTGGCAGAGAGCTGATCTAGTTTATACTGTTCACTTAGTTCGTATGGATGGAACCACTTTTTATTAATCATCAGTTCTGTAATTTCCTGATGCATCGCAATCCCCTGCATTAGCTGATCCCGCAAAAGAGCCCTAACATCAGGTGATGCGGATTCGGTTAATGCCACAGCAATATTCCGAACCCCTTCTTTTGCACGAAGAAGGAGATCCATAGCAAAAGTGGTATCTGCAAGCTCAGGTACATGTATGGAGTTTATTGGGTCTAAATAGTCATTGTTCAATTTATATGCACTCCTTTCATGTTTACTGTTGGTGTTGGGCGGTTTTCAGGAACAGGAGCTTCAAATGGTGCTCGTTTATAGACTTCCTGTAACTGTCCAAGCGCTTGTATCGATTGTTCAACATCTTTTTTCATTAAATTTCTCAAATCATCATCAAAAACCAGTCCTTGCATTAATTTCGATTTCGCTACACAAAGTGTCTTAAAATTAATGACTTCATGTAAGTCCAAGGACTCATGGGCAGCTAATTTTTGATTATCCATTCAATTCACCCTCCGTGTATTCAAATTAAATCAATGGTATTATGCCGAAAAAAATAATTTTTCATACTCTCAGAAATACAATGATGGAAGAAGATTAATCATCTGTGGTTGAAAATAGTGTAGAGACTTTATATAGTTCAATGTTTGTCCATAAATTAGAGGTTTTACAAAAAGGGGGATTAAAGTTCCTTATGCTGGGGTTATTGGTCAGTGTACGTAAGTTCGTGTCTGTATTGTTAAAACCAGCCGCTTCTACTTATGGCTGTTCAATGTAAAAATAGATGTAGTTGTGCCAATGAAAAAGGTCAGTTTCCTATAAAGAAAACTAACCTCAAGAATTTGATTTATTAAATGTAACTTTCTTTGTTATGATTGAACAAAAAAGCAAATTCATTGCAGGAATAAAAAACAACTATTCACCCAATGAATGTTCATACAGCTATTCAGATAACAAAACGGCACCTCTCCATAAAATTTATCAAAAAACCCTCATTTACTTATGGTACAGCTCACCGTCATGTATCTATCATGAGGTCTAACCAGCATTGATTATGGACAATATAGGAGTAGTCTCTCTTGTAAACCTTCCATGATTTCTACCGGCATTTCCCTGACCTTGATATCCTCACCTAGGAAAAATATCCAATTTGTTATTTCGGTTATTTCTTCTGAATGATTAACATTGATAAAAGTCTTTAGAATGGCTGTAGTTTGGTAAGGATTCGTATAAGAAATTGACATTCTTAAAGGATGGTATTTTTTGAACTGTGCAATTGCCTTTGGACCAAGTTCAAGGACAAGATTGATTACTTCCTCCTGCTTACTTAGCTTTTCTAAAATCTTTTTCCTACTTAATCGATTATTTGTAGAGCATGGTTCTACATCTGTGAGATTGTCGACAGGCAAAATCCGTTTCTTCTCTTCCTTTAAATCAAAGCCTTCAATCAGCCATAGGCTTTTTTCACGATAAAGGTTCAAGAGGTAAATAGGATAGGACTTTATCACTTTCTCCTCTCTAATGGTGATCAGTACATATCGATCCGAAATAAGCAGTTGGATTAATTTTTCTAACATGGGATGAGGGAGATCTGATAAATCAAGCAGGTCAGGATTATTCGGGTTGGTCCCTTCAAATAGCAAGAGGCGATTTAAAAGAACAAGGTCATCTTGCTGGGTTTCTGAGATGAGTCCTAGTAATTTTTCAGCTAAAGACTGGCGACTCTTTAAATAAGGGAGTTGTTGGTTTCTCGTGGCCATAAAGGCAATAAAAAGAGCTTTAATCTCATTATCGGTAAAACGAACAGTTGGCAGGACAGAATTGTTCATCACAAAATATCCCCCGTCCCTTCCGACTTCTGCGACAAGCGGCATCCCCATAGCTTCAATTTCTCTGATGTCTCTAATTGCTGTCGAACGAGAGATATTAAATTCTCTCATGATTTCAGAAATTGTAAAGTTGGCGCGGTTGTTAATATACCGCATGATGGTATTAATCCGTTCAACTTTTTTCATCTGCTCCCCCTAAACAGTATCATTTTTTGACATGGTTTAAGCCTATTATATACCTATCAAGTGAAAAGAAAGAATCATTTGATTCATTTTTTGAAGAGGATGTGTAGAATATGACAGATTATATACTAGAAGAAAAAGACAGCTTTAACGTGTTAGGTATTGGAACTGAACTTAAGAGTCATTACACAGACTATGCGGGCATAACGAAGGAAAAAGCAGACTTTTGGCAAGCAGTCAATCAAGAAGGAAAGCTTGACACATTAAAAGCCATTGCCACAAATGACTATATTTTTATCGTAAACGAAGCGGTAAATAACAAGCTGATGCATTATGTCGGGGTCATGACAGAGGAATATCTATCAGAAGCAGACAGAGTGATTCAATTCCCTAAAGGGGAATATCTAATCGTTAAAGGGGAAGCTAAAACCGCTGATGAATTGCATCAAACGCTTACTGGTATTGCATTTGGTCAAGTCTTGCCTGAAGCAAAGAATTTCGCCTATGTCGGTGGACCAAATGCAGTAGTAGAGATGGGGCAGCGAAATGACTTATTACTTGGTGAGATGTGGATTCCTGTTGTACGGAAATAAGAAGGAAATGGAGGGATAGAAATGGCTTATATCGTTGATTTTAAAAATGTGTCTACGATTGGTTTAGAGTCTTCACCTGTAGCAGAAGCACTTGCTGGCTTACGAGCGAATGAGGCTCGTTACTTTATGAACAAATATAAGCATGAATTGACAGTATTGCCTGCTAGCGAAAGTCAGGAGACCCTTGATTATGTGAACCGAGTGCTAAAAGAAGAACGTGAACTAGAGTTTGCAGCCAAACCTTTAGAAACGGCAAGTTTTCAAGTGGAAAATATCAAATGGACCTACGTCTTTTATGAGGATGGTCTTGCAATTAACGTCCTGTATACAGTGGATGACCCGAAAAAACGCGCTGTTGGTTTTAAGCTTTCTGAAGGGATGGAAGTACCAAAGGAATTAGAAGGAAAATTTAAATTTGCTAGGCAGAAGTCTAAACTAGCTGGAACGATTCGTGGATCATTTTTTAAAATTAAAGGGGAATATTGAACTCGAATTTGTGAAAGTGATTGAACAAATAAATTAAAATTCTTTCCCCCTTCTAAACAGAGCAGCATTCTCTATGCATTATTAGAGGATGTTTTTCTGTTTATTGTACCAACTTCATTTTCTTATGAAAAAGTTCGCCGTTAAAGTGGCTTGTCAGTTATTTTTTTATATAAATGTCCTGCTATTTTACTTTTTCAAAGGAATTTCTGATCTAAATTCAAAGAAAATGATGTAAAGTATCCCCCCCTCATTCAAAAAACACTCACTATAAAAGCTGGTTTTGCTTGTCTATATCATACGATGATCCTCTTAGGTAAAAAGGTCCCCTTTTTGTCGGTTTTTTCTCAGTTTGAAGTTCAATAACACAAAAAACCTTGAAAGGCATTAAGCCAATCAAGGTTTTTTTGCGTAATCTCATTAAAAACGAACTAATTTGAATGCATTTTTGAAAGAAAGTCTTGAAGAACTACTTTTACTGGTGAATTCGCAGTGGTAGCCACTACATGATTTACACGTTCTAAAATTTGGGGATGCTTCAAAATCAATTTCTTGCTTTCTTCAATTGGGAAACTTCTCAATGTATCAATACAAATCTCAAATAATTCTTTATCATTAGTATTTAACAAACCTATTAAAATATTTAACTCATATTCATTGCACTCATTATCCAGACAGTAAGCAATTTTACGCTGCCACTCTATTGGTTTATTAAGCACCTGATTTGATAGTTCTTCCCAGTCGTTGAGGCTAAATTCAGAGAGTATCTCACTAGCAATCAAACACCCGTCATCATACCATGAATCTACTGTTGTATCAGCAGATAAAAGATTATCTAATTCTTTAAACATATTGAGTCCCCTAATTATGAAATTACTCTGAGAACACATTCGAGTACCTACAGCCCCAAAAATTGATCATTGATCATAAATGAATAAAACTGAAGAAACTAGCGATGTAAATTTGTTAGTAATTAAGAATCTACTATTTCATTTCCACCAGTTGGATGTAATTTCTTTCAAATGAAATTCTATAAAATCAATCACTTTGGTATAGTCTTCCGAGCTGAATTCCTGAATAGGATTGTCCCAATCTGTATTTTTAACTATTAGAACAAGATAGTTACCATCAGAAGATAAATCGGGATACCACCCTAAATCCAATGTTATTGATGATTTCTCATGATAAAGTTGTAATAAACTTTCAGTGAACATAAACCATCTATCATCTTCTGTTTCTAACTTTTTAGGGTCAATTTCTCTAAAATTATTATAACATACAATCCAACCTTCAGTTATTCTTAAAGGATGAATGTTGAATACAGGGACTTCAAGTTTTATATTCCTTCTCATTATTCTCCAACTTATCCATAAATTTTATAGTAATTTAAGTCCTAATTTATTATTTAGATTAATTATATTGTCTTTAATCATTCTACTAATTTCAATACTTAGTTGCTCAACTATTTTCAGAGGTTGCTTTTGTCAATTGGCCAATCTATATTTTTCAAATACCTTCCTTAACACCTCGCTAATAGTTTTCTTATCCTGAGGATACTCTGTAATGTACGTGTTACAGGCTTGCTCAAGATAATAGTAGAATGTTTGATAATCAACAATAACCTCATCATCATGAAGTGCAAATAGTACTCCATGAAAGGGTTCCTCGTCGGGTTCCAAATCATTTGGAAATGTGCAATCAACATCGTTAATTCCATAACCTACTCCCGTAGATAAATGCTGAACAATATTTACAAAGCTATCATCAGTGATGGCATTGAAAAAAGCCACCACAGGAAAGTGTTCATCTCTTAACATTTGAGTTTCTAAAATTTTTTTTAACATACTATCTGAATCCTCCCACCTATAATTCAGGATAAAACGAGGTCACTGTCCCATCCTTATCTGTATAACCTCTCCATTTTATACCTTGTCCATCGTAACCTTCCCATTCTCTCCCTAAAACACCTTTTGAAGAAGCATTATTTACAGCTTCTTTTCCTCGTTTAATAAAATCTTCATCAGAAATTAACTTAGGATCATAAACAGTTTTATCAAATGGCTTTGCTTTCCATCCAATTTTTTGACCTGTTTTAGCATCTAAAGAAGGAACTTGGTAAGTTATTTTTTCCACTCCTGGCAAAGCATCATGCTTCTTAACATTTAATATATTTACATCATTTTTCATAAATTCATCTTTGTTATGCGCCCCACCAATTCCTCTTCTCCTTGGAACATTGGGATCAACTTTTCTTATATGATCTTCTAAGCTAGATGAGAACTTAACTTTTTCCCTACCCGTAATTCCCATCTTCCCCCGAAACCCTTTCGCCCCAAACGGTAAAAGCATTCCTAGCGCCGCATTCATACTCGCTTCCTGCTGTTCTTTCGAGATCTTATTTCCAAACATGTCTCGGCCTGTAATCGCTTCGCTGAAACCGTTAGTTGCAGTGAGGCCATATAAGCCTTTTTGAGATATTTTTAAGGCGCCAAAAGACTTTTGTGATGTCTTGTAAATGTCGACTGCTCTGACTGCGGCTGATGTGGCTTGAGTCGTTTTATAGACGGCTTTTCCGCCTTTGAAAATGCGTCCTGCCCAGCCGACAATTGGGATGTAGCCTGCCGCTGCCATGCCGCCTGCGGCGACGCGCTGGCCTGCGGTGAGTTCCTCGCCTGTGATTGGATCAATACCCGTTGCGGCGCGTTTTGCATCATTCACACCCGTTAGTTCATTGACAATATTTCCACCATAATCGAGCACTTTTTCATACCAAGAACGGTTGGCGAGGGCTTCTTGTTCCTTTGCGATCTTGCGGGCTTCTTCTTGTTCTTTTTTGATTTTCAGATATTCAGAAGTTTGCTTTTCAATATCACTTTTTGCCTTGTAGATTTCGCTATTTTGATACGCTTTCTTATCAAAATTCATAGGTGAAATCGCTTTTCCGTCATTTGTCGCATTTATCATTTCTGCGTACAATGCCATTGTAGCTTGCTGCTCCGTCTCTGACAAAGCATATTCATCTTTTAAATTTTGATCAAGCTCTCTCAGATCTTTGACCGTCTTTTTTCGTTCATCTTCCGCATCTTCTATTTTTTCATCAAAGGTTTGGCTATCAAATACCTCTAGGGAAATGAGGTCATCAATGTCTTGAAAAATCGTTTTGAGTGCCTTTTTTTGATCCTTTACAATGCTTTTGGCATTCTTGATGCCCATATGTACTGCGTTGTCTAAAAAGTGTTCTTCTACAAAGGTATCGCCGCCAAAGCTCGTATCATCAAGTGTCCCAGAAACACCTTCATGAAAGGCTTTTTGCTTATCAATGAAGCTGATAAACATGTCTACATTTCCAGCCAGCTCTTGATAAAAGCTTTTAATGTTATCGGCACCTTTCCCAGTGAAATCATCACCGAGATTGGCAACACCTTGTAATGTCTTTTTTAAATCTACCATTTGTTCGCGGAGTTCCTGATAGTGTGTTGCCCTTGTATCCATGGCACTGGTTAGTGCTTTTGCATCAAGTATCTTACCCAGAAGAAGTCACTCCTTCCTATTCATTGACAAGGTCAATTTTACCAACACAAGGAATGTCATGAAATAGGAATAAAGATACAAAAACAACTTTTATTTGATCAGAGAAAGGTGCGTTTCTTCAAAAAACGGACACCAATCAAGGCATTTAAAGTGCTCAATGATCAGCGTCCGCAGGTTCTTCTTTCTGGACAACATATTCGGTTCATTTTTCTTGTCTATTATACGATGATCAACATAAAAAAGCAGTTCTTATTCAGGATGTATTTATTGACGCAGTAATGGCTGAGTCGTGTAACGGAAAGCGCCACCAAAGCTTCTTGTTATTTTAAAATCAACATATTCTACCCTAAAAATTATCAAGACCTAAATTGAAAAAATTAAAGGGTATAACATATTTTATATGATTATACCCTTCCTTCTTAAACTAACGCACCTGTTAGCATAACAAGAAAATGATTATTTTATTTTTTTTAGCATTTTAAAATTATCCAACTTAACCCCCTTTTTTTCCACAGTTTGTGAACAAACAATTTTATAACCTAGATGTTCAAAAAATGGCTTAGCTGTAATACTTGCTTCGGTATCAATTTCTAAAAGATTTAGTTTCTTTGCCTCAGATTCGAGCATATCAACTAAAGCTGTGGCTATACCTTGTCCTTGATAATCTTTATGAACGAATAGTCTATCTAAGTACCCGGTATGCGTTAAATCGCTAAAACCAACAACTTTATCATGAACTTTAGCAACAAATGTTATATTTTGACCCAATGATTCCTTCCAAGAATTAATTTTATATTCTTTTTCATCTCTTGGTGCCCAAGCATCCAATTGTACTTGGGAATAATCTTTTGAATTTACGGAATGAACTGTTTCATAAAACAATGAAATAATCTCTTTTGTATCAGTATCCTTAAACTTTATAATCTCCACTTTCTGTTATACCTCCCCTTATTCGGATAAGCATCCTATGTTGTTATTCACAATGAGAACTTCTTGCACCCTCATAACACATCTCTCCTAAGTGGGCTTTCTTACGATTTAGCCTTAAGCAATTGCAGCTCTTGTTCCATTATTTCAGCTGCTTCTGAAATGAATTGGATGATTAAATCTAATTCTTCTGGTTTGTATTCGTTTGTGAGCTGTTTGGTTGATGCTGATAAGGATTGGAAGAGTTCTTTTACCTGTGATTTCCCTGCTGTTAGTGGGACAATGATGACTCTTCGTTTGTCCTTTGGGTCTTTTTCTCTTTTGGCGTAGCCCGCTTTTTCAAGCCGGTCAATGAGAGCTGTGACTGCACCTGAGCTAAGGCCTGTTTTTTCACTTAATTCCCCCGCTGTGAGGGGGCCGAGTTCGTTTAATAGATCGGCTGATTTGAGATCTGTTGGAAAAAGGCCGAGCGATTGAGCGGCCGCTTGGTGGAATAAAACGGTTCGTGTGGCGAGGCGCCTCATTGTATGTATGATCTGGGCTGCTCTGTCTTCTGCCTCGTTCTTTATTGACAACTTGTTCTCCTCCCTTTAAAATCAATTTATCTTGATCATCAAGATAAATGTTCTCTTACTTTATGGTTAAGTTGATCATAGCAAAAATAATGAGAGAACGTAAGCAGGAGGTAAATGAAATGAATCATGTGGATAAAGGCAAGGCATCCACTCGCTTTGTTGTCATCGGTTTGCTGTTAGGGATTTTTATGGCAGCGATGGACAATACCATTGTTGCAACAGCGATGGGAAGCATCGTAGCAGATTTGGGCAGTTTTGATAAATTTGCTTGGGTGACGGCTTCTTATATGGTGGCAGTGATGGCCGGAATGCCGATTTACGGAAAGCTTTCTGATATGTATGGTCGAAAGCGTTTTTTTCTGTTTGGACTTATTTTCTTTTTAATTGGATCAGCGCTGTGCGGTATCGCACAAACGATGGATCAGCTCATTATTTACCGAGCCATTCAAGGGCTTGGAGGCGGTGCACTTCTACCGATCGCATTCACGATTATCTTTGACATCTTTCCGCCTGAAAAGCGCGGAAAAATGTCTGGTATGTTTGGAGCAGTCTTTGGTTTATCTAGTGTACTCGGACCGCTTTTAGGTGCTATTATTACGGATTCGATCGGCTGGCATTGGGTTTTCTATATTAACGTGCCAATCGGTATTGTCAGTGTCTTCTTGATCGCCAGGTACTATCAGGAGTCGCTTGAACATCGTAAGCAGAAAATCGACTGGTCAGGTGCCATTACACTTGTCGTTGCGGTTGTCAGCTTAATGTTCGCGCTTGAGCTTGGCGGTAAATCTTATGCTTGGGATTCGGTGCAAATCCTCACACTTTTTGCTGTGTTTCTTGTGTTCGGTACGATCTTCTTTATTGTTGAGCGTAAGGCTGAGGAGCCGATTATCTCATTTTGGATGTTTAAAAATCGATTATTTGCTACATCTCAAATTTTGGCGTTTTTATATGGCGGGACATTTATTATCCTTGCTGTCTTTATTCCTATTTTTGTTCAGGCGGTGTACGGTGAATCTGCGACAAGTGCAGGGTTTATTTTAACACCGATGATGATTGGATCAGTCATTGGCAGTATGATTGGCGGAACGATGCAGACGAAAGTGCCTTTCAGACGTCTGATGACCATCTCTGTCATTTCATTTTTCGCTGGGATGCTGCTGCTTGCCAATATGTCACCAGATACAGCAAGACTGTGGCTCACACTCTTTATGATGATATCAGGCTTTGGCGTCGGGTTCAGCTTCTCCCTTCTGCCGTCAGCTTCAATGAATGATCTTGAGCCGCGCTACCGAGGCAGTGCAAACTCGACCAATTCATTTATGAGATCACTTGGGATGACGTTAGGTGTCACGATTTTCGGGACGATTCAAACCAATGTGCTGACAAATCGTTTAGCAGATTCCTTTAGCGGAATGAAAGGAGCCCCTTCTCAAGTAGGCGATCCACAGGCTATTTTCCAAGAAGGTGCCCGCTCACAAATTCCGCCTGATATTTTAAATAAAGTCATCGATGCGATGTCACAAAGTATTACGTACGTATTTTTGCTTGCATTATTCCCGATTGCACTTGCAGCGATTACGGTCGTATTTATGGGAAATGCACGGGTACGCACATCTAATGAAATGAAAGAAAACGAATAAAGTGAAAAAGCAGAGCGATAGCGGCTCTGCTTTTTTTCGTCTCATTGATATAATGGATGGGCTTTGCCCTCACTGCCAACGATTCGTATTTTCGATTGGACCATGTCTTTTGCTGCTTGTTTTGCTTTTTGTAAATACATACGCGGATCTAAACTTTCAGGTTCGTTTGAGAAATGATCACGTATCGCCTCGGAATATGCATTTTTCAGTTCAGTTGAGACATTCACCTTTGCCATACCAAGTGCAACACATCGCTTGACATCTTCATCTGGTACAGCGGAACCACCGTGCAGGACAAGTGGTACATCAACAAGCGCTGCAATTTGTTCAATGCGGGCAAAGTCAATATCCGGCACTCCTTTATAAATGCCATGGGCAGTACCAATGGCAGGCGCTAAAGTAGGTACCCCAGTTTCTTCTACAAATTGACGGCATTCTGATGGAACGGCTTTTTCGGCATCCTTTTCATCGACGACGATATCATCTTCTACGCCGCCTACCTTGCCTAGCTCTGCTTCGACATTCACACCTACTTTTAATGCAAGATTCACGACTTCTTTTGTGCGGCGTACATTTTCTTCATATGAATGCATGGATGCATCGATCATAACGGATGTATATCCGGCCCGGATACAGGTGAGAATCACATCAAAGTCCGTGCAATGATCCAGGTGAAGACCGATTGGGATTTGATATTGATCAGCCGCCGCCTTCACTGTATCTGCAATCGCTTTTGCTCCAAGAGATTGGACTGTTCCAACCGTTGTTTGCAAAATCACAGGTGACTTTAATTCTGCGGCAGTTTCGAGCACCCAATAGATACTGTCAAAGGAGTGCACATTGAATGCCACAATTCCGTATTTTTCTTTTTTCGCAGCCTCAAGCATCGGTGTTGTTGAAAGTAAAGGCATGATCAAACATCCTCTCTAGTTAAAATATCCGTTTCTAATACAGCAAGCATGTCTTCATTTGTTCTTGTTTCCAGCAGTTTTTGTCGTTTCGCTTCATCCATTAAACCTCGTGAAAGGGCAGAAAGAGCCTTTAAATGAGTGGTTCCTGCTTCGTTTTTGGGGATCAGTAAGGATAGGAAGAAAAAGCAAGGCTTCCCATCAAAAGCGTCCCATTCAATTCCTGTTTCCGTGCGGACGATCACAAGTGCTGGTTTCGTGATGGCTTCTGTTTGTGTATGCGGAATGGCAAATCCATCTTGAAATCCGGTTGTACTAAGTGCTTCTCTTTCCGCTAAGCCTTTTTTGACATCCTCTGGTGAGGTGCAAATACCTGCTTTGTAGGCAATGTCAGCAATGGCTGCGAAAACACCAGCCTGTGAAGAAGCTGTTTCGTGAAGATTCATATAGATATGTTCCATTATTTCTCTTCCTCCCTCTTAAACTGCGGGTTTGTCTATTTTTTTACGATAAAGTCCGTATAGTATCGCACCTACAAGTGATCCGATTAGTATGGAAAGCACCCATTGGAATGCGCCTGTGACGACTGGAAGGACAAGGAACCCGCCATGCGGAGCTGGAACCTGTACGCCAAAGAGATACGTTAATATAGCAGAGATGGCCGAGCCAAACATGATAATTGGCAGGACAACGACTGGGTTTTTTGCCGCAAATGGGATGGCTCCTTCTGTAATATGTGTCGCCCCCAGAATATAGTTGATTGCCCCTGCATTTCGTTCTTGTGGCGTGAAATGTTTTCGGAAAATGGTTGTAGCAATCGCAATGATAAGCGGTGGTGTGATACATGCCGCTGACACACCTGCCATGAAGTAAAGGTTACCTTCTGCAAGTAAAGCCGTTCCAGTGACATAGGCTGCTTTGTTAAAAGGTCCTCCCATATCAAATCCACACATTGCTCCAACAATTAAGCCTAAAAGCAAAGGATTTGTGGATTGTACAGATGAGAGAAAATCCATTAAGGAATTATTTAGCCCTGTGATTGGGACTAACAGCGGGGTCATGACAGCCCCGATTAAGAAAATACCGATCACGGGATAGATGAAGATCGATTTTAATCCATCAAGTGAAGCTGGTAGTTTTTGAAGCAAGAATTGAAGCAATAAAATGATATATCCTGCTGCAAAACCTGCGATAATACCGCCTAAGAAACCAGCACCTCCATCATTTGCAAGGAGACCCCCTATAAATCCAACGACCATCCCTGGGCGTCTAGCGATCGAATCAGCGATAAATGCTGCTAAAATTGGCACCATTAAGCTAAAGCCAAGTCCGCCAATGCTTTTCAAGTAGGCAGCAAACGGATGATACGTTTCGTGCTGAGGATCAGCAGAGTAGATTCCGAATAAGAAAGAAAGGGCAATTAAGACACCGCCTCCAACAACAAATGGCAGCATGTGTGATACACCGTTCATTAAGTGTTTATAGATGGTGTGTATCCATTTATTTGCCGACTTTTGTTGAGAGGATGAAGGAGCAGATGGTTTCTCTGTTCCAGAAGCTCTTCCTTTCACTTGATGAACGGGAGCATCTCCATTTATAACGCTCTGAATCAGCTCGGCCGGCGTGCGAATGCCTTTGGCTACAGGCACTTCAATGAGTGGTTTGCCGTGAAAACGGTCTGTATGCACATCTTTATCGGCTGCCACAATGACCCCATCTGCTTCCATAATGTCTTGATCTGTTAAAGCGTTTTCAATTCCTACTTGACCATGCGTTTCGACTTTAATGTCGACCCCTAGTTGCTCAGCAGCGATTTTTAATGCTTCAGCTGCCATGAATGTGTGTGCAATCCCTGTTGGACAGCCGGTTGCAGCGACAATTTTTTTACGGCTCATGTGTTATTCCCCCTTATATCTTCTGAATGTGTACTTGCTCAATCAATGAATCAATATCATGTAAATCACTTAAGCCTTTCGAAAAAGCAGTGGATGCTCCAGTTGCAATGCCGTAGCGTAAGCACTCTTCAGGTGAGTGTCCTTCAAGGTGTTTACTAAGAAAAGCTGCGAGCATCGCATCTCCAGAACAAGCTGTGTTTACGACAGTGCCTGTCGGTGCGTTTCCTTTAAACACTGCGTCCTTTGTAATGAACAATGCCCCTTCTCCCCCGCGGGAAATAAGCACTTGCTCTGCACCCATCTCAATGAGCTTCTCTCCTGATTGAATGAGTTCTTTTTCTGACAAAGGATGTGTTTTGCTGAAAAAAGCAGCAATTTCTTCTTCATTCGGTTTTAATAAATACGGCTTGTATTGAAGCGTCTCAAGAACTGCTGCTGAGCTTGTGTCTAAAATGAACTTGACCTTCTGTTGATGGCAAATAGCTGCTACTTCTGAAAAAATGCTGGCAGGAACACCTTTTGGCAGACTGCCTGACATGATAAGAATGCCTCCTTGCGGGATAGCCGCAATTTTCTCACGAAAGGCGTGAAGCGCTTTTTCTTCAATCGCAGGGCCCTGGTTCACGAGCTTGTATTCTTCTGTCGTATTGATAAAAACATTAATGCGTGTAATTCCTTCAACCGAGATAAAATCGGTCTGAATAGAGAGATCCTTTAAAGATTGTTCAATATAAGAGCCTGAAAACCCAGCGATAAATCCTAATGCAGTGCTGGTGAAGCCATATTTCTTTAGCATAATCGACACGTTCACGCCTTTTCCATTTGGCTGATAATCTTCATCTTCTGTACGATTGACTGCATTTGCCCGCATTTCTTTTAATGCAATATATAGGTCAATAGCAGGATTTAAGGTGCAGGTATAAATCAATTGGTTTCACCTTCTTTCTTTTCTCTAAAGAAAGTATCTCATACGATTCGGTGAAAATGTTTTCAGAATGTGTAAAGGTTTTCATGAGAAAAAGCCTTCCAGATCAAAGTCTCGAAGGCTTTCTTATTGGTTATTTCATTCGGATCACATAGGCATCGAGTAAAATGCGGGCAATGACATGAAGAGACAGGCGGGATCTGACTTCATAATCTGGGAAGAAAGATTGTTCCCCTTTATATCCGACTAGTGTCATATCTGATATTTTGCTTAATGTAGAATCTATTCTTGTCGTGACTGTAATGGTTGTCACTTGCTTCATGCTGAGGTTTTGACACGCTTCAACTAGCTCAGCTGTTTCGCCATTTAATGAAACAAAGATGGCAAGCTCACTTTTTTGAATGTCTCTCGATTTCAGCCGAATGATATTCGGATCGTCGTGTACTTCACATGTTTTTCCGATGAGCTGTAATTTGATGGTCATCTCTTTGGCGATCATCTCTGAGAAGCCTCTGCCGAAAATATAAATTTTGTCTGCATTATGTATTTTTTGAACGGCATCTTCAATTTGCCCAATGCTTTGCAGCTGTATCGTTTTTAAAACCTCTTCTTCATTTTTCCGAATCGCTAGTTTGATGTCTTCATCAATATTTTTGAGTTGGTCACTTGCATCTGTCATTTTCTTTTCTTGTTTCAATCGATATTTAAAGGATGTATAGCCGTTATAGCCAATTTTTTTCATCAGTCTGACAATCGTGGCAGTCGATACATTGGCTCTTTCGCTTAAAGTGACAATGGATAAGGTGGAGATATCCTCTAAATGCTGGTGAATATAATTGAGTAAATAACGTTCTGTTTCACTTAACGTTTGATATACATCACTTGGGATGTTAAATAATGATTCATTCAATTCGATTCCCCCTTATTCATTTCATACTATAATTAAATGCCCAATAAAAACAAGATGATTCTTTTGTCATGTATTTAGAAGAAAGGCGAAAATGAGTGAAATTTTATTTTTGACATAAACTAAGGAAAAGTTGTGTCTATGTGAAAGGAGGTGATCCGTATGCTTCATCTTTTGTTTTATCTGATCCTTCTCTATGTCGTTTATGTCTTTTTGACCGCATTTGTTTTGTTTTATTTGCCGATACAAAAAACATGCAAAGAACATTGTATCTATAAAGCCTCTTCGATCTCAGGCGACGATCAGGGCACAAATCAAGTGATGCTTCTGGACGATGGATTTGAGTCTGGTCAGGCAAGAATCCAAATGATTCGTGAGGCAAAGAGGATGATCCGCCTTAGTTATTATTCCATTCAAAAGGGAAAAACAGCCGAATGGGTACTAGGTG
Organism: Bacillus sp. BD48; assembly: GCF_046566805.1. Lineage (NCBI taxonomy): Bacteria > Bacillati > Bacillota > Bacilli > Caryophanales > Bacillaceae > Bacillus > Bacillus sp. BD48. The sequence goes on along the minus strand of NZ_JANGFM010000001.1, from coordinate 36,657 downwards.
CTTTAATTGAAGCTGCTGATCGAGGAGTGAAAGTTCAGCTGCTTTTAGACGGCATCTGCCACAGTTTGCGTGGACCGCTGAAGCATTTACGATATGCCGTGGCAAATCATCCGAACATGGCCATTCGTTTTTATGAGCCCTTTCGGTTATTTAAGCCATGGACGTGGCATAACCGCCTTCATGATAAGCTGCTGCTAGCAGATGGCCGAGTGGCTATCATGGGCGGAAGAAATATCGGTGATAAATACTTTGCAGATCAGCCGCCGAAAGACTTTGCATTTGACCGCGATGTGCTACTCTATAACGACAAAAAAGGAAAAGTATTAGATGAAATGGAGCAATATTTCGTTTATTTATGGAATCATGACTTTACGAAAAGAACAAAAGCCGTGTTCTCCAAGCAAAAAGCAAAAAAAGGCTTAAAACTAAGAAAGAAACTGCTTAGATCCTATCGGGAGGCAGTGCATGCGAAAGAACCTTTTGTGATGTCCTCCTTTCATTGGGCAGCAGATGGCACCTCAGTGAAACAGATTGCATTTTTTACAAATCCTGTGGAGCGTTTCAATAAGCGTCCTCTTGTGCTGAAAAAACTAAACGATCTTGCTCACCGGGCAAAGCGTTCTGTGCTCATACAGACGCCTTATGTCATCCCGACACGCCCAATGAAAGACGGTCTCACTCCCTTAGCTAGCGGGATTCAAACGACAGTTGTCACGAATTCTCTTACAGCGACGCCAAATCCGTTAGCTTTTGCAGGTTACTTAAGCACGAAAAAGGAACTGATGAAAACAGGCGTTCATTTGTACGAATATGAAGGTCCGTATTCCATTCATGCGAAATCGATGGTCATTGATGATTATTTAAGTATTATCGGAACATATAATTTAGATGCGAGGTCTAGTTTTTTAAATACAGAGTCGATTTTGGTCATTGATAGTGCCCCGTTTGCGCTATCACTTACTCAGGCAATTGAACGTAAAATCGCCTATAGTATTCTCGTCGCGAAGGACAAAGAAGCCTATAAAACGAGTGCCTATGGGCAGAAAAAAAAGCCTTTAGTGAAAAGGCTCCTTTTAAATGGTTTATCCGCGATCACCGTTCTATGGCGTCGATTGATCTAGAGGGCAGCTACTCTTGTGGCAGCCCTTTTTCTTCTGATTGCTCCTCTTCTGCTGACTCCAATTTGGTCAATTTAAACACCAAGATCCCCGCAACAATCACAATGACACCTAATAGTTTTGCGGGAGAAAATTCCACTTTCTCTAACCCAAGCCAGCCGAGCGAATCGAACAAAAGCGCACAGCCCAGCTGTGAAATCAGGACAATCGAGATTCCATAAGTCGGGCCAAGCCGTTTGATGCTTTGAACGAGGCAGATGACCACCCCTACTCCAATGGCTCCGCTTATCCAGTACCACGCTTCCATATGTCTTAATTGAAACATGCCGGTTCCTTCTAGCAAAAGACCCATCAAAAGTGAAGCAATAAAGCCCATACCTAGAACGAGAGTGGTCGTTGACCAAGAGCCGGTCTGCTCATTGACCTTACTGTTAAAAATGGTTTGTAAGCTGACGAGTGCGCCAGCCGTGATGGCTAATCCTATTCCTATGATCATGTCTGTATCCCTTCATTTCTTCTATTCATAAATGTTTCGCTCCGCTAATTCTAAGAGTCCTTCCCGGTCAAGAATCGTAATTTCCCCTCTTTGCCTCTTGATCAGCCCTTTTTCACAAAATTGCTGAATCACCCGGTTAATATGCCGGTAGCTTGTACCAATTAAGCTCGCCGCATCAGTAAGACGAAGTGCGCTCGCACTGTTATCACCTGTTAACACGGACAATAAGTAGCTTGCGAGCCTGACCTCTACAGGATATAAAAGGTGGAAACTCAAATCGTTTGATTTCGTATAAAATTTGTTTGTGATGCCCTTTAGTAAAAAGGTTAACACGCGGGGATCATCCTTCGCATGGCGCTTGAGCGCTTGATGAGAAATCCTTAGCATATGTACTTCTGTGACAGCCTCCACTGTATTGACCATATCTGTCTGCTGAACGTATTCAATATCTCCAATCGTTTCAAGAGGATGTTTAAAACAAAGAATAAAGGTCTTCCCTTCTTTTGTGGTGGTGAAAATCTTTAATTTTCCTTTTACTAACAAGTACAAGTGCTCCCTCTGATCTCCCTTTGAACAAATCAGTTCACCTTGCTCATAGCGCCATAAGCTGACGTGTGATATGAGTTTCTGATGAAAGACGTTTTCTAATTGATGTGCCTTGAGATAAGAGGAAAATAGTGATTCATCATGAAGCTCCTCCATCTGACGCCCTCCTTTATAGCTTTAAAATGATGACGCCTGCGATCATCAATAGAATTCCTGCATAATGCTGCCATTTCATTTTCTTTTTCTGTACACCAAACCATCCTTTTGCATCAATTGCAAAGGTGAAAGCAAGCTGTGCAATGAGCAAAGCAGCAATGGTCAGTGTGACACCGATCATTTGAATTGCGGTGACTTCATTGAAAATAATAATGGCTGCAAATGCGCCTCCTACTAAATAAAGCGGGTTCACCTTTCGATATTCCCTGAAGTGTCCGTCACGCACGATCAGTAAAATGATAAGTGCGATAATAAAACCGGTCAGCTGCGTGATGGTTGCCGCCTGCCATGTCCCGATATCCTGGCTGATTCTTGCGTTTGCTACGCCTTGCAGTGTAATACAAGCGCCTCCTAATAAAGCGAAAATAACACCTTTCATTCGTTCAAATGCTCCTTCTTTTTTCAGTCTAGTTCCATTAAAAGATAGATACCCTCATGTTGAAAAGGACATATGTCCCACTTTGCGTATTATATCAGAAACTTTTTCTTTTGCAGTTTCATCGTTTTAGATTTTTCACAGTGGGTACAGTTTTATATCACCTGAAAACAGAATATTGAATTGAATCACATATAAAAAGGAGACATGTCAGAATGAGAAATCAAGAGAAACATTTTATTAACGGAGAATGGATCGCATCAACAGGAAACGAAACGACGGAAGTCATCAATCCTGCTACAGAGGAAGTCATTGGCACTATTAGTTTAGGAACAAAGGAAGATTTAGATAAGGCAGTCAAAGCCGCTCGTGCCGCCTTCCCTTCTTTCTCAAAAACATCTCGAAATGAACGCGTAAAGATGCTGGAAAACATAGTGCGCGGCTACGAAAAGCGTAAGGATGAACTGATAGAAGTCATGACACAAGAGCTTGGTGCACCGCTTAAAGTATCAGAAGAGGTTCATTACAAAATGGGACATGAACATTTTTCTAAAGCAGCGGAAGCACTTAAATCTTATACATTTACTGAGGACCGCGGCGGACATACCATTATAAAAGAAGCGATTGGTGTCAGCGGATTGATTACACCATGGAATTTCCCAACGAATCAAACATCACTTAAAATCGCAGGTGCCATTGCAGCAGGCTCACCAGTTGTCTTAAAGCCAGCGGAAATTACACCTTTTGCCGCAATGATTCTTGCAGACATCATTGATGAAGCAGGCGTACCAAAAGGAGTCTTCAACCTAGTAAACGGAACTGGTGACGTCATTGGTGACGGCATTAGCTCACATCCTGATATTGACTTTGTTTCATTTACTGGATCAGGTGCTGTCGGCTCTAAAATAATGGAAAATGCTGCAGACAATATTAAGAAAGTGGCTCTTGAGCTTGGCGGGAAATCCCCTCTTATCGTCTTAGATGATGCAGATGTGGATGAGGCAGCCGAAACAGCCGTTCATCATATTGCGATGAATACAGGTCAAGTATGTTCCGCAGCTACACGTGTGCTGATTCCTGAATCAATGAAAGACGCATTTGAAAAAGCGCTGCTGAATGCTCTGCCGAAGTTTACCGTTGGTGATCCGAGAGAAGATCACGCCACTGGCCCTCTTGTTTCCAAAAAGCAATGGGATACCGTGCAGTCTTATATTGAAAAAGGAATTGAAGAAGGTGCTAACTTGCTTGCTGGGGGAACTGGTAAGCCGAACGGACTAGACAAGGGCTATTTCGCAAAGCATACTATTTTCACAAATGTGAAAAATGATATGACCATTGCGCAAGAGGAAATATTCGGACCCGTCATGAGTGTAATCACATATAAGGACCTTGATCATGCCCTTGAGATTGCCAATGATACAGTGTATGGCCTTGCTGGGTATGTGGTTGGAAAAGATGAAAAAACATTAAAATATGTAGCTGAACATATTCGTGCTGGTCAAATTACCATTAACAATGCCGAAACAGATTACTTTGCCCCATTTGGCGGCTTTAAGCAATCTGGTATCGGAAGAGAATGGGGAGACTTCGGAATCGAGGAATATTTAGAAGTGAAAGCTGTGATGGGACTTCCAACAGCATAATTTGGGAAAGGAGAAAAACCTTAAGGTTTTTCTCCTTTTTCATGATAGGAAGAATCTGCCCCTTGCTCCCTACTTATCCATCTTGATGAGATATTTTTCGACCGTTGCTTTAGGAGGAAACGATTCTTGTAACTCATCAAACCAAACCTCAATCGTTTGACCCTGTGACAGCTCTTTAGTATCTACTTTTGTTAAATCCATAACGATGAGATCATTTTTATACTTTTCAATAAGAAGATGAGTATTCAATGAATCATCGCTTTTTAGAGGCGTTTTATTGTTTATAAGAAGTAAATTCGTCTCCCCTTTTCTTAGCAGGATGCCTTTTTTTGAAAAAGGTGCTGTTGTTTTATTCTTATTGTATGAATCCTTTATATTGCCCTTTGGAGAATGGCACGCAACTAATAAAACGAGAAAAATCAAGATGACAAGCCGAAAACATTTTATGTTTTTAAACTTTAGCTGCATCAACTTTCATACACCCCTTTTCAATTCCTTACGATCGCTTCTTCATTCAAAACGGTTCATTTTTCTTAAGGTGCTTTATCCAGTTAAGCGATTCACCTTCAAGTTCCTTCACCTTGCAAAGGTATTAGAAATCTTAATCATGACAATCAATATTATATATTTTACTTAATGGCAAACTTTCGGTAAAGTTCAAATTGAACCTATATATATAATTCCTATCGAATTAATCTATGTTTATATTCCTTGTGAGGTGGATATCGTTGCAACTTCATGTATTGAACAGTCCGTTTAGTCAGGAGCAGGCAGAACTGCTTAATCAGCTGCTTCCGACTTTAACAGATCAACAAAAAATTTGGCTTACCGGTTATTTATCAGCACAGGCAGCTTTAGCCGGATCAGAAAATACTGCCCTAGCCCCTTCTCCTTCTGCCGCAGCACCAGCGCAGCCTGTCAGCAAAGATGTGACCGTACTTTATGGCTCGCAAACAGGCAATTCTGAAGGGTTAGCAAAAAAGACAGCGCAGCATCTTGAAGAGAAAGGTTTTCAAGTGACGCTCTCTTCTATGTCAGATTTTAAACCAAATAGTCTGAAAAAAATAAACAATTTACTGATTATCGTCAGCACACATGGCGAGGGAGATCCGCCTGATAATGCTCTTTCTTTCCATGAATATGTTCATGGCAGACGTGCACCAAAGCTCGATCATTTAAGCTTTTCTGTCCTTTCACTTGGTGACAGCTCTTACGAATTCTTCTGTCAAACAGGTAAAGAATTTGATGAGCGCTTAAAAGAGCTTGGCGGAACGCGTCTTTTCGATCGAGTGGATTGTGACCTTGATTATGATGAGCCGTTTTCTGAATGGCTTCAAGGGGTGGCATCTTCACTTAGTGAAGGCGAAGCCGCAGCAACCCCGCAAGAATTAGCAGGAGCAAACACTCAAACAGCAGCATCTGAATACTCAAGAACAAATCCTTTTTATGCTGAAGTGCTTGAAAATATCAACCTAAATGGCCGCGGCTCTAACAAAGAAACCCGTCATTTGGAGCTTTCTCTTGAAGGATCAGGACTTGTTTATGAGCCAGGTGACAGCCTTGGTATTTATCCAACAAATGATCCTGCGCTTGTTGATGAACTGATCAAGGCATGCGGATGGGATGCAGAGGAAGCCGTAACTGTTCATAAAAACGGTGACACTCTTCCTTTAAAAGAAGCACTCACCTCTCATTTTGAGATTACCGTATTAACAAAACCTCTTCTTCAAAAGATGGCGTCCTTTACAAAAAGCGAAGCCTTGCAGGCTCTTTTAGAAGAAGGAAACGAAGAAAAGTTGAAAGCGTATATAGCAGGAAGAGATTTAGTAGATGCTGCTCGTGATTTCGGTCCTTTTGAAGGAACAGCGGCAGACTTCGCTGCGATTTTAAGAAAAATTCCTGCCCGCCTTTATTCCATTGCAAGCAGCCTGAAAGCAAATGAAGAAGAAGTTCATTTGACGATCGGTGCTGTGAGATATGATGCTCACGGAAGAGAACGTCAAGGTGTCTGCTCGATCTTATGTGCAGAGCGCTTAGAGCCAGGTGATACGCTGCCTGTTTATATCCAGCACAATCAAAACTTTAAGCTTCCTGAAAACCCTGATGCACCGATCATTATGGTAGGACCAGGCACAGGCATCGCCCCTTTCCGTTCCTTTATGCAGGAGCGCGAAGAAGTCGGTGCAGACGGAAAGTCATGGTTATTCTTCGGTGATCAGCACTTTGTAACGGATTTCTTATATCAAACCGAATGGCAAAAGTGGTTAAAAGATGGTGTGTTAACGAAAATGGATGTGGCTTTTTCAAGAGATTCAGAGGAAAAAGTATATGTCCAGCACCAAATGAAGAAACAAAGTAAAGAATTATTCGAATGGCTGGAGCAAGGTGCCTATGTATATGTCTGCGGAGATGAAAAACATATGGCGCATGATGTTCATAATACCCTTCTATCGATCATTCAAGAAGAAGGTGCGATGAGCAAAGAGAAAGCAGAAAGCTATCTAGCCAACTTGCAGCAGCAAAAACGCTATCAGCGTGACGTATATTGATTGAATGTTTGAAAGAAAGGAGCTTTTACTTACATGGTGAAGACAGCATTAACAGCGCCGGATGGACCTCCGAGCGACGTAGAGGAAATCAAAGAAAAAAGTGATTATTTACGGGGTACATTAAAAGAAGTAATGCTTGATCCGATTTCAGCGGGTATCCCTGATGATGACAACCGCCTGATGAAGCATCACGGCAGTTATTTACAGGATGATCGTGACCTGAGAAATGAACGGCAAAAACAAAAGCTTGAGCCTGCCTATCAATTTATGCTGCGCGTCCGCCTGCCTGGCGGAATCGCCACATCTAAGCAGTGGCTTGTGATGGATGAGCTTGCTCATCAATACGGAAACGGTACGTTAAAGCTGACAACTCGTGAAACCTTTCAGCTTCATGGTATTTTAAAATGGAACATGAAAAAAACCATTCAAGACATCCATTCCACTATGCTTGATACGATCGCTGCTTGCGGCGATGTGAACCGTAATGTCATGTGTACATCAAACCCCTATCAATCAGAAGTACACCATGATGTATACGAGCTCGCCAAAAAATTAAGTGATGACCTGCTTCCGCAAACAAGAGCGTATCATGAAATTTGGCTTGATGAGGAAAAGGTAGCGGCAACGCCTAATACAGAGGTTGAGCCGATGTATGGTCCACTTTATTTGCCAAGAAAATTCAAGATTGGTGTGGCGGTCCCTCCTGCTAACGATATTGATGTTTTTTCGCAGGATTTAGGCTTCATTGCGATTATTGAAAATGATCAATTAGTCGGCTTTAATGTCGCGATTGGCGGCGGAATGGGCATGACTCATGGTGATACAGCGACTTATCCTCAGCTCGCAAAAGTCATTGGATTTTGTACACCGGAACAAGTTGTAGAGATTGCCAAACAAGTGATCACCATTCAGCGTGACTATGGAAACCGTTCGGTGAGAAAAAATGCCCGCTTTAAATATACAGTGGACCGCCTCGGTCTTGAGAATGTAAAAGAAGAGCTGGAACGCCGCCTTGGATTTGCTCTATTAGACGCAAGAGATTATCACTTTGACCATAATGGTGACCGTTATGGCTGGGTAAAAGGCATCAATGGCAGATGGCATTATACTATGTTTGTAGAAGGCGGCCGGATCACTGATTACGATGATTATCCGCTAATGACTGGCATTCGTGAAATCGCAAAAATTCATACAGGTGACTTCCGCTTAACAGCGAATCAAAATTTAATGATTGGAAATGTCACATCTCATAAAAAGAAACAAATCGAACAGCTCATTCAGAAGTTCGGTTTATCAGATGGCCAGCAGCACTCTGCACTGCGCCGCAGTTCAATGGCCTGTGTTTCTCTTCCAACATGCGGCTTAGCGATGGCAGAAGCAGAACGCTACCTCCCGCGCTTGATTGACAAAATTGAAGAGATTGTCGAAGAAAACGGCTTAAGTGACAAAGAAATCACGATTCGAATGACTGGATGTCCAAATGGATGTGCCCGACATGCGCTTGGTGAAATTGGCTTTATCGGGAAATCACCTGGCAAATACAACATGTATCTTGGCGCTGCGTTTGATGGCAGCAGATTAAGTAAACTGTACCGAGAAAATGTAGGAGAAGAAGACATTTTAAACGAGCTTGGCTCTCTACTCCCCCGCTATGCGAAAGAACGCGAGGAACATGAACATTTCGGTGATTTTGTGATTCGGGCAGGTATTGTGAAAGAAACAACAGATGGCACGAATTTTCATGTGCAATAAAAAAGACAGGACGCTCTCCTGTCTTTTTTTATGGACTTTGTTTCCTTTTCAAGTATTCGCAAATGCTTTTGTACACCTTCGGATTGTCTAAAGAAGATAGATCTGGTGAAGGCAGCTGTTCATAAGCTCCTTTTAATAAACGCCGGACGATTTTTCCGTTTCTTGTTTTCGGTAAAGCTGAAATGAGATGAATTTCCTTTGGAGTGAGCGCTTTCCCCGCATGTGAACCAACATGTGTTTTGAGCTCTTGAATGAGTGTTGTTTCTTCGAAAGACTGTGAACTCGCTACAATGAAACAAACAAGTGCCTCTCCCTTCACTTCATCCTTTACTCCAATCACAGCGGCCTCGTGTACGGCCGGGTGCCCGACAAGAATGGATTCAATTTCAGCTGGACCGACGCGTTTTCCTGCTGTATTAATGACATCATCCGATCTGCCCGTGATATGGAATGCGCTATCCTCTGATTGCATCACCCAATCACCGTGTGTCCACACCCCATCAAATCGTTTGAAATAGGTGTCTTCATAACGCTCCGGATCTTTCCAAAATCCACATGTCATGCCGACCCATGGCTTTTTCACAACAAGTTCCCCTACCTCATTCATAACGCTCTCTCCTGCCTCATTAAACACATCTGCCGCCATTCCTAAGATTGCCGCATTAAAAAGGATCGGTTTGATTGGGCGAAGCAGCGTACTTCCTACAATTCCGCCAGAAACCTCTGTTCCCCCTGAGTAATTTAAGATCGGAATATGCTTTTGACCAATTGTGTCAAAAAGCCACTGCCATGGTGCTTCATTCCACGGTTCACCTGTAGAAATGATGGCTTTGACATGCGACAGCTCAATGTCTGAAAGGTTTTGCTGCATCGCAGATCGAACAAAAGTAGGTGAAAGTCCAAAATGGGTGACTTTTTGCTCGTGGATGAATGACCAGAGATGCTGTTCATTTGGATAATCGGGGGCGCCGTCATATAAAACAATCGCAGCTCCATTGATCAAGCCGCCAAAGACGAGAAATGGCCCCATCATCCACCCCATGTCTGTGAGCCAGAACAAGCGGTCTCCTTTTGAAACGTCCATACAAAGACCGGCATCAAAAGCTGCTTTTACAGGAAAACCTGCGTGTGTATGGACAGCCCCTTTGGGTGTACCGGTTGTTCCAGAAGTGTATAAGATCATAAGAGGATCTTCATTTGAAAGATAAGTCGTTTCACTCAGTGGTTCTTCTTTTAACAAATCGTTTAGCTTGATATCCTCTTTATATCCAGTATGAGAGGCAGCGTGTACTATGACTGTTTTGACAGTCTTGGTTTTGTCGATGGCTTCTGCCGCACATTCACGCATGTTGATCGTCTTTCCCCGGCGCGTCACGCTTGAGCCTGTGACGACAATGGTTGCACCGGATGCACGAATACGTACGGCTAGAGGCTCGCTTCCATAGCCGGAAAAGACTGGGCTAAAGATGACACCAATCTTTGCAAAGGCAAGCATGACAGCAGCCGTTTCCGGAAGCATCGGCATATAAATGACGGCCACATCCCCTTTTTGAATCCCCTTCTTCAAAAAACCAGCAGCGAGACGATTGACCTTTTCCTGAAGTTCGAGGAACGTCCATCTTCTCTCTTCTCCCGCTTCATTTCTCCAAATCACGGCTGGCTGATGCTGGGTTTCTTCATTCTCTGCCCATTTGTCAACAGCCGTTTCGACCACGTTGAGCCTGCCGCCTTTATACCAATTGGGCCACATGAATGAATCTTGGCCTAATGCAGCTTCATACGGCTCCTTCCACACAATGCCGACCGCCTTTTCAGCTTCTCTCCAAAACCAATCGGTACGCTCGATACTAGCTTGATAGAACGCATCGTAAGTAGTAAAACCAAGCGAATGCATCCATTTGTAAAGACGTGTTTGTTTCATCATCTGCTCTTCAGGTATCCACGCTGGTTTTAGGTTTATCATGAGGCCGCCCCCTTTAGACCGGATAAACCGGGTGTTTTCGTCTTGTAAATGTCATCTCTTTAGAGGTATAGGCTTGTAATCTACGACAAAGCTCATCTCGCAATTGGTCAAACGGGATAACACCATCGACAATCATTTCAGAGGCAAGCTCATATATATTCATATCTTCCTGGTATTCTTTACGTTTCTCTTGTATAAATGCCGCCCTCTCTTCGGCAGGCAGTTCGGCAATTTTATTCGCATAGACAGCATTTACAGCGGCTTCTGGCCCCATGACAGCAATTTGTGCTGATGGAAGAGCGAGACAGCAGTCCGGTTCAAAGGCTGGTCCTGCCATTGCATATAATCCTGCACCGTACGCTTTACGAACAATGACGGATATTTTCGGAACGGTTGCCTCTGACATGGCAGAAATCATTTTCGCCCCGTGCCTGATAATGCCTGCTTGTTCCACTTTTGTTCCAATCATAAACCCCGGTATATCCGCAAGGAAAAGGAGTGGAATATGAAAGGCGTCACATAGCTGAATAAACTTGGCGGCTTTGTCAGCTGAGTCATGAAATAAAACGCCGCCTTTTACCCTTGGCTGGTTGGCAATAAGACCGACAGGCTGACCATTCATGCGGCCAAATCCTGTAATCAACTCTGCGGCAAACAACTTTTTGATTTCAAAAAATGATCCTTCATCAATGAGTAAATCAATGAGCTGATACATATCAAAAGGGGTATTTTGCCCTTTAGGGATAAGGTCTTGGAGGGTGATCTCTGATGGTTTAGGTGCGATTGAGGCTGCCCGTTTTGGTTTTTCTGTGTAGTTAGCAGGCATGTAAGTTAAATAAGTGCGAGCGATTTGAATGGCTTCTTCCTCTGTTTTTGCTAAAATATCGCCGCATCCAGAAATGCTGCAATGCATTTTTGCCCCGCCCATTTCTTCAAGTGATACTTTTTCTCCAATCACCATTTCGGCCATTCGCGGTGAGCCTAAATACATTGAGGCATTTCCTTCGACCATGACGACGATGTCACAAAAAGCAGGAATGTAAGCACCTCCGGCTGCAGAAGGACCAAATAGTAAACAAATTTGCGGAATACGTCCAGACAGCTTCACCTGGTTATAAAAAATGCGGCCTGCACCCCTTCTGCCTGGAAACATGGCGATTTGATCGGTGATTCTAGCACCGGCAGAGTCAACTAAATACAGCATCGGACAGTTGAGCTTTTCGGCTGTTTCCTGAATTCTAATGATTTTTTCTACCGTTTTGACGCCCCATGATCCTGCTTTGACGGTAGAATCATTTGCCATGACGCAAACAGTCTGCCCATTCATCCGCCCCGTCCCTGTGACAACACCATCTGCTGGTAAATGTTCATCCTGACACTCAGCAAACATGGCATCCTCAATGAAAGAATCTTCATCTAATAACAACTGGAGGCGGTCACGGACGAACAATTTTCCTTTTTCTTTGTTTTTTTGATGGTATCGCTCAGCCCCGCCTTTTACAATCCGTTGTTTTTTCAGTTCATATTCTTCGATCATCCTCATTCCCCTTTCTTGCTACCTGCCTCTGTATTGAGGCGTACGTTTTTCTTGGAAAGCTTGAAGACCTTCCGTTCGATCTTCTGTATCAATGAGCCGTAGATAGGCTTCGTATTCCTTCGTTAGACCTGTATGCAAATCGTGATCAAGGCTTGATTGAATTGCTTGTTTCGCTTCTTTTAAGGCAAGCGGGCCATTTTTAATGATTTGTTTTGCAAGAGAGATGGCATCGTTCATGAGGGAATCTGCTAAAGAGATATGCTCAATCAGTCCGATTTGAATGGCTTCTTCTGCTTGTAATGATGTGCCTGTGAAAATAAGTTCTTTTGCTTTACCGAGTCCAATGAGGCGCGGAAGGCGCTGCGTCCCTCCGGCTCCTGGTATGATAGCTAGTCCAGTTTCTGGCAGGCCGAGTCTTGCTCCGGCTCGTGCGATGCGGAGATCACAAGCGAGCGCGAGCTCAAGTCCTCCGCCAAGTGCGTGTCCGTTCATCACTGCAATGACAGGTACAGGAATAGATTCAATCTCGATAAACGTTTGCTGAATCGAAAGAACAGCGCCTTTCGCTTCTGCTTCTGTCATCAATCGTCGTTCTTTTAAATCTGCTCCAGCGCAAAAGACTTTAGAACCGGCTCCTGTAATGAGCAGACAGCGAATGCTTTCATCGTGTTTGATTTCTTGAATGAGTTGATTGATCTCCTCCAGCATTGAAGAGGATAGGGAATTCGCTTGTTCTGGCCTGTTTAAGGTCATGATGCCGATCTGTTCATCTTGTATTGAAAAATGGACCAATGATGTCATGTTATTCATCCTTTATGAAGTAGTCTGAGAGTGAAAAGCGCGTAAACAGTGACTAGGCAGGGTTCGATCTACTTTTGCTTCAATCCATTCTGCCGCTTGAATTAATGCAGGAAGGTGAATATTTGTCTCAATTCCTAGTTTTTGAAGCATATGCACCACATCTTCTGTCGCCACATTTCCGCTGGAGCCAGGTGCATAGGGGCAGCCGCCCAGCCCGCCGCTGGAGGAGTCAAATATGGTGATCCCAGCTTTTAATGCCGTATAAATATTGGCAAGAGCCATCCCCTTCGTATCATGAAAATGAAGAGCGATTTTATCAGCAGGAAAACGTTCAAGTAAAATGTCTAAGCGCCTTTCTACTTGAAGCGGATGGGCTTCACCGATGGTGTCACCGAGAGATATTTCATCAATGCCATAAGAAAGCAAAATCTCCGTTAACCGCAGCACTTGATCCATTGGCACTTGTTTTTCATACGGGCAGCCAAACACGGTGGAAATATACGCGCGTGTGTTTTTTCCTGCTGCTTTTAAATCAGCTGTCATTTGTTTGATAACAGGAAGTGTTTCGTGGATGGATTGATTCATATTTTTCTTGTTATGTGTTTCACTCGAAGAGATAAACATAGCGCCTGTGTCAAGATTGGCTTCAAAAAAATGAGCTAAGCCTTTTTCATTTGGAATGAGTGCTGCATAAGTGATGTCGTCTTTTTTGTTAAAGGATTGGGTGAGTTCTTTGGCATCTTTTAAGGCTGGAACCCATTTAGGATGAACAAATGATGTGACTTCAATATAAGGGAGCTGGGCTGCTGCGAGCAGATCAATCCACGTTCGCTTCTCGCTTGTATCCAGCCAGACTGATTCATTTTGCAGTCCGTCCCGCGGGCCGACCTCCCTGATAAGCACACTCTCTGGTAATGCCATCTGGCTCCCTCCTATTCTGTCAGTTCTAGAAGAACCTCTCCTTCATCGACAAATTCCCCCTCTGCCTTATACACTTTGCTGATGGTTCCGGTCTCTTCAGCAACGATCGGAATCTCCATTTTCATTGATTCTAAGATGGCAACCTCCTGTCCTTTTTGCACTTCATCGCCTTGTTTCACAAGAAGCTTCCACAAGTTTCCGGCCATTTGAATCGTGACAGTTTTCATGAACGGTTTCCCTCCCTTTTTTTCATGAGAAAATCGGTTGTGATGATGCCTTGTAAGAAAGCAGAAGATCCGGCCATTTCCCTTAAAAGCGGTAAGTTGGTTTTGATCCCTTCTATTTCATATGCTTGTAATGCCCCTTTTAATCGTTCTATTGCAAGTTTTCGTGTATCACCGTAAACGATCATTTTCGCAATCATTGGATCGTAAAAAGGAGTTATGATGCTTCCCTTTGTCACACTTGACTCATGACGGATATACGGCGCTTCAGGCGTAGAATGCTGAGTGATCGTTCCTGGTGAAGGATAAAATGTGATGGGATCTTCCGCGTAAATTCTAACCTCGATGGCATGCCCGATTTGATGAATATCCTCCTGATTGAAGGAAAGCGGCTCACATGCAGCAATTTTCAGCTGCTCCTCAACAAGGTCAATGCCTGTAATTTCTTCTGTGACGGGATGCTCTACTTGTAATCTCGTGTTCATTTCTAGGAAATAAAATTGTTGATGCTGATCGACTAAACATTCAATCGTTCCTGCATTTTCATACCCAATCGCTTTAGCTGCTTTGACGGCCATCTCCCCCATTTGATGTCTCACCGATTCATCGAGACAGGCGGCTGGTGCTTCTTCAATGATTTTTTGATGTCTTCGCTGAAGTGAGCAGTCGCGCTCAAATAAGTGAACCCCATGACCGAAGGAATCAAAAAGGACCTGGATTTCTATGTGACGCGCGTCTTCAATGACCTTTTCCATATACAGCGTGCCATCGTTGAAAAAACTTTGCGCTCTTTTTTGATTCCCTTCAAAAGCCCTGTACAGCTCATCGTCATTTTGCACGATCTGCATGCCAATTCCTCCGCCCCCGCTTGATGCCTTGAGCATAATCGGATAACCGAGTGACTGCGCTTGACTGATCCCTTCTTCTGCATCATGCAGTGGAGCTGAAACGCCTGGTACAATGGGGATACCTGCTTGAGCCATCGTTTTCCTTGCTTCAATTTTATTCCCCATTCGCTGAATGACTTGTGCGGATGGGCCAATAAAGGCGATTCCTTCGCTGCGGCAGCGTTCTGCAAAGGCCGCATTTTCTGATAAGAGGCCATATCCTGGGTGGATGGCATCTGTATTTGTCTGCTTGGCTACACGAATGATTGCTTCCATGTTTAAATAGCTTTCAGATACTTTCGCGCCTCCAATCAGATAGGCGCTGTCTGCTTCTTGCACATGAAGAGCATGCTGATCTGCTTCTGAATAAACGGCGACGGTTTGGATCCCGAGCCTTTTACACGTTCGAATAATTCGCCGGGCAATTTCGCCTCGATTTGCAATCAGTACTTTTTGAAACATCGCTGCCTTCACTCCTTTATTAGATCAAGCGCCTGCTTTTTCAGACGAAATTTTTGAATCTTCCCTGATGCGGTCATCGGATACTCGTCAGTGATGAAAAAATATTTAGGAATTTTGTAGCGTGCCATTTGCGACTGACAATAGCTGGTGAGTGTCTCAATCGTCACCGCCCTGCCTTGCTTGAGCCGAATGAATGCGGCAGCTTCTTCTCCGTACGTTTCATCGGGTATACCAACGACCTGTGCATCAAGAATGTCCGGATGAGTATAAAGAACGTCCTCAATCTCTTTTGGGTAAACATTCTCCCCGCCTCTAATGATCATATCTTTCAGCCGTCCTGTGATTTTCACATAGCCGTCCTCATCCATCTCTGCTAAATCACCTGTATGAAGCCAGCCGTCCTGATCAATCACTTCATTTGTGGCTTCTTCATTTTTATAGTAGCCTTTCATCACATGATAGCCTCTTGTACACAGCTCACCTTGTTCTCCTCTTGGTACTTCCTCCGGCGTGCCTGGAACCGTGATTTTCACTTCGATGCGAGGAAGCGCCCGGCCGACCGTTTGAACTCGTCTTTCAAATGAATCATCCGTTCTTGTTTGGGTAATGACAGGAGAGCTTTCGGTCTGTCCGTAGGCAATCGTGAGCTCCTTCAGTCCCATTTGTTCAATGACGGCTTTCATCACATGGGATGGGCAAAGAGATCCTGCCATAATGCCCGTTCGTAATGTGGACAGATCGTATTGGTGAAAATTCGGATGGTCGAGTTCTGCAATGAACATTGTCGGGACGCCGTGAAGGACGGTGCATTTCTCTTTTTCCACTGTTTGAAGAACTCTCTCTGGATGGAAGGATTCAATTGGAATGATCGTTCCTCCTTTTGTGAGACAAGCAAGCACGCCAAGAACTGATCCAAAGCAATGAAAGAAAGGAACAGGGATACACATTCGGTCCTTTTGGGTGAGCTTCATACAATCTGCGATTTGGCTGGCATTGCAGACAATGTTTGTATGGCTGAGCATGACTCCTTTTGGGTAGCCGGTTGTGCCTGAAGTATATTGCATATTAATGACATCATCAGGTGCAAGCTCATCCATTCGTTTCTCCCACTCATGATCCTCTGTTCTTTTAGCAGCTGCTTGAATACTGTCCCAGCTGCGCATGCCCTTTGGCGTGTGCTTGCCAATATAGACGACACTTTTTAAATAAGGAAAAGATGAGGATGTGATCTCACCTTGATGAGCGTTTTGAAGCTCCGGTATAAGTTCTTCAAGCAGTCTGACATAGGATGTCTCTTTAAACCCGTCTACGATAAACAGCATGCTGCTATCAGAATGCTTGAGTAAATAAGCGAGTTCTTGAGCTTGAAAGTTCGTATTCACGGTGACAAGAACGGCTCCAATTGACGCGCAGGCAAATTGCAGCAAAAGCCATTCAGGTACATTGGGCGCCATGATGGCGATATGATCTCCTTTTTGAACCCCTAATGCCATAAGACCTTTCCCGGTTTCCTTGACTTCTCGATAAAACGCTTCATATGAATAACGTAAAGAACGTTCTGGATACACAATGGCTTCATGTGCTGGATGCTGCTCCCTTTTCTCTTTTAATAGGGAGCCGATCGTTTGTGGATGAATCGACATCATGGCTTTCCTCCTCCATTGATGGTAAGCGTTTTCATTATCGGATTAAGCTAACAGTTGTCTTGCGATGACTAGACGCTGAATTTCAGAGGTCCCTTCTCCAATTTCCATTAGCTTGGCATCTCTCACAAGCCGTTCTACACCACATTCTTTCATGTAGCCTGTTCCTCCGTGAATTTGGACAGCATCAAGACTTGCTTTTGTCGCCATTTCAGAAGCGAAAAGCTTGGCATAGGCAGCTTCTTTTGTAAACGGCTTGCCGTGATCTTTCAGCCAAGCGGCTTTCCATACCATTTGTCTGGCGAGCTCTATTTGCATCGCCATATCTGCCAGCTTAAACTGAATGGCTTGGAAGGAAGAAAGGGTCTGCCCAAATTGCTTTCTTTCCTTTGCATGCGAGAGCGATGCATCTAGTGCAGCTTGTGCGATGCCAACTGATAACGCAGCAATTGAAATGCGTCCCCCGTCTAATGTATATAAAAATTGCTTAAATCCTTTCGCTGGGTCTCCTAAAATATTCTGGGCTGGTACACGTACACCGTCTAAAATGATTTCTGCTGTATCTGAACCGCGCACGCCCATTTTGTCATATGGATTTGTAATGGACAGCCCTTTTTGCCCTTTCTCTACAATGAAGGCGGAGATGATTGGGCGGCCGTTTTCATCATGATCCGTGACAGCGGTGACGATAATGGTTCTGGCAAAATTTGCGTTTGTGATCCAGCACTTCTCCCCGCTGATGACATACTCTTGTCCGTCTTTGACCGCTTTTGTTTTCGTCCCTTTTGCATCTGATCCTGCGTTTGGTTCTGTTAATCCGAAGGAACCGAGTGCTGTTCCAGATGCTAGCGGGACAAGATGATCCATCTTTTGCTCCTCTGTACCGAAATAATAAAGCGGGCTTGCGCCTAAGGAAACGGCTGCGGCATAACTAAGACCTGTACTACCGCACTGTTTTCCGATTTCTTCTACAGCGAGTGCATATGATATCGTATCTCCTCCTGAGCCTCCGTATTTCTCTGGAAAGGGGATGCCCATAAAGCCGAGCTCCCCCATTTTTTGAAACGTTTTGACTGGGAATACAGCCTGTTCATCAATGGTTTGAGCGAGTGGTGCAATTTCTGCTTTGGCGAAATCTTTGACCATCTGGCGGATCATTTGTTGTTCTTTCGTTAATTCAAAATCCATCTTGTTTCCCCCTTTGGCTCTTTTCTATCATATTTATTAATCAAGCAGCTGCTTCATGCCAAGCTTGATTGAATTCAGAAAATTAAAACAAAGATAATAGAAAAAAAGCATGAATGATAAAATGCTCATTCATGCTTTTTCTGTTATTTCACTATTTTTGTAGAAGGCTTGCTTTCGTGATGAAGACGATTAAGAGCCGTAATCTTGTAAGTATCCATTTTCTTTTGATTGACTGGGAGGTCTTTAATCGTTGTTATGGTGCCTTTTTCTTTTCTAACTGTTTGCAGTAATTCATAGGTTTCTTTATTTGTTAATCGATAGACTGCATAATAGGATACGGTAGAATGCGGATCATTTTTGATTTGTAAAGCCGCACCATCCGTGGTCTTTTTCACAGATTGAATGATTGGTTTTTTAGGCGCTTTCTGATGAAGCCAAGGCATTTCTGGAATGAGAGCTGGTTTGCGATATGACTCTTCTATCAATCGATCCTTTACATTCAAAGGGTTGCGATTGATATCCTTCAGGCTGAAATGCATGCTTCCCTGGACGAGCTGTGACTGCCTGTTCAGCTCAATCTGCCTAAAATATTCTTCCGGGTCAGACCAAGCAGGATCACTGTTTTGATTAATTTTATATGCCGCCTGACCAATGTACAGGTGAACCGGCTCCCCTTTCACTTCATTTGACCACCATTTCGTCAGCACATCATAAGCGGCTGCTTGAAAGCCGATGCTCCAGTAAATTTGCGGAGTGACATAATCAATATCGTGCTGCTGAATCCACTCTCTTGTATCAGCATACAAATCATCGTAGTTGGTCATACCTGCTGTGGTGTTTGAACCAGTCGGGTCATCTTTGATATTGCGCCATACACCGAACGGACTAATACCAAATTTCACATACGGTTTTTCTTTCTTAATGGTGTCATTGATTTGCTTCACGAGCTGGTTCACATTATCTCTTCGCCAATCTTCTATATGAGTAAATGCTTTTTTTCCATATGTTTCATACGTTTCTTGATCTGGAAACGGGACACCAGCTATTTTATTCGGGTAAAAATAATCATCCATATGCACCGCATCAATATCGTAGTTTTTCACAACTTCTTCTATGCCGCCTACAATGAAGTCCTGAGCCTCAGGAATGCCTGGGTTGTAATAAAGCTGATTACCATATGCAATCGTCCAATCAGGATGCTCTCTTGCAGGGTGATCGGCAGACAAACGGCTGAGATCAGTATGATTCATTGTGATCCGATAAGGGTTAAACCAAGCGTGAAATTCAAGGCCGCGTTTATGAGCTTCTTCAATCATAAACTCAAGCGGATCATACCCAGGATCTTTCCCTTGCGTGCCAGTCAAATATTCTGACCACGGCCCGTATGCTGAAGGGTAAAAGGCATCTGCTGTTGGTTTAATTTGCATAATGACGGCATTCATATTCATCGCTTTGATTTCATCTAACAAACGAATGAACTCTTGTTTCTGCTCTGCTACGGGCAGCCCTTTCTTTGAGGGCCAATCTAAGTTATAAACCGATGCAATCCATACCGCGCGCATCTCTCTTGTGCTCTCAAGCTTCCCTTTTGGCACTGAACGAGCTGCTAGACTGCTAGAAGGAATGAATAAAAATACAAACATCAACATCAGTGTTAGAACTGTCATACTGATCTTTTTCAACATGTTTTGCATCACCTCATCTTAAGTTTATTCCGCTTTTTGTGATGGAATGCCAGCAGATGGTGTAAGCAGAATGTTTTTCATTTCATTGAGCTGGGATTCAGGGACTTTACAGGCTTCGATTAAATACCGCTCTGCACTCCCATATGTCTCCAGCATCTCGTGCAGCACATCTTCAAGATAATCTTGCTGCACACCGACAAGCGGCTGAATTTGTTCTTTTGACACCCGGAATAAACTCATCAATCGGACAAATCGTTCCTGCCTTCTGACAAGCATTTGCACGCCTTCATTGGAGCGCATGTATTCACTTAAAACGACAGGCAGCGGTACACCTGCCGCTAACTGAATCAGGGCAGATAAAAAACCTGTACGGTCCTTACCACTCGTGCAGTGAAGCATCAGCGGGTAATTGTTTTGATCTGAAAGCAGTGTGAACAGCTGCTGAATTTCTTCTTTACGCTCTGTCAGCATGCTTTGATATAAATCTTTCATGATTGGTGTAAATGAGAGAGATTTTCCTTCTGCTACCAGCATACGAAACATGGTCCATTTACTCGGCATCTTACTGTCAGGCTGCATCGGAATATGGACGATTTTGTCGTGTTCCTTGATCTTAGGCGGATGTGATTTACGTTCTGAGGCTGTACGGAGGTCGCAAACGGTTTGAATCCCAAGTGTTGAAAATATCTCGATGTCGTGTTTCGTCAAACGGGATAAATCTGCGGATCGATAAATCATTCCTTGCTTGATTACCATCTCATCTGTTGTTTGAAGTCCCCCTACTTCTCTAAAATTCGCAAGCTTTGAAAATGGGTTGTTTGATTGATTCATAGAAGTGAAAGTCCTTTCCAGTTTCGTTCTTTTCTCTATCATACGCTTTTATATCAGAGGAGAAAAGAGAATCAATTGACCTAATCCATGTAAGAGAATTTATTGCTATAATGAAAAAAGGACATTCGGATTGATTGGAGATATGAAGCATGATAAAAACAAAACGGATTCAGCAAATCAAAGAGTATGTGTTTGACCGGGAATCTGCCTCACTTGATGAGCTTGTGGCGCATTTTGGTGTCTCAAAAAACACGATACGCCGAGATGTACAGGCATTGGTCGAGTCCGGCGTGCTCAAAAAAGTGTATGGCGGAGTGGCTGTGAACCATTCAACGTTAGTGGTGTATCAGGAGCGAAAGACCCGTCAGCTCAGTAAAAAGCAATTAATTGGTCAGACGGCTGCCGCTTTTGTCGAAAACGGGGATATGATTTTTGTTGATTCTGGTACGACAACACTTGAGATGCTCCCCTATTTGACTGAGAAACAAGTGACCATTGTGACCAATAATGTGGATTTCATTACACAGGCGATGCCTTATGACAATCTCACCATCTTTTCCACTGGCGGGATGCTTGAAAGAAAAACGAATTCTTTCGTTGGCTATCAAAGTGTAGAGCGCCTAAAAGCTTACAATGTGAATAAAGCCTTTATCGCATCAACTGGTTTATCCATTGATCACGGCGTCACCAATTCGTCCCCGCTTGAAACGGATATTAAAAAATCACTCGTTCAAAAAAGTGCTAAAACGTTTTTATTAGTGGATGATAGCAAATTTGATCATTACGCCTTGACCACGTTTTGTGATTTACACGAGATTGATATCGTCGTGACCAATCAGGAGCCAAATGAAGATTATCTTCAATATGGAAAAGAGCATGATGTACGATTTGTCACGCCTTTATCAAATGAATAGAAAGACAAAAAAACGGCTCAGGAATTTGAGCCGTTTTTTGATTCATTGATTTCAAGCTGCATGATCATACGGAATAAAAATCGGTACACGGCCGAGATGACGTCAATAAAAGCCGTATCTTCGTGGATGTCCTCAAGCTCAAGAAGCTGTAAGTTCACATCAAATAAGCCATCTTGTCCATTAAATTGAAGCTGAGCACCATTTAATGGGGAGAGTATGTCCTTTAGAATACCCGTGTCTTTTTTAGGACGTTTGAAACCGAATAGCAAGGTATACGTTTGAAACACTTCGTCCCATTCAATGGCCAAGCCATCCACTTTCACGACATCAAACCACTTTGATTCGATATAAATGAATTCTTTTTGATGTTTTTTCACATATGTAAGTGGTGTATTTAGAAATGAAGCGTTTTCTGTTTGAATCATGTCCTCTGATTCCTTGTCTACACGTTCTATATATACATCGCCAAAGCGGGCTTCTTCTTTTATTCTCGGCCCTTCTAATGTCCAATTGCGACTCGCCGCTTCATCATATTCGAAGTCTGTCAGCGCCTGTCCTTCTTTTAATAGTTCTTGTAAGCGATTTAGTAACGACATGGCTATGTCTCCTTTCTTCTTCATGTGCATTCATTATTTTAGCATAACTCATGAAAAGAAAGATATGTCCTAGCATATGATGGTATGATAGTGTCAAAAGAAACATCTCGGAGGGGTACGTTTTGCTCACAATGACACTGGCAGAAAAAATCGTAGACGAGGTTAAAAAGGTGCTGACTGAGGAAATCATCATCGCACAAACGAACGGCACCATCATTGCAGCAACAGATCCAGCGCGCATAGGTCAATTTCATGAAGGAGCGTATCTGACATCTTTTGAAGGACAGAAACGAATTCTCACAAAGGATGACCAGCAGCACATGAAAGGTGTCAAAGCTGGCATCAATCTACCTATTTATTTTAAGCAGGAGGTCATCGGGGTCATTGGGATGACAGGAGATCCTGTACATGTGTCTCCTTTTGGCGAAATATTAAGAAAAATGACCGAGCTGCTTATTCATGAACATGAATTTTTTCAAGAAACTGAAACGGATGAACGTCAGCTTGAAGCGTTTGTATTCGACTGGCTTCATCTGCCAGAGACAGCGATTGATCTCACTAAAAAAGCGTCGCGGCTTCAGCTTGATATCAACAAGGAGCGTGCGGTTGTCCTGATTGATTGTCAGGATGAATCGTTTATGAAGCAGAATCAATACAAAGAATTGAAGGAAACGCTGCAACTCACTAGTCAGGAGATCATCGTCCGTTGGGGGCATGCCCGCTTTTTACTCATGCTGCAAACAACAGCAGATGATCGTAAAGCCTTGCAGCAGCGCCTATTTCACATCCATGCCTCCCTTACGGCGCGGAGTACGCCTAGAGTTTTGATTGGGGCGGGAAAACCAGCAGCTGCTCATTTGATGAAGCAATCCTTTCAACAAGCCTTTCGAGCATTAAAAATGGCACATGTTGATACGCCGATTGTATTTGATGAAGATTTAACGCTTGAACTTTTTATGGAGGAAGTGAGTCAGGAAACAAAGGAAGTGTTTCTTGATCGAACAATCGCCCCCCTTCTTCCCTATCCTGAATTAGTGAAAACATTGCGGGTGCTTATGACATCAGATTGTTCATTGAAATATACCGCAGAAGCGATGCATGTCCATATCAATACACTGCATTACAGGCTAAAACGAATCCAAGATTTAACGACACTAGATCCAAAGCGTATGCAAGATGCAATGCTCTTTTATTTAGCCTTCATGCTTTTAGATCATGATCCAAAAAAACGAAGCGAACAGCCCGATATTTTGTAGAATCGTCCATAGGCATAAGGCGATTCTTTTTTTATACTGAAAGAAACGATACGTCTTATCAACAGGAGTTGAATGCGCATGTTAAATTCTGAATTTTTAAATCAATTAAAAAAGATTGTCGGTGCATCTTACATGCAGGATAGTAAAGCCGATCGGCTTGCCTACTCTTATGATGCCACACCGAATTTTCAGCATATGCCAGATGTCATCGTAAGCCCGCGTGCGGCTGAGGAAATCCAGCGAATTGTCCGGCTCTGCGCCTCATATAACATACCGATCGTACCAAGAGGATCAGGAACGAACCTTTGTGCAGGCACATGTCCTACCCAAGGCGGACTTGTGATGTTGTTTACAAGAATGAACCAATTAATAGAAATAGATGAAGAAAACCTGACAGCAACGGTGCAGCCTGGTTTGATCACACAGGAACTCATTCACCAAGTAGAGGCGAAAGGTCTCTTCTATCCACCTGATCCAAGCTCTATGAAAATCTCTACATTAGGCGGAAATATTAATGAAAATTCAGGTGGTCTCCGGGGGTTAAAATATGGTGTGACAAGAGATTATGTACTTGGACTTGAAGTCGTTCTGCCAAACGGTGACATCATCAAAACAGGCGGCAAGCTTGCAAAGGATGTGGCTGGGTATGATATGACCCGTTTGTTCGTAGGGTCAGAAGGAACGCTCGGGATTGTCACTGAAGCCACGTTAAAGCTTTTGCCGCTTCCAGAAACAAAACAAACGATGCTTTGCTTATATGAAAGCCTAGAGGAAGCCGCCGCTTCAGTATCGGCGATTATTGCAGAGCGTATCATCCCCGCTACATTAGAATTTATGGATCAGCCGACCCTGGAAGTCGTTGAAGACTTTGCAAAAATCGGTTTGCCGACTGACGTTCAAGCGGTGCTGTTAATCGAACAGGACGGCCATCCTGAGGCGGTTTCCCGTGATATGCAGCGCATCGCAAAGGTTTGTCAGCAGCACGGTGCAAAAGAAGTGAATATCGCACATTCTGAAGAAGAGGCCAATGCCCTTTTAACAGCGAGACGATCTGCTTTATCTGCTCTCGCCCGGTTAAGCCCGACGACCATTTTAGAAGATGCCACAGTCCCCAGGTCTGAAATTGCCCGCATGGTGCGGGCGATCGAAGACATTGCGAGAGAGTACGATGTGAAAATCTGTACGTTTGGTCATGCAGGTGATGGGAATTTACACCCTACTTGTGCAACAGATGCAAGAAATGGAGAAGAAATGAAGCGGGTGGAGGAAGCCTTTCAGGCCATTTTTGAAAAAGCAGTCTCACTTGGCGGCACCATTACGGGTGAACATGGCGTGGGTCTTATGAAAGCCCCTTACTTAGAATTAAAGGTTAAAAAAGAAGGCATTGCGGCAATGAAAGCGATCAAACAAGCGCTAGACCCGGAAAATATCATGAACCCTGATAAAGTGTTTGGAAAAGCTGCAAGAAAGCGGGTGGTGATTTCATGAGTTCCTCTAAACAAACAGAGATTCAGCAAAACTTTCAGCAGCAAATGGACGAAAAAGAGCTGCTCAATTGCATGCGCTGCGGATTCTGCCTCCCTTCCTGCCCTACTTATATTGAATCTGGTCAACAAGAAACACACTCTCCCCGCGGCCGAATTGCTTTAATGAAGGCGGTGAGAGACGGCGTCATTGAGCCAGATGCAGATGTCGAGCATTCACTGAATCTTTGTCTTGGCTGCCGTGCATGTGAACCGGTCTGCCCTTCCGGCGTCAAATATGGAAGGTTACTTGAGGATGCAAGAGACATCATTCAGCAGCATAAAAAACAATCCATCCCTGTCAAACTTGTAAGGCGTGTAGTGTTTAAAGGTCTCTTTCCTTCACAAAGCCGAATGCGGAAAGCGGCAGGACTTCTTCGATTTTATCAAACATCAGGTCTGCAAACGGCCGCCCGCAAAACAGGCATGCTGAAGGTGCTTCCACCGCATTTACGCCTGATGGAACAGGCGCTTCCAAAGGTGCCGCGTCAACAGAAAAGCCGTTTGACGGAATACAAAGCCGCCGGCCCAGCAAGAAAACGTGTCGCCTTTTTTACTGGCTGTTTAATGGACACCGTTTTTTCCAGCACAAACGAAGCGACCATCCAGCTTTTGCAGCTGGCAGGCTGTGACGTCATCGTCCCTCCTATTCAGACGTGCTGCGGAGCGCTCCATGGCCATAGCGGTGAAAAAGAACAAGCGAAACAGTTAGCAAAGCGGAATATTGAAGCATTTGAAGAGATAGATGCGGATGCCATTGTCATGAATGCGGGCGGTTGTGGCGCTTTTTTAAGTGATTACGATCATTTGCTTTGCGATGATCCAGATTTTCAAAAGCGAAGTGAAGCCTTCTCAAAGAAAATCAAGGATATATCAGACATTTTAGTGGAGCTCGAATTTCACCGCCGCATGCCGCTTGCTTTGCCAGAGCAAATCATCACCTATCAAGATTCTTGTCATTTGCGAAACGGAATGGGTGTACAGCATGCGCCAAGGTTGCTGATGAAGGCCATTCAAGGTGTATCATTTAAAGAAATGAAGGATTCGGGCCGGTGCTGCGGCTCAGCTGGCATTTACAACATCTTGCAGCCAAAGATGTCAATGCAAATTTTAGATCATAAAATGACAGAAGCAAGGGAAACAAAGGCGACTGCCATTGTTACGTCTAATCCAGGCTGTCAGCTGCAAATGGCAGCAGGCATCAAACGCTCAGGGCACTCGCCTAGCATGCGCGCGGTCCATCTAGCTGATGTATTATTAGAAGCCGTTCAATATGGAAAAAAAGCGTCCAGCCCAATAAGCTGAACGCTTTTTTTATGCATATCTTCAGACAATTGGTTGGATAATAGAGGCAAATCGCGGAAGGAGATGGTTCAAATGCTGAAGAAAAACAAACAACAAAAGGACCCAAATTCAGTATTTGAAGCATTGTCACGTTCTGCTGATTTTACAAATGAGCTGTCTCGAAATGGAGATTTTCTGTATAGGATTTCCTTTTTTCGATCTTTGATTAATGGACATCTTCTACATGAACAAATTCTCCCCTCCCTTAAACAACTGCACCTGACACCCACTCTTGAAGAGCTGAAGGAACGAATTCCCATTGAGCAGGCTGTCATCACGAGCGATCTTCAAAAAGTGGAAGAAGCCCTTCACCGGGGCAGCATTGCCATTAGACTTGAAACAGACTGGGGCAAAACGCTTCTTTTGCCGATTGAAGAAAAGAAAGGCAGACAAGTGGGCTCGTCTGAGATTGAATTTGGCATCATTAGTTCCCAGGATGCGTTTGTTGAGATTCTCGATACGAACTTAAATTTGATTAGAAGGAGGCTTCCGGCGCCCGATCTCAAGGTCGCCGAAAAAACAGTCGGTACGCTCTCTCAAACAAAAGTTGCCGTGCTATATATTGAAGATATCGCTAACCCGCAAAACATCGAAACTGTTCTTCAGAGAATTGAGGACATTGATTATGATCAGATTTTAGATGCAAATTATCTTGCTCAGATGCTTTATGATGTGTCCAATACGATTTTCCCTTTATTTTTAAATACAGAAAGACCCGACCGCGTTTCTTCAGGTCTGACAGAAGGGAAAATCGCCATTATGGTTGATGGTTCACCTCATGTATTGCTCGCACCTACGATTTTGCTTGAGTATTTTACAACGATGGAAGACTATAACATGCCGTGGATTGCAGCTACCTGCTTTAGACTGCTCCGAATTTTTGCTGTGATATTTTCCATTTTTGCAACGCCTTTATATGTAGCAGTTTTAACCTTTCATTATGAATTGATTCCTAAGGATTTATTAGAAACGATTGTCGCCTCACGCTATCTTGTTCCATTTCCTCCGATCATTGAGGCTTTATTTTTAGAGATTTCGATTGAATTACTCAGAGAAGCTGGATCCAGGCTTCCAACAAAGGTGGGACAAACACTCGGGATTGTTGGCGGGATCGTCATTGGACAGGCAGCGGTGGCAGCGGGCTTAACAAGTAATATCCTGCTGATCATTGTGGCATTGTCTGCTCTTGCCTCCTTTGTCACCCCGATTTATAAAATGGGGAGTGCCATCCGGCTTTTGAGATTCCCTTTTCTATTTGCAGCACAGGTTTGGGGTGCCTTAGGAATTTCACTGATGGGCGCTTTTCTGATGACCCATTTGATGAAATTAACCTCTATTGGGCGGCCATACCTTGAACCCATTTATCCACCTCGTCTAGCTGATTTAAAGAGCAGTTTGATTCGTCCTCAGCTTCGATTTTTGAATAAAAGACCGGATAATTTACGCGGACAAAATAGAACCATTCACCAGCCAAAGCCTAAGCAAGGCCGGAAGGGGAAAAATGATTTTTATGAATAAGGAAGTGAAGGCATGAGCTCTTCTTCTGTCAAAGAAAAATTTCAAGTATCCCCTTTTTTTGTGTTTTTTCTCATCAATGCCAATCAAGTCGGTGTCGGCATTTTAAACTTTCAAACGAACCTTGTCCGTTCAATGAATAATGATGGATGGATCGCCATTCTTATTTCTGGCATCAGTGTCAATGTGATGATCTTTCTGATTTACTTGATGTTTAAAAAGGCCCCTTCGGATGAATTTGTTCATATTACACAATTCGTATTTGGCAAATGGATTGGGCAATTATTTAATATTCTCTATATCTTATACTTTTCATCTTTGTCGCTCACTGTCCTCGTCCATTATATGGATGTCATCCATGTGTGGCTGTTTAAAGAAATTCCTGGCTTTTTGTTTGCGGGTGTACTGCTTGTGCTAGTGTATTACATTCATACCGGCGGCTTTAGAACCATTGCAGGATGGGCGTTTTTTAGCATTATACTCACATACTGGATGACGTTTATTTGCTTTTACGTCATGAAATATAGTCACATTCGCTTTATGTTTCCAATGTTTGATCATACATTCTCGCAGCTGGTAATGGGTGTCAAAGATGCCTCCTTACCCATGTTTGGTTTTGGAACATTGCTCGTCTATTATCCCTTTATTAAAAAAGCACAAACGTCACAAAAATTTGCCCACATGGGAGCATTATTCACGACATGCTTAAATTTACTTGTCTTTCTCGTATCCATTGCGTATTACTCGAGCGCTCAGCTTACATTAACAAAATGGCCGACGTTGACGTTAACAAGCATTGTGAAACTTCCCTTCATTCAGCGCTTTGAATTTATTGAAGTGTCTCTTTGGCTGCTTCTTATTATTCCAAATATCGCAATTCCATTATGGGCAGCGAGCCGAATGGCGAAACAAGTATTTCATACAAGCCAGCGCGTCACTTTAATCGGTCTCAGCATTCTCATTTTGATGATGTTTTCGTTTTTTGAAGGGGCAACTTCCTTTGAAGCCTTTAATCAATGGGTGGAATATAGCGGATACATTCTGATTTATGGATTTATTTTATGTCTGTTGATTGGAGTCATGATGAAAAAAAGGTGGGTGAAAAAACGAGCATGAAACAGTATGTTCTCATTGGTCTCATGTTATGCAGTCTTTTCTTCACTAGCTGTGCACAGCCTCGACTTTTAGATGAATTGAGTATCTCTCAGGCGGCAGGATTTGATTTAGTGGAAAACGGCGAAATGAAGGGCTTTTTTGTTTTTCCAGTTTTTAAAAGTGAAGAGCAGGGCAGCTACCAAATATTAAGCGCTCAATCAAATACGATTAGTAATATCCAGTTTCTCGTATCAGAAAAATCCCCCTTCCCCGTTGTCATGGGACAGGTGCTTGTTATTTTAATTAGTGAAAAACTGGCGAAAGAAATTGGTATGATCGATTTGATGAATTATATTTACCGTGATCCTATTATTGGTTCAAGACAAGTATTTGCCATTGTTGGCGGAGAAGTTGAGGATTTATTGTACACAAAAATGAATCAAACGAACTTAAATATAGGTGTATACCTTTCAGATATGTTAGCCCAAAATATGAGAAACGGCAATGAACCAGTCACCAATCAGCACATTTTTATGAACCAGATGCTGGCAAAAGGTGTTGATGCCTATCTCCCTTATATTAAAAAAACAAGCAATGCTATTAAGGTTTCAGGTGTCGCTCTGTTTGATCAAGAAAAAATGGTGGGGCATATTCCAGCGGAAGAAACGTTTACATTTAAAGCCATGATTGAAAACCATAAAAACGGCATTTATGAATTTCGATTTCGTGATAAGGCGAAGACTCATGTTGTGATTGAAAATATTAAATCACGTGTGTCTTATCATATAAAACCAACTGAACATCTTACAAAAAAACCTCATATTACCATTGATATCAAGCTTAAAGGTGAATTAAAAGAATTCATGAAGTCCAAAAAAATTGATAAACCGTCCATCTTGGAGCATGTTGAGAAAGAAGTCGAAAAACGAATCGCGCATCAGGGACAAGACCTTGTTCAATCATTTAAAAAACAAAGAATTGACCCGCTTGGCCTTGGACTGAAATACCGCGCTAAAGATAAAGCACTGACGCCTGAAAAATGGAAAGACATTTATCCTGATGCAGATGTACAAGTGAAATGCCATATGAAGATTGTTCAAACGGGAGTCAGCCAATAAAAAGGCTTATTCAAATATGTCTTGCTTGTTCTCCAAGATTTTGGACACTTTCATTTTCACTCGTGGAACCTGATCTTTTTGATTAAAATCATGTAAAATCTGCTCTACTTCATTTTGATCAGTTTTAAGAATTTTAGGTGAAAATTGTTCCACAAGGGCCGGTCTATTCCCTTTTGCACAGTTTGCCATTGTATCTAGTGCAATTAAGCTGAAAGGTCTTCCTTTGTTTAGCCAAGATTTCATTCTTTCCCAGGTTGGATAGCTGACGGCTGCCAGCCTTCCCCACTTATCGTGAAAATGGATGCCATTTGACTCCATCCAATCCAATATTTTGTTAGAACGGAAACGGTGCAGGCAAATAAAAGCTGCTATCGGCAATTCTTTTTCACTGACCGATTTCAATTTCTCTATGATATGGTGTAATCCTTCATCTTCTGGCAAACTGCTGGCTGCTGCCCACGAAAGCGGATAAAGTAATTCTTCGTCCGCCTGGTTCAAAAGTTCCCTTACCCATTCAGCGGCAACTGTACCTAGAACATCAGCTGCGATTTCTAACATTCGTGATTTCACTTCGGCATGCTCCGTTTCATAAATCGAGAAAGCATAAGGTGAAATAGAGATTATTCTTTCTATCACCCGCAGCCATTGGTCTATGATGAATCCATTGAAAAAATATTCTAATCTTCATCCTTTACATCAGGGTCTTCCGGAATCGGTTCATTTAGGATCTCTTGGACGAGCTCTTTATATTGTTCGAGCTGCTTTAAATGAGTTTGAAACTGCCCTTGATAAATGAGATAAGATTCCCCGTCAAATACGTAACGGATCTTTTTTTGCTGGATTAATTTTTCAATATACGCTTCTGATACTTCTAAGTATTCAGCTGTTTCTGCGATTGTTAAATACATGTTTGTGCACCACCCGTTCGTTTCATCTAACAAATTATATCATGATCTATTGAAAAAACGGATGCTTCCTATTCTCTTTTATGGTGACCATTCTTCACATAACAAGTGTTCAGCATGTAGCTCGGCTAGATGCCGGCAAATATGGTATGATAAAATCTGCTAGACGAGCTTGCCAACACATAGACTTGGTGGTTCATGTGGCGTCTGTGATGAGGCGCAAGCCATGCTGGCATATATAGAAAGCATACTCATGAGAAAAGCAAAACAAGCATAGGCTCTTATAAGGATGCTTGAAGAAAATTCGTATTTAAAGGCAGAGTGAAATGAATGGGAACCATTTTTAATGAAATTTTAACCTGGCTGACAAGCCTTGGGTATGTAGGTGTTGCACTAGGGCTGATGATTGAAATCATTCCGAGTGAAATTGTACTTGCCTATGGCGGATATATGGTGTCAACAGGCACAATTGGTTTTGTTGGAGCTGTTATTGCCGGCGTCATTGGAGGTACGCTCGCTCAGTGTTTTATTTACTGGATCGGTCTGTACGGCGGAAGACCATTTTTAACAAAGTATGGAAAGTATTTATTCATCCATGAACATCATATCGCGACTGCAGAGCGCTGGTTTGACCGGTATGGAACCGGTGTAGTGTTTACCGCACGCTTTATCCCTGTTGTCCGCCATGCCATCTCGATTCCAGCGGGTATTGCCAAGA
The DNA here is from genome assembly GCF_046566805.1 of Bacillus sp. BD48. NCBI lineage: Bacteria > Bacillati > Bacillota > Bacilli > Caryophanales > Bacillaceae > Bacillus > Bacillus sp. BD48. The sequence goes on along the minus strand of NZ_JANGFM010000001.1, from coordinate 4,835 downwards.
TGCCTTTTTGGAAATTTGTTTTCTTGACAGGATTAGCTGCCATTCCTTGGTCCATCTTATTTATCTATCTTGGCATGCAGCTTGGGACAAAATGGGATCATATTCAAAGTGTTGCTCATGCTTATACAACCCCAATTATGGTCATTGCCATTGTCCTAATTGTTCTCTATTTTGTACTCAAAAAAATTCGGACGAATCGAAAACGGACAATCTAACCAAAACGCCTTTCACTGATCTTGTGAAAGGCGTTTTTTTATGAGTGTGCTGATTGTTTTTCCATATATCGAGATAATTCTATAATCATTGCACCCATTCTCTCAAGTGACGGAGCAAGAATTCGGTCTACTTCCTCTTCTTTTAAAGCTTCAGCAGTGACTTTCCCGACAGCTACTGCCAGCACGTCCTGCTCGAATAATGCTTGCAATTCTTCTTTTCTTCCCCATTCTGCGGCTAGTTTGAAAAAGGCGTGAACCTGGACAGCGGTTGTAAAGCAGACGGCATGAACTTGTCCACCTTTCATTTCTTGCAGCAGCGTTTCAGCTGCCTCTGGTTCAGGAGGTGTGTGCTGATATGGTAAAAGCGGCAAAACATCTGCCCCCTTGTCATGTAAAAACTGAATGAGAGCTGGTGCATTTTCACCATGAAGCTGCACCATCACGCGTTTTCCTTGAAATTCCTTGTCTTCAAGCTTTGAAATCAAGTCACGAACCGTTCCGTCTTCATCAGAGACGTCTGGCTGAATTCCACGTTTTTTCAGCGCAGCAAAGGTTTTGTACCCTCTTGAAGCAATATGTGCATTTGATAGAATGTTCATAAATTCTTTACCAAGCTGCAGCTCTTCTGCACTCTCAATCAATGTATCTGTACCGATGCCTGTTGTCAAGATCACCCAGTCGGCCCCTTGTTTCACAAAGGTCTCTATGCCCGGCTTTAATTCCTCTTTGGCTAAAAATACGGTTCCTTGAAGAGAGCGAATAACGGCTTGTCCTCCTTGCTTTTCGACAAGAGTACGCATTTCTTCTGTTTTTCTCGTTCCACAAATGGCAATTGTTTTTCCAGATAAGCCTTTACTCATTTTATCCCTCTTTTTCTATCACATTTGATATGTATTAAATATAGATTTATTTGGAAGACGATGCAAGTGTCTACTAAAAAAGAGCTTGACGTTTCTATCGAATTCGAGTATCTTTTGTAAGTGCAAATTGTAGGAGGTCATTATGGAAAAACAGAATGTTCAAGCAATTCGATTATCAATTGCAGACCCAACACCACTTGGTTTGTTTGGTTTAGCAATGGTGACGCTCGTTGCGTCCTCACAAAAACTAGGAATCACAGATGGTACTTCCCTTATTTTACCTTGGGCTATCTTCCTTGGAGGAATCGCGCAGTTGATCGCGTCCATACAAGATTCAAAGCATCATAATATTTTTGGAGCCACTGCCTTTGGCGCATTCGGTCTTTTCTGGATGGGCGTTGGTACGACTTGGCTCATTCAAGCCGGCGTTTTTGGGAAAACGCTTGCGGGAGCAGCAGATCCAAAACAGCTAGGTTTTGCGTTTATTGGTTATTTGATTTTCAGCTTGTTTATGACGATTGGTGCAATGGAAACACATAAAGTGTTATTTTTGATTTTCGTCTTTATTGATTTCTTATTCATTGGTCTTTCCCTTAGCACTTTTGGTGTGATGTACGATGTGACTCATACGATGGCTGGTATTGCAGAATTGATTATTTCCCTGCTTTCATTTTATGGTTCTGCAGCTGTTGTCCTGAATACACATTTTGGCCGTATTGTTCTGCCAATCGGACAACCATTCCGCATTTTTACAAAAGCATAAATAAAAAAGAACTGCTCTGTGCAGTTCTTTTTTTATGTTTAATTTTCTTGTGCCTCTTGAAAGATCTCTCCAATGATTTCATACGAACGCATTCTTTCTTGATGGTCAAACATATCCGAATTAATCATCACTTCATCTGCTTGAGTAGCTTCAATAAAGGCTTCTAATTCTTTCTTCACCTTTTCTTTATCCCCGATCATGGTTGAACTTAATTGTTCATCCACCATCGCCTTTTCATATGGACTCCAAAGGCCGTCCATGCTGTCGACAGGCGCCTTCAGTTTTCCTGGTGTATTGCGAATGAGACTTAAAAAGCGCTGATAATGAGAGGTTGCCAGATATTCAGCCCGATCTGTTTGATCGGCAGCAAAAACCGTCACACCGACCATGGCATAAGGCTCTTTTAACACATCAGAAGGTCTAAATGACTGTCTGTACAACTCTAACGCAGGAATTGTATTTTTAGGTGAGAAATGTGCTGCAAAGGCAAATGGCAATCCAAGTTCTCCTGCTAGCCTAGCGCTAAAACCACTTGAACCAAGGAGCCAAATTGGAATGTCCAGGCCTTCTCCTGGAACAGCTCTTACATGTTTTTTAACCTGACCGGTCGGCTTGAAATATTGCATAAGTTCTTCAAGCTGCTCAGGGAAATCTTCTCCGTTATGAAGATTACGTCTAAGCGCTCTTGCTGTTAACTGATCCGTCCCTGGTGCTCGGCCAAGACCTAAATCAATTCTCCCCGGATACAATGTCTCAAGTGTGCCAAATTGTTCGGCAATGACAAGTGAAGAGTGGTTTGGCAGCATAATCCCACCAGATCCTACTCGAATTTTTTCGGTTCCTCCCGCAATATATCCAATTAAAACGGACGTTGCAGAGCTCGCAACTCCTTCCATGTTATGGTGTTCTGCCAGCCAGTATCTATGATAGCCCCACTTCTCCGCCTTTTTTGCTAAATCCATGCTACGATCAAAAGATTCTTTAATGGTGCCTCCTTCTGTCACAGAGGATAAATTTAAAACGGAATAGGCTTTGCCCTGTAAAACTGATTGACTCATAAATGATGTCCCCATTTCTGTCAAATATCATACTATTTTTATACTTTCAACACCATAACATAAATCCATGAAAGATTTAAATAATTTGATTCGATGATTTTCGAAATGATGTTTTTCTAGGTTTTACTTCCAATTTAAAAATTTGCACATAAAATGAAATATCACTTCTAGGAGATGGGCAATTTGTACAATCAATTCGAACACAAATGTCCCTTTTGCGGTAAATACCATGAACAGCCTCATTACAAAAGATCACGTCATGACCGTCCTCGAAAAAGAGACTGTCCATTCATTAAACAAGAATATCCAAAACAAAATATATCTCAAGGGAATCACCCTTGCCACATTGCAAAAGGGATAAAACAATCAAAACCAAATCAAAGAGCTGGACCAAGAGGCCCGGCAGGCCCAGCAGGTCCCCCTGGACCAATCGGACCTACTGGACCAGCTGGCGGGTTAACCGGCGCCATTCCTTTTAATCCCTCACAATCACAAGATTACGATGCAGGGCAAGTGGTCACGTTTGATGGCAGTACTTACATTGCCAATGTTGACGCTCCATCAGGAATACCTGGACTCTCCCCCGACTATACCCTTTTGGCTGCTTCTGGAGAAACTGGACCTACCGGTGCCACTGGTATTACCGGAGCTACGGGCAGCACTGGAGCTACCGGTAATACTGGAGCGACGGGTATCACTGGTTCTACTGGACCAACGGGTGCCACCGGTATTACTGGTTCTACTGGGGCAACGGGCAGCACTGGAGATACTGGTCCTACCGGCGCAACGGGCAGCACTGGAGCTACCGGACCTACTGGGGCGACGGGTATCACAGGTTCTACTGGATCTACCGGTGCGACGGGTATCACTGGATCAACCGGTCCTACTGGGATCGGATTAAGTGGTGTTGAAGCTTATGATCCTGTAATGGCACCAACATATTCAGTAGGGCAAGTGATCACTTATGGTGGTGGTACTTATCTTGTGGATTTTGCACCACCTTCAGGTACGCCAGCTACGTCACCAGATTACACACTTTTAGCAGCACCGGGTGAAACTGGTTCTACTGGTGCCACCGGTATTACTGGAGATACTGGAGCTACTGGAGATACTGGGCCTACAGGCGCAACAGGTATCACTGGATCAACCGGTCCTACCGGTGCGACGGGGATCACTGGAGATACCGGTTCTACCGGGGCCACGGGGATCACTGGAGATACTGGACCTACCGGCGCCACGGGTATCACTGGTTCTACCGGTCCTACTGGTGAAACGGGTATCACCGGAGATACTGGACCTACCGGGGCCACGGGTATTACTGGAGCTACTGGACCTACCGGGGCCACGGGTATTACTGGATCAACCGGTCCTACTGGTGCCACTGGTATTACCGGACCAACGGGTCCTACTGGTGTGACGGGTATTACTGGAGCTACAGGTATCACTGGTTCTACTGGACCAACGGGTGCCACCGGTATCACTGGAGATACTGGTCCTACCGGCGCTACAGGTATCACTGGAGATACTGGTTCTACTGGGGCGACGGGTATCACTGGTTCTACTGGACCTACTGGTGAAACGGGTAGCACTGGAGATACCGGACCTACTGGTGAAACGGGTAGCACTGGAGATACCGGACCTACTGGTGAAACGGGTAGCACTGGAGCTACTGGACCTACCGGGGCCACGGGTATCACTGGAGCTACTGGTCCTACCGGCGCAACAGGTATCACTGGAGCTACCGGTCCTACTGGTGCGACGGGTATCACTGGAGATACCGGAGCTACTGGTGCCACCGGTATTACCGGAGATACTGGACCAACAGGTCCTACTGGTGTGACGGGTATTACTGGAGATACCGGAGCTACTGGTGCCACCGGTATTACCGGAGATACTGGACCTACTGGCGCTACAGGTATTACCGGAGATACTGGACCTA